>DIVG01000035.1 GCA_002422425.1 Akkermansiaceae bacterium UBA6138 | reverse complement strand
CTGACCTTCTCATTGCGAACGAGACGCTCTACCAACTGAGCTAATGCCCCTCGATGGGGAGAGTTTACGCGGATTCCCCGGGGATGGCAAGAGCCTCGCGCGGGAGCCCCGCATTTCCTTCCGCGAGCGAGAGACGGACACAGCGGGGAGCCGGGGGTAATTTCGCGAGCGTGTGTTGCGCCATTTTTGCCTTTTCGTTTCAGGATTTTTCTCTAAAATGAGGTCAGTCGTCAGATCCTGTTCGTCTTTTTCGGATCAATTGACGGAAACTAAAACCACACCACTACGCGAACACTCCATGAAAAGTTCATTAAAACTCGCTCTCCTCGGTCTTACTTTCCTTGCTACCTCAACGATGACCTCCTGCACGCCCGGTGAGCGCGGCGCTCTCGTTGGCGGTGCCATCGGTGCCGGAACGGGCGCTCTTATCGGGGACGGAACCGGCGCTCTCGTCGGTGGCGCCGTCGGGGCGATCGCGGGATCAGAAATCTCGAAAAACCGCGCCGCCCGCAACCGCCGCTATTGACCCGGCCGAGGAGAAGGATTTCCGAAGAAATTATTCATAATGCGGGTCGGCGGTTCGTCTTTTAGGCAGGAAGGAATCTCTTCCACTAACCAGAAACCACGATTCTCTCTTATGAAAGTATCCTCGACCTTAGGTCTCATCGCACTGGGCTTACTCACTGTCGCTTCTCTCACATCCTGCACTCCGGGGGAGCGGGGAGCACTCATTGGGGGCGCTCTCGGTGCCGGGACAGGCGCTCTTATTGGTGACGAAACCGGTGCGCTCGTTGGCGGGGCGATCGGGGCGATCGCCGGATCGGAAATTTCGAAAAATCGCGCGGCCCGCAATCACTATTATCATAATCATCAGGGGCAATACTATGGGCCCCCGCCCGGCTACTATCGGAACCCCCCTTACCGAAGCGGATATCACGGCAACCGTTATCCTTACCGAACCCGCGGTTATTAGAAGCGAAATCCGGAGAGCGGGAGGGGCGGTTCCTCCCGCTTAATCATGGTCCGGGCGGAGCGGGTTTAGACCGTGCGCCTTTTTAAAAAGACCGTGGCAAGGGGGGGCAGCTCGATCTGGATGGAGACGGGGCGTCCGTGGGCTGCTTGATCTTGTGCCGGAATGCCGCCGGCGGCACCGATGTTCGATCCTCCGTAGAAACTTGAGTCGCTGTTGAAGATTTCTTCGTAAAATCCGGGGTCGGGCACGCCGAGGCGGTAACCAGTGCGCGGCACAGGGGTGGCGTTCACAATCACTACAATACTCTCGCCGTCACTGCTGCGGCGGGTAAAAGAGAAGAGACTGTGCTTGGCGTCATTGTGATCAATCCATTCAAAACCGCCCGGTTCGTGATCGAGCTCATGCAGGGCGGTCTCGGAGACGTAGAGGCGGTTGAGATCCCGAACAAGGCGTTGAAAGCCGGCGTGCTCAGGGTAACTGAGGAGATGCCAGGGGAGGCTCTGGGAGTAGTTCCATTCTTCGGATTGGCCGATGTCGATACCCTGAAAGAGCAGTTTCTTTCCGGGATGGGCAAACATCCAGGCGAGAAAGAAGCGGGCATTAGCCATCTGTTGCCAGCGGTCTCCGGGCATTTTCTGAATGAGAGAACCTTTGCCGTGCACGACTTCGTCGTGGCTGAGAACGAGGATGTAGTTCTCGTGATAGGCATAAATCATGGAGAAAGTCGCTTTGCCGTGGTGGTATTTACGGTGGACCGGCTCGTGGCTCATGTAGCTGAGCGAGTCATTCATCCAGCCCATGTTCCACTTGAAGCCGAAGCCGAGCCCCCCGGCATCGACGGGACGGGAGACGCCGGGAAAGGCGGTCGACTCCTCCGCGAGAGTCATGATGCCCGGATTTTCCTCATAGCAGATTTGATTGAGCTGCTTTACGAACTCGATGGCTTCGATGTTCTCGCGTCCGCCATACTGGTTCGGTATCCACTGACCATCTTCGCGGGAGTAGTCGAGATAGAGCATTGAGGCGACCGCATCGACGCGGAGTCCGTCAATGTGGAACTCCTGCAGCCAAAACATCGCATTGCTGATGAGAAAATTGCGAACCTCGTTGCGACCGAAGTTGAAGATCAGGGTGCCCCAGTCGGCATGCTCGCCCTGACGGGGGTCGGCGTGCTCGTAGAGGGCGGTGCCGTCGAAGCGGGCGAGGCCGTGGGCGTCTTTGGGGAAATGCGCCGGAACCCAGTCGACGATGACCCCGATGCCGTGCTGATGACAGCGATCCACGAACTGACGGAACTCGTCGGGCGTGCCGAAGCGGCTCGTTGGAGCAAAGTAACCGCATCCCTGGTAGCCCCACGACCCGTCAAAGGGGAACTCCGCGACCGGCATAAGCTCGATGTGGGTGTAGCCCATATCGATGACATAATTGATAAGCTCGTCGGCAAGTTCGAGGTAGCTCAGAAACCGGTTCCCGTCGTCGAAGCGACGCTTCCACGAACCGAGATGGACCTCATAAATCGACATGGGGCCGTGATACGGATCGGCTTTGGCCCGCTTCGCCATCCAGTCGCTGTCTTTCCACTCGTAGCGGTTGAGATCGTAGATGATGCTCGCGGTCTCGGGGCCGTGCTGGGAAAAGAAGGCAAAAGGATCACTCTTCACAAAGAGATTGCCCCCCGCGCCGACGATCTCAAATTTGTAATGATCGCCCGGGACGAGATGCGGGATAAAGATTTCCCAGACCCCGTTATGATTGCGCATGGGATGAACCCGGCCGTCCCAGCCGTTGAAATCCCCCACGACGCTGACGCGGTAGGCATTCGGTGCCCACACCGCGAACGAGACGCCGTCGATGCCGTCCAGCGGGCGGACGTGAGCGCCCATTGTTTTCCACAGGCGCCGGTGTGTGCCTTCACCAAGGTAATAAACATCCTGCTCGCCGAGGACTGGACCGAAGGAATAGGGGTCACGAAGGGGGGCGGTCTCCACGTCGCCGAACTTGAAAGAAAGGGTATAGCTGAAGCGGTCCGGGCGATCCGAAAAGAGGTATTCATAGAAGCCCTCCCGCTTCAGACAAGTCATTTCCACCGTCTCGCCGCCGTCAGGTGTGACCTGAACAAACGCGGTGTAGGGGCGGAACACCCGCAGGACCATGCCCTCGCCAACAGGGTTGCGATGCAGACCCAGAAAGCTGAAAGGGTCCCCGTGAGAGGCACTTAAAATCAGAGAAATTTCGTTCGGATCGGAACGGCAAGTGCTTGGAGGAAACGACATAACAACTCATTGTAAGGCGAAAATCGAGTTTTCGAAAGCATGCTTCCGCGATACGCTTAATCTTGGTTTAGCATCTTCAATGCCATGTCACGAACACCGCCCCGATTCAACCCCAACCCGTTCGCGTATCACCAGGAACTGGAGATCGAGATCGAGTCCTTAACCAACCTCGGCAAAGGGGTCGGTCGAATCGATGACTGGGTCATTTTTGTTTCGCATTCCCTTCCCGGTGAGCGTGTTCTCGCCCGTATTTTTCGCAACAGCGCGAGTTTTTCCGAGGCCGATCTCGTCTCGGTAATCCGTCCCAGCCCCGAGCGGGTCGAGCCGCTTTGCCCGCTCTTCGGCCAATGCGGCGGATGCCAATATCAAAATTTCTCCTACCCCGCCCAGCTTGAGTGGAAGCGCGGTCAGGTTTCCGAGCTGCTTCAACGCATGGCGGGGATTGACTTCCCCGTTTCACCGGTGCATCCCTCCCCGCTCACTTACGGCTACCGTTCGAAGATCACACCACATTTTCAAAAGCCGAAAAACGGGCGGATGGGAGCGATCGGCTTCCTCCTCGAAGGTCGTATGCAGCAGGTTCTCGACGTCCCCGGCTGCCCCATCGCTTCGGAGACGATCAATGAAAAACTTACCGAGGTCCGTCGCGAAGTGGTGCGAAATGCCCGAAATTACAAAAAGGGAGCGACCCTGCTACTGCGCGATTCGCTCGACGGCTACGTCTGCACCGATCCCACCGAGATGTGCGAGCAGGAGGTCGGGGATTTGATTTTCTCTTTTCATGCCGGCGAGTTTTTTCAGAACAATCCCCACATTCTCCCGGACTTTGCCGCCCACGTAAAAAGCGAGGCACTGGGGAGCGGCGGGGTCACCCACCTTGTTGATGCCTACTGCGGATCGGGGCTCTTTTGCCTGACAGCGGCGAGCGGCTTTCAGGAGGCCGCCGGGATCGAGATCAGCGAATCGTCGATCGACTGGGCGAAGCGCAACGCCGCTCGGAACGGGATCACCAACTGCCGCTTCCTCCACGGCGATGCAACAAACATCTTTGCCGAGGTCAGCTTCCCTCCGGGGAAGACGGCGGTGGTGATCGATCCGCCGCGCAAGGGGAGCAGCCGAGAATTTCTCGACCAGCTCATCGCCTTCGGCCCTCGTCGCGTCGTCTATGTGAGCTGCAACCCTGCCACCCAGATTCGGGACCTTGAGATCCTCAAGGATCACTACGAGATCACGAAAATCCAGCCCTTCGATCTCTTCCCCCAGACCCGCCACCTTGAGTGTGTCGTGACGCTGGAAAGGAGATAGCAACGGTCTCTTAAAAATCGATCTTCGCTCCGGCGGCGCTGCCATGTCGGTTGCCGTGCGCCGGGAAGAAAGTCGCGAGGAGCATCGTTTACGGAAGAGTCGGTGCACCACCCCGGTGAGGAAAGCCGCGGGCGGATCCATGACCCATCCCCGAGCGGCTGAAGCCTCCACCTGAGCCTTAAGCTACTTCTGCAAGACCTCGTTCGGCTGCGGTCCATTAAAAGCGAGGGCGCCGCTGGTCCGGGTCTTTCTCCTCCAGATGGTGCCACCGTTCCCCACATGGAGCCAGGCATGTCCAGGGCCGGCAAAGCAGGTGCTGACGACGGGCAACTTCGAATCGGGTGCCGGCAGGACGCCGCAGAGCCGCCCCGTCGGATCAAAGATCTGGAGCCCTTCGGCACTGGTCACGTAGTAGCGGCCGTGCACGTCGGTGGTCATGCCGTCGCCTTTGCCGACCTCGGGCGTCTCGGCGGGGGTGACGAGGGTCATGTAGTTGCCGGGATGGGCGAGGGTGCCGTCGGCCTCGATGCGGAAGGCCCAGACGAACTTGCCTCCGTGATCTGAGACCGCGAGGGTGCCCTGGTCGCGGGAGAGGGCGATGCCGTTCGGCTTGCCGACGACGCCGGCACTGACGACGGTCATTTTCCCGGCCGGATCGATGCGCCGGATCTCCGCGGTCGGGGTCATGGTGAAGTAAAGGTTGCCGTCGTGGGTGACGACGAGGTCGTTCGGACGGACTTCCTTCGCGAGTTCGGTCACGGCCTTGTCTTTGTCGAAGACGACGACCCGCTGCTCTTTGGAAACACAAGCGTAGAGACGTCCGTCGGCTCCCCATTTGAGTCCGCTGATGCCCGGGGTGTTGGGAATGAATTCACTGACCTTTCCCTCAAGATCGACTTTGAAGACGGCGTTTCCGCCCTTCACGTCGGAGAAATAGAGATTCCCCTCAGCGTCGGTCGTGAGACCGTCGGTGAACTCGTAGCCCTCGACGACGAGTTCCCAGCCGGCGTCTTCGACGAGGATTTGCGAGAGCGACATGTCCTGCGCCGCGAGCGGCACAGCGAAGGCAAGGGAGGCCGCGAGGCCGAGACTTAAGGGGGTCGAGTGCATGAGTAAAAGAAGGTTGAGTGGGGGCGGCCGAGGATGGAAAAATCGAATCGGGAGGCGAAGGGATTGACGACGCGGAGGCCGTCCATGTCGAAACCATCCTGCAGGTCTTCGGTCAGAAGGGTCAACGGTCAGGGCTGGAGCGTCTTCCAGTCTCTCCAGATCCAGCGCAGGGTCTCGGGGAAGATCGCGCCGCCGTGGCGGCCGCTGTGTTTGCCGGTGCCCATGATGAGCTGGTGATCATATTTGGCGAACTTCAGGGCGGCCTCCATCTGGAGATTGGCGAGGGGCCAGTTGCCATGGAGGTTATCAAGGTCGTTCTCGCCTTCCTGCAGGAAGACGCGGAGCGGTTTCGGTTCGGTCTTGCGAATGAGGGCGGGGTAGACGTGGCCACCGCGGATGTTGGTGAAGCTGCCGATGTGGCTGATGACTTTGCGAAAGGCGTCGGGGCGCTCCCACGCGACGGTGAAGGCGGCGATGCCTCCCGAGCTGTTGCCGCAGGTGACGCGGCAGTCGGGATTGGCCGAGAGCTTCACGGTTTTACCGACTTCGGGGAGAATCTCCTCAATGAGAAAGCGGGCGTTCTGGTCGCTGAGGGTGTCGTATTCGAAGCTGCGATTCTTGCGGGCTTCCTGACCCTCTTTCGCGGCGGGGATCACTCCGGGATTAATGAAGATACCGACGGTCACGGGGATGTCTCCGGCGTGGATGAGATTGTCGAGCACGGTCGGGGCGCGGAAGGCCCCGTCGGCTTTGACAAATCCGCCGCCGTCGAAGCAGACGAGGACGCAGGCGGGCTTCGATCCGTCATATTGGTCGGGGACATAGACCCAGTAGTCGCGCTCGGTGCCGGGGAATAGGGTGCTCTTCCACTGATGCTGGGTCACTTTGCCCTGCGGGACGCCTTCCTTGACCATCGCGTCGGGACCGGGGACGTAATCCTCGTCGGCGGCGAAGAAGGGAGTGGCAAGGAGGCCGAAAGCAGCCGTAAGGAGGAGAGAGAATTTCATCATCGGGGGAAAAAGAATCAAGCCGCCAGCCTGATCAATTTTCCAGGAGATGGCAACCCGCATTTTCGGCCGCCCGCTCGGGTGTGCCGATTTCCGCTTGAGTTTGCGGAGGCGAGAGCCGATTGGTTTGGACTTAAATCTTTCCTATCATGGCTCTCGAAAAAATCACTTCTGTCTCCGGCAAAGGCGTTTACGTGCCCGGTTCCGACATCGATACCGACCGCATCATCCCCGCCCGCTTCATGAAGTGCGTGACCTTCGACGGTCTCGGTGAGTATCTTTTTTACGACGTCCGCCATGAAGAGGACGGCACCCTGAAGCCGCATCCGCTCAACGAAGAGCGCTTCGCCGGGGCGAGCATCCTCATTTCGGGAATCAACTTCGGCTGCGGTAGCTCGCGCGAGCACGCCCCGCAGGCGATCAGCAAGGGCGGCTTCCGCGCGGTGATCGCGCAGAGCTTTGCGGAGATCTTCTTCGGCAACTGCGCCACCCTTGGCATGCCCTGCGTCATCGCGACGGCGGCGGACATCGAAAAACTTGCCGCGGTTGTCAATGCCGATCCCGGGACGGAAATCGTGATCGATGTCGTCGCGCAGCAGGTCACCTTCGGCGGGCAGTCCATCCCCGTGACGATCCCGAGCACGGCGCGCGATGCCTTCCTCTCGGGCCAGTGGGATCCCATCGGTGAACTCCTCGACGGCATCAGCCAAGTCGAGGAGACCGCCGGTGCTCTCCCCTACATGAGCCGTTAAGGCAGCCTGCCAAAGGCATTCCGGTGCCTGTGCGTCTTGGTTCGGGCGATGCCGTTCAACCGGGACCTGATGCCGTGTCGGGACGCCTGTGTCGGGGAAAACAAAGGGGTGATCCTCCCAAGGGTTTGTTGATTTATTATAAAAATTAACGAAATTAAGAAATGTCCTCTTCCCGCCTTCTTTTTGTGGCATTTCTCGTCGTGGGTCTCCTCGGTTGTAAGACGCTTGATTCGTCGCCGCCCCCTGCGCCTGCCGGGTCGGGGATACGCCTGAGTGATGCCGATGCGGCTGCAATCGGAAGAAAGATCTGGCAAAATGAATGTGCCGGCACCGTCGAGGGCCTCACCACCTGGAATGCCGGTGAGGATTTTCCTTCTCTCGGGATCGGCCATTTCATCTGGTATGTGGATGGCCGCCCGGGACCGTTTCAGGAAAGCTTCCCGCTCCTCCTTGCTTACATGCAGCAACGGGGGACGCCTGTCCCGGGCTGGATCGCTGCGGCCGCAGGCAGTCCGTGGAAATCGCGCAACGAGTTCCTCGCCGCGCGGAATTCACCGCAGATGAAAGAGATGCGCCAGTTTCTCGCGGGCACCGTCGCGGTCCAGACCGGCTTTATCGTCCAGCGACTCGAGGAGGCGCTCCCCCAAATGCAGGGCGCGACCGGCGGCGAAGCCGACAAGGCGCGCCTGCGCGAAAATTTCTACCAAATGGCGGGATCCCGCAACGGTCTCTACGCGCTCATCGACTACGTGAACTTCAAGGGCGAGGGCGTCAAGGAAGAGGAAAAATACAAGGGTCAGGGCTGGGGCTTGCGCGATGTCCTGCTCGAAATGAGACCGGGCACCGCCGGGCAGGATACGGCCAACGAGTTCAGCGAAGCCGCCAAACGCGTCCTCCAGCGTCGAATCAAAAATGCCCCCGCCGAGCGCGGGGAATCCCGCTGGTCCGCCGGCTGGATGAATCGCTGCGAGACTTACAAACACGGAATCTGAGCGATTTTTTCCTTTCCTTCGCCTTCAATGTGCCTACAGATAGCCACTTTAACGAAATCCTTCCAACAGCCCCCTTCATGACGACCGAACGCTCTCTTATCCTGCTCAAGCCCGACTGCGTTAAAAAAGCCCATTGCGGTGAGGTCATCGCCCGCTTCGAGGCGGCCGGATTTGCGATTCGCGGGGTGAAGATGATCCGGCTTTCCGATGAGATTCTCGCCGATCATTACAGTCACGTCGCTGACAAGCCCTTTTTTCCCAACATCGTCGAGTTCATGCAGTCAGCACCTGTCGTCGCCCTCGTTCTCGAAGGCGACGACGTCATCGCGAAGGTGCGCGGCATGCTGGGGCCGACCAACTCCAAAGAAGCCGAGCCCGGCACGATTCGCGGCGACTTCGGCGAGGACATGATGATCAACATCTGCCATGCCTCGGACTCTCCCGAGAACGGCGTGATTGAAGTGAAGCGCTTTTTCCGCGACGACGAGGTGTTCGTCTACTGAAGACGGATACCTGCGATCGCGGGTCGGATTCACACCTCCGTAACTCGCCTCTCCAGTGCATCGATTTCTCCACCATCTCAAGGAAATCGGTCGGGAGGCGAGGGGATTCCCTTTCTTCCTCTTAGTTCGGCGTCTTGAACGGCTCTTGCCGGTGGGGTGTCTGTATTCGGCCCTGTTCCCCGTCTTTTACCTGCGCGCTCTGGTCGATACTCTCTTCACGAGGCCGTTCCCGGCAGGGCCGCTCCCGCCATTTTTCCGAACGCCCGAACCGCTTGTGACGCGGATTCGTTTGCGGACTGACGGGTATTTAAACCGGGTGCTTCTTCACTTCCCCGACCGGCTTGGCCGGCCTGAGTGGCGTGAGCGGTGCCGGATTGAGGGGCTTGACCGGCTGGAAATCGCCCTGCAAAACAACCGGCCCGTGGTCCTCGCGTTTTCGCATTATGGCCCGTATCAGCTTCTCCACCTCTGGCTCCGGTCCTTCGGACTGCCTGCCGCGATGCTGGCGTCCGGCCTTGCGGAGCGTTCACGTTTGAAACGCCGTCAGGACGCGCAATGGCTGCGCCCGGAGCTCCCTGTTGCTCTCTTTCCGTCCCGTTTGAAAGACGTCACGGCATTTCTTCGCGCCGGGAATTTTCTCCTTATCGCGATCGATGCCTCCAGAGGAAAGCTGATCCGGGTGCCTTTTTCGCCGGGCTGGAGTTTTCAAATGGCGACCGGGGCCATTCGCCTCGCAGCGGGACACGGGGCGGAACTGATCCCTTGCAGCATCACGACCGAAGGGCGATGGCGTTATTGCATCCGTCTGGGGAGTCCTCTTGACGAAGTGAGCGGCCTCGCCCCTGACGACTTGGAAAAAACCGGACACAGACTTGTCGAGGCAATGAAGCGGGATTTTGAAGCTCGCCCTGAACAATGCTCCCCCTTTATTATCCGGTCCCTCTTTCGTGATTCCTCTTGATTTCGGGCGACCCTTTCCATGATTTCCCCCATCCTCTCCCGCCTTCTCTCCGACAATCCGGTCGTCGTCACCGGTCTCGGTGCTTTTAGCGCGGCCGGTAACGGGGTGCCCGCGCTCTGGGATGCCGCGGCGGCGGGCAGGAGCCCTGCCACATGGGATGATTTTCCTACAGTCGCGCCCGGCCATCGCCTCCCGGTCTGCCGCGCCCCCTCCCTTGAGCCCTTCCGCCCAGAGTTGCAGGCCGTGAGAAAGATGGATCGGACCATTCAGCTGGGTTGGCTCGCCGCAAGGGAGGCCTGGGCCCAGGCGGAACTTGAAAATCCTTCTCCGGAGCGGCGGACCGGTGTCATCCTCGGAACTTCCCGCGGGCCCCTCGGAAAACTGCTCGAGTCTCATTCCCGGCTCGGCGGACGGAAACTGCCCCCGACTCAGACGGCGGATTCAACCTTCGCCGCCCTCGGTGGCGCCCTTGCCAAACAATTCGGCTTAAACGGCCCCGGGGTCACCGTTTCGGCCACCTGCGCTTCTGCCGCGTTTGCGATCGTTTTTGCCGCCGAGCAAATTCTCCTTGGAAAAGCCGAGGCCATGCTCGCGGGCGGGGCTGAAGCCCCTCTCATCCCGCTGATTCTCTCGCAGTTCGATTCGGCCGGCGTCCTCGGCAGCCACGAAAAGGCGGAGGAGGCGTGCCGTCCTTTCGACCGCTCGCGAAATGGCTTCGTGCTAGGGGAAGGCAGCGCTTTTCTGGTCCTCGAATCGGCACGGTCCGCTTCGGCGAGGGGGGCTAAAGTCCTGGCCCGTCTCTCCGGCTGGAGTGCCCGGTTGGAAGCTTCAGGACGTTCCGGCATGGACCGGACCGGGGATGGAGTTGTCGAAACGATGAAAGAGGCCCTTGCATTGGCGGGGCTTGCCTTGTCCGACGTCGGCTATCTCAACGCCCATGGGACGGGAACCAAACTGAACGACGCCGATGAAGCGATGGCTTTTGTCCGGCTCGCCCGGGAAGAGACCCGGAATCTCGTCTACGGCTCGACCAAGCCCGTCACGGGGCATTGCCTCGGAACGACCCCGGCTCTTGAGGCGGTGCTTTGTATCGAAGCTCTTCGTCGCGGAATCGCTCCGCCAAGCGTCAACTGCTTTGATCTCGATCCCGCCCTGCAGCTGCCTCCGCCGATTTCAGTCGCCGCCGAACTGCGCTCATCCCATACCATGTCCAACTCCATCGGTTTCTGGGGACACCGGGCCGCACTAGTGTTTTCCAGAGATTTTTCCTGAAGCGGGTGACTTTCCTCCACGGGGCGCCTCTCCGTGAATTCTTAAAAATCTGTCTTTCCGTCGCGAGGGCTGGGCTTATAGTCTCGGCCCATGTCTGAAACCGAGAATCAGGAACCCGCCCGCGTTGAAAAGTTGATGGCCGTGAACCGGGGCGAAATCGCCATCCGGATCTTCCGCGCCGCCACCGAACTGGGCCTGCGCACCGTCGCGATCTATGCCGAGGAGGACCGTTTTTCCCGCCACCGCTTCAAGGCGGACGAAGCCTATCGTCTCCGCAAGGAAAAAGGCCCCGTCGGCGCCTACCTCGACATCGAGGGGATCATCCGTCTTGCCAAGGAAAAGGGCGTCACACTCATTCACCCCGGCTACGGGTTCCTCTCCGAAAATGCCGACTTTGCCCGCGCCTGCCGTGACGCCGGTCTCAAATTCATCGGACCCGATCCCGAGATGCTCGACGCGATGGGGGACAAGGTCTCGGCCCGCGCCCTCGCGAAAAAGGCGAACGTGCCCACCCTTCCGGGAACGGAAGAGCCGGTCTCGGACCGGGCCGAGGCGCTCAAGATCGCCCGTGAAATCGGTTTCCCGCTCATCATCAAGGCGGCCTTCGGCGGCGGAGGCCGCGGCATGCGAGTCGTGCAGAAAGAGTCCGAACTCGACGGGCTCCTCGATCAGGCCCAGACCGAGGCGGAAAATGCCTTCGGCAATCCCGCAGTTTTCCTCGAGCGCTTTGTCGGGCGGGCCAAGCACATCGAGGTCCAGATCCTCGGTGACAAACACGGCAATCTCGTCCACCTCCACGAACGCGACTGCTCCGTGCAGCGCCGCCATCAGAAGGTCATCGAGATCGCGCCCTCCTTCGGTCTCGACGAGACAGTGCGGCACGAGCTCTGTGATGCGGCCGTGAAAATCTCGGAATCGATCGGCTATAATAACGCCGGCACGGTCGAGTTCCTTTACGACATCGACACGAAGGAGTGGTTCTTCATCGAGATGAACCCGCGCATCCAGGTCGAGCACACCGTGACTGAAGTCATCACGGGGATCGACCTCGTCCGCTCCCAGATCCTCGTCGCTCAGGGCTACGAACTTTTCGGCCACGAGATCGACATCCCGCAGCAGGCCGAGATCGCCCGCAACGGCTACGCGGTGCAGGCGCGCATCACGACCGAAGATCCCGCGAACGGGTTCTCGCCCGACTACGGCAAGATCATCAACTACCGCTCGGCCGCCGGATTCGGAATCCGTCTCGACGCCGGGGCCGGCGATGCCGGATCGGTCATCACGCCCTACTACGACTCCATGCTCGTGAAGCTGACGGCCTACGGGCCCCGCTTCGACATCGCCCTGCAGCGCATGAACCGCGCCCTCCGCGAGTTCCGGATCCGCGGGGTCAAGACGAACATCCCCTTCCTCGAAAATGTCGTCCTCGATGAGACTTTCCGCTCGGGCAATGCAACGACGCGGCTCATCGACACGAACCCCGATCTTTTCAAGTTCGAGGCCAAACGCGACCGGGCCACGAAGTTGCTCTCCTACCTCAGCGATGTCACCGTAAACGGCAATGCCACCGCCAAAGGCTATCGTCCCGCCGAGGTGCTGCTCCCCGCCCGCGTCCCCGAGTTCGACGTCCGCGGCGACATTCCCGCCGGTTCGCGCACCCGCCTCCTTGAGCTGGGTCCTGAAAAATTCGCCGCCTGGATCCGCGAGCAGAAGCCGCTTCTCATCACCGACACGACAATGCGCGACGCCCACCAGTCGCTCATCGCGACACGGATGCGTTCCGTCGACATGCTCAATGTCGCGAGTGTCGTGGCCCAGCGTACTCCCAACCTTTTCAGCCTCGAGATGTGGGGCGGCGCTACTTTTGACACCGCGATGCGGTTCCTCAAGGAATGCCCGTGGGACAGACTTCGTGACCTGCGCGAGAAGGTACCGAACATCTGTTTCCAGATGCTCTTCCGCGGCTCCAATGCGGTTGGCTACTCGAACTACCCCGACAATGTCGTGGCCGGATTCGTGAAACACGCCGCCGACTCGGGGATGGACATCTTCCGTATCTTCGACTCGCTCAACTACCTGCCCAACATGACTGTAGCGATGGCGGCAGTCCGTGACCAGCCCTACGCCCTCTGCGAAGCGGCGATCTGTTACACCGGCGACATCGACGATCCCAAGCGAGACAAGTATTCGCTGAAATACTATGTCGCTAAGGCGAAGGAGCTCGAAAAAATGGGTGCCCACATCCTCGCGATCAAGGACATGGCGGGGCTCTGCCGTCCTTTCGCGGTGAAAAAGCTCGTCACCGCCCTGCGCGAAGAGATCGGTATCCCGATCCATTTCCACACCCACGACAGCTCCGGGATCAATGCCGCTTCGGTCCTCTCCGCCGCCGAGGCAGGAGTCGATATCGCTGATCTCGCGATCGCTTCGATGTCGGGCTCGACGAGCCAGCCGAACCTCAACTCCGTCTGTGCCGCGCTCCGCGGTCATGAGCGTGACCCCGGAATCGATCTCGATACACTTAATGAGATGTCGGATTACTGGGAGGAAGTCCTCGCTTTTTACGCGCCCTTTAACACCGCACCCCGGGCGGGATCGGCCGAGGTTTACTTCCACGAGATGCCAGGTGGGCAGTTCACCAATCTCAAGGAGCAGGCCAACGCCATGGGCCTCGGCCACCGCTGGCCCGAGATCGCGCGCACCTACGCTGAAGTGAATCAGCTCTTCGGCGACATCATCAAGGTGACCCCGAGTTCAAAGGTCGTCGGGGACATGTGCATGTATCTCATCACCCGCGGGATTCGCCCGCACGATGTCCCGAACCTCGCCCCCGGATCCCACGATTTCCCCGAGTCTGTCATCGACATGCTTCAGGGCGGTCTCGGACAGCCCGACGGCGGCTGGCCGGCGGACGTGCAAAAGGTCGTCCTCGGAGACCGTGTTCCCACGACCAAACGCCCCGGCGAACTCGCTGCTCCCGTCGATCTCGACGCGACCCGCGAAGAGCTCACGAAAAAACTCGGTCGCCCCTGCAGCGAGGACGATCTCTACAGCCACCTCATGTACCCGCAGGTCTTTACGGACTTCGACCAGTTCGTGAATACCTACGATCAGGTGTCCGGGCTGCCGACGACGGCGTTCTTCTACGGTCTCTCGCTCGGCGAAGAAATCGAGGTGCAGATTGATCACGGCAAGCTGCTCTTCATCAAGCTCATCGGCATCGGTGAGGCGGATGACGAAGGCCGCCGTAACGTCTTCTACGAGCTCAACGGCATGCCCCGAGAATCGCAGATCCTCGACAAATCCCTTGCGCCTAAAAACTCGACCGCGAAACCGAAGGGCGATGTCAAAGATCCCCTCCAGGTCGTCGCGCCGATGCCCGGCATGGTCACCGAGATCAATATCGGCGTCGGCACGAAGGTGAAGGCGGGAGATCCCATCATTACCCTCGAGGCGATGAAGATGCTCACGACCATCTCCGCAAACGCCGACGGCACCGTCACCGAGATCCTCGTGAAAAAAGGCGACGCCGTCTCGACCGAGGATCTCCTCGCTCGGCTGGAGGAGTGACGGGGGTGGGGATTGCTTCTCCGGCTCAAGGGTTAGCCTGAGGAGCCGGTCACCAACCGGTGTTCCTGTGATTTCACGCTGGTATTGATAGGGTGCGGCGTCGAACACGACAGGGCCTTATGCGATTGTAGAGGTAGCGCCGAGGACAATGGTGGCGAAGGAAAAGGCGGCGGCTTTCATGACTCGGTCGGTTCGGAATCCTCTGCGGTGGCCGTCTCAAAACGGCTGCTGAACTTGAAGTAAAGGAACGACCCCACCAGCACGACGATGCCGAGGACGATGAAGGCGATGATGCGGTAAAGCTGATCGAGCCCCGCGAGATCAACGAAGAAGACCTTCAGGATCGTGCCGCCGAGGAGGACTAGCCCGATCCCGCGCAGCGCGGCGCGGCCTTTGAGAATCCCGGCGAGGAGCAGGGCAATGGCGAAGAGCGACCAGAAAATCGAGATGCCGCCCATGCGGAATTCGGGAAGGAAGCGGCTCAGGCCGGTCCAGATCTCGAGGCTCGAGTAGAGGAAGATGGAGGCGAGTCCGGCGTAGCTGAAAATGCGTGCGGCGTCTCCGTGGTCGTCCTGCCGCATCAGGGTGCGGGCGGCGAAGAGCAGGTAAAGGATGAGAGCTCCGTAGTCGAGCACGCGCATAAGGAAGCCGCCCGCAAGGGCCTGTCTCCGGAAGGCGAGATCAAAGCCCGGATTCCAGCAGAGGTAATCGAAGATGAAGACCTTGATGACGAGGGCTAGTCCGAGGATCCAGAAGAGCGCTTTCGCGAGGCCCGATTTTCTCACGATCATCTCGTGGAGGAGCAGCGCGCCCAGTCCCACCCAGACGAGGGTGATGCCGGGTCGCATGAGCGGATCGAAGAGCCGGTCCGCCGTGTTCCACACCTCGAGATTGCAGTAGATGAAAGTGAGCGCCACCACGATCCAGAAGCAGACGCGACCGACGCCGGACTGACCAGGCAAAGGATGGATGTCGTTTTCCTCTCCGACAGCCCAGGCCGCGTCGATTTTCCCTTCGTGACGAAAGAGACGTCCCGCCGCAAAGAAAGAGCCGATCGGGATTCCGAAGATGAAAAGGCGCTCAACGAAGTGGGCGAAGTATTCTTTGCCGGTCATCAGGTCGGGCGCGAGGTCCTCGAATTGCCCGTGGAAGTCAAAGAGCGCGAGCCGCCCGAGGACGACGAGGTAGAGCAGATAGGCAAGCTGACGCAGGAACTCGCTGCGCATCTTCGAGGCGATCCAGAGCATGACGAAGGCCTGGAGCGCCCAGCTCACCGTGATCCAGCCTTTCGAGAGGACAAGCGGCAGCGTGATCGCAACAAAGAAGGCCGCCAGTCCCATGAAGCTGAGGAGCAGTCCCCGGTCGCGGATCCCGCGCTTCAGGAAGACGGCGATGTGGACGATGTAGAAGGCGGCCAGCCCGAGGGTGAGCACGGCGATGGCCTCCCGATCAAACCGGGCCTCGATATAGCTGACCGCGAAGGCGACGAAGACGCCCGCATTAAGGAAAAGAAAAAGCAGTTCGAGCAGAGTTGAGGTGCGTCGATGGACGAGCTGATAGACAAAGGTGACCGAGGAAAAGAGAGCAAAGAACGCGAGGATAAAAGGCATGAACTCCCAGAAGCGATCCGGCCGGAACCCCTTGTCCGTCGCCATGAGGACAAGCAGGCTCGTCGCGAGGAAACTGAGGTAATGGAGCAGTCTCCAGTTTTTCCGCGAGGCGATGAAAAACACGCCGAGCCCTAACAGGAGCACATAGCTGAAGAGCGCGACGACGCTCGCATTGCCCGTCGGGATCATCAGCGGGGTCCCGTAGCCGCCGAGGAGTCCGAGGATGGCAACGAGAAGCGAATTAAATCGCACCGCGACGACCCCGGCGACCGCCGTCACGAGGACCATCAGGGCAAAGGCGGGGATTGTCCCGATGATGGCGTAGTCGGGCTGATGGGCGGTGAAGAAGCTGAAGTAGAGTGTCGCAAATCCCGCTCCGGCGAGCCCCTGGCCGAGGAGCGCGTAGCGTCCTTTGAAAAGCCGCAGGCCCCAGGCGATGAGGGCGCCGCCCGTCGCGGTGGCGAGGAGAACGCGGCTAACCGGTCCGATAAAGCCTTTGGCGATGGAGTATTTCAGGAAAAATCCAATCCCGATGACGAGGATGAGCACCCCGAGACGGATCAGCCAGGTCGTCGCGACGGCAAATTCCATCGTGACGCCTTTGGGGCGGTGTTCCTCACCGACGACAATCCAGTTCCAGATTTTGCCGAGGATTTCGCGGACCGTTACTTCGACGCGGCCTGGTTCGTTCGTGGCGGCGACGGGGATCGCGGCTGACGACGAGGCGGGAGCGAACTCTGCCGCGACGCGGGGCAGTGGCGGCGGCGAGCCTTTGTAGAGTGGAGTCTCTTCGACCTCAGCCTCGGGGGTCTCAAGCGCTACCGAACTTTCTTCGGGTTCGGGCTTCGTTTCCGGAAGAGACGTTTTTGCCTCAGCGAGAGCCGACCGAAAGAGCGGGGTCGTCCGCGCCTGGTGCAGCAGTTCGCGGAGATCGCTTTTCAGCGAATCGACTCTGCGGTCGGTCTCGCCAAGGCGCGAGAATAGGGCGCTCACCAGGATCAGCAGGACTATAAGCAGCAGGAGAATGAGTATTTCCATCACAAGCAGGGTTCAGTTCGCGGCCATACTACCGCAGCGACAGGGAAAATGACGAATTGATAAATTACTCATGAAACATTGATCAGACTGATGATTTGCGGCTGAGTGGCGCGATGCGGGGCCGACCAGTCATTGCCGCGACCGGTGCAGACGTGGTATTCCCTGATCCATGGAACGTCGAAATTTTCTCAAAGGAGCCGCCCCCCTCGCCGCCGCTGCCGCCACTACTCCCTTTGCCAACGCTGCCGCGGACAATACGGGCGATCCGGTCGCCGATCTCACCACGAACCTCCTGCCCTCCATCCAAAAGGCACGCGACGCCGCCATGTCCGTGTTGAAGCCCTCGACCAGGGACCTCGAGCATGGACTCGCTCTGCACGCCGACTCGCTCGTCTTTGACGCTTACGGTTTTTCCCCCCGATGTGCGGTCGATGGAGAAGCACTTAAAGCCGCCGTCCTCGCCGGTGCCTCCGACGCGGAGCTCGAGGATCTGCGCGAGGACATGAGCATGACCCGCTGCATCACCAGTGCCGAGGAACAACGCGAGTATCTTGAGGCCTGGCGCGCCTCTGGGGTGACCTGCATTTTTCAAAACGCGGGGCAGGAGTGCCAGGACCCCATGCGCCTCATCAAGCGACTCGCCCGCTTCACTCACACCACCGACATGCTGCGCGAGCATGTTTCCAAGGCGGTCGTTCCCGAGGACATCGAGGCGGTCAAGGCGGCCGGAAAACACTGCCTCTACATGACCGGTAACGGCGTCCCGTTGACGCAGGACTGGAACACGATCCCCGACGAGCTGCGCTACCTGAGGATCTTTTATCAGCTCGGCATTCGCATGATGCACCTCACCTACCAGCGCCGGAACATGATAGGCGACGGCTGCGGCGAGACGTCGAATGCGGGCTTGAGCGATTTTGGAAAAGCGGTCGTTGCCGAGATGAATCGCGTCGGCGTCGTCGTCGATTGCGCGCATTCCGGCTGGCAGACGAGCCTGGAGTCGGCGCAGCTCTCGAGCAAACCCATGGTCGCGAGCCACACCGTCGCCGGTTCTCTCTACGCCCACATTCGCAGCAAGCCCGACGAGGTCATCAAGGCCATCGCCGATACCGACGGGCTCGTCGGAATTTGTTGCATCTCGAGATTTTTACGGGGAAAGGGCGACCTCAATGCCCTGCTCGATCACATCGACTACGTCGCGAAAAAGTTCGGGGTCGATCATGTCGCGATCGGGACCGACATCGCCCACACCTCGAGCTACAGCGCCGCGGAAAACAAAAAAGCCGCCGTCGGCGGACTACGTCGCCAGCGCGAGGCCTTCCGCTCGCTCTGGCCGAAGGACGACTTCATCCCCACCGAAGAGGCCGATCTCAGTCTCGCCTGGACGAACTGGCCGCTCTATACCGTCGGGCTCGTGCAGCGAGGCTATTCGGATGAAGACATCCGCAAAATCCTCGGTGGAAATGTCATGCGCGTGGCACGGGCGAACATGGTCGATGTCGTCGCGGCCGGTTGAGAGTCGTAAAATCACTGAAGACTCGCAAACGGCGGGAGGACTCTCCCTTCAGGCGAGGTTCCGGCCTTGCAGAAAACCCGTGATCTGCGCACACTCTCATTGTAATTTATCCCTCTCATGAAATCCCTTTGTTTCACGCTCTTTTTTCTCACCACCCTCGGCGCCTCGATTCTTCGTGCCGACGAGACCCTCACGGCCGCGCTAACTGCGGCTGATGACGCCCGCATCACCGCGATGAGGAATCCGGACGAATCAACTCTGGCCGCCGCTTTTTCCGAGGATCTCCGTTACACCCACTCCAACGGACTCGTCGACACGAAGGCCACTTTCCTCGATGTTCTTGTCTCAGGAAAAACGAGGTATCTTAACTACGACCACGTCGAGCGCTCCTTCACCTTTCCCGCCCCCGGTATCGCCCTCATGAACGGACGCGCCCGCGTTCGGGCGGAGACCGCAAAAGGACAGATGGACAGCACCCTCAGCTACCTCGCCGTCTGGAGAAACGAGGACGGTGAGTGGAAATTTCTCGCCTGGCAGTCCTGTCGCCTTCCCCCCGAGGAAGCAAAACCATGAAAACACCCCGTCTTTTCCTTGCGGTAGCGCTTGCCTTCGTTGCCGCCGCTGCTCCTCCCGAGCTGCGTGCCTGGGGCTCCGGCCACGACGACATCATGCGCGCCGTGATCGAGCGGCTCCCGTCTGGCCTGCGCGATCGACTCACCGCTGAGGTCATCGACGAGGTCGTAAAACACGCGAGCCACTACCCCGACAGCTTCGCCCCCTTTCTCGCCGAAGAAATCGGTGAAGGCGGCGTCGCCGCCCTCTCTGCGGCGGGAATGAAAGTCCGCTACGACCTTCACTCCGAGCGCGGCATGGCGATGGCGTTCATCATGCTGGTGGAGGCGATCCGCGACGACAACCCCGCCCGCATCGCGCACTGGATCGCCACACTCTCCCACGTCATCGCCGACATGGCAGCCTGCAATCACGACCCGATCGTCCACACCGCCACTTACGGATGGGCCGACTGGAATCTGAAACTCCCCGACGGCCAGGCCTTCGCCACTCTGAAGCCCCTCCTCGATCTCTCCGGGCCGGTGCGAAACCTGCCGGGCGGAGCCGACGCCTTCGCCGCCGCGATCAAAACCCAGCGACTTCCCGACGACGGACGTGACGTCGCGGGCGCTCTCGTCGACGTCATGCTCTATGGGCAGGAGGGTGCCGCCTACTGCAGCGCCCGCGGTGTCGGTATCCTTGAGGGAGCCGTCGGCTGGATCACCCGCCGGGACGATGCCTCGCGCGATCTGTTAGGGAAAAACATCGGCGAACTCGGCGCCTGGGCGGTCGTGCGGACGCTCCGCGATTTCGAAGTGGCGACTCGCCTCGCCGCGTCGGGAGAAAAGCTCGCCATCACCCAGGAGATCACCGCCACCTACGAGTCCGGCGTCGCCCGACACATCGGGGAAAGACGACTCGGCGACGAGGCGCTTTTTGCCCCCGTCCTCCGGGAACCCGATCCGGCACAAACGGCCGACTACGGGATCGTCCTCGAGCCGTCGTGGGCGATGAACGGAGCCATGTTCGGATTCGCGAGCCGGGTTCTCTCCGTCGCGATCACGAGAACCTTGCAGGACGGCGGCCACTCCTATGCCACTCTCGATTCGCGCCGTCTCCTCGACGAAGGTTTTCCCCCGCCCTCGCAGGTGGCTCAAGTCATCATCGCCGCCAACTCCTTTCATCCTTACCACACCCTCGATGCCGCCGCCTTTGATGTGAAGCTCGCCGACTACCTCGCGCAGGGCGGACGTGTCCTCTGGATCATGGGCAACACCCTGCCCGCCGCGACCTCGCTCGCGCCCTTCCGCGCCGCCTTGCGTCGCGATGACGCAAAGAGTCAACTCCCCCTCTCGGACGAGCACTTTCACAGCGCCCGCCTTACCCTTGTCGACAGCGCTCTCGCTCCGCTGAGCATCGCCCGCCCCGCCCGCACCGCCGCCGGATGGCAGCAGCCCTTTTGCGGATGGACTTTTGACAGGCGGAAAATGGGCGATCTTCAGCCGCTCGCCCTGCTTGAGAGCGGGGACGAAAGCAGGGACGACCCCCTCGTCGTCGGTGCCGTTTCCAGCGACGGAGGGATCGCCTGCCTGCCCGTCTACGCCCTCACCCCACATCTTTTTGCCGGGAGCGATACGATAGACTCTCCTCACGAACCGTCTCTCGACAGCGCCACCGCCGCCCTCCTTTTCGATGTGCTGAAACGGCAGCGATAGTCGCAGGAGAATTGCCCGTTTGACGCGTTCTCCGCACTGCCATCGCGCCTCCCCGGGGGCGGAAACTACCAACGCTACTCCCGCACCCGAATGACCCGCTCACCCTTCCACAAGCGTCCATAGGCATCGGTCGCTTCGACTTCGATGAGATGCGTGACTGCTCCGGGGCCGGCGGGGAGAAATCCTTTCCAGAGGTGATCCGACTTGATCGGACCATTGAGATGGTTCGTTGCTTCGGGCCTGGCGGCGATCTCCCGATTGCGGGTTTCGACATAGTAGGGATCTTCTTCGAGGACTTTTTCGAGAGGAATCCATTCACCCGACTTCCCCAATCGCATCCGCACGGTGGAGTCCTTTGAACCATTGAAAACATTCACGTAAACGGGCGAGTTCGCCGCGTCGGCCGCCCTGATTTCGTCGGGGGCGTGGATGTGGAACTGGTAGTCGGCCGGCTGCCGCGCCGCTTTGAAATCGAGCGTGTGCTTCGTGCCGTCAAAGCTCATGATGGAGTAGCCGTTCGGCGCGCCGTCACGCATCGTCGCATGGGGAATCCCGAGCTCGTCTTTTTCGCCCTTCCACCAAGTCCCGCAGACGGTCACGTTGACGATGTGATGATGAGGCTTTTCCCCCTGCCATCCGTCTTCTTCACCGATGAACTGGTGTGCCTGCCAGTGCGTATGACCCGAGATGGACAGGGTGTAGGGGCGCTTTTCAATGAGCCGGTAGAGTTCGGTGCGGTTCTCGACGGTTGTCAGGGGGATGTGCATCATCAGGACGACGAGCTTTTCCTGCGGCACGAGAGCGAGGTCGTTTTTCACAAAGGTGAGCTGCCGCTCGTCGAGCCCGCCCGCGTAGGTGAGTTTCCCCTCGGCATTGCGGCGCCCCCACTCGACATCGTCGAGGACGATGAAGTGGACGGGGCCGTGATCAAAGCTGTAGTAGTTCGGCCCGAAGTGCCGGTGAAAAGTCTCGTCCGAATCGGCGTCGTTGGTCGATTCGAAATTGAGGTCGTGATTCCCGATCACGTTGTACCAGGGGATCCCGATGAGGGCGACATTCGCGTTCGAGGGTTCAAAGAGCTCGAGCTTGTCGAACATGATGTCGCCGAGGGTCACACCGAAGGCCGCGTCTGTTCCGACAAGTTCGGCGATGACATCGTGAGCGATGTAGTTAACCTGCTCGATCGTGGAGGGCTGCGGATCGCCGAAAAAGATCGCCTTGAACTGATCGTTCTCCTTCGAGGGGCTCAGGGCAAAGTCGATCGAGGCGGGGAGCCGTCCGGTCGGGGCGACTCCGGCGTAGCGATAGTCGGCGGGCGAGCCGTTCGGCTTGTGGATGTAGTAAAACTGCGGCAGTTGATCCTTGTTCACCGGCGTCATCCAGTCGCGGGGTTTGATGACAAAGAAGATCGTGTCATCATCGACCGGCAGAGTCCAGCGACCCGCCTCATCCGTCTGCACGATCTCGCGCTGATTCGAAACGGAAACCCCCGGCAGACCCGGCTCCCCTTCGTCGCGAGTTCCGTTCCCGTTAAGATCATGATAGACGATCCCGGTGGCGTTCTGACCGAACACGGGGGAAAGGGTGAGACCGAGCGTGAAAAAGATCAGTGAGGAGCGGGTAAAATTTATCATGGGGAGCCACTTGTGGCGAATTCGCTCCCCGCTGGCAAGCTCATAAGAGCGATACTCCTCACGCGTTCCCGTGAAGGTAAAAGAATGGATCTCTGGTAGTCTTTCGTTGCGATGAGCACCCAATACGCAAAGCAATTCTGCCCCGGACCGCTTTCCCGGCGGAGCTTCCTTCAAATCGGCGGACTCGGCGCGGCCGGTCTCGGCCTCAGTGATCTCCTCCGCTACGAGGCCATCGCCGCGAGCGGGGGGAACGGTCACGTAACGAGCGACAAGGCCGTCATCTTCGTCTGGCTCCCCGGCGGCATGCCGCACATGGAGACCTACGACATGAAGCCCGGCGCGCCGATTGAGTATCGCGGTGTCTTCAATCCGATCCGCACCAATGTATCCGG
This sequence comes from Akkermansiaceae bacterium UBA6138, assembly GCA_002422425.1. GTDB lineage: Bacteria > Verrucomicrobiota > Verrucomicrobiia > Verrucomicrobiales > DEV007 > Arctic95D-9. Next base: position 7,120 of record DIVG01000035.1, on the reverse strand, counting down.
CATCGAGGTCTGCGAACTACTCCCCATGCACGCGAAGATCGCGGATAAATTCACCATCATCCGCTCCATCCAGCACGAGTTCGCCGACCACGGCGGAGCCCACAAACGCATGATGACGGGTCGCGCGCCGAAGACCCCGACCGGCACGGTCAATGACGCTCCCGCCGTCTCCAGCATCGTGAAGCAGGTCCTCGGCAACGGAGGCAATGGCATGCCGCCCTGTGTCGCCGCGGTCGATCGCGGACGCCAGGGCATTGATACCTTCGCCCTCGGCCCCGCTTATCTCGGGGCCTCTCAGGCACCCTTCGTTGTCGCCGGTGATCCGAGCGATCCGGCTTTCAAAGTCGACAACATCGGGGTGAAGCAGGAGATGGAAACGCGCCTCGACGACAGACTCGCGATGCTCAACGGGATGGATCGTCTCCGCCGCGATGTCGACAAGAGCGGCATCATGGACGCGATGGACTCCTTTAACGTCCAGGCCATGGAGATGCTCACGAGCGATCAGGTCCGCTCCGCCTTTGACCTCGGCAAAGAAACCGACAAGGTGCGCGACCGCTACGGCCGCCACGCCTACGGCCAGCGTGGTCTCATGGCCCGTCGCCTTGTCGAGGCGGGAAGTCGCTTTGTCACCGTCGTCTGGGAAAATCCCACTCCCGGCAAACCGGTCCCCTCAAACTGCGCCTTCAACTGGGACTCGCACGCCGTCAATTGCGACATCTTCGCAGACTGCAGGTGGCGCATGCCGATGTACGACCAGGCGCTCTCCGCTCTCATCGAGGACCTCTACGCCCGCGGCCTCGATCAGAAGGTCATGCTCGTCGTCGCGAGTGACTTCGGCCACACCCCGAAGATCAACACACAGCGCGGCAACACCTCGAAGGTCATGCAGCCCGGTCGCGATCACTGGCCCAAGGCCATGTCCGTACTTGTCTCGGGCGGCGGGGCGCGCATGGGTCAGATCATCGGCGCGACCGACGCGAAAGGGGAAAACCCGACCGAACGCATCATGGTGCCGAACGATCTCTGGGCCACCGTCTATTGCCATCTCGGGATCGACTACAATGAGTATCTCAAGAATCTCGAAGGGCTCCCCATGCAGATCCTGCCCTCGGGCAAGCCGATTGAGGAACTCGCCGCCACCGCTTGATCCCATGCGTGCTTTCCCCCGCCTTCTTTCCGCGATCACACTCATCGCCGGGCTCCTTGGGGCATCGATCGTGACTCATGCCGCCGAGCTGACCCTCCGCACCGGAGCCGGGGCCGGACCCATCGTCCTGAAAGGGCCCGATGCCCGCACCCAGGTTCTCGTAATGGAAGGCAAAGACCGCGACCGCACCCGCGAAGTGCAGTTCACGCTGGAGCCGGTCGGCATCGCCGCGATCGACTCGACCGGCTACCTCGTTCCCCTCGGCGAAGGCGAAGCCACTCTCGTCGCGACTCAGCCGGGTGAGGGCGCAGCCCCGCTCAAGATTGCCGTCTCGGTCCTCGACTTTGCCAAACCGCAGCCCGTCAGCTTCACCAACGACGTCGTCCCCGTCTTCACCCGCAACCACTGCAACGCGGGCGGCTGTCACGCCAAGGCCTCGGGTCAAAACGGATTCCAGCTCTCCCTCCTCGGCTATGAACCGGCGAGCGATTACGACAACATCGTGCGTTACTCGCGCGGGCGTCGCGTCTCGCCCTCGGCACCGGAAAATAGCATGCTCCTGATGAAAGCGAGCGGCGAGCTCCCGCACGAAGGCGGCGCCCGGCTCAAAAAAGGATCCGAAGACTACCGCAAGATCCTGAGCTGGATCGAGGATGGAGTCGTCTTCCGCGAGGAAAACGAGGCCACCGTCGAGCGCATCGAAGTCTTCCCGAAAAACATTGTGACGACATCAAAGAGCACCCAGCAGCTCGTCGTGACCGCCACCTTCAGCGACGGAAGCGTCCGCGACATCACCCGTGTCGCCCAGTACGAGGCAAATCAGCCCGAGAGAGCCACCGCCGCCGAGACCGGACTCGTCACCTTTTCCGAACGCTCCGGCAGCACTGCCGTGCTCGTGCGATTCCAGGAGCACATCGACACCTTCACCGCAATGATCCCGCTAGGCGGTCAGCTCACCGCTCTCCCCGAGGCAGCGAACTTCATCGACAAACACGTCTTCGCCCAACTGGGCCTCATGGGCATCCCGCCCTCGGGCGGCACCTCCGACAACATCTTCCTCCGCCGCGTCACCCTCGACATCGCCGGCCGCCTCCCCACCCTTGACGAGACGAATGCCTTTCTCGCCTCGACCGAGCCTGACAAACGCGCCAAAAAAATCGACGCGCTCCTCGATTCAACCGACTACGCCGACTATTTCGCGGGGAAATGGGCCGGCATCCTGCGGAACAAGGTCGACACCGGAGTCGAGTGGATCGCGCGGGACTCCCACGCCTTTCACGCCTGGATCCGCAGCAGCCTGAACGAGAACAAACCCTACGACGCCTTTGTCTCGGATCTCATCCTCGCGACCGGCAAGTCCATCGAGAATCCCGCCGTGAACTGGTATCGCGTCGTCGTCGATGGCAAGGAGCGCATGGAGAACATCGCCCAGGTCTTCCTCGGCATCCGCATGCAGTGCGCCCAGTGCCACCACCACCCCTACGAGCAGTGGAGCCAGAATGACTACTTCGCCTTCACCGCCTTTTTCTCGACCCTGGAAAAGAAGGGCATCCCCAAACTGCCCGAAGAGGATATCTACTTTCACGCGGAGAAGGCCGCCCTCGTGGAACATCCCGGGACGAAGGAAAAGCTGAAGCCGCAACTCCTCGGCGCCGCCGCCCCGCTTGAGATCCCCGAGACGCAGGATCCCCGCACCCACCTCGCCCAGTGGATGCGCGCGAAAGAAAATCCCTACTTCGCGAAGATGCTCGTGAACCGCTACTGGAAACACTTCTTCAGCCGCGGCCTCGTCGAGCCCGAAGATGACATCCGCCCGACCAATCCGGCGACCCACCCCGCGCTCTTCGACGAACTTGCGAATACCTTCGTCGCGAGCGGCTTCGACCTCAAGCAACTCATCCGCACGATCACGAACAGCCGCACCTATCAGATGAGCGGCGATCCGAACGAGCAGAACGCCGGGGACGAGCAGAACTACGCCCGCTATTACCCGAAGCGACTCCAGGCCGAAGTCCTCCTCGACTCGGTCAACGATGTCACCGGCGCGGCAAATTCCTTCACCCGCCAGCCCCAGGCCGTCCGCGCGATCGCCCTGCCCAACGAGCGCGGCACGCTCGAGTCCGAATTTCTCATGATGTTCGGCCGTCCCTCGATGGACACCGCCTGCGAATGCGAACGCACCGGCGAGGCCAATCTCGGGCAGAGCCTCCACCTCCTCAACTCGGACACGATCCAGGCCAAGCTCACCGCCGCGAACGGTCGCGCCGCGACCCTCGCCAAGGCGACCGACCGCACCGACGAAGACCGCCTCGCCGAACTCTACCTTCGCGCCCTCTCGCGCCAGCCCGACCCGAACGAGCTCTCCATCGCCCTCGCCCACCTGAAGAAAAAACGCGACCTTTCCGCCGCCGACCCGGCGAAGCTCTCGAAAGAGCAGGCCGAGAAAGAAGCCTTTGAGGACATCGTCTGGGTCATCCTCAACACGAAGGAATTCATGTTCAATCGCTAAGTCGAGAACAACAGGTGACCGACTCCGCCCTGTTTGCCCGACTCCCTGACACCCCGCTATTCGATGAGAGCTTTCCTCGCCGCCGCCTGCCTTTCTCTCGCTCCGCTTCCGGGTTTCGCCTTCATGCCGAATCCCGATCTCCTCACCGTCGCCCCCGCCGTCGCGAGGGTCGGAACGACTTTTGAAATGACGACGACAGGCAAGGAACTCGAGGGAGCAAAGACCCTGCGTTTTTCCCATCCCAAGATCACCGCCGCACCCGTGATGCTGCCGGCCGACGACTTTTACCCTACCCCGCGTCCGGCCGAGGGGCGTTTCACCGTGACCATTCCCTCCGAAGTCGAGCCCGGTGTCTACGAGGTGCGGTCACTCGGTTACTTCGGACTCTCGACAGCGCGGCCCTTTGTGGTGTTTCCGTCAGGGTCAGCCGAAATCACGGAGACGGGAGACCACTCCACCGCGGAAAAGGCGTTACCGCTCGAAGTCGGCAGCGGCGTCCTCGGCACGCTCGATGCGGGGCGCTTCGACTGGTATCGCTTCAGCGGGAAAAAGGGCGCGCGTCTCCTCCTCGAAGTGCTCGCCGAACGCATCGATGCGAAGGGCGACGTCCTCATGGCCGTCTACGACGCGGGTGGACGCGAACTCGAGAACAGCCGCCACCACTTCGGTCGCGATCCTTTCATCGACTTCACTCCGCCGGCGGACGGCGATTATTTTGTCTCCCTGAGCGACGCCCTCTACGGCGGCGGACGCGAGTTTTTCTATCACCTTCGCCTCGGACGCGGCCCGCACGTCGATTTCGTCTTTCCCCCCGCCGGAGAGCCGGGGCAAAAGCGGACCTTCACCTTTTTCGGACGCAACCTCCCCAACGGATCACTCGGCGAAAACTGGTCGGTCAAAGGCAAGCCGCTCGAGACGCTCGAAGTGAGTCTCGAAGTCCCCGCCACCGCGACGGTGGCGGCGAGCTTCAGTCCGGCGATCCCGCGCCAGAGCATGATCCCCGCCTTCGAGCACACCCTCGAGGGAGCGAACCCTGCCCGCATCGGCTTTGCCACCGCGCCCGTCGTGGAAGAGGACACCAAAAGCGAGATCCAGACTGTGCCCGTCCCCGCCGAGATCGCCGGACGCTTCGACGTCCCCGGCGATGTCGATCACTTCCGCGTCAGCCTGAAGAAGGGCACGACCTATTGGATCGATGTCATTTGCCATCGCCTCGGCGTCGTCGCCGACCCGGCCGTGACGGTGGAGAAAATCACGAAAGACGCCGCCGGCAAGGAGATCTTCGCGAAGGTCGCGTCGAATGACGACCTGCCTTCGTTTTTCAATCAGGAAAGTCTCGACGACCTCAACGCCGACTCGCTCGATCCCGCGCTCAGTCTCGTGCCCGACGCCGATGCCGACTACCGCATCACTCTTGCGAATCAGAGCGGAGGAGGCAGCGCCGCGCACCTCTACCGGCTCGCGGTGCGCGAGGCGCAGCACGATTTTGAACTCATCACCGGGACCGAGTTCGCCAAGACGATCAATAACGACGCCTTCCCTGCCGCGCCCCTGCTGCGTCGCGGAGGTTCGGTCATCTATCGCGTCATCGCCTTCCGCCGCGACGGCTTCGAGGGCGACATCACCGTGACGGCGCAAGGGCTTCCCGCCGGAGTTACCGCTAAGCCGCTTGTCCTCAGCGGATCGAGCAGCCAGGGATTCCTCACTCTCTGGGCATCGCCTGATGCGGCGGCGTGGACGGGGCCGATCACGATCGCCGGCACGGCCAAAGCGGGCGAGACCGAACTCGGGCGCGACGCCCGGCCCGCCTCCATCATCTGGGGAAAGCGAGTCTTCGGCAATCAGGCCCAGGTCCGCTCGCGGCTCGACCTCGAGACCGTGCTCTCGGTGCTCGATCAGGAAGTCGAGCCGACCCGGATCGAACTCGCGGAAGATAAAGTCTGGTCCGTTCAAATGGGGCAAACCATCGAGTTTCCGATCAAACTCACTGAGACCGGCACCCGCGTCGGCAGTCTCGCGGTGAACGTGCATGGCTTTCCCGGTCTCTACCGGGGAGCACCGACAACCACGCTGGGCGAACAAGAGAAAACCGGCGTCATCAAGATGGCGTTCACTCCCGGCGGGAATTTTGCCCTGACGCCGGGGCGGTATCAGTTTATTCTGCAAGGCGTCGGTAACGCGAAGTATCGGCAGAATCCCGCCGCTGCCGAGGCGGCCCTGGACGAAGTGAACCGGCTCAAAGGACTCAAAGAGCCCCTCACCAGCGAAGTCACAAAAGCAAAGGCCATCCTCACTGCCGCTGAGAAGACTCTCACCGAGATAAAACAACACGAAGCCGGAGCTGCCGACGACGACGCCCGCACCGCGATGAAAGAGATGCTTACTGTCGCCCAGAGTGACGTCGATGCGGCAAAAGAGGACGTGCAGGTATCGGAGTCGAAACTGCAACAACTTGCGCAAGTCGAAGAGGCCGCGGTCAAATCAGCGTCAGCGATAGAGGCCAGGGCCAAAGAGCGCAGCCAGCAATTTGCGACTTATTCATTCCCCGTCACTGTCGAAGTGGTGCCGCCGGTGGAGAAAAAGTGAGCGAGGCAGACGGGCGATACTGGATGCTGACGAGCCCGGTCGGACGGCGCAAATTCGGTAGCGACAGGATGGAGGTTTTCCGTCAGTTTAACGGCTTCCCCCATGTTGCGATTGGTTTCCGTCTTCTTTTTTCTCCTCGGCCTGCCCTCTGTGATACGGGCGCAGTCGTCCGACTTTGCCAAAACGGTCGAACCCTTCTTTCGCGAGCATTGCCTGGGCTGCCACGGGCCGGAAAAACAAAAGGGAGAATTTCGTATCGATACCCTTTCGCGGAATTTCGCCGGCGGTCACGATGCGGAGTTATGGTTCGAAGTGATCACGAGAATGGGGGCCGGCGAAATGCCGCCCGAGGAGGAAAGGCAACCTTCTTCTGAAGAAGCAGACGCCGTCATGGAATGGCTTTCCGACCGCATTCGGGAAGGCGAAGCCGCGCGCATGGCGGCGAGGGCTCCGGTCTCGCATTACCGGCTCAGTCGCGACGAGTATGCCCATACCGTCTACGATCTCCTCGGGGTCCACTACGACACCCGCGCGCCGGGGGCATTTACGGAAGACCCCGACTGGCACGGCTTCGAGCGGCTCGGCAGTGAACTCTCCCTTTCACCCTCACATGTGTAGAAATACCTGACGGCGGCGGCCGAGATCGTCGATCTCGCCTTTCCCGACACCGAGCCCTTCGAAACGAAGAGCCGTCGCGACGCCCTCGCAATCGACTGGCACAACGCGGAAAAGCGCAAGGAACTTGATGCCATTGGTTTCACCGAAAAAATCCGCACGCTCCTCTGGGCAGGGCACGAGCTCAGCTACCTGAGACCCGACGGAGGCTATCGTCAGGCGGCGGGGCTCTACCGTGCGAGAATACAGGTCAGCGGGCT
>DIVG01000031.1 GCA_002422425.1 Akkermansiaceae bacterium UBA6138 | reverse complement strand
CTTGTCCCAGGCCAGATCGACGATGCGGCGTCCGCAACTGGAGGCCATGCGGGCGTGGGTCGAGTGGACCGCGGGGATCGAGGTCGAGCCGGGGAGGCAGAGTCCGAGGACCTCGGCGATCGCGGTCATGGTCGAGGCGGTGCCCATTGTCATGCAGTGCCCCGGGGAACGCGCGATGCCGTCCTCGAGTTCGTTCCAGCCGTCTTCGCAGAGATTGCCGGCCTGGCGCTCGGCCCAGAAGCGCCACATGTCGGTGCCCGATCCGAGGATCTCGCCGCGCCAGCAGCCCTTCAGCATGGGGCCGGCGGGGAGGAAAATGGAGGGAAGGTTCGCCGAGGTCGCGCCCATGATGAGCGCGGGCACGGTTTTGTCGCAGCCGCCCATGAGGACGACCCCGTCGAGCGGGTAGCAGCGCAGCGTCTCCTCGACCTCGAGGGCGAGGAGGTTGCGGTAGTACATGCTCGTGGGTTTCATGAAACTTTCCGACATGGACATCACCGGGATCTCTGCGGGGAATCCGCCCGCCTGCCAGACGCCGCGTTTTACCTCCTCGGCGCGGTCGCGGAAGTGGGTGTGGCAGTTGTTCATGTCGGACCACGTGTTGAGGATGCCGATGACCGGCTTGGCCTTGAAGTCTTCGGTGTTGAAGCCCATCTGCTTCAGCCGCGAGCGATGCCCGAAGCTGCGCTGGTCGTCCGGCGCGAACCAGCGGGCACTGCGGAGTAAGGAAGGATCGCGATCAGGGGAGGCGGAGTCGGACATGAGGAAGTTTTAGCGAGGGATGGAGCAAAAGGAAGGGGGAAATGGCAAGGTGTCTTTCGGCCGTCGTGGCCACGGCAGCGGGGTCAGTCTGTCTCAGAGCGCGGATTGCGATCGAGCAACTCCCGCAGGGCCGAGGACGGGGGTTTGTTCTCGTAGAGCACGGCGTAGGCCTGATCGATCAAAGGGGTTCTCACCCCAAGTTTGCGCGCAAGGTCGTAAGCGTTTTTGGCGTTAGGGACCCCTTCGGCGACCTGGTTCATCGTCGCGATGGCCTCGTCGAGCGTTTTTCCCGAGCCGAGCATGTGCCCCACCCGATTATTCCGGCTGTGGACGCTGTAGCAGGTCACGATGAGATCGCCAAGCCCGCTGAGCCCGCGAAACGTTTCTTCTTTTGCCCCGAGGGCGACGCCGAGCCGGGTCATTTCGGCGAGGGCACGGGTCACCATGGCGGCCTTGGCATTGTCGCCCAGCCCGAGTCCGTCAATGGCACCGGCGGCGATGGCGAAGACGTTCTTCACCACTCCTCCGAGTTCGATCCCGACGACATCGCTGCTCGTGTAAGTGCGGAACCAGGGGAGGGCGAAGATGTCCTGCACCTGCGCGGCGACGGCGGGATCTTCTGAACCAATCGTGGCAAGGGTGGCCATGCGGTTGGCGACTTCTTCAGCATGGCTGGGGCCGGATAAAACCGCTACGGGATTTTCAGGAAAAAACTCGCGAATGAGCTCGTGCATCAGCTTACCGGTTCCGGGGTCGATACCCTTGGTGCAGGTGACGATAACGGTCGCGGTCGGGATACCGGTGGCGGCGAGCTGACCGAGGACGAGGCGGGCGACTTGCGAGGGGACGACGAGGAGGATGACAGGGATCTCCCGCAAGTCTTCGATGTTGACGGTTGCACGGATGGATTCGGGAAGGGGCACCCCGGGGAGATACTTTGAGTTGCGGTGCGCTGTATTGACCTCGTCCCGAATGACGGGATCGTTCCCATAGAGCAGGACTACCCGACCGCGGTCTGCGAGCGCGATGGAGAGAGCGGTCCCCCAGCTTCCGGAGCCAAGTACGGCGGCTTGTTGAATCATAGCGAAATCAGGAGGTTTCGGATGTGGTGGACTTTTTCGCAAAGCGGTTTTCCTCGCCGCGCATGAGTCGTCCGATATTGCTGCGGTGTTTCCAGATGGCAAGGAGACTGACAAACAGCCCAAAGACAAAAATGTTCCATTCCCACGTTCCGGTGAGGAGGCTTCCGGTGACGAGGGTGATCGGAATAATGAGGGCTGCGGCGATGGAGGCGAGGGAGACGTAGCGTGAAATTTTCAGCACGATGATCCAGCCGAGCACTGCGGCAATGAGCGCCCAGGGCATTACCGGCAGGATCGCGCCGCCTGTCGTGGCAATGCCCTTGCCGCCCTTAAACCCGAGCCAGAAAGTGTAGTTGTGGCCAAGAATTGCCGCCATCGCCGTGGCAATATGAACGAGAGAGGAATCGCTCACCAGCTTCGCGACGATGACGGGGGCGAGGCCCTTCATCACATCGAGGACGAGCACGGTGATGCCGACCGGCTTGCCGAGGACCCGGAGCACATTGGTCGCCCCGATGTTACCGCTACCGTGTTCGCGAATATCGATTCCCTTTATCTTTCCGGCGAGAAATCCGAAGGGGGTCGCCCCAACGACATAGGCGACGAGGGCGGGCCAGTAATCTTGAAAGAGGGTGGTGATGTCGGGCATGCGCAGGGGTGGGATCTCGGGGCGTAATGGTGATGGAGAGGGCGGCTCCTGTCCAGCGCCGGATTTGCCTAGTCGACGGCTTTTACTGCGAGCAGGAAGGTGGCATTGCGTATCGCGGCGCCCTCGTGACGGGCCATCGCGGCGGCACCGCTGCGGGCCATTGCGAGACCGAGATCGGGTTCGCGTAGCAGGGTCAGCAGGGCGGTGGGGAGCGCCTCTTCGCCGGGCACCTGACAGATCCCCTCAGCGGCGAGGAGATCGCCGACAACGTCGCTGAAGTTTTCCATGTGCGGACCGGCGATGACGGGTTTACCGCAAAGGATGGGTTCGACGGGATTTTGTCCTCCTTCGCTGCAAAAGCTTTTCCCGATCACGACGATTTCGGCGAGGTGGAACCAGGAGCGCAGCTCCCCGGTCGTGTTGGCGATCCAGACCCGGCCCCGCCTGGATGGGGATGGCTCGGCCTGACTTGCTTTGCTGTCGGATTCAGCCTTGTCGGGTTCGACCCGCAGGACGGGGTCAAAGCCGAGTCCGCGCAACTGGGCGGCGATGGTGCCGCCGCGCTCGGCGTGACGCGGCACAATGACGAGGGCCAGCTCGGGTATTTCGACACGGAGTCGATCCGCGACAAGGGCGATGAGTTTTTCCTCTCCGTCGTGGGTGCTCCCGGCGATGAGAAGGCGGCGGGCCCCGGGCATTCCAGTGTCGGTAAGCCATTGCGAGAGGGTCCTTTGCAGCGCCTCTGCTGCGGTGCCGCCTCCGGCATTGTCAAACTTCACACTGCCGGTCACGAAAAGGCGCTCGCGTGGAACGCCGAGCCCGGCCCAGCGGGCCTGATCGGTCTCAAAAGGCACCGTGACGCCGTCGAGGAGAGAAAAGACCGGGGCAATGAGACTTTTGACCGTGAGATAACGACGTTCGGACCGGGGCGAAAGGCGGGCATTGATGAGGACCACGGGGATGCCGCGCCGCTTCAGTTGGGCGATCAGATTCGGCCAGATCTCGGCCTCAACGAGGACGAGGCGCGAGGGATCAATGAGCCGGATGACCCGGGCTGTGATGAAAGGCAGGTCGACCGGGTTGTGGATCACGGTGAGGGTGTCGGATTCCTTTTCCGCGGCGACGCGATAGCCCGTCGTCGTAGTGGTGCTGAGGACGATGTGACGCTCCGGCTCGGCCTGACGAATCGCCTCGACAATTTTCAGGGCGAGGAAAATTTCCCCGACACTGACGGCATGGATCCAGACCGGCTTTTTCCCGCGGAAGCGGGCCACCGTATCATTCGGGAAAATCCCGAAGCGATGGCGGAAATTTCGCGCAAGTCCTCCGCGGCGGAAGCCTTTCGTGAGAAGTGAAGGCAACCCGATCACAAGGATCAAGGGAAGTAGGAGATTGTAAACGAGGTAAACGACCGGACGAGGCATGGTGACGGGATCAGGCGGTGGCGGGCGCGATAGTGAGCGGGGTGAGGTAGCTGACGCGGGTGCTGCCGTAGGTCTTTTCCCGCACCACTTCCCAGAGCGGGGTTTCGGGCAGGGCAACGCTGGCGAAGCTCTCGAGGACAAAAATGCCGTCGGGCGCGAGCGCTGCGGCTAGGGCGGGCGAAGTGACGAGCGCATTCAGGAGAGCCAGAGTGGGCTCGTCGCGCGCGTAGGGCGGATCGGCGAAGATGATATCGTAATGACCCGCCGGTGCCGTCGGGAGGAAGGAAAGCACGTCGCGGCGCTGGACACGGGCGCCATCGAGGCGGGATTTTTGCAGATTCTCGCCGATGACGGCACAGGCGGCGCCGTTCGATTCGACCAAAGTGGCCTCGGCCGCCCCGCGACTGAGCGACTCCAGCCCCAGCGAGCCGGATCCCGCAAAAAGATCAAGGACGCGGGCACCATCAGTCTTTCCTCCGAGCACGGAAAAAACGGCCTCCCTGACCCGGTCCGTGGTCGGACGAGTGAGAGAGCGGGGGACTTTGAGCGGGATACTGCCCGCGGTGCCGGCGATGATGCGCATTTGTTCCGGAAACGGGGAGATTAGGCCAAGGATTTCGAGTCTCCAATCGTTAATATCGGGAAGAGACACGTTCCGACCGGAATTTACTGGCAGGATAGTCCGTTTTCGAAGAAACTTCCGGGCCTTGCCCGCCCCTGCCGATGCGTCATATTCGCCGTTTATTCCTCTTTGCCTGTCTCGTGGCGTCCTTCGCGATCGTCTGGGGGGCGGTTTATGCAAGGAAGGAGGGTTTCACCAAAAGCTGGCGCGATGCGATCGAGCGCGAGTTCGCGAGGCGCGGTTATCACGTCGATATCGGAAAACTGACGCTGGGGGCTTTCCGCGGGCTCGTCGCAGAAGACGTGCGATTTTTCCAGGATGAGACGCGTGAGCAGGAGATCGCGGTGATCGATGATGTTTACCTCGACGTCGATCTGAGCCGGATTTTCAACGAGAAACAAATCTCGGTGAATACCCTCGACGTGCAGGAGGCAAGTCTCTCTCTGCCGCTCGATCCGACCAGCCCCGATGGGCGTCGCCTTCGGGTCACGGGGCTCTCGGGTCGGGTCGTCATCACTGAGAGTGTCATCGAGATCGTGAAGGCGGAGGCTACTTTTAGCGGGATGGACCTCTCGATTAAAGGCTCTCTGGTGAGACCCCCGCTTGATGAAGTCGAGGAGAATGAGGGGGATGAAGCGGCCAGATCGGCCCGGCTCGCCCGTCAGCGCCGACAGATCCTTCGCTTCCTGAAAGACTTCGAGACCTACGAGTTTCACGGAGGACGACCCGGCGTGGCGATTGAGTTCCGGGGGGATTTGAACGACCTCGCCACGACGACCGCCCGGGCGCAACTGAATGTCCCGTCATTCAGCAAGCAGGGCCAGACCTACCGGGTGGAGTCTCTTAATGCCGCCATCAGTTATGACGGCCGAACGGGAAGGGCGGCGATCGAGCGTCTCCAGATCCGCGACGGCAAGGGGGTTCTGAATCTTACCGGGGAATGGACACAGGAGGAGGAGAAGCTGAAGTTTTCGGTTGATTCGAGCGCTGATGTAGCGAGTCTCGGGGCGCTTTTCTGGAATGACAAAAAGCTCGGAGAAGTGGTTTTTTTCACGCCGCCGACAATCAAAGCTTCGGGGCATCTTTTTCTGGGGAAGGGGCGTGCCGAAGTGGCGAAGGGTTTTCCTGGCGAGATTATCGGCGAAGTGAGGGCCGAGCGGTTTGTGACCCGGGGGACGGTCTTCGCCGGGATCGACTTCGGATTCAGTGCGTCGGGCGAGCGGTTTTACTTGCGCAATCTGCGACTTGATCACAAAACTGGGGTGGCGTTTCTCAATCTCAAACACGAGCCCGGCAATGGTGCCTCCAGCGTCCAGTATCAGACCGAGATTAAACTCGATCCTCTCGTGTTCAGGCCGTTCCTGGATGAAAAAGGACGCAAGTTTATCGACGCGTGGAACTTCGGCGAAGTTTCGACGATTCATATCACCGCCGCAGGGCGGGGAGAGGGGTGGAATCCGATGACGTGGACGAATCGTGGCGAGATTGACCTCCGGCAGTTCCGCCTGAACGGGGTGGACTTTGAAGAGATGACAACGGATTTTGAGAGCGACAGCGAGACACAGTGGTTCCGCAATGTGGCCCTCGTCCGCAAGGAGGGTAAAATCCTCGCCGAGCTCGCTCAGAACAACGTGAAGGCCAGGCAGTGGGAGGTGAAAGGCGTCGTATCCACGGTCGATCCGATCGAGGGTGCCCGTGCCTTCAGCCCCAGGCTTGCGACCGCGCTGGAGCGCTACCAGCACGCCAGTCCGCCCACGGTGCGTCTCGCAGGTTTGCTCGACGCGCGACGTGAGGAGGAAGTTGGGGACGAGGCTCGTCGCAACGAGCTGAAGATTTCTTTCTCCGGCGGAGGCGACGCCCGTTACGTCTTTCTAGGGAAGACTCTGACGCTGACCGGGCCGTCCGGCGAAGTGGTCGTCGAGGGCAGTAGAGTTCACCTCACTTCGCTGAAGGCGGGCGTCTTCGGCGGCAGCTTCGAGCTGGAGTATGACGCCAAAAACGTGCGCTCGAAGGAGGAGCCTTTTGAGGCGAATGTCAGGGTTTCGAACGTTCCCCTCGAGGCGGTCACGAAACACTACGGTGACCGCGACGCGATCAAGGGCAGCGTGGATTCGATTTTTCACCTCACCGGCAACGCGGGGCAGATCGACTCGATCAGCGGGCACGGCGAGGCCCGCATCTCGGAGGGGTATCTTTTTGCCATTCCCGTGCTCGGGCCGCTCTCGAAACTCATTGCGAAGAGCGGGCCCGGCGGCGAGAACGGGGGGCACAGCGTTGCCAAGGAAGCCTCGGCCAGCTTCACGATTTCCAAAGGGATTATCGCGACCGATGACATCGAGGCGCTCACCCAGGCCTTTCGCGTGCGTGGCGCCGGCACCGTCTCGCTCGTCGATAAGTCGGTTGATCTTGAGGCGGTCGTGAACACCCGCGACCCGCTTTCCCGCACCCTTTTCACGCCCGTGAGCGAGCTGCTCACCTACTCCTGCACCGGGACAGTGACGGAACCGGTCTGGAAGCCCAAGCACATTTCAAACCTCGGCAAGGTTCCTGCCCAGGTCATCTCCGAGATGACGAATATCCCCATCGAAGGTCTGAAAAAGATCGGCCAGGGGATCTTCGGTCCTCAGGTCAGGCGCGAGGAGACCGGCGGTCCCGCGCCCGGTGAAGCGGTTCCGCCGCGCCGGCTTTTCCAGCTGCGGCAGAACTAAGCCAAATCAGCGCACCACCCGCGCGCCGCCGCCGCTGACGACTTTCTCCACTTCGGAGAGTGTCGCCATGGTCGTGTCGCCGGGGGTGGTCATCGCGAGAGCCCCGTGAGCGGCACCGTACTGGACCGCTTTTTCCGGGTCGTTGAACTGGAGGAAGCCGTAGGCAAAGCCCGAGGCAAAGCTGTCGCCGCCGCCGACGCGGTCGAGGATCTCGAGGTGCGGGTAGGCATTGGACTCGTGGAACTGCCCGTCGTGCCAGCAGATCGCGCCCCAGTCGTTCACCGTCGCGGTGTGGACCTCGCGCAGGGTGGTCGCGGTCGCCTTGAAGTTGGGGAACTCCTTGATCGCCGTCTCGATCATCTTTTTGAAATTCGTCACGTCGATGCCGCGCACGTTTTCATCGACGCCCTCGACCTCGAATCCGAGCGAGGCGGTGAAGTCCTCTTCGTTGCCGATCATGACGTCGACATACTTCGCGATCTCGCGGTTGACCTCCTGCGCCTTGGCGAGGCCGCCGATGGAACTCCAGAGCGAGGGACGGTAGTTGAGATCGTAGCTGACGATGGTGCCGTGTTTTTGCGCCGCCTTGCAGGCCTCGATCGTGAGCTCGGCAGTCGACTCGCTGAGAGCGGCGAAAATGCCGCCGGTGTGGAACCAGCGGGCTCCCTGATTGCCGAAAATCTCGTCCCAGTCGAAGTCGCCGGGCTTCATCTGGCTCGCGGCGGTGTTGGCGCGGTCGGGACAGCCGACGGCCCCGCGGATGCCGAAGCCGCGCTCGGTGAAGTTGAGCCCGTTGCGGACGTCGCGGCCGATTCCGTCATACTTTTTCCACTGGATGAAGCGGGTATCGACCCCGCCCTGGAGAATGAAGTCCTCGATGAGGCGACCCACCGGATTGTCGGCAAAAGCCGTCACCGTCGCGGCGCGCAGGCCGAAGCAGCGGCGGAGACCGCGGGTGACATTGTATTCACCGCCGCCCTCCCAGGCCGCGAACTGGCGCGCCGTATGGATACGGCCTTCGCCCGGATCGAGGCGAAGCATGACCTCGCCCATGGAGATACAATCGTAGGCGACTTCGGAAGCGGGTTTAATCGTGAGAGACATAGGGGCAGGAGTAAAAGTCCGGTTGGAGGAAAGTCAAAGCAAAGCAGACTGGTCGCGGGCGATCAATCGGGATTTTTTGGGGGGGGAAGCGCGACGATCCCTCGTCGCATAGGGGATGGAGGCTCCTATCCCACAGCACTCACCGCCTTCGCGACTAAATCCCCCACCACTCCCGTCAAGTAGGTCCAATACGCCTCCTTTTCGATCGTGTCCCGCACTGTCGCGGCGGGGAGAAAGCGGCGCATTTCTTTCATAAAGTCGACGCGCATCGCAGGTTGCGATTTCAGAGCGGTGAGGCGCTCTTCCAGCAGGAAGATGAATTCGACGTCGGTGCGCTGATGATCGCGGATTTTCAGAGGAATGAGTTCCACGGGGAGCCCGATGCCTTGCTGGCTGAGCCAGA
>DIVG01000001.1 GCA_002422425.1 Akkermansiaceae bacterium UBA6138 | reverse complement strand
TGGGCACGACGGTGAGACCGGGTCGGGCTTTCTGGAGATTGCTGACGATGAGCCTGTCTTCGGCAGCGAGGCCGGAGGAAAGGATGAGGTCCGATCCCTCGCGGAAGCCGGTCGAGACGACGGGGCGACGCATCACTCTATTGTCCGCAGCCACGACAAGGACGTAGGTCCCGCCGAGATCGCGCTGGACGACTTCGGCGGGGACACGGATGGCGGGGACTTCGGCGTCGCCGCCCTTGGTGATGGGCATGCCGATCCTGACAAAGAGACCCGAGGCGAGAGCTCCGTCGGGATTGGGGAACTTCGCCCGCACCCGCATCGTCCCGGTCTCGGGATCGACGGCGTTGTCGATGTAGTCGAGGCTGCCCTCAAGAGGATAGACTGTGCCGTCAGACAGGGTCAGGCGAGCCTTGACGGCGCGAAAACGATCGTCGAAATCGGGGCTGTCGGCGGAGGGGCGGTTGGAGAGCTTGGAAAGGATGTCCCGCTCGTTCGCCTCGAACTCGACGTAAATGGGATCATCGTGCACGACGGTGGTGAGGAGGGTGGCCCCGTCGGCGCCGACGAGGTTGCCCTGATCGACCTCGGCTTTGGAGACGAGGCCGTCGATGGGCGAGGTGATTTTCGTGTAGCCGAGGTCGCGCTCGGCGTCGCGCAGGGCGGCTTCGGCGATCTTCACGGCGGCGGCGGCGGCCTTGGCCTCGGCATCGGCGGCGGCGACATCGATTTGCGAGATCGCGCCGGTCTTGCCGGCTTCGGTTCGTTTTTCAAGATTTGTCTGCGCGATCCCAAGATCGGCTTTGGCCCGCTCGACCTGACCGGCGGCGGAGGCGACGGCGGCCTCGAACTGCTCGGGCTCGATCGTGAAAAGGGCGTCACCGGCCTTCACAAATCGTCCGGGCGAGAAATGCGTCTCTTTAAGGAAACCCTTCACCCGCGCCCGCACCTCGGCCCGCGCGAAGGAGGTCGTCCGCGCCGGCGACTCGAGGTAGACGAGGACAGGCCCGACCTCGGGCGAGATCACCTCGACCTGCGGAGGAGGCGGCGCCACGAAGGTATTTTTTTCGGCGCAGCCGGTGGAGAAAAAGAGAATAACGAACGCTTCCGGAAGCCGGAAAAAGCGAACCCGAAGGGCGGATTGGAACAACCGTTTCACGGCTTGGCAGGGATGGGAACAGCAGGCGGGATCAACTCGGTGGCGGTGCCTCCGCCGAGAGCCTTATACAAAATGATGTAGTTCCGCGCAATCTGGCCGCGGCTGAAGGTCTCTTCGTCCTCGGCGCTGAACTGGGTGCGCTCGGCGTCGAGCACGTTCTGGAAACTGACGAGCCCGTTCTGGTAATTGTCTTTGACAAGGCTGACGGTCTCGTTCGAAGAGGCCACGGCCCGCTTGAGGTCGGAAAGACGCTCGCGCTCGTAGAGGATCCCGGCCATGCTCGTCTCGACTTCTTCGACGGCTCCGAGGACGCTGCTCTCGTAGGCGGCGTAGGCCTGGGCGACGCGGCTCTCCTCGACGCGGATGTTGTTGCGGATGCGTCCGGCGCTGAAGATCTGCCACTGGAAGGAGGGGCCGAAGGAGTAGGCGCGGCTCGCGCTGTTGAAGAGGTCGCCGCTGTTGGAGGCCTGAAGATTAAGATCGCCGAAGAGGGTGAAGCGCGGGTAGAGATCGGCCACGGCGACGCCGACGCGGGCATTCTGCGCGGCGAGTTCACGCTCGGCACGGCGGATGTCGGGACGGGCGCGGAGAAGGTCGGCGGGCAACCCGGCGGAGTAGCCGGCCTTCGGCACGGGGATGCCGTTGCGGTTGGCGAGGATGGCATCGACGGAAGCGGGGAACCCGCCGGTGAGGGTGGCGAGGCGGTTTTTCGACGCGGCGAGCTGGGCTCGCAACTGGGGCACGGCGGCTTCGGAAAGGGCGAGATTGGTCTCAGCCTGGGTCACGTCGATCTTGGGGACGAGTCCGGCATCGAGGCGCTTTCTGGTGAGGTCGACCGAACCGCGCTGCGAGTTGATGTTACGGTTGGCCACGGCAATGCGGGCCTCGAGGGTGCGGTAATCGACGTAGTTCAGCGCCACGTCGGCAAAGAGCGTGACGAGGGTGTCGCGGTAGTTTTCCTCCTGCGCGGCAATGTTGGCCTCGGTCGACTCGACGGAGCGCCGGATCCCGCCGAAAATATCGATCTCCCATCCGGCATCGAACCCGGTCGTATAGAGGTCGAACGGGTTGTCGGAGGGAACAGGACTATTGAGGCTTTCGCTGTTGCGATGGCGCGAGTAACGGCCGCTGCCATTGCCCTGCGGGAGCGCCCGGCTCACGGCGATGCCGCGCTGAGCGCGAGCCTCGGTGATACGCTCGAGGACGAGCCGCAGGTTCGGATTCGAAGCACGCGCCCGTTCAATGAGGGCGTTGAGCGTTGGATCGTTGAATCCCTTCCACCAGCCCGTGAGAGACGCGGCACCATCTTCAAGGTCGCGCTCGACGGACCGTGTCCACGCGTCCGGAATGTCCCGACCGGGCTGAAGATAGTCCGGCCCGACGGTATAGCAGCTCTGAAGCACGATGCCGAGGAGCCCGAGGAGGGAGAAAGAGACGATCTGGCGTGTCATCGGTGTTCCAAACCCCAACTGAGCAGAGGCTGGGCCCTTTGCCAACCAAATTATAGGCACTAAGCTGGTGATGCGGGGGTGGAAGGGTGGATGATTTTGGGACTGCAGTCCACGGGTGTGGCCTTATCGATGATGGTGATGAAGGGGAAAAAGAGCAAATGGTCAGCGGGACACATCCGCTATTGAAGCGATGAGGCATCCTGTTCTATTCTCAATGAAATGAAACATCCCGCCACCACCCTTTTTTTCACGATTACCTGCACGCTCCTCGCAACTCTTTCCCCGGCGCAGGCGCAGGAAAACGCGACTCACCTCACCCCCGCCGACCTCGAAGCGCGCCGTCAGTCGGTTGTAAATCTCGAAAACCACATCGCCCAGCGCGAAGATCGCCTCGGCGCAATCGTGTTGGACATCCGCTCGCTCGATGACCGTGTCGAGGATGGAGTCGATGTGATCGTGGCAATGGTAGGCGAGATCAAGGACTCGGAGGAGTCAAAGGTCCGCATTGCCCGGGTCAAGGCGGACGTCATCACCGGCCTGCGCAAGACGATCGAATTTTACAACACTCACCGCGACACCATCCGCGAACAGCTCCGCACCGGGAAATCCGCCCTGCCAAAAGAGACTCTTGAAAAGGACCTCGCGATCTTCGACGAGCGCATCGAGAAGCGGGTGGCTCAGGTTCTGGCATTGGCCAAAACCTTCACCGATCCGAAGGAGCTGGAAAAATACGAAGTCACCTCGACGGCCTCGTGGTTCGGCTGGACGATCGAGAACGAAGAGATCAGCGAAGCCTGGAAACAAAATCGTCGCGAGTCACGCCACACCGAGAGCGCCAAAGAGGCGGTGAGCAAAGGCCTGCAGGACAGCATCGCCCATCTCGAGCAGCGCAATGCCTACCTCACTGAAAAGCTGAAGTTGCCGAATCTCCCCGAAGTCGAGCGCGAGTTCTACCAATCCGAGATAACCCACAACGCCGGACTCATCGCGCATCGTGGCGAGCAACTCCACGAATTCTCCTCGGGATCGGCGCCGGAGACTCTCCCGGTCGAGCAGGGCCATGCGCATGAGCTCGACCAGCTCGTGCAGAGTTCCCGCAAAGACCTGCGCGAGGATTTCTTCGCGATCTTCCGCAAGTATGCCGAACTCAATCGTGCTCGCGCCGAGCTGAAGGAACTCAACGACAATCTCGCCGCCCGTCGGCAGTGGCTGCAGGACTACGACAGACGCCAGCCTCAGTAATTTTTACCTCACCCTCCCCTCCTCTCATGCGAACCCCCTTCATCCTCACCGTCGTTCTCGGCACGATTACCGCAGCCATCACCGCCCCGGTCGCGCCCTACGAAAACCCCCTCGCCGCCGAGCCGCCTTATTACCGGGTCCGCTACGAAGCCCCCGCCGAACCGAAGGAGGGGGAACTGATCTACCCGGTCAGCTACACGATCTGGATTCCGCCGGGCGTGGAGACACTGCGCGGACTCATCGTGCATCAGCACGGTTGCGGCGAAGGCTCGTGCAAATCGGGACAGACGGGTGCCTACGATCTTCACTGGCAGGCCCTCGCGAAAAAGCACGACTGCGCCCTCATGGGGCCGTCCTACGAGCAGCCCGACAAGGCCGATTGCCAGAAATGGTGCGATCCGCGACAAGGTTCTGATGCCGCCTTTCAGAAGGCGCTTGCCGATCTGGGTAAAATGTCAGGACACCCCGAGCTCACCACCGCTCCCTGGGCGCTCTGGGGACACAGTGGCGGCGGTCACTGGGCCGGCGGCATCAGCCTGCTCCATCCGGAGCGCGTCGCGGCCGCGTGGCTGCGATCGGGGGTGCCACCAGTAGCGGCAGTCGAGGGCAAACCCGCGCCTTATACCATCACTGCCGGTGCTACCACCGTGCCGCTCATGTGCAACCTCGGGACGAAAGAGGGCGTCACCGACAAAGAAGGTCGTTTCGCCGGGGTTAGTGCCGGCGTTGAGACCTTCTTCAAGACGATGCGAGCGGAGGGTTCACTCGTCGGCGTCTCGGTCGATCCATTATCAAGTCACGACTGCGGGAACCAGCGCTACCTCGCGATCCCGTGGCTCGATGCCTGCCTCGCGGCGCGCCTCCCGGAAAAAGCGGGTGATCCGCTGAAGGCGATGCCAAAAGGGGAATCGTGGCTCGCGCCGCTCGATCTCGAGGCGCAAGGCAAAGTCGCCCCGCTGCCCGAATCGAATTTTGTCGGCCCTCTCGAGAGTTCCGTCTGGCTACCGAACGAGGCGATCGCCCGGGCCTGGTCAAGCTATGTCAAAGACACCGCCGTGCCCGACACGACACCGCCGCCGGCCCCGACCGACCTCGTCGTGAAAGGAAACGAGCTCACCTGGGAATGCGAAGCCGACCTTGAGAGCGGCCTCGCCGGATTCGTGATCGAACGCGACGGCGTCGTCATCGCGAAGCTGCCGGAAAAGGGCACGAACCCCTTCGGCCGCCCCGTTTTCCAGAATCTTTCCTACAGTGATAGCCCGACCCAGCCCCTCGTCGGAATGCGCTACACCGACCCCGCCCCCGGGTCGGGAAAAGCCCACCGGTATCGCATCATCGCGGTGAACACGGTCGGCCTTGAGTCGAAGTCGGAATAATCCGGAGTCAATCCCCCCCGTAGAGCGGATAACGTTTCTTCATTTCCAGATAGACGACATTCGAGACGCCCCGAATGACATCAGCCCGGCTGGAGATCCATGCGGAGTAATTGGAATTATTGCGACGACCGCTCTCAATGATGCCGATGACTGCATAGGGATAACTTTTACCGTCGCGCCCCTTCGCCACGAGGATGCCCATATCCCCGCAGCACATCGCGGTGCTTCCCGTCTTGTTATACACTTGCGTGCCGGTAGGGACGCTCTTCACCTTGGTGTAGAGCCGATCGTTCCCGGGCAGCCCCATCACCCTGAGCATTTCATCCGACTGGGGGAGGCGACGATACCAGAGTTCGTGGAGAAAGCGCCCGTAGTCACTTGCCGAACCCTGATTGCGATAGGTCTTCCCCCCTTCCGGGATGTATTCGACGATACGAATCTGCTGCGACAGGGCCGGGTAGTTCCGCTTCAGGATCGCTTCAGTGGGTGCCGGGCCCCCGGTTTGGCGCATCACCCAGTTGGTCGATTCGTTGTTACTCTTCTGAATCATCAACTCCATGTGACGCTTCGCCGTTGCGCTATACGAGAGTCGCCCCGCTTCAACCTCGTGAAAAAACGCGAGCGCGAGGTAAGGTTTAATCATGCTCGCCGCCTGTAACATGGTCGAGCCGTTGATGTTCGCAACTTCCCGGCCCGCCGTGAAATCGTAGACGATCCAGGCCGTCCGTTCGTCACTGCGCAACCCTCCCTTTGCGCGCAGGGATTTGACATAAGCATCGATTCTGCTCCAGACCTGGCCGTCGTCAGACCTGACCGGCAGGGGAATGAGAAGCCAGAACCCGAGAAAAACGACAAGTGGCAACAAAAGGGGGGATCGGGAGGTCATCATTGGATCCAGTCTAAGAATTAAAGTTAATATTTCCTGTAAATACGAATTTTCTAATATTTTTTATACTTTCGCAATTATTTCGCACCCCTGCGTCATTACGAGG
Source organism: Akkermansiaceae bacterium UBA6138 (assembly GCA_002422425.1). GTDB lineage: Bacteria > Verrucomicrobiota > Verrucomicrobiia > Verrucomicrobiales > DEV007 > Arctic95D-9. The sequence continues at coordinate 9,683 of DIVG01000001.1, read as the reverse complement.
AGCCTGTTGCGGTCAAAACTTTCATTTGCCAGAACGGGGTAAAGGAGGCTACCGTTACCTCGTCACTCCCCATTGGAAGGGGAACAGGGTCGGGATGACTGTTACGATTCCCCTGACCTCTGGCCGCTCCGGCGATCAGGCCACAGGCCTTTTTCTCTTGCTCGCGTCCGGTCCTTCTTCGGGAACGTCTTCCCGGCCAAATTCGCCTCTCCGCATTCTTTGTGGGGGCTTTTCGGGCCCGGATGCCGCGCGACCGGCGCACTTTGCCCGGAGCTAAAAGGCTCCACACGGCGAGGCACGAGCGCCTCCAACCCAATACCACCATACCCTTTTCCGACACATGGAAAACACGCTGATCAAACACCTCGGGCACAAACGATACACGCCCTCCACCATCGCTGAGATCCACACCGCGCTCGGCCTCGACCCGCAGGATCAACCCCGCCTCCAGCGCCAGCTCCGCGACTTCGAACGTCGCGGCCTCGCGATCCGCATCAAGGGCGGACGTTACCTCTCCGCCTCGTCACCCTGGCTCGTCGCCGGACGCATTCAGATCACGAAGTCCGGTCGCGGATTCCTCACTGCCGACGATCCGTCCCTACCCGAGATCGCGATCCGCGGGAATGACACCGGGACCGCCCTCAATGATGACAAGGTCCTCGTCCTCCGCGATCAGGAGCCTAAGACCGGCTTCTGGGGCGCAGCCAAAGCCGAGACCGAAGCCCTCAGCGGCAGCGTCGTCCGGGTCGTCGAGCGCCGCCGCACCCGCTTTGTCGGAACGCTCCGCCGCTCCGCCAAAGGACTTCACGTCACGCCCGACGATCCGCGTTTTTCCTACGAGATCCGCGTGCCCCAGCCGAAGAGCGCGACCCTGCAGGCGAAAGCCGGTGACAAGGTCGTCGTTGAGCTCGGCCATTGGGAATCGCGTCACGTCAATCCGGAAGGGCGCATCACCGAAGTGCTCGGTGCCCCCGCTACCAACGGAGTCGATATGCTGGCGGTACTGCGCCAGTATGGACTCAACTCCGCCTTCCCCGAGCAGGTCGTCAAAGAGGCCCGCCGCTTCGGTCGCACCGTGCCCGCGGCCGACCTGAAAGGTCGCCGTGACTGCCGCAAGCAGCTCGTCGTCACGATCGATCCCGACGATGCCCGCGACTTCGATGACGCCATCTGTCTAGAGCGTGCCGGAGCAAACCGATGGAAACTCTGGGTCCACATCGCCGATGTCTCCCACTACGTCCGCCCCGGTTCCGCGCTCGATGAGGAGGCAAGACGCCGCGGAAATTCCTCCTATCTCGTCGATCGCGTCGTCCCCATGCTGCCCGAGGAGCTGAGTAATGAACTCTGCTCGCTGAAGCCCGACGTCGACCGTCTCACGAAATGTGTCGAGTTCCTCCTTGGCAACGACGGCAAGGTCATCAGCACCGACTTTTACCCCGCCGTGATCCATTCCAAAAAGCGTCTCACCTATGCCGACGCCCTCGTCATCCTCGAGCGTCCCGCCAAAGGCGAGATCGGCGAGATGCTCCACCGGGCCCACGGGCTCGCCCAGGCCATTCGCAAGCGCCGCTTCGAAGACGGCTCGCTCGATCTCGATTTCCCCGAGACGAAGATCCGCCTCGACGCCGCCGGCAAGGTGGAGCGCATCGACTTGCACGACAACGATGTCTCCCATCAGCTCATCGAAGAGTTCATGCTCCTCGCCAATGAAGCGGTCGCCGGTCGTCTCATGAAGCTGAAGCGCGCCGCGATCTACCGCACCCACGAGGCGCCCGATCCCGGCCGTCTCCAGAGCTATCGCGAAGACGTCCTCAGTCACTCCATTCCCTGCGGCAATCTCACGAAACCCGCCGAAGTGCAGAAGCTCTTCCGCCAGCTCGGCGAACTCGCTTCCGGAGCCGCCCTCAAGATTGGATTCCTCAAATCGCTCAACCGCGCCCGCTACACCGCCGACCCGCTCGGTCACTACGGGCTCGCCAAGAAAAAATACGCGCACTTCACCTCGCCGATCCGCCGCTACGCCGACCTCGTCGTACACCGCAGCCTTTTCGCTGCGGAAAAGAGCGCGCCGCTCCTTCATCTCCACGATGTCGCGAATCATCTCTCCTCATCCGAGCGGAATTCGGCCGACGCCGAGCGTGACAGCAAGGACATCAAGCTCCACGCCTACCTCCTCGACCAGATTCACTCCGGCAAACCAACTCACTACCCCGCCCGGGTCACGAGTCTGCGCGACTTCGGATTTTTTGTCGACATCACCGGTCTCGGCATGAGCGGGATGGTGCCCCTCGCCCTCCTCGAGGACGATCACTACAAGCACGACGTCGCCGCGAAGAAAATCGAAGGACGCAGCAAGCGCCGCACGATCCAGCTCGGTGACATCGTCGATGTCGAGATCGCCAAAGTCGACGCGGCCCGCAAGATGGTGGACTTCCGCCTCGTCGGCACAGCCCGTAACGGAGGTCGTGCTGCCGCCGGTCCGCGTCCCGGAGCGAGATCCCGCAAGGGCAATCACAAACCCGTCACCGCCGTGATGGACACCGCCGCCCCGGCTCCCCAGGCCGCCGCCGCAGGTTCCTCGCGTCGCCGCCGTTCCGGCCGCCGCCGCGGCAAAGCGAATACGGCCGGACAATAATTTATTGTCCGGAGACCAGCCCTCCCCCGGCGCATGTCCGCTTGGAGTCGGCTCTTGCGCGCGCCTTTCACGTCGTTAGATTTTCGCTTCCAAGGAAAAACTCATGAAAACCCCACTTATTCTTCTCGCGGCAACCGTTGTCTCCCTCTTTCAGATTCACGCGGCTGATCCCATTCCGGACGACCGTCGCATCGGCGGCATCGCGATTGGATGCCAGGCCTACACTTTCAATCGCTTCACCGCCTTCGAGGCGATCGAGAAGACGGCCGCCTCGGGCGCGAAGTTGATCGAGCTCTACCCCGGGCAAAAACTTTCCCCCGCCGAGCCCGACCTGAAGCTCGATCACAACGCCTCTTCCGAGACTCTCGAGAAGGTGAAGGCCAAGCTCAAAGAGCATGACATCATGGCCGTCGCCTACGGCGTCGTGGGGCTCAGCAAAGACGAGGCCGAGAGCCGCAAAGTCTTCGAATTTGCCAAGACGATGGGAATCCGTGTCATCAACACCGAGTCGGTCGACGCCCTCGATACGTTCGAAAAACTCGTCAAGGAATACGACATCCAGGTCGGCTTTCACAATCACCCGAAGCGTGAGAACGATCCCAATTACAAAGTCTGGGATCCGAACTACATTGCCGAGCTCGTGAAAGACCGCGATCCCCGCATCGGAGCCTGTGCCGACACCGGTCACTGGATGCGCTCGGGCCTGAAGCCGGTCGAATGCCTCCGCATTCTCAAAGGCCGCGTTCTCAGTAGCCACTTGAAAGATCTCAACATCTACGGCAAAGGTTCGCACGACGTCCCTTACGGCACCGGCGAAGCCGACATGCCCGCGATCCTCGACGAGCTCAAGGCGCAGGGATTCACCGGTCCCGCCTCGATCGAGTACGAGCACAACTGGGAGAACTCACTCCCCGAAGTGACCAAGTGCGTCGAATTCCTCAAAAGCCGCGAGGGCTGATCGGACCGATCGGCGGGATCATTTACCGATCTGGCCCCGGAGTCTCGCGAGATCCTCTTCGATGCGACTGAGGATCTCGATCGTCTCCCGGTTCGGACTTTCCGGATCGGGGAGCATCGCCAGTTCCTGCATCGTCGAGACGATGATGCCGATGAAGAGATTCAGAATCGTGAAGGTCGCGACGATGATGAAGGGCACAAAAAAAGCCCACGCGAGGGGATGTGATTCCATGACGGGACGCACGATGCCCATGGACCAGCTTTCCAGCGTCATGACCTGAAAGAGGGTGTAGAGGCTCTTCCCGATGCTGCCGAACCAGTCCGGGAAAGTCGCCCCGAAGAAGCCCACCGCCATCACCGCGGCGGCGTAGAAAAAGATCGCCATCACCATCACGACCGCGCCCAGCCCGGGGATGGAGTGAATAAAGGCCGCGACGACCCGGCGCAGACTCGGCACGACCGTGAGGAGCCGCAGCACCCGGAGAACCCGCAGGGTCCGCAGGACCGAGAGCGCTCCGTTCCCCGGGACGAGAGCGATCGCGACGACGAGGAAGTCGAAGACATTCCAGCCGCTTTTGAAAAAGCCGAGTCGATAGGCGGCGAGCTTGATGACGATCTCGACCGCGAAGACACCGAGGCAGAAAAGATCGATCGCACGCCAGAGCGGATCGAACTCCGGGAGAACGGTCGGATCGATGTAGAGCCCCAGCACCACCGCGTTCACGATGATCGCGGCGAGGATGAAATGCTGGGCCGGACCCGACTCGATGCGCTCGGCGACTTTTAAACGCCAGGGGGCGATGCCCGCGCGGGCACGGAGTTCGAGAAGATCGTCTTCACTCATGGGGGTAGGGTAAGAGGCAGATTGAGGCTGCCTACTGTATCCCCCGCAACGCGGTAGGCAACCCGCCCCTGGAAAAGAAAAGAGTGAAGCCGGCAGGATCGGATTACCTGCCCAACCCTGGCAGGCCGGGGTGGTGAAATCACTTTTCCAGTCCCGCTTCGAGCACGAACCACTGCACTGGCAGATCTTTGAGCGCTTCCCGCATTTTGTCGAGTTCGACGGCGTCGCCGTGAATTTCCAGGCGTGTGAGTTCGGCAATTTTGAGCGCCTCGCCAAGCAGGTCCCCGACATTTTCCAGATGCCTTAAAGCGCCCTCGCCTCCGTCGTAAGCCTCCCGGCAAAAAACCGTATCGCCGCACACGGTAAAGTCATAAAAGAGGACGTCTTCCTCCGCTCTCGTTCGCTCGACAAAGGCCGGCATCCCGGCGATGAATTCCCCGAGTTTGCCCTCGTGTGGTTTGAAATAGGGGTGGATGCTGACGATGGAGCGCGGAGACATAGTCATGTTGATAACTGGTTCAGCGGGGAAAATCGAGATCAAAATACCTCTAGCCCGCATTTCTCACACCGCTTCGTGCCCGGGTTGATTTTTCCCGCGTTGCGTTGATCGCTGACATCTTTACCGCCCGATCTCACAACGGCCATTACTGACTTTCAGGTCGGGGAGAAGCCGGGGGAGAAGTCCCTGGAGGAGATCCAGATCTCCGGTCGTCTCAACGAGGAGGGAGCCGGGCGGAGTCGAGGGGGGGGGGGGATCGAGAAGGCTGGAGACGCGCCTCGCGACGGCCGGCCCGGTGTCGACGACGGTGGCACCGTCGGGGAGGCGCGCTTCGATGACAGGTCGCAGAAAGGGATAATGGGTGCAGCCCAGCACAAAGACATCGGCTCCGGCTTCGAGGAGGGGGGCGACGGCGTCGTCAACGGCGGCTTCGACTTCGGATCCGGTAAGTTGTCCCGCCTCGACAAGTTCGACGAAGCGGGGGCAGGGGCGGGTGATGACGCGCACGCCGCTGGCGTGGGTGTTGACGAGTTGATGGAATTTCTCCCCGGCGATGGAGGCCTCGGTCGCGAGAACGCCGATGACGCCGCTGCGGGTGAGTTCGGCCGCGGGTTTTACGGCCGGCTCCATCCCGACGACAGGGAGCGGGTAGGTGGCGCGCAGGGCACCGACGGCATGGATCGTAGCGGAGTTGCAGGCGATCACGAGGATGCCCGCTCCCTGCGAGAGGAGGTAGTCGGAAACTTCGAAGACCCGTTCGCAGATCACTTCGGAACTTTTCGTACCATAGGGACACCAGGCCGAGTCGCCGACGTAGTGCAAGTCCGCGCCGGGGAGAAGCCGATGGACCTCGCGCAGCACGGAGAGACCGCCGACACCCGAGTCGAGCAGGCCGATCTTTACTGGAGGGGTTGGGGAGTTGCTCAAAGCGGAGCCTTATGGTTTCCCGGGCCAGCCGAATTCCTTGGGCTCGGCGGCGGGCTGGTTAAGGTCGGCGGCGGAGGGCAGGGCCACGTGGATCATCTCTTTTTTCTCATCGAGGTTCTCGTTGAGCTGGGCCTCGGTCACGGGGAGTGAGGTCACGCCCGCTTCGGGGACTTCGACTTTGGCGGTCCAGGCGATGGCGTTGAGGACGACACGGCGGAAGTCGTCGATGGCCCAGTTGCGATGCCAGTGGCCGCCGGTGAAACCAACGCCGCGTCCGCCATCGGCGCGCTCGACGGCCCACATCATGGTCTGGCGTTTGCCGAGATTTTTTTCGCCGTCGGGGGTCCAGTGAATGTAGCGGTTAATGCGCTCGCGGGTGGGCACGCCGGTGAGAATGTCCTCGGACGTTTTGGGATCGGCGAAACGCATGTTGTAATACCACTCGTCGTTGGCGGAGAATCCGGGAACGCCGCGACTGATGGGGTGGTCTTTTTTTAGTTCGACCTCGGCGGTCCAGTGGGGATTGGTCGAATAGCCGCTCTCGTAGTGGCCGCCGATCCAGCGTTTGAAGCGCTCGCCGAGTTCGCCTTTGGGCACTTCGACGCCGTAGTGCATGCACATGAGCCCGACTCCGCTGGCGAGCAGGGACTCCATTTTTTCTTCGTGTCCGTTGACGGGATGGCTGGCGTTGCCGTCGGAGTAAATGATGACGGCCCTCGCTCCGTCAAACACAGCGTCGTCCTCGGGCCAGCCGTTGGGGACGACTTTAACTTCGAGGGGCAGTCCGCTCTGTTCGTTGAGGGCGCGGGCGAGGAGGATGGCTCCGGCATTAAACTCGTGCTGGCCGGAAGGGTGGCTCGGCTTGCCGGCGATGAAAACGATCTTTGTCTTTTCCGCAGCGGCGATGGCTTTCTCTCCACACGAGGTCAGCGAGAACGCCGCCACCCCGAAGGCGAGGGCGGAGATCGCGGCGATGGCGCCGGGATTTTTCAGAAATCGAATGAGGGCTTGGGGCGTGGTCATGGGAACTGGATAATACACCGGGAGGAAAAGGGGAAGGCCATTTTTACGCTTGGGAAGTGCGGGGTTTTTCGGAGGGGAGTTTACCCGGCTGCGGCAGGTCCCTGTCACCAAATCGTCACCGGGGAGAGCAAGTCTACCCGAGCTTGCCGTTGCGGGGCAACCTGCCCTGCGTTATCGAATTCCTTTTCCGGTGGACTTACCTGCCCTCAGCTCTCCCCTTTACCTGATCGACGCGATTGGTCCGTTCTTCCCGGGCTATGACCGATTCAAAATCAACTGGTCTAAGCTGCCCTGGATGCGCTTTCAGGAAATGTCACCTGAAGAGGTCCGCAGAGCCTTCGTTGCGATCCGGGCTGATATGAAAACCTTTTGCCGAAGTGTTGCGAAGATAGGCTACAACGGGGTGACCCTCGACGATGTCCCGCATCTCGCTCTGCATGATTTCTACGAGGATTCTGTCAAGGAACGGATTTCGCTATATCGCGAGGAATTCCGCCAAATTTTCCATATCATTCGGGCGGAGGGGCTTCATCTCTATCTGACGATGGACATCCTCACTCTGACGCCTCAGCTTGAGAGGCGTCTCGGCAATAGTGAGCGAAAACAGCGGCGATTTCTCGCTGCGTTGCTCAATCGTTTTTTCGTTGATTTCCCGGAGATCGCCGGAGTAGTCCTGCGTATCGGCGAGAGCGATGGTCTTGATATCCGGGAGGACTTTCGGAGCAAGCTCGTCCTAAAAAATCCGGGGATGGTGAATCGCTGTCTCAAGGGGATTCTGCCTGTTTTCGAACATCATGGCAGGCGCTGTATCTTTCGCACCTGGACGGTCGGGGCTCACGAGGTGGGTGATCTCATCTGGCGCGAGGCGACGCTTGAGAAGACGGTCGCAGGCATCACGAGTCCGGCCCTGGTTCTCTCGATGAAATACGGGGAGTCGGATTTTTTCCGCTATCTGTCCCTCAACCGTAATTTTTTTGTCAACGATATCCCGAAGATTGTGGAACTCCAGACGCGCCGGGAATACGAAGGCTGCGGGGAATACCCGAGTTTTGTCGGAGGCGACTACGAGCAACTCGCGATCGAGCTGCGCGAGGCACCGAATGTGATCGGGATCTCGGTCTGGTGCCAGACGGGTGGCTGGACACCTTTCCGCCGGCTGGCGTTCATTGATTCGGCGGCGATCTGGACCGAAATCAACACTTTTGTGACCCTGCGTCTTTTCAAGCATGGCGAGCTTGTTGAGGAAGCCCTTTCCCATCTCCCGGGCGTTTCGAATTATCCCGCTCTCACTGAGCTGCTCAGACTTTCCGAAGAGGTCATCGTAGAACTGCTTTACCTGCCCGACTTTGCACGTCAGCGTTTTTACTTCCGTCGCGTCCGAATTCCGCCCCTCCTGGGAGTCTACTGGCATCACCTTTTCGTCGCCCACTCGCTGAAAAAAATGCTTGAGCCTCTTGTCGAGGATGGTGAAGCGGCGATTCGAGCGGGACATGCCGCGATCGTAAAAATCAAGCGGATGCGCACCCTCGCCCTTCAGTGTCAACTTCCCGAAGCGGACATCGAATACATGGAATACACCTTTGGAATTATCGCTCTGGGGCGGGAGTATTTTTTCCGCCCCGAGGACACCGAAATCCGCCAGCGCCTCGAAAAAGCGAAGAAACAATACAAACAGCGGTATCCGCGAGGCAGTCGCTTTCGATATACCGTGAAGTTTGACTTTAAACCGTTCAAATGGAATCGCCGCTATATCGCCCTATTTTTCAACTACCTCGTCCGACGAACGCCCGGCTATCGTTTTGTGGATAAGATCATCGGGTTACGGCTCCTCTCGATTGCCTATTTCGTGCTGAAACGTTCACGTCCCAAGCTGGTTCCTAAGATTGCGAGGAAGAGTGCCATGGGATTGGACGCGATCTTCAAATGACGTTTCCGGCCAGAACAAAAAGAGACTTCCGCAAGCGGAAGCCTCTTCGTGAAAGCGGAACGATCGGTCAGTCAAATCTCAATAATCGAGCGCAACAGCACTGACAGAGTCGGGTACGAGATATTCGTTTCCGGCGAAAAGGCAGGAAGAAGCGCGTTCGATCCACTGACTGAGCTGCACTTCGGCGAAGCGGGGAAGCACGGATGGATTGTTGAGAGCCTCGACAAAATCGATGCCGGCATTATCAAGGGCCGTGCGAAGGTCGTCCGAAATGCCGGGAATGTCGACCGTGCCGGCACCGATGTAGCGAATCGCCTTGTCGGCGAGGCTGCCCTTCCATTTAACCTCGTTACGAGGATCGCCGGGGAGGTGGGCAATGAGGTAGTCAGCCTGATCAGCGAAGATCTCCGTGAGGTCGCAGATTTCCTCATTACAGCGTTCACTGCGGGTGTCGGGAATGACAAGAGTCATCTCGGCATCAAGCTCGGCGAGGAGGTTTTCAAGGTCTTCGGTCTCGAAAAAGTCACCCCAGTTGCGGGCACCGCCGGAGTGCACGTCGAGGATCACGGCGCTGTGGCTGTCGATCGCTCCGATGAGCAGGGAGACATCGAACTGGTCCTCAAGGTCCCAGAATTCGCCGGGAAAAGAATCCGTCATATCCATCTCGTTCGAGGTAACGAGGAGATGCTTGATGTCCTGTGCCTTAAGGTAATGGGAAAGGGTCCTCGCCAGGGCGGACTTGCCGGAGCGTTCCAAATCATTGACAACGACGATTAGTTTTTTCATGGCAAATCAAAATTTATGCTCTCAGTATAAAAGTCAGAACTATCAGCGCAAGTTTAAATTTAAGAGATTTTAAAAAATTTGAAAT
>DIVG01000020.1:24901-35611 GCA_002422425.1 Akkermansiaceae bacterium UBA6138 | reverse complement strand
AAAAGCTAAAAAGCTAAAAAGCCAGAATGACTCCCGACCCCGCAACCATCACCCTTGGCGCGATCTTCGTCGCCGGGCTTGCCACGAGTCTCCACTGCGCGGGGATGTGCGGGCTCCTCACCTGCGGGCTCGGCATCGCCGGACGCGGGCCCGCTCTCGCCTCGGTCGGCCTTTACCATTTCAGCCGCCTTGTCGGCTACAGTATCGCCGGAGCCATCATGGGCTTTATCGGGAGCCGCATCGGCTTCACGATCTCGCCGGCCGGAGTGCAATGGCTCCCGCTCCTCCTCATCCTCTTCCTCATCGCGATCGTCTTCGGTCTCGACAAGAAAATGGCGGCCATCCCCGGGCTCGGAAAGATCATGCTCCAGGTCCGCCTCAAGACGCTGAAATTCCCCCCGCTGGCCCGCGCCGCGATCATCGGCCTCGTCACCCCTCTTCTGCCCTGCGGTCCGCTCTACGCCATCCTCGCCCTCGCCCTCGCGAGCGGCTCCACCATTCGCGGGGTCGAGATCATGCTCGCCTTCGGGCTCGGTGCCATCCCCGCGATCTGGGCCGTCCAGATCGGCTCGTCGTGGGTGAATCAGAAACTCGGAGCAAAAGGATTCCTCATCGCGAAACGAACCCTCGCCGCCACCGCTGCGATCTCTCTACTGTGGCATTTCTCTTACATCGGCTTCGGACAGGCGAATGAAAAAGCCGTCACCGGCAGCTGTCGCTGCGACCTCGAGATCAAATGAGCGTGATCACCTCCGCCCCCTCTTCACCCGCCCGATCCGGCTCCGCCACGACTCTCGAACAGCGGCGCTGCGATCATTGCGGAAACCGGTTCCAGCCCCGCTTTGAGACGGAAAAATTCTGCTGCTCAGGCTGCCGGGTCGTGCATGACCTCATTCAGTCGGGCGGCTTCGGCTCCTTCTATGATCTCCTCGGACGTCGCGTCCTTCAGCCCGCCGCCAATGCCGAGCCGGCCGGTGACCAGATCGACGAACTCGCCGAAGCCATCACCGAGGCCGAGACCCAGCGGCCCTCCCCCGACTCTCCCGCGCGCCTGACCCTGCGCATCGGCAACCTTTCGTGCACCGCCTGCGTCTGGCTCATCGACCACCTTTTCCGCCAGCATCCCGGGGCTCTCAAAATGAGCAGCGACACGGCCCGGTCCACCCTCACCCTCTGGTGGAATCCTGGTGAATTCCCCGTGCTCGACTTCGTCCGCGATCTCCACCGCTACGGTTACCCCGCCTTCCTCTGCAACGCCGACGACGAGGCACCGCAGGAGAGCGGCGCCCTCCTCACCCGGCTCGGCGTCACCGCCGGGCTCGCCATGAACACGATGGCCTTCACTCTGCCCTCGTATCTCGGGCTCGACACCGGTGACGAACTCGCGCGGCTCTTCATGCTCGTCGCCTTTGCCTCCTCCACCCTCGCCCTCGCCGTGGGTGGCTCTTACTTTTTTCAACGCGCCGTCAACTCCTGGAAGCTCCGCAGCCTCCACATGGACGTGCCCATCTCCCTCGGGCTTATCGCCGCCTACCTCGGCTCTGTCGGCGGATTTCTCTTCGGGGTCGAGCACATGCTCTACTTCGACTTCGTCGCGATCTTCGCCTTTCTGATGCTCTCAGGCCGATATATCCACCTTCGACTCCTCGACCGCAACCGCCGCCAGCTCTGGGCCCGCGAACGCGACATGACCGCCGCCTTCCGCCTCAATGCCGCGGGCGATCGCGAGCGCATCACCCTCTCCCGCATCAATGCCGGCGACCTCCTCGAGATCCCCGCCGGAGCCATGGTCCCCGTCGAGGCCCGCCTGGAGTCCGGCACCGCCCGCTTCCAGCTCGACTGGATCAACGGCGAGCCCGAACCCGTCCTCTTCCTCGCCGGACAGCGCGTCCCCGCCGGAGCCAAAAACGGCACCGCCGAACCGATCCGCCTCGTCGCCGGGCACGCCTACTCCGGCTCCTTTCTTGAGCAACTCTTCGCCCCCGTCGAGGAGGACCCCGGCTCACACACCGCCGCGACTTCGACCCATCCCATTCGCAAATATTACCTCGTCACCGTCATCCTCGTCGCCCTCGCCGGTGCCGGTGCCTGGCTCGCGGCGGGAAAAGGCGTCGCCGATTCCCTGCAAGTTCTCATCTCCGTGCTCGTCGTCTCCTGCCCCTGCGCCCTTGGCCTCGCCCTGCCGCTCCTCGACGAAATTCTCCTGGCAAAACTAAAAAGCCACGGCGTTTTCATCCGGCGTCACTCGCTCTGGAACCGCCTCCGCAAAGTCACCCGGCTCGACTTTGACAAAACCGGCACCCTCACCGAGCCAATTAAGCGCCTCACCAATCCCGAAGCGATTGAGGCCCTCGATCCCGCCGCCATTGAGGCGCTCCACCATCTCACGATCAGCAATCACCATCCCGTCGGACGCGCCCTCCACGACGTCCTCCTGACCCGCTTTGGGGTCCGCAACGATGTCCGCGCTCTCGCGGGCCTCACCGGCCTCGAAGAAGTCCCCGGCAAAGGGGTGCGCTTTCACGATCCCGTCAGTGGAGATACCTGGAGACTCGGCCGCGACGACTGGGCCTGTCCCGATTCACGACCCGCCGCCGTTCAAGGTAGCTCCCTCTCACGCAACGGCCTTCGCCTCGCCACTTTCCACCTGGAAGAAGCGATCCGGGACGGTGCCATTGAGCAGCTCAAACGACTCCGCGACCGCGGCTACCGCATTCGTCTCCTCAGCGGCGATCCCGATCGGGCGCGCGTCGCCGACACCGCCGCAAAACTCGGCCTTTCACCGGAGAACGTGCACGCCAACCTCAGTCCCGAGGAAAAAGCCGCCTTCATCGCCGCCGAGGCGCCAGAGTCCACCCTCTTCGTCGGCGACGGCGGCAATGACAGCCTCGCCTTTCAGGTCGCCGCCGCGACCGGATCGCCTGCCACCGGGATTCGCGCGATCGAAAGCCGCGCCGACTTTGTCTTCACCGGACGCGGTTTCCACGCTATCCAGCTCCTCCTCGACGGCGCGACCCGCCGCCGCACCCATGTCGCCAAGATCTTCACCGTCGCCCTGCTTTACAATCTTTTCGCCATCAGCCTCAGCCTCGCCGGTCTCATGAGCCCTCTCCTCGCCGCAATCCTGATGCCTCTCAGCTCCGTCGTCACGACGGCGATGGCGGCGCGGGTCTGAGAGGTCCGCCCCTCACTGCCACCCATAAAACATCACCGCCGGCATTTCCTCCTCCGCGAGCGGACCGGGGGGGAGCTCGACCCGCATGAGGACAAGGTAAAGGCCCGTCTTGAGCGTGTTCTCAAAGTGAAGCGCGACGGCAGACTTGCCGGCTTCGCCCGGGGCGTGAGCGACCTCTTCGCCGGCGGCATTGTAAAGATGGAGATGGAGGGTGCCGTCTTTCGGGAGCGCTGAAGGAGCAACGCCGAAGAAAAGCCGATACGTATTCCCTTTAAAGAATTGCAGTTTCAGTCCCCTGCCGGTTTTGGTCGTGAGACTTCCCTGCCAGTAGTCCCGCCGCAGAGAAAAGTCCCCCCCATCGAGAAACGGACTCGCGGCGGTGAGAGCCTCGTGCTCCGGAGCGTCAGGCGGAAACGGGGATCCCTGCGGCAATTGCGCCCGCGCGGCGGCAAAGAAGCCGCACGCGACCAGCAAAACAAAAACTGCATGGAAAGACAATGAACGGGGCAAAAACATCACGGGTGGGTAATCTTGTCGATTTACGATAAGGGGAAAAGAGGCGGATTCGTGTTTCCGAGGCAGCAAAATACTTCGTCCCGAGCCGTCGACCCGGGAATTTCGCCTCGCTTGCCGCAGCGGACGACTCTGCTTTTTTACCCCCTTCCTATCGGGGGAGGCGCCTTCGCGGGAGAAATTACCCCCGCTTTATCTTGCGCGTCTCCTCATCTTTCCCCTACGTTGAGGCGATTGCCTGGCTCCTCACCCCTCACCCTCATGAGATCTCTTTTTTGCCTTTTCCTCTGCTCCCTCCTTATCCCGTCCTTCCTCTGTGCCGAAGAACCGGCCGAGCCCAACTATGTCTTCCGTGCCGAACTCGTCCGCATTGTGGACGGTAACACCGTCTCGATGAACCTTGATCTCGGTTTCGGCGTCTGGATCCACAAGCAAAACCTCACCCTCTTTGACGAAGATAAAGGCGGCCCCGACGAGGCTTCCAAGGCCAAAAACGGGCAGCGCGTCGCCAAAATGCGCGAACTGCTCCAGGGTAGCACCGACATCGTCATCAAAACCGTGCGCGACAAAGACGCCTCCCCCCCGCGCTACTTCGCCACCATCTGGGCCGACGGCGTCAAGGTGAATGACGAACTCGAATAGTCCTTTCAGTCAGAAGAAAGTCGCCTGCGCTCCGACCGATTTGCCACCGAATGACGGCGCTATCGGTCGCCTCTCTCGGCACTCAGCCGTGGAAGCCATCTTCCGGCGCTCCCGCTTCCGCGCCGCCCGACTGACCGGTCGATCGCGTTGAGCGGTAGCCGGGTTTTGCAAAAATTTCCACATAGACATGCCTTCCCCCGCCCGCTGCGACACCCTCAATTCCGCGGTGAATCTCTTTCACATGCACGGCGGCAGCTGAATCGGCATCGGACCCGATCCTGCAATCAAAGTCCCAGAAATCAACCCCTTCAGGCAGGGACTTGCGCCGCTCGCGACTCAGGTATTTTCGGATGTCGTTCTTGATCGACTCGACGACCCGCGCCGGAGCATGGCCGGACGACTCAAGGGGAAATGTCTTTTTCATTGGCACGCTTACGTCGTTTCATTAGAGGATCTTGTCCAGCGGAGAGGTGAGGATTAATCATCACCCCATCCCCCGATCACGGCTCGAATTGACTGGTCCGGGCCGGGAAGATCGGGTAGTCCTTGCGCTATGTCCCTCTACCGCCTTTTGACCGCTCCAACCGTTGCCGTCGCCATGCTCCTGCCCACCGCCAGCCTGCCGGCCGCTGGGATTACCGTCTATGTTTCTTCCTTTTCAGCGGGAGAAAAGGGAGGAATCGAAGCTCTGCAACTCTGCCTCGACAAGGGGCAACTTACCCGGCTCGCCCGGACCGGCGGGTTGGAAAATCCTTTTTACATAGCGATCTCGCCCGATCGGAGATTCCTTTACTCCGTGCATGCCGTCGCCTTCGGCGGAGAGGATGATGAAGAGGTCGCCGCCTATGCGATCGACAAAACCTCCGGAAACCTCACTCTGCTGAACCGCCAGTCCGCAAAGGGAACGGCGACCTGCTACCTTGAGGTCGACGCGACAGGGAGAACCCTTCTGGCTGCAAACTATTCCAGCGGCAGTGTTGTCGCCTTCCCGGTGCGTCACGACGGCTCTCTCGGTGAAGCGACCTCCTTCATGCAGCACACGGGCGGATCGCAGGTCGATCCGAAACGGCAGAGCGGACCCTACGCGCACAGCATCATTGTCAGCCCGGGCAACCGCCACGCCTACGCTGCCGATCTCGGGCTCGACGCTATTCTCGGCTACTCTCTCGATACCGCGACGGCGGAACTGAAGCGTCTCGAAAAATACGCAACCGCTTCCGCTCCGGGGGCAGGGCCGCGCCACCTCACCTTTTCTCCCGGCGGAGAAAATCTCTACACCATCGACGAACTCTCGAACACGGTGACGCGCTACGAATACCTGGCGAAGGACGGAAGCCTGACAAGACACGAATCGATCTCCACCCTTCCGGCCGGATTCACCGGCACGAGCTACTGCGCTGACCTCAAAATCACGCCCGATGGAAAGTTTCTCTACGGCACCAATCGCGGGCACGACAGCCTCGTAATCTACGGCATCGGCGACGACGGTGTCCTTACCCTCATCGGCTTTGAGCCGAGTCTGGGAAAAGGACCGCAGAATCTTCTCATCACTCCCGACGGGCAGTGGCTCCTCTGTGCGAACATGCCGGGAAACAGTCTCGCCGTTTTCCGTATCGGACCCGACGGCACCCTGAGAGCGACGGGCGATCCGCTCGAGATCACGATGCCTTCGTGCCTGCGCCTGCTGCCCTGAGACGATTCACTCGAGCTGCAACTTCGCGAGAGAACCGTATAGACCGTCTTCTTTCGCGATCAGCTCATCGTGAGTGCCGCGCTCGATAATCGCCCCGCCTGACATCACCAGAATCTGATCGCAGCGACGCACCGTGCTAAGCCGGTGCGCGACGATGATGCTGGTGCGATTCTCCATCAGCTTGTCGAGGGCGTCCTGCACGAGCCGCTCGCTCTCGGCATCAAGGCTGCTCGTCGCTTCATCGAGAATGAGGATGGCCGGATCGGCGAGGATGGCACGGGCAATCGCGATGCGCTGGCGCTGCCCGCCGGAGAGCTGAGCTCCCCGGTCGCCCACGAGGGTTTCGTAACCGTCGGTAAGGCCGGTAATGAACTCGTGGGCATTCGCTTTCTGCGCGGCGCTGATGATTTCCTCATCACTGGCCCCGGGCGAACCGTAGGCAATGTTCTCCTTAATGCTGCCGCCGAAGAGCAGGACCTCCTGCGGCACGAGGGCAAGGTTGCGACGCAGGGCGGTGAGAGACATTTCCCGGACGGGTTTTCCGTCGATGAGGATCTCGCCCGCGGTCGGTTCGTAAAAACGGAAGAGCAGGGCGATGCTTGTCGATTTCCCCGATCCGCTCGGACCGACAAGGGCGATGTGCTGACCGGCCGCCGCTGAAAGATTGAAGTCGCGCAAAACGACGGCTTCGGGTCGCGAGGGATAGGCGAAACTGACGTCCCGCATCGCTATTTCCCCCTTGCAACGAGCCACGGGAATGGAGAGATCTTCCCCCGGTTCGGTCTCGTCACGGAGAATTTCGCGAACCCGCTCGGTCGCGCCGAGAGCGCGCTGCAGTTGCGTGATGAGCTCGGGAAAGGCCATGAACGACGCGGCAACCATCCCGGTGAGACCGGCGAACTGGGTGAGCTCCTCCCTGCCGATGGAACCGTCGTTGAGCATGCCCATCGCGAACCAGGTCACGAGAATAAGAGCGACACTGAAGGCGAAAATGATAAAAGCGATAAAGGAGGCCCGGGGGACCGCCGCACGAATGACAGTGCGCAGATATTCCCCCAGATTTTTATCATAACGCGCCAGCTCGTAAGCTTCGTTGCGAAAGGCTTTCACGCTGACGATGCTCTGGAGACTCTCGTCAACAACGACCTGTGAAGCGGCGAGGTTGTCCTGCGCACGCCGGGTCAGCTTCCGAATGCGGGCCCCGAAGATCGCGATCATGACGATAACCACAGGAATGGTGCCTATCATGAAGAGCGAAAGCTTGACCGACATTTGCAGGAGCAGGACAAGGCTGATCAGCAGCATCACCGAGTGTCTGATCAACATCGGGATCGTCACGACAAGCGTCTCGCGCATGGCTTCGACGTCATTGGCGAGACGCGAGGCGAGTTCCCCGACCCGGCGCTGGTTCAGCGTCGCCATAGGCAGCCGGATGATGCGGGAAAAGGTGTCAAGCCGAAGTGCCGCGAGGGCCCGCTCGGAGGCTTTGGCAAAAAGGAGGATGCGCCAGAAGGCGATGAAAGCCTGCACCGAGACGATCACGACGAGAAAAAGAACCGTATCGTTCAGCTCGGCCATCCACCCGGGGCCGCTCGCCCCGCCTATGCCCTTCCCCACCAGGGCGGCGAGTTCTTTGATAAACCAGATCGTGAGCCCGCCGGTAATAGCGAGAGCAATCAAAGCGGGTATAAAAACGAGGGAATGCGGGCGCAGGTAAGAAAGAAAGAACCCCGCCTCTTTCCAGGCGGCACGATCCCACAACTTCTTGCTTGCTCGTTCTTCTTCAGCCATATCGGACGGGGGTAACCCGGGAGACCGGCAAATCGGCAGGCCTCTCCCGGAGAGGGGAATGATGCAGTGCCTTTGCCGTCTTGTCAGCCGGTCATTTCAAGGAAGGTCAATCCGTCAATCCGCAGGATTCCTCTTCCCTATCTCAAGATCCCGGGCGGACTTAACTTCCTCAGCCGCCCGGTGAGCGGCCGCCTCGCGCCGTTTATCCTTTTTGCTTTTACGCCTTCCCTTCACGCCGCCGTGCAGAGAGAGGGAGGGATTCGGTCCCGGGGAGGGGACTCCGGAAGGTTCGAAACCGGGAATGATCTCCTGCGGCACCCGGGCTCCGGTTCGCTTTTCAATGATGGCAAAATGGGGCGCTGACCCGGGCGTGACGAACGTGATCGCAAGTCCGCTTTCTCCCGCCCGGCCGGTGCGCCCGATCCGGTGAGTGTAATCGACGGCGGAGCGGGGCATATCGTAGTTGACGACCACCGGCAACTTCACAATATCAATCCCGCGAGCGGCAAGGTCAGTTGCCACGAGGACGCGGATGAGGGAGTTCTTCATATCAAGGAGAGTGCCTTCCCTCGCTCCCTGACTCAGATCCCCGTGAAAAGAAAGCGCCCCGATGCCGTGACGCCTCAGCTTATCGGCGACGTGATCGGCAGTATAGCGGGTCGCCACGAAGACGAGGACACGTTTCCAGTCCCGGGTAGCGAGGAGGTGGCGCAGGAGGGGTGCCCTGTCTTCCGGATCGACGCGAATGGCCCGTTCCGTGATCACTGCCGCCTCGCGCTTTTCAGGCTCAAGGTGAAGCCGCGTCGGATCGCGCAGGATTGCGCCGGCAAGCGCCTCGACCGGTGCCGGAAAGGTTGCGGAGAAGAGAAGCGTGCGATGTTTTTCGGGCAGTAGCGCCAGGATTTTACCCATCTCGTCGGCGAATCCGGCATCGAGCATACGGTCAGCCTCGTCGAGGACAAGCGTCCCGACCGAACCAAGATCAACTGCGTTTTGATCAACGAGGTCGAGAAGACGCCCCGGCGTAGCCACGAGGATGTCCGCTCCCCCGCGCAGGGCCATCATCTGGGGATTGATCGAGACACCGCCAACGGCGCTGACTACCTTGATGCGCCCGGGAAGAGCGAAAGAGAGCCCCTGTACTGTCCCTCTCACCTGCGCCGCCAGCTCACGAGTGGGAACGAGGATGAGAGCATGAAGCCGACGCGGCGAACGGCGGGGAGCGGCAAGCCACTGCGCGAGGAGCGGGAGCAGGTAGGCGGTCGTTTTTCCCGATCCGGTCTCAGCCGTCACGATGACATCTCCCCCGGCGAGGACTGCCGGAATGGCCGCGCTCTGCACCGGCGTGGGTCCTGCGTAGTGATCAACGGCACGGAGCAGGGAAGCCGGAAGACCGAAGGAGGAAAAAAGCATCGCCATTCTTACTCCCGATCCCGATCAAAACCAGTGAATTCCGGGAACCCGGCCCCGCCGGTCATTCAACCGATGAGCTCCGAAACATCGAGAAGCCAGACCTGGCGCCCCGATCCCCCGTGCGGCGAATCAACGGTGATGAGTTTGCCGTCGTTGCTTGAACGCGGGTGGGTATCGCAGCGCCACTCGCCGGTATACTCTTTCGGGAGATGAAAGTTCGCGAGGTCGTGTCTCGTATGAGTCGGCTCGTGATAGAGGTAGGGCGTCTGATGGCGGTGCTCGCCGGTAGGATAGGTGTCGTTGAGAATCCACTCGCGGCCGTTGCCGGCACTGAGGTAAGTGTTATGACCGTTTTTCGACATGACCCCCTCCCCCACAAGAGAAACCTCTCCGGTTTTATCTTTTAAGAGGTAAAAGGCGTCGGGCCTGCCTTCGGGGCGCGTCCAGGCCATGATGTGCTCCGCATCGCGCCAGATAAAATGCGAGGTATGACCTGACGGATCGATCACATAGGGATCGCTGCCGTCGAGATTCATCGTGAACATGCGTGTGGTAAAGCCGTTGTTTACCGCGAATTCCGCCTCGTCGGGACCTTTAGCGCGCCATCGGTGCAGGAAGGTGAAACGCTTCGAATCGGGAGCGATGAGGAGGTGATTAAACCAGTTCCACTGCCCCGTGAGAGAACCTCCCTGAAACAGGATCTCAACGGCCCGGGCAAGACTGAAGATCAAATCGGACTCACCTGTCTCCATATTGACCCGCCAGATGCCCGATTTTTCCGGCGCTTTTTCGTGGCGGCAGGGATCGGCGATACCCTGATAGCCGTAACCGGGACGCAGCGCCTGAATGCGGGCGAAATCAGCCGTAACGCCCCACTTTCCATCAGGACTGAGGGCATAGACCGCCCGCGGAATGGTCTTCACTTCGCCCGTCTCGATGTTACTGATGCGACAGACAAACTGATCTCTCTCCCGGTCATTCCAGACCACTTCGTTTTTTGAGCCCGGTCGCCATTGCAGCATGCAGCCCTGCTGCCAGCCCCATGCGTCGCTTTTGCCCAGTTCGGTCCAGCGATCCCCGTCTTCAAGGTCAATCATGCCAACCTTGATCTGATCACCCGCAGTCGGAGTGCGGTGCTCGAAGCCGACCTGATTGCTCAGGACAAACCGGTTCGAAGGGTCAAACTGCAGCTTGTCGTAATAGCCAAACCAGTGAAAAGCGGGCTTCTTCGTGATCGCCCGCGCCGGGACGAAGACCTCGCTGTATCGGGAGAGATCCCCGGAGGCGGGGACCTCCTGCGCAAGACCGGGGAACGGACGGAAAAAGCCGGCACCGAGAAGAGAGGCAGAGGAGAGAAAATGGCGTCGTTTCATAATCGGAAAATACGGCGTGAAGAGGAGGTCAACGAGTGTAGAAAAATCTTCCGGCCGTATCCAGCGTAATCTCACCCGCCGGCCCCGCGTCATCGGGTAAATTGCCGGAC
>DIVG01000020.1:0-24891 GCA_002422425.1 Akkermansiaceae bacterium UBA6138 | reverse complement strand
CTGCCTCTTTTGCTATCGCTGCTCCTTGTGCCGCTCAGCCGCGGGACCGCGGAACAAAAAAGACCCAACGTTTTATGGTTTGTCGTGGATGACATGTCAGCGCACCTCTCCTGCTACGGAGAAACCACCATCGAAACGCCGAACATCGACCGATTCGCCGCAGAGGGCACCCGTTTTACCCGCGCCTACGTGACCGCTCCGGTATGCTCCGCCTGCCGTTCCGCTCTCATCACGGGGATGTATCAGACGACAATAGGAGCGCACCATCACCGCAGTGGCCGGGGAGACAGAAAGATTCATCTCAAAGAGGGGATCGAGCCTCTTCCGGCCATCCTGCAAAGAGCCGGCTACCACACCTGTATCGGGAGCGGCCTTCCCGGCAAAGATTATCGAGGTCTCGACTTTCCTGAAAAAGCCCCGCTGAAGCGCCGCCTCGGCAAGACGGATTACAACTTTGAATGGGATCCCGCCGTCTACGACAGCCACGACTGGTCCGACCGGGAATCAGGCCAGCCCTTCTTCATGCAGGTGCAGTTACACGGAGGCAAGCTGCGCGAAGGTTCTATGGCGGAGCGCGACAAATTCCGGAATCAGGTCCTCGTCACGCTCGGCAGCTTGACCCCGCCGGCGGAAGTGGCCTTACCGCCGTATTATCCGCGCGATCCGGTTCTGTTGCAGGACTGGGCCGACTACCTCGATTCGGTGCGCCTGACCGATCATCATGTCGGACTCGTCCTCGCGCGTCTGAGGGAGGAAACTCTTCTGGAGAACACGCTCGTGATTTTCATGACCGATCACGGGATCAGCCATGCCCGGGGCAAACAGTTTCTCACCGACGAGGGCACGCATATCCCCTTTATCGTGCGCGGGCCGGGTATCGAGGCGGGAGCGGTGCGTGAGGATCTCGTGGAACACATCGACATGGTGCCCGTCTCCCTCGCCGCCGTCGGCCTGCCCCTTCCGGGCGTATTACAGGGCCGCGATCTTTTTGACCGGGACTACGAGCCGCGTAGCCACGTTTTCGCCGCTCGCGACCGTTGCGACGAAACGACGGAAAAAATCCGCAGCCTTCGCAGCGACAGATACCTTTACATCCGGAACTACCATCCGGCCCGACCGCACCTGCAGCCGAACGCCTACAAAGACGGCAAGGACATTGTCAGGGTCCTCCGCCGCCATCACGAGGCAGGCACGCTGCCTGCTTTGTCCGAGGCACTCCTCTTTGCCGCACCGCGTCCGCTTGAGGAACTCTATGACTATCTCGCCGATCCGTCCCAGATCCGGAATCTTGCCGCCGATCCCGCACACGGTGAGACGCTGGGCGCGATGCGTGCAGCTCTGGACAAGACCTTGGAAAAGACCAGTGATCCCGCCCCCGAGTCCGCCGCTGCCTACGACAGCGACATGGCCGAATACCTCCGCCGCGCCGATCCCGAGGTGGAGAAAAACATTTCGCTGATGAAGCAATGGGCCGCCGAGGGAAAATAACCGGCGGGTTTACACTAGCGGGAAAGATCCCGCAGCGAAAACGAGTTCGCTACTCCTCCAGCAGTCCCGCCGCCCAGTCGAGCGCTTTTGCGTAGCTGCAGTTCTCAAGAAAATGGTTAAGACGCGGCTGAATCCGCGCTCGATGAGCCGCGTGAAAATCGGTAATCGCTTCGGAGACCTCCTGCAATTTCGCGAGCTGCCCCGCAGGATCACGCTCTCTCATCTCCGCGTCGCCGATCACCTGCAGCCGCCCCTCGAGCAGCCCGATCAATTCCCTGAGTTCCGCGTTCTCCAGCATCCGACTACCGAACAGGCTCATCAGCCGGAGTCAAGTCAACCCTTTTCACCCGGCCGGGAATTCCTCAAGCTCTTCCGCTTTACCGAAACGGCCAGATCACCGGAATCAGGAATGATGCCACGATCCAGAGGATGAGGTTGAGCGGCACCCCAACGCGCGGAAAATCGGTAAACCGGTAACCACCTGCACCGTAAACATAGGTATTCGTCTGGTAACCGATCGGCGTCGCGAAGCTGGCGCTGCATCCGAAAATAAGGGCGACGATGAAAGGGCGGGCATCGACTCCGATCTCTCCCTGCCATGAAATCCGCCCGGCAATCCCGATGACGATGGGTGTCAGGAGGGCGGCGACAGCATTATTACTGATCAACTCGGTGAGAATGGAACTCAGCAGGTAGACAATTGCCAGAATGACGAAGGGCGAGAAGTCTCCGCAAAGAGCCATGATGCCATCCACGAGCACCTGCGCGGCTCCGCTTTGGTCCATGGCGAGACCCATCGCGAGCATACCGAAAATAAGAAAAACAATATTCCACTGGATCGCGTCATAAGCCTGATGCGCCGTCACGCATCGGGTCAGGATCATCGCCAGAGCGGCGAGCAGCGCCAGTGCGGGAATCCCCAGGAGATTGAAGGCGGCACCAAAAACAAAGACCATCGTGACCCCCACGCCCACCCACACCTTCCTTTTATCCACCGAAACATCAGGCGTTTCGGAAATGCTCACAAAGTCTTTTTGCTCCTGAAGCCGCTTGAACGTATCGGGCTCACCTTCCATGAAAAGAGTGTCACCAAAGGCCAGCCTAACCTTGTTCAGTGAATCATGGAGGTTGACGCCCTGGCGATGAATCGCGAGCACATTGATGCCGTAATTCCGCCGGAAGCCGATCTCCTTGAGCGTCCTCCCTACCAGATGGGAACGGGGTCCGATGATACCCTCAAGCAATTTCAGTTCGCGAGTTTCAACCGGAGTAAGACTCAGGTCGTTTTGCCCCTCAAAGCTGACTCCGGGATCTTTGCGAAGCTCTTTGAATGCCTTCCCGTGAAGAACGAGGAGCAACTTGTCTTTCTCGAAGATGACAAGCTCATCAATAGGAACATCAAGACTGCGCCCGCGACGCCGCACCTCGAGAACACGGGCTCCCGGATACGTCTTGAGGAGACTCTCGATGAGAGTTTTACCCACCAGAGGAGACCCCGGCTCAACCTGGAACTGGGTAAGCACCTCGCGGGTGAGATCAGGGTCGATCAGTTCGGAAAGCGAACTGCGCGAGGGAAGCAGCTTGCGCCCTATCGTGATGATATAGACGAATCCGACCGCCAGATAGACGAGCCCCAGCGAAGAAACCTCGAACATGCCGAAGGCCTTCTGCCCGTATTCCTGCGCGATGCCATCGACGATGAGCGTCGTCGAAGTGCCGGTGAGCGTGCAGGTGCCGCCGAGGATGGAGGCGAACGACAGCGGGATGAGCAGCTTCGAAGCCCGCAAATTCGCCGCTCGAGCATGAGCAAGAACAATGGGGAGGAAAACCACGACGATGGGCGTGTTATTCACAAAGGCCGAAAGCAGCGCGACCATGGTCATCATGACGAGGAGCACGCGGATCTCGCCCTTCCCCGCGATGCGGGAGAAAAATTTTCCCATCGCATCGATCACCCCGGTGCGTTCGAGACCGGCGCTGAGGATGAACATGCACGCCACCGTGATGGGGGCTCCGTTGCTGAAAACACTGAGAATGCCGCGCTCGAGCACAACCCCGTTTTCAACGAGGTCATTGAGCGGCAGCACCCCCAGCAGCAGGAGGGCCCCCATCGCCGAAAGCGCGACAATATCCGGGGCGGTCCATTCACGAAAGAAGGCGAGAACCACCCCCACCAGCACCGCATAGACCGCAATGATAGTGAGATTAAGATCGGGGAAAAACGGCTGGAGCCAGTCTATCATCACGTCCCACCATAAACGGCCTGCGACTGATGCCAAGTCTGCGATTGCAGTCTCCCCGGTCCTTCGCTACCCTCTCCCCATGACGCCGGAGGAGCGCCCCCCCACCGAATTTGAAAAGAAGGTCTACGATGCCCTCGCCCTCATCCCCGGGGGAAGGGTGACGACCTACGGGCATATTGCACGATACCTTTCCTGCGGTTCCCCGCAGGCGATCGGGCAGGCCCTGCGCCGAAACCCCTACGCCCCCGAAACGCCGTGTCACCGCGTCGTCAGCGCGGACCTCACCATCGGCGGATTTTTCGGCGCGACCAAGGGCAGTCCGATCGATCGCAAACGCCGCCTCCTCGAACGGGAGGGCGTGAGCTTCCGCGAAAACGGCACGATCCACCCCGACTGCTGCTACCGTTTCGATGAATGAGCCCCGCGAAGAGTTCGATCCCGCCGAAGGGATGCGGCAGGAGCTCGCCGGCTACCTCGCCGAGCTCGAGGTCTACCGCATGCCCTTTGGCCGCTACAAAAATCAGCCCCTTTACACCCTGCCCTACGAATACCTGCACTGGTTTATCGAGAAAAGCGACGGCTTCCCCTCGGGCCGGCTCGGCGAGTTGATGGAGTTCGTCTACCACACCAAAGCGAGCGGATCCGAGATCGTCTTTTCGCGACTGGGGAAAAGGCGGTGAGGCGCTGACGCATCTGGGCTTTTTTGAAATCTTTAAAGGCGTTCGGCGCTTCGTCGATGGGGTATCGCCGTGAGTTAAAAAGGACGTCACGAGCGACGTTGCGGGATCTCCCGCCGTAGCGGATTATGCCAACGATTACCGCATCGTCGGATCCCGCACCTCGAGGACTCCACCGACGGCCTCAAGGAGACGCTCGATGCGGATGGGTTTGTTAATCACATCCTTGACACGGGCGTCGCGAGTGAGGGCTTCGGGAAGTTTCGGGTCGTCTTTTTCCCTCACGAAGATCACCGCCGGGGCGAGGAGGCGCGGGCCGCGACCGGCCGTGCAAGCTTTGGAGATGAGTTCGTAAAGCGTCGCGCCGCTCAGTTCCCCTGTCTGCATGGCAAAGAGAAAAAGACCATAGCGTTTCTGGAGGGCGAGCTCGAAGGCACGCAAGGGGTCTGATGTCGTGACGACGCGGCAGTCGGTGAAGTTCTCAAGCGTCTCGCGAATGAGGCGGGCGGTCGAGGCGACGGGATGGGCGATAAGAACCTCGACGGGGCCGGACGGGGCGCTGACCGGAGCCGCCGGAGCCGCCGGAGCAAGGGACTCGGGATTCGTCTTCGCCGGTTCCCCGGACTTATCGTCCGGCGACCCGGACGCGACGGGATCGACCACTTCACCGGGAGACTTCTCTTGCGGTGAGGCGATATTCCTTAATGTTGTCCACTTCCGTTCTGCAGGACTTTCCATATGGGTGACGACGCAATGATCAAAATTCAGGGAGCCCGACAGCATAACCTGAAAAACCTGAATTTGGAAATCCCGAGAAACCGCTTCGTCGTCATCACGGGTGTCTCAGGGTCCGGAAAATCGTCGCTCGCCTTTGACACCCTCTACGCTGAGGGACAGCGCCGCTATGTCGAGTCGCTCTCGGCCTACGCACGCCAGTTTCTCGACCAGTTGGAAAAGCCCGACGTCGACTTCATCGAGGGGCTCACCCCTGCCATTGCGATCGAGCAGCGCACCTCGCAGCCGAATCCCCGCTCCACGATCGCGACGGCGACGGAGATCTACGACTACCTCCGCATCCTCTACGCGGCTCTCGGACGGCCTCACGACCCGGTCACGGGGACTCCGCTGGTGCGCCACACGATCAAAGATATCGTCGACCGCCTCACGACCTTTCCCGAAGGGACCCGCATCATCCTGCTCGCGCCCGTCGCGAAAGAGAAGGGCACACCGATTCGCGGGACCCTCGAACGATACCGGGCCCGGGGATTCATTCGCGCCCGCCTCGACGGGCAGATCGTCGAGATCGAGGAGATCACCGAAAAAGCAAAACCAAAGTCCGCCGAAATCGTCATCGACCGTCTCGTCGTGCGCGAGGACATCCGCAGCCGGCTCGCCGACTCGCTCGAGATGGCCCAGAGAATCGCCGAGAACCGTATCAGCGCCCTCGTCCAGATCCCGGGGAGCGAGGACTACGAGCCCTACGATTTCACCTTCAACTACACGAATCCCGAGACCGGATTTTTCCTCCCGAAGCTGACCCCGAAGCACTTTTCCTTCAACAGCCACTTCGGCGCCTGTCCCGCCTGCCACGGACTCGGTTCACGGCTCGTGCCGGATGCCGAACTGATCGTTCCCGACCCTGACAAGACATTACGTGACGGCGGCGTGAAGACCTGGTGGACGGGGTCGAAGTCGCGCAAGGGCTTTCACCAGCGCGCCATCGAGGATCTCGCGAAGGCGTATTCGGCTGATCTCGACGCGCCCATCCGCAGCCTTCCGCGGGAGTTCAAGAAGGCGCTTCTCTACGGTGACGAGAGCTTCGAAGGCCTCTCAACCCAGGCGACACGGCTCCTCGAGACGAGCAAGAGCGAGGTAACGAAGCGCAACGTGCGCCGCTTCATGTCGGCGAAGCCCTGCCCCGACTGTGAGGGCAAAAGGCTCAAGGACGAAATTCTCTCGGTCACGCTCGCGCACCGGTCCCGACCGCTCTCGATCGAGGGCTTCACCGCCCTCTCCATTGGCGAGGCGATCGCCTGGCTCGGCGAAGTGATCCTCACGGACGTGCAGGCGACCTACGCAGCCGAAGTGCTCAATGAGATCAGGAAGCGGCTCACCTTTCTCAACACGGTGGGCCTCGGCTATCTCTCTCTCGACCGCCAGAGCGGCACGCTCTCCGGCGGGGAAAGTCAGCGCATCCGTCTCGCCACCCAGCTCGGGGCCGGACTCGCCGGCGTGCTCTACGTCCTTGACGAGCCGAGCATCGGCCTGCACCAGGCCGACAACGAGAAGCTCATCGCCACCCTGAAAAATCTGCGCGACGCGGGAAACACCGTCATCGTTGTCGAGCATGATGAAGACACCATCCGCGCCGCCGACCACCTCCTCGATCTCGGGCCCGGAGCGGGGGAAAACGGCGGGGAGATCCTCGCCGAGGGAACCCCCGAAGAGGTCTTTGCCAATCCCCGCTCCATCACCGGTGCCTATCTCTCGGGGCGGGAAAGAATCGAGATTCCCCCGCCGACCTCCTTCACGACCGGGATGCGTGAGCTCGTTGTGCGCGGCGCGCGTGAGCACAATCTCAAGAACATCGACGTCCGTTTCCCCCTCGGAAATTTCATCTGCGTGACCGGTCTCTCCGGCAGCGGGAAGTCGACTCTCGTCGATGACATCGTGCGTCGGGCGCTCTTTCGTCACCTGCACCACAGCAAGGACAAGCCGGGCGCGCATGACTCGATCGAGGGGCTTGAGCACATCGACAAGGCCATCGTCATCGACCAGGCTCCGATCGGACGCAGCCCGCGTTCCAATCCCGCCACCTACATCGGTGTCTTTTCGCCAATCCGCGATCTCTTTTCACAGCTCCCCGCTTCACGAACACGCGGCTACGAGCCGGGCCGTTTCAGCTTTAATGTCGCCGGAGGGCGCTGCGAAACCTGCGAGGGCGACGGGCTCATCCGCATCGACATGCACTTTCTCAGCGACGTCTACGTGACCTGCGAATCGTGCAACGGCCGCCGCTACAACCGTGAAACGCTCGACATCACCTATCGCGGAAAGAGCATCGCCGACGTCCTCGAAATGACGATCGACGAGGGGCTCGCCTTCTTCCAGAAGATCCCGAAGATCAGTCAGCAGCTCCGCGCTCTGCGGGACGTCGGGCTCGGTTACGTCTGCCTCGGACAGTCCGCCACGACCCTGTCGGGCGGAGAGGCGCAGCGGATCAAGCTCGCCACCGAGCTGGGGAAAACGGCGACCGGCAGGACCGTCTACCTGCTTGACGAACCGACGACAGGTCTCCACTTTTCGGACATCGCGACCCTGCTCGAAGTCTTCTATCGGCTGCGGGACCAGGGCAATACCCTTATCGTAATTGAGCACAATCTCGATGTCATCAAGTGCGCCGACTGGGTCATCGACATGGGCCCGGGCGGAGGAGATGCCGGCGGCACCGTCGTGGCCGAGGGAACGCCCGCGTCGATTGCGGAGTCGAAAAAGTCGCTCACGGGACCGTATTTGAAAAAGCTGCTCTGAGGGTCGTGCCTTTTTGCCGGGACGCTCCGCCCGAAATTGCCAGGAGCCTCGTGAGTTTTTCGCCACCGTATCCAATCCGCTTGCAAAAGCCCCCGTCTTCCCCAATTTTGCGTCACTGACGAAGCTCCTCAATTGTCACCCGCTTCTCTGAGCTGGTTACCGGCCCGGGCAATGAGAAGGCTGAGCTCGAGTGGATTCCGCTGAAAACGCCCGTGAATTTTCACGTGAATGAGCTCGAGCGATAGGTCGATGAGCCTCTCAGCGCGTTCCTCGGGGCATGACAGCATTCGCACCAGTCTTTTCCGCACCTCATGACGCACCGCCACAGCGTCGCGGTTCTCCATCCGGCGCCGCAGGATCAGCCCCGCGATCTCATGACAGAGCCCAAGAAGACCGCGGCAAAGCGCTTTCTCTCCCGACTCCGCCTTTCCTTCCGGGAGGGCTGGCGAAAAGGATCGCACGACCCGCCGGGGATCTGCGGCGGAGTATTCGGGAGTGACGGAGGCTGCGGACGGGCGGATATTTCGTTTCATGTGAACAGTATACCCAGGGGGGTGGGACACTGACGGCGCGTCCGCCGCAGTTTTTAAGAAAAAAATTCGCCTGTTTGGAAATTTCATTTTCCCCGTAGTTGTTAAAACTGGATCCTGCCGCCGCTCCCGCTCTATCGTGGCCTCGGAATGGGCGGCTTTGAACTCCTCCTTTCCCAGCCCGCGCCCCCCGCCGAGTTCCCGCCTTTTTAACCGTATTGACCCGCCGCGCCCCTCAGTTCCCGGGCCACCATTTCCCGAAGCTCCGGCGGGGCGATTACCTCCGCCTGACTCCCGAAGCCCATGACCCACCGGGCGATATCCTCAAGGGCGGAAAGCGTCATCGTGATCTCAATGGCATTGCCGGCGGGGTCAAGTTCGATGATCTCCTGACTCGGATGCCAGCGGCGCTCGGCAACAACCCGGGCGGCGAAGCGGCGAAAGACAATCCTTACCGGGTATTGAGCGCGACCTTTGTCCTCACCGGCCCAGACCCCGAAACTGCCGGCAAAGTGATCTTCGAGCCGGAAATCGCGCGAACGCACAAAACGTTTGGCGGTGAGGTGAACCGATCGCATTCGCTGCAACGCGAAGGTCCTCCTGGCCCCGCGCTCAAGGTCGAATCCGATCACATACCAGCCTCCGTCGATCTCGGCGAGGTGATAGGGTTGCAACCGCCGCCGCGAGAGCCCATCGTCCTGCAACTTGCGGTAGTCAAAGTGCAACTCCCGACTCTCAAGAACCGCCTTGGCGAGCCGGTCGAAGAGAAAGACGTCTCGCTCGGTCAGGCCGACAGATTTTACCGAAAAAGCCTGATCAATCTCGGACCACGGGATCGTAACCTGCTCGCTCATACCGGCCTGGAGCCTCTGGAAGCCGCTCCGCAGCGAGGCCTCCAGTGCCGAACCCTTGAGCGGTTCCAGCGCATTCCGGGCGAGAATGAGAGCGACAAGATCGTCGGCGGTAGTTTTCAGAAAAGGGAAATCATTCACCGGGCGCGTGTAATGATAACCGTGCGCCGTTTCACTATAGTCAATCGGCAGGGAGAGCTCGTCGCGCATGAAGTTCAAGTCGCGCTGAATCGTCTTGCGGTTGACCTCCAGCTCCCGGGCAATCGTGGTGCAGTTGGGAAAATTCCCCCGCGAGACCATTTCATGAATGCGGAGGACCCGCTCGAGCGGTCGTCTCGTGCCATCGGCTTTTTTTCCTGTTGTATCGGACATGACGACCTGACGACGGCTCCCGCGCGGGACGGTCGTCCCCCACGAGAAGACCTCAAGATTGCGTCACAGGATCGGCGAGGTCAATGCGGTATTTTACCCCGCTGCGGTGGGCAATTCGATGCTTCCGGGGTGCGCAGGGTGTCGTGAGGACCATGAGCCACGACCTACTCCACCTGCACCGGGTGCTTCAAATAAGCGATCAGATCCACGACCTGTGCCTCATCAAAGGCGAGGAGCAGTCCCTCGGGCATCATTGAGACGGGGACGACCTCGCGTTTGGCGACCTCGCTCTTCTCCAACACGATCTCACCCGTCGTCTGGCGCAGCTTCAGGGTACGGTCGTTTTCCTCACCAACGACGCCGGTGAGGACACGACCGTCAGCATGAGTGAGGAGGCTCATGCGATAATCGGCACTGACGACCGCGCCGGGATCGAGGATGTTCTCGAGCAAGTAGCCGAGGTCGTTGCGATTGGATCCGGTGAGGTCGGGACCGATTTTACCCCCCTCACCATACATCACGTGACAGGCGCCACAGATCCCCGCGTAGAGCTGGCGTCCGCGGCTGAGGTTCGCCGAGGCGAGACGTTCCGGGGTGAGTTTGGCAGTCCAGTCTTCGATGAGCTTGCGCTTGTCCTCCGCCGATTCCCGCACTTCGCCCCAGACCCGGACGAGTTCCGATCGCAGCGACTCATCCTCGAAGGCGCTGATCTGGCGGGCGTGAAAGGCCGAAAGATCCGCCTTCGGGATCACACCCGATTCGACCGCTTTCAACACCGCGAGCGCCCAGGCCGGACGCGAGACAAGCACTTCCATCAGCGCAGGACGGGCGGCAGGGTCGAATTTCGTATAGCGCTTCGCCAGTGATTCCCCGAGAGCCTCGTCATCATAGAGGGCAAGTCCCTTGACCGCCGTGACGTTGAGATGACGATTGTCCAAAAGCCTCTCGCAGAGTTGACGCAGGTCGCCGGGCCGTTTTGTGATGATAGTCTCAAGGCCCGTCCTGCGCATCGCGAGATCGGCGTCCTCGTTCATCACCAGCGCCCTGATCTCGTCGAGAGCACGCCCGTCGCCGAAGAGCACACTGAGTTCGCGCACCAATCCGGTGAGCGCCTCGTCAGACTTCGACTCGATCACCGCGACGAGGGCGTCCCAGCTTGCCGGCCTGGTCGCCTTTTGCCAGCCCTGTAATCCCTCGCTCACGCCCGAGAGCAGGGCGAACTGCGCGGCCGTTTCCCGCTTCGACGCCATCGTGAGAAGCCACTCGAACGCGGCCGGGTTTTTCTCCATCTCAGCGGCGAGACGGCGGGCGATCCAGCGCAGCGTCTTTGGCCACACGCAAGTCTCCGCGATACCCGCAAGCGAGGCGGGATCAGCCTCACCGAGAGGACTTATCCCGAACCAGACGAGGTGAGGCAGGTTGTGGTCGTCCGCATCTTCCTCACGCGCGGCAAGCTTCTTCCCGAGAGGAGCACGCTGGGCAAAAGGGAGCCGCTGCAGTAACGAGGCGAGAGCGAGACGCACCGCCGCCGACTCATCGTTCTCCGCCATCCCGAGGAATCGGACAAAAAGATCGTCCGCGAGCGGTGCCGGGAGGCGGCCTTTCACCGGACCGGTCAGAGCATCGATGGGCTGGTCCTCGACGAGGAGCCGGACCGCCCAGAGTCGCAGCCTCTCGTCCGGATCCTCGAGCAGAGTGAGGAGATCGATCGGGCTGCCCATCGCCCGCAGATTCCACAAAGCCCGCAGGCGCAGGACAGAGTCACCCTTCTCCCCGAGCATTGTTGTGAAGAGCGATGTCCATTCCGCCGACTCCCCTTCCCCGCCGAGCCGCACACGGATCTGCCGGTCGAGCCAGGGATCGGGATCCTTCATCGCCGCAGTGACAAAACCCGCAGTCAGATTCCCGTCAGCTGGCATCAGACGCGGCGCGTCCCCCCCGCCATACCGGATACGATAAATCCGGCCGCTCGTGCGGTGCACCCCGGTGTGGTCGTGACACTCACCGGTATCGCTCCAGTCCAGCAGATAGACAGCACCATCAGGACCCGGTCGAATGTCGATGCCGCGGAACCATTTATCCTTTGTCAGAAAAATGTCCGGCTCATGGCGTCCGACGAAGCCGCTCCCCTCGCGGTCGAGACGCTCCACGTTGGTGCGGAACCCGTGCATGTTGAGAGTGAAAAGGCGATCGTGGAACTTTTCGGGCCATGCCTCGCCCTGATAGATCATCATCCCGATGTGGGCATGCCCCCCACCGAAGGCATCAGCTGCGCCGTCGCGGGATTCACTCCACTTGCCCGAGGTATCAAAGTGCCAGTGATCGGCGTGCATGTCGAGCCGCTCGTAAAAAAAGGGATTCGGATCGGCACCCGAGCTTTCCTTGAAATGTGCGCCGGAGATGCCGTGCCAGAGATGCCCGTTGACCGTGTTGATGAAAAACAGTTCGCCGTGGCGGTCCCAGTCGTGCCCCCAGGGGTTGGTCGTCCCGTGAGTGACCATCTCGAAGACCTTCTTCCCGGGGTGAAACCGCCAGATCCCGCCCTTCATCGGGATGCGCTCCTCGTCCGGCGTGCCGGGGACTCCGACACGACCGGGACAGGAGTGACCGACGCGACCGTAGAGCCAGCTGTCCGGTCCCCAGCGGAGGCCGTTGGCGAAGTTGTGGTAGTTCGCCCCGGCCACGGTGAACCCGTCGAGCACCACGACAGGATCACCATCGGGGACATCATCACCGTCGGCATCGGGAACGAAAAGCAACTGGGGCGGGCACATCAGCCAGACACCACCGCGTCCCACCTCGACGCTCGTAAGCATGCTGACCTTGTCCGTGAAGACAGTGCGCTTGTCCGCTTTGCCATCGTGATCGGTGTCTTCGAAAATGAGGACCCGGTCCCGCATCGAGAGGTCAAAGCGGGTCTGCCGTTCCGCATACGTGTAATTCTCGGCGATCCAGAGACGACCTCGCCCGTCCCAGGTCATCGCGATGGGATTCTGCACCTCGGGCTCCGAGGCAAAGAGATTCGCGGTGAACTCCCCGGGAAGGTCGAACATTTTCAAGGCTTCCTCCGACGAGGGAGGATTCGCGTTCCGGTCCGGTTCGCTGTTGCGAATCTCGGGGAAATCTTCCGGTTCGGCAGAGGAGACGAAAAAGAGGAGAAGAAGGGAGAGCGCTTTTTTAATCATGTCAGGAATCAGGAAGGGGTCATCACTTCATAACGTCATTCACTACCTCAACCTGCCACAAAGGCACGAAATATCGAGTTTGGAAGCCGGCCCTTTGACACGTCATCCGTCGATAGGAATGACAAATACATGACCGGAAGACGGACCGGACGCACCGGGTCGGCATCAAGGTGGCCTACCAGGGGCACGCACTTACCAATCCCACCTCGCCCGCGCCTTCTCAACCGCCTCATCAACCTCCCCGGGCAGCAGATACCCTCCCGCCACCAGCGCCTCCGCAGCCTCGCGCGTCCGGCTGAGAAAATCGGCGGCGTCCTTGTAGCGCTCTTCGCGTGAGCGACGCGGGTCGCCGGTTGTTTCCCGGTCCGCCTTGGTTTTGGGAAAGGGAATCCATGAACCGCGCAGGACGGGAAGCAATTCGTCGGGCGCTCCCATTTCGGCGGGCCGGAAGATCCAGCCGGTCGCGGTGGCGAGGGGGACGGCGACTTCGGGGAGACGGATGCCGGCGAGGTCGTTGCCGTCGGCATCGACCTGGGGCACGAGAAGAGGCAGAGCGCGGGCGGCTCCGGCTCCGCCGGGATGGAGGGGATTGGCCATACGGGGTCCGGCCCGAAGCTCGCGAGGTGATTTTATCCCCGGGATCTCTGGAAAAGCGACCTCTGCGACGGGGACGAGGCTACCGTCGGCGAGGCGAGGGTAGGCGCTGGCGGGAGGCTCGATCCCTTCGCTGACCCAGCGATGCATCGCGAGACGCAGAGCGAGGAGGGCGGGGCGGAAGTCGACAGGATTAGTGAAAGGGGCTCCGGCTCCGGGAG
This sequence comes from Akkermansiaceae bacterium UBA6138, assembly GCA_002422425.1. GTDB lineage: Bacteria > Verrucomicrobiota > Verrucomicrobiia > Verrucomicrobiales > DEV007 > Arctic95D-9. Next base: position 11,199 of record DIVG01000020.1, on the reverse strand, counting down.
AGGCGGGCGGGAAAGCGGACGGACCGTGCTGTGTCCCGGCGAAGACGTAGAGGCGCACGTCGTCGGGGAGGTCGAGGTCCTCTTTGCCCTCGGGATCGGTGTGGACGAGGGCGGCAACACGGCCGGCGCCCCAATACTCGGCGGCGGTGTTTGTGTAGAAAATGCGGGGCCGATGGGTCACGCGCCGGTTTTCGAGGATGCCCTCGCTGAGCCCGCTAATAGGGTCGGGAACAGCCCTATCGGCGAAAGGATAAGAGGCTGCACGAAAGAGTGCCAGCTCGCGCGGAGTCGACCAGCGACGGTTGAGATCGAGGCGTCCGGCTCCCGCGATGTGGGGGATGATGCCGTCAAGGACGAGGCGATCGGCGGTGTCGGTGTTGAAGCCCCGATAGACAAAGTCGCGGAGGAATCGGCCGCATTGAGAGGCTCCGAAGGCGTAGAGATGCGGCACGGGCGCGAGGGAATCCTCGCCGTGTTTCAACCAAGCCGCCGCTTCGCGGATCGCGGCAAAGCCGAGTCCGGCGATGGGGGGATTCTCCGCCTGCCAGGTGATGTGGTAAGTGAGGCCGGGTTCGAAGCCGCCCTCGAGCGTGATCTTGTTGCCCTCGAGGTTCCACCGCTCGCGCGGGAGCGCGCGAGCGGTGGGGAGGTGGCCCTTTAACAGAGACCTCACGGTTAGGCTGGTCGCCACTCCGTCGGGATCGATCGGGGAGTATTCGGCGAGATCGGTGACGGTGAAGGAATCCGTCGCCTCATCAACGATGAAGATCGCCTCGACGGCGCCGCGAATGGCCGAGCCGTCTTTTTCCCGGGCGACGGGGACGTCGATGCGGAGCTTTCCCGGATCGGCCGGCACGTCGAATTCCCAACCCACTTCGAGCAGGGCAAAGCGGTGTTGGATCATGAATTTGCTCATGCCGCTGCGCGATCCGCGGTTCGGCATTTCCATCCAGCCGGCCACGGCATCGGGCGCGCCCTCGACGGGACGCAGAAGCCGGAAGTCGGAGGAAAAAACGACCCTCCCGTCGCCATCGACCGGAGCCAGCGTAAGATCGACGATGTCCCGATTTCGCTCATGAGCGGGGTCGATGGCGTAATGGAGTCGGCCCGAAATTTCCTCGTAGTCGGTATCATTGAAGGGGAGACGCCCGGTGATCTCAATCCTCGTCACCTCGCCGCGGAGAGGAAGGGGTAAAACGAGGGCGGCGGCTACGGCGGAGAAGAGATGGAAATATCGGGTCACCATGCCACCATGATTGACGCTTCCGGCGGATGAAGTCAACGGCGAGGAACCGATCCTTGAGAAGCTGAAGCCCCGCGCCTTAATCCCCGCTCGGGAAATATTTTCCGGCCCAGCGTCCGAGACGGGCGGGGAGGCTGGGCGTCGCCGGGGACGGTGTGAACCGGCGCGCGAGCCGGAGCGCCAGTTCATCGAGTGATCCGTAACCCTGTTGTTTTACCAGCGAAGTAATGATCGGCACCGCCGTATTGCCGAAGGGAACGCGTCGCATGAGAAACCTCAGAACGACGGGGACAAGCAGCGGGATGACCTTCGCCGCCTGCTCGGGAGAGACGCCGACCTCCTCCCGGATCAGGTCGTTCATCTGCTCACCGGTACCTTCAAGAAGCTGGTCGAGGTCTTCCGTTTCGCCGGCGACCGGGCTTTGCGCCGAATCGAAGCGCCCGAGGACAACCGGGGCCGTTGCAGAGAGGACACCTGCTGCCTCCTCCCGGGTAACACCAAGGGTGCTTGAGATCTTCCGTGTGATCTCGTCTCCATGGTCCTGAATGAGTTGGTCGAGAAGCGACGGCATGTTTTACTATACCGAGGGCGGCTTCTCCGGGCAAGGGGTGAATCGGCACCCTTCGAACGAAACCGGGGACGTAAAATCCGTCTGTAAAATCCGTCTCGCCCCGGACGCGGATTCCATGGTAAGCTGCTCACATGGTTTTTGAAATGAGTCCTATTACGATCATCATTGCTGAAGACCACACTATTGTCCGGGAGGGGCTGGGAATTCTCCTCAGTCTTGAAAAAGATTTTCTTGTCGTCGCCGAAGCGGCGAATGGGCGAGAGGCGGTGGGCCTCGCCTTGGAGTATCGGCCCCATGTCGTGGTCATGGATATCGCCATGCCCCTTCTCAACGGACTGGAGGCAACCCGCCAGATCCTGAGCAGTATCCCCTCGACCCGGGTCCTGATGCTTTCCGCGCACAGCGACGATGCCTACGTGAAGCAGGCGCTTACCTACGGCGCGGCCGGTTTTCTGGTGAAACAGACGGCTTCGACCCTGCTCGCGGAGGCAATTCGTGAAGTCCATCGAGGCGGGGCCTGCTTCAGTCCCGAGATCCGGAAGCGCCTCGACCATCATGAGACAAGAGCAAAGGCCAATGGAGGCTTGCCGCCCCGGGGCGGAGCCTGCGAGTTGAGTCCCCGCGAGATGGAGGTCCTGCAACTGATCGCCGAGGGCAAAGCAAACAAGGAGACCGCGTGGGAACTCGGCATCAGCATCAAGACGGTCGAAAAACATCGGCAGAACCTCATGGAAAAACTCGATATCCACGATACCGCCGGGCTCACCCGCTTTGCGATCGAGACGGGTATCATCGAAAGCAGCGTCCAGAGCACGACGGTCGATTTGTGAGGGCGGGAAAGCCCAATCGACCTGTCGGATGGCGCGATAACGGTCAAAAGGAAGGCTGACGGAAGTGTCGCAATTCAGATACGATCGCCTCCATGGCTCTGAAGCGACGTTCTTTTCTGGTGGCCTCCACCGCCGGTTTTGCCGGGTATCATTTCGGTCGCGGGCTTGCCGCAGGCGCACCGGCGGGACTCCCGACGGCCCGTTCGTCGAAACCGGCGAAGTCGACGATCCTCTTTTTTCTCTGCGGCGGTGCCTCCCAGGTCGACACCTGGGACATGAAACCCGACGCGCCGAGTGCGTATCGCACGCCCTTTCGCCCCATCGCGACATCGGCCGACGGGATCCAGCTCTGCGAGCATCTCCCCATGACGGCCAAGATCGCCCACCATCTCGCGATCGTGCGCTCGGTGACGGATGGCGGACAGGCGACGGGCGATCACCATGCGGGGTATTACTACAACCTCACCGGCCACGTCCCCGACCAGACCTTCCGCACGCAGGGAAATGACCGCAAGCCGCAGGGGACGGACTGGCCTTTCATGGGGAGTGTCGTGGGATCGCGTCGTGACCCTCATCCCTCGCTGCCGCAGGTGATCACGCTGCCGCACATGCCGAGCAAGCTGCCCTTTACCCGACCGGGGCAGTTTGCGGGCAAACTCGGTCTCGATCACGAGCCTTTTTATCTCAACGGAGACCGGGATCAGCCGACCACGTTTCAGGCGCCTTCCCTGAGTCTCTCGACGGATGGGAAAGTGCGCCTTGATGAGCGCCGGGCTCTCCTCGAGACCCTCAATGACACGCGGCGTGATTTCGACAAAATCGCCGCAATGGGACAGATCGACTCACTCCAGGAGAAGGCTTTTTCCCTGCTCGCCTCGGCCTCGACCGCGTCGGCCTTCGATGTCGCGAGCGAACCCCTCGCCCTGCGCGAGCGCTACGGGCAGACCATCAACGGCATGAGCCTGCTGATGGCGCGGCGTCTCGTCGAGGCGGAGGTCCCCTTCATTACCGTATTTTGGAAAGAAGACCCCGCCCTCAACAGCAAGTGCAAGAGCGCGGGAGGCTGGGACACGCACGGGAATAACTTCGCCTGTCTCAAAGAGGATCTCCTCCCTGAGTTTGATCGCGCTTATTCGGCGCTGATCGAGGACCTCGCCAATCGCGGATTACTCGAAGACACGCTCGTGCTCGTCTCGAGCGAAATGGGCCGCAAGCCGCTCATCGGCGACCGTCGCTCGGGCGGAGTCGAGGGGGCGGGACGCGATCACTGGACCGCCTGCATGAGCATGCTCTTCGCGGGCGGCGGCGTGCAGGGGGGGCAGGTCTACGGCAGTACCGATCGCTACGGCGAATACCCCGACGAGAAACCGCTCAGCCCATCCGATATCACGCGAACGGTCTATCACGCCATGGGCATCAACAATCTCGCCGCGATCGACCGCGAAGGCCGGCCTTTCAATCTCCTCGACGAAGGCCGCCCGCTCGTGGAGTTGTTCTGAATCGCGGCCGCTCAGAGCGCTTCGATTTTCACGCGGTGCTTCACTGGCTTAAGGCGGGTGCGGACGTCGGCGTCGAGTTTGGCGTGTTTGTCCGCGACCTTCTGGCGTATCGTCGCGAGAGCGGCGGCGAACTCGGCATCGGTCTTCGCGTCTTCGGCGAAGAGGCGGAAATGGGTCACCAGATTCTTGATCGCGACGGTCTCGTAGGCCTGCTTCGTCGCGACCGCTTCCATAAGGGTGCGGAAGCTCGCGTCGAAGGGCGTCGCGGGGAAAACGGCGGCGAGATTGATCCCGGCCTCGATTTGCTCGCGGGTGAACTCCATCGAGACTCCGCCCCAGGTAACCGTTGCCTTCGCCGCCTTGAGTCCGTTCACTCTCAAGGTGAGGCGGTTGAGGTCGTCATTGAAACCGGTGAAGGGTAGGATGCTGCGGGTGCTGCCGGGATCGGTCGTGCTCGCGTCGAAGCAGAAAGGCCAGCGGCTGCTCTCGAGTTCGACGCTGCCGTCCGCCTCGCTCACGACGGTGTGCCCCTCGCTCGCGGTCGTTTTTTTCGCGGCGATGTCGATGCTGATCGTGCCGATCTCCCCATCGAGACCGAGCGCCTTGAGAAAGGCCCCCGCCATGAGCAACTGGCCGGCCGAGGCGGGGTGGAAGCCGTCGCCGCCGAAGGGAGCATAGGTCGCGCCGAGGGCTGCCTTGGACCCGGGCAGGACCTCCATCATGTTGTCGTAGACATTGGCGAAGTTGAGGCCGTTCTCTTCGGCGAGACGTCCGGCGATGTCGCGGAGTTGCGCGAGCGTCCCGTTGTAGACCTTGCCGTCGAGGCGGGTAAAAAAGTCAGGATCGACGCCGCCTGGCGAGCCGAGCGCGATGTGGGCGACTCCGGCCGCCTTGAGTCCTTCGATGATGCGGCGCATGTTTGTCTCGTAGGCCTTGCCGATCGCTTCGTTGTAAGGCTGGTAGCTGCCGTCGTTCATGCCGTAGCAGGTCGTCGCGACAGTGGGACCGAAGACCGCAAGGTCATTGGCGAGGCGATTGGCAAAACCGTCGGCGCGTTCGCCGCTCCAGCCGAACTGGAAAACCGTAATGTCCTGACGTCCGGTGCAGGCGAGGAGGTAGGTCTCGATGTACTTTGAATACAGCTTCTGCTCCGTGATGCTGTCACCGATCACGGCGACGCGGGCGTTTTTGATGAGGAGCGGCTTCGGCGCGGCCTGGTCCTGCGCCAGTCCGAACGTGGCCGTGAGAAAAAGGGAAAGAAAGAGCAGGATGATTTTCATGTGGTTTTTGGTGGACGCACTTCAACGGATTCAGGAGCGGAACTCAAGCGGAAATCTTACCCGATGGCGCAACGGACGATCCTCTCTCTCGTTGCATTTTACCGCCGCCTCCGCCAAGTTCAGCCCATGGCTTATCGTTTTCTCTATCGCCGCCGGGTCGAGTTTGCTGACACGGATGTGGCGGGGATCATGCATTTCTCGAATTTCTTCCGCTTCATGGAGGTGGCCGAACATGCCTTTTACCGTTCGCTCGGCTTCTCGGTGCATCCCTTCCAACACGGCACCGGGGGCGACGGGCCCCACGTCGGATGGCCACGCGTCCAGGCCTCGGCGGACTTCAGGCTACCGCTCCATTTTGAAGAGGAGGTGGAGATCGAGATCCTCGTTGAGGAAATTCGCTCCAAGAGCGTGAAGTATTTTTTTCAGTTCTGGAAGAACCCCGACTCGCCCGCCCGGCGCGTCATCGCCGCGACCGGCCGATTTACGGTGGTATGTGTCTCCTTCGACGCGGAAACGCGGCGCATGAAAGCGGTTGCGATCCCCGATGAATGGCGCGAAAAACTGGAAGTTGCGCCGGAGGGCGCGATCAGCGCTTGAACCTCTCTTTTTTCAAATACTATATTCCTGATGGATCCCATGAGCAGTTATTCCTGGCTAGTCTTCGCCCTCGGCACCGTTGTGACCTGGGGCCTCTACGGCATCTTCCTACACATGGGCCAGATCGGAATGGCCGATCCCGTGAACGGTCGCTACAAAGCCTTTCTCTTTGTCGGGGTCGCCTACTTCCTCACCGCCGTGCTCGCGCCTATCGCGATGCTGATGTTCAAGGGGACGGACTGGAGCTTCCCCGCCAAGGGCCTCTGGCTCTCACTCTTCGCCGGCATCCTCGGGGCGATCGGGGCGTTTTTCGTTCTTCTCGCCCTCGGCGCCGCCCTCTCGGCAAAGATCCAAAACGCTCCCGGCGTGGTCATGGCCATCATCTTTGCGGGGGCTCCCATCGTCAACGCGATCGTCTCCATCTCGATGGCCCAGGATTGGGGTAAGATTCGCTGGCCCTTCATCCTCGGCCTCTTCATGGCGGCCGCCGGCGGTTACCTCGTGACCAAGTTCAAGCCCGTCCACGCCGCCCCGGCCAAACCGGCGGACAAAGTCGCAGTCGTCGAGCCGTCCTCACCGTCCGATTCGCCGCGCCTCTGATCGGCTCCGGTCAGGCGAACCACTCCCGCCCGCCATGCCTGATCGCAGTCGTATCGAAGCCGTCCAGACAGAGCGCCTCGGCGCTCTCCTCGACGAGCTGCGCGCCGGCAACGCCTTTTACCGCGAGCGGCTCGGGAAAGCGGGTCTCGGCTCCGGACCGGTCACTCTCGCCGCCTTCTCGGCGCAGATGCCCTTCACCTCGAAGATGGACCTCGTCTGGGATCGCGAGGAGTTCCCCCCCTACGGATCGAATCTGACCTATCCCTTCGAGCGCTATTCCCGCTACTGCCAGAGCAGCGGCACGACGCGCGGCCCGCTCCCCTCACTCGACACGGCGGAGAGCTGGGCAGCGATGCTCGACTGCTGGGACCGCGTCTACGAGGCCGCCGGAGTCGCGCCCCCGGACAAAATTTTCTTCGCTTTTTCCTTCGGTCCTTTTCTTGGATTCTGGACCGCCTTCGAGTCGGCGACGCGGCGGGGGAATCTCTCCATCCCCGGCGGCGGTCTCAGCAGCAAGGCACGGCTCCAGGCCATGGTCGCACACGAGGTTGAGGTTCTCTGCTGCACTCCGACCTATGCGATGCGGCTCGGCGAGCTCTTCGCCTCGCACCACAACGACGAGACAGCGGCCTACCGGCTCTCAAAGATCATCGTCGCGGGCGAGCCCGGAGGCAGCATCCCGGAAGTGCGCGAGCGACTCTCCGAATTGTGGAAAGGCGCCCGTATTTTCGACCATCACGGCATGACCGAGACCGGTCCCGTTACCTACGAGCACCCTGAGAAGCCGTTAAGCCTCTGCGTCATCGAAGAGGCCTACTACGCCGAAATCATCGATCGGGAGACCCACCGCGAGGTTGCGCCGGGCCAGCGAGGGGAACTCGTTCTCACCACTCTGACCCGCACCGCCTCCCCGCTCCTGCGCTACCGGACCGGCGACCTCGTCGAGAAAACGTTTTTCAAGGCTCCCGGCGGAGACGAACCGATCTTCTGCCTCGAGGGCGGAGTCCTCGGGCGGGTCGACGAGATGGTCGTGATTCGCGGGGTCAATGTTTACCCCACCGCCGTGGAGAAAATCATCCGCGGGTTTCCCGAGGTAATCGAATTTCAGGTCATCCAGACGACCCGCCAGTCAATGGCCGAACTTGAGGTCAGCATCGAAGCGGACGGAAAGGCCCGACCTGATCTCGCCGAGCGGGTCCAGCGCGAGTTGGCGGATGCGTTCACTCTGCGGATTCCCGTGCGGGTCGTGGAAGAAGGGTCGCTCCCGAGGTTCGAGTTCAAGTCGAAGCGGTGGGTGAAGCAATGAGGGGGCGGGCTCAACCAATGCAGGCCCCGAACTCCCGTTCGGCTCCCGGGTGGCGTCCTGTAGCTGGCCTCTCCGAGGCCGGACAATGGGGGGCACCGATCTCGTGAGAGTTCCGAAGTTCGGAGTAGTCTGTCTGACATGCCCATTTGACAGTGGCCCATAAACCCGTACGGTTTCCCATATGAAAACTACGGTGGAGCTTCCCGACGAGTTGTTTGCAGAGGCAAAGGCAGTAGCGCTGAGGCGACGGGTCTCCCTGAAGACGCTTTTCACACGAGCGCTGGAGCGTGAATTGCGTGGTAACGCCGTCGAATCCGGTCAGCAACGCTTCCGTGTGGACGAAAGCGGCTGGCCCGTTCTCCGGACGGCTTCCGATGACACCACGGTTGTCTCAACCACTCTCGTCAATGAACTGCGAGAGTCCGAGGGAGTCTGATTCATGGCCTTTCTACTCGATCTTAACGTGCTTATCGCGCGAATCGACCCTCGGCACGAGCATCATCTCCGGGCGCGGCAATGGCTGGATGCCCGTAGGGGCGTGGATCTAGTTACCTGCCCGCTCATTGAAAACGGGTTTGTTAGGATTTTCGGTCATCCGTCCTATCCCAAGGGCCCGGGTTCGCCGGAAGCGGCTCTCGAAGAGTTGCGGGTGATACGGGGAATGTCATGTCATCGCTTCATTGGTGATACTGTTAGCATTGATGATCCCACCGTTTTCCATTCCCTCGCAGGGATAGGCCCGAAACAGGTTACTGATATCTATCTGCTGGGACTTGCCGCGAAAAACAGGATCTTTTTCGCTACCTTCGATTCGGGAATCCCATCAGAACGCGTTGTCGGCGGCGCAGGCTCACTGGTTTTGATTCCGTAATCCGATTCCACCAAAGTAGAGAGGTCCGATCCTCGTTGCTTCATGAGTCGTCTTGATGATAGGCACCAACAACACCGGACACCGGGGCCGCCCCATGGTCGAACACGGCGACGCGGTCTATTCCAGCACCGCCGGGGAGACCGCCACCGGAGTCACTGAGATCGTGAAGGTGCTGAAAGAGAGAGCCACGGGTGAAGGAACTGATGGCGGAGTGAGTTGAGGGAGTTTTTGCTCAAGTGAACATTTAATGCCGGGATCCGCAGAGCTTTGTGAGTCGCTTCGGGCTTGCTTGATCGATAAAAACCCCTCGGCTTCACGCGGCCTCCAACGAGCATTGAACGCGTGGCCTATCCGGACCCCTTCGGAAGGCGGCAGGAGCGTTTCAGCGCTATTCCGTGCGGAAAGCGGTAAGAAAATCGCCCTCATCTTCTCGACTCCCTTCCCGCCGAAGGCCCAGGGTCGGTGGGGGTTCGGCCATTCGTGTTGAAACGCATCAATCCACTGCCGCCGGCATCGATATACGCTCCGCTTCGATTGCCGACACGAAATGGATCCGGGGATTGCGGCGATTGTGAAACGGTACACGACCATCGCCGTCCGCACCGAGCAAAGTTCACCCCATTCGTGTGCGGATTCGACCTCCGAGGAAAGGCTGACACGCTACGCCGCTCGCGGCTAATGGAGAATCCTCCGACGCCTCACGCCGCCGCTGTGGCCATAAGCGTGAGCGAATGGACCGCGCAAGGCGGGGCGGCCGGGAACTGATCCAGCGGACTCACCACCCCGAGCCCGTTCGCCCCCGTCGCCACGTGCAGGTAGATCTCGGTCGTGGTGATGTCTTCGTGGCCGAGGATCTCCTGGATAGTTCGCAGATCGGTCCCCGCTTCGAGCAGGTGCGTGGCAAAGGAATGACGCAGCGCGTGGCTCGTCACCCGCTTCTCGATCCGCGCCTCCACCGCCGCGCGTTTGATCGCTTCGTTGTAGACCTTCCCGTGGAGGTGATGACGGCGCCGGAGGCCGCTTTCCGGATCGACCGATGGCTGCTTCGCCGGGAAGATCCAAAACCAATCAAACGACTCCGCGGCTTTGCGGAACTTCCGCGCCAGGGCACCGGGAATGTAGACGCCCGCCACGCCGTCCCTCTGGTCCTGTTCCCAAAGCGCCCTAGCCCGTTCGATTTGCTCAGCAAGTTCTCCACGAAGGCGTTTCGGGAGCACGGACATTCGATCCTTGTCGCCCTTGCCCAGCCGCACCGTCACGGTACCGCGATCAAGATCGATATCCTTCACCCGCAACCTTACCACCTCCGAAAGGCGCAGTCCCGCGCCATACTGCAAGCGGGCGACCAAGCCGTATCGAGCGTTGTGTTTTTTCGGAGTTGGCACGTCTTTTGGCAATAACTCGGACGCCGTCGCTGTGGCCAAAGCTGGATCCGGGCCCGGATCGGGATTCTCCAAGGCCCCGAAAAGCCGCTGGGTCTCAACCTGTGAAAGCACCACCGGCACGCGCGCTCCGGTCTTTTTCAGCCTTACGTTGAAGACCGGTTCCTCTTGACCCAGAACGTGTTTGAAGAAGAAGGCCAAGGCGTTGAGCGCCTGTTTTTGAGTGCTGTAGGCACAATCCTCGTCGTCCACCACCGACGTGAGAAAACGCGTCGCGGTTTCCTCGCGCATCACTTCGCGCTCGTCGCCCGCAAAACCCGCGTATCGCGCGGCCCAGCGTCCGTAGGTATCCTTGGTCCGGGGCGCGTGGCCGCGCCGCGAACAGGCGGAATTCACCGCCGCCCGGACCCGCTCGCGCAGGCTGCGGTGATCGCCGCCTTCCTCGGCACAGGCGTCGAGCCAGGCCAAATACCATTTGATGGCGTCTTCCCATTGCTCAAGTTGCCAGGGTTCCCGCTGGCGGTCCTTGCCGAGCACCTCGCAACGCCAGAAAGACTTTGCCGCCTCGCGCCCAGCTGAAAGCTCGTGACGCAATCTGAAGTTTTCAAACCACTCCAGGACAAGGAGGAATCCGGTTCGCTCCCGGTCGGTCAATCCGCGGAAGGCCGCGAGATCCTTCCGCCAACACCAACGCGCCTTCTTTTGAGTTTCGGTCGTGCTCATAGTGTCCAAAAAAACAGTTCTTTTCCGGGAGTCAACCAAAAAAGTGTTCGGAAGAACAAATTTCTTAAAAAACGCCCACGGCCCCCCCTCGCAGTCATTCGCCGCTCATCCACGGGTCAGGGCTTCTGAGGCCGTGATATCAGGGAGGGAACCCAGGCCAAATTCCCGCCCTCTTCGGCACTCTGATATGCGCACCTTTATCCGAATATTCCTTGTCAGGACGGGGTTATTTACGTATTCTCGGGTTCGACCGTCGAACTGATATCACTTCGGACGGTCATACGAATAAATACTGTT
>DIVG01000088.1 GCA_002422425.1 Akkermansiaceae bacterium UBA6138 | reverse complement strand
TGAGGGATCGGGACGGGGCCGCCCCTTTTTACACAAACGCAAAAAGGGCGGGCCTGCTATGTAAGCAACCCGCCCGACTTTCGCAAAGCGATTCGTGAGGAATCGCCTTTTTTCAATGCTTTGCTCAGTCTTCGTCAGACCCGGCACCTTCGCCGTCCGGCGAGACGACACGAACCGTTACGGAAGCCTCGACCGAGGGGTGAAGCTTCACGGGGATATCGTAGCTGCCGAGCGTCTTGATCGGTGCCTCAAGGACGAGCTGGTGGCGGTCGATGTTGAGCTTGCTCTTCTCGTTAATGAGCGCGGCGATGTCGGCGGTAGTCACGGAACCGAAGGCCTTGCCGCCCTGCCCGAGGGAGAGCTCGATAGAAAGACGGAGCTTCTTGAGCTTGCCCGCGGCGTTCTCCGCTTCGGCCATCTCGTCGGCCTCGCGCTTGGCGCGGACTTCCTGAAGGCGCTTGACGTGGCGAAGATTCGCTTTCGTCGCTTCGTAGGCACGGTCCTGGGGAAGGAGGAAGTTGCGCGCGAAACCACGCTTCACTTTGACGACATCAGCTTCTGCGCCGAGTCCCTCGATCTTTTGTTTTAAAATCACTTCTACAGTAGCCATCTCAGCGTCGAATTTGGGAGTTGGAAAAAGAGCGGGACTTTTAGGCGCGATCCGCTACCTTGTCAACCCGCAGTCGAAAAGATTTACATTCGTTAATTATTCTGAGTCATTCCCCCACCCTCTCCATGGCTGAAGTCCCCTCGACCTTTTTCCTGAAGCCCGGATCGCCCGCGCCGGACTTCTCTCTCCCTGATCCCGACGGTCGTTCCCATTCGCTCGCCGGGTTGCTCGAGGGCAAAAAAGGGCTCCTCGTCGCCTTCGTCTGCAATCACTGTCCCTTTGTCATTCATCTCGCGGAGGCTTTCGGGAGTTTCGCCGACCGTGTCGCGGCAGATGGCATCGCGACGGTCGCGATCAACGCAAACGACACCGCCCGCTACCCCGCCGACGCGCCGGAAAAGATGGCAGCCTTTGCCCGGGCGAGCGGCTGGGATTTCCCCTACCTCTACGATGAGTCCCAGGAAGTGGCCCTGGCCTATGCCGCCGCCTGCACGCCTGATTTTTACCTTTTTGACGGGGCAGGGCGCCTCGCTTACGCGGGACAGTTCGACGATTCCCGTCCCGGAAAAGGCGAATCCCCGACCGGTTCCGACCTCGCCACTGCGGTTGGGGATCTCCTTTCCGGCAAAGGCACTCAGGAACCGTGGTACCCGAGCAGCGGTTGCAACATCAAGTGGAAACCGGGGAACGAACCAGATTATTTCGCCTGATGCCTAAGCGGCGCGGGCATTGCTCTCTGCACGAAGGCCTCCAGACTAAAGTCAGCGACATCAGCGGACAGGAATTTCCGCCCGCCATGACTCCTGATCCTGCTTTACGAGGTTGACCGTTGCGCCCGTTCGGAGCCGTTCAAAATGCCGCATAAGACACCGTCTTTGGTGCCGTGATTTCAGATTGGGCATCCATTCGCCTGAGTCGCGCGCGGCTTCTCTTGTATCAGACCCGGCGATCCCACCACTTTTTAGTCGAAAGTCCTTCAGGATGGCGGATTATAGGCGGGTGAGTAATCCCCGCCCTGCCCAGCCCAAAACCGCCCGCCCGACCTGGGTCATGGGCCACAAGAATCCCGACACCGACGCCATCTGCTCGGCGCTCGCTTACGCCGATCTCCTGAGGCAGACGCGGATTCCCGAAGCAATCGCGGCCTGCTGCGGCCCGCCTAATGCCCGCACCGAGTGGGTTCTCCAGATGGCCGGAGTGGTGCGCCCTCGCCTGATGAGCGATGTGAACCTCCGGGCCGGCGACATCTGTCGGCGCGAGGTCTCCACCGCGAAGGCTACGGACTCGGTCATTGAAGCGTATCGCGAGATGGCGGCCCACAGTTACCGGAGCCTTCCCGTAACCAATGGCGAGGGTATTCTCACAGGGATGCTCGCCCTGCAGGACCTCCTCGCCCTGCTCATCCCGGAGAGCGAAAAAGGCGATTTTGCGAGGCAGGTGACTACCTCGACCGACAATGTAGCCCGGATCCTCGAGGCCGATGTGGTGCATCTTTCCGGGAACAGCTCGGACGAGCAGAACTTTCTCATGATGGTCGCGGGGTCATCCGAACCGGTCATGCAGGAACGTATCAGCCTTTTACCCAAGGACCAGCTCCTCATCATTACCGGAGACCGGGTCGGAGTGCAACTCCACGCGGTTGAGGCGGGAGTGCGCTGCCTGGTTATCACCAGCGGATTTCGCCCCTCCGAAGCGATCATTCACGCGGCCGGGAAAAACGGGACTTCCATTCTCGTGACAGATCGGGACACCGCCTCGACGACGCAACTTATCCGCGGGGCACGCTCGATCCACAGCGCCGTCTCGACCGAATTTTTATCCTTTACTCCCGAAACCAAGCTCCAGACGATCAAGGAAAAACTCAAGTCCAATCGCCACCAGGTCCTCTTCCCTGTCTGCGATCCGGAAACAACCCGGCTCATCGGAGTCTTTTCCCGGGCCGACCTCGTCAATCCGGAACGTCCGCGCCTTATTCTCGTCGATCATAACGAATTCTCCCAGGCTGTCACGGGAGCGGAGGAAGCCGACATCATCGAGGTGCTCGATCATCACCGTCTCAGCGGGAACCTCGTCACGAAGGAGCCGATCCAGTTCATCAACAAAACGGTCGGCTCAACCTGCACCATTGTCGGAAGCGCTTTCCGCGGCTACCAGATCGAGCCCTCGCGCAGCATCGCGATCTGCATCTGCGCCGGGATCATCTCGGACACGCTCAATCTCACCTCTCCTACGACGACTGAGGAAGACCGCTCTGTTCTGGAATGGGCCAGCGGGCTCGCCGGCATCGATGTGGCGAAATTCAAAGAAGATTTCTTTTCGGCCGGATCCGTTCTTCGCGGTAGTAACATCGCGGATGCGGTGGGATCCGACCGCAAGGAGTTCGAAGAGAGCGGCTACCGCATCAGTATCTCCCAGGTCGAAGAAATTGGCTTTGATTACTTTTGGCCCGCCCGCGAAGCGCTCCAGGACGAATTGCGAAAACTCATCAGAGAGCAAAATCTCGATCTCGCCTGTCTCATGATCACGGACATCACGCTGAACGACAGTATCCTTCTCATCGAGGCTCCCGTCGAGATCCGGCAAAAAATCGGCTACCCGAAAAAGGATTCGCACCTTTTTGTGCTGAAAGGCGTCGTAAGTCGCAAAAAGCAGCTTTTTCCCTTTCTCGGATCCCTCCTCGCGGAGGACCCGAAATCCGGCACCCCGGACTAGCCCGAATGGCCATCCGGGGCTAGCCCTCCCGTCGCGCGTCGCCCGCCGAGGTATTCCCGGGTCGGGGAGCGGGTGAGTCAAACCGGGAGGAAAAAAAGGCGCCCTCCCGGACGCCCTTTCCCTCCCTTCGCCGGCCGATTCAGGAGACCTTTTACTTCACCAGGGGAACCGCAAGAATGTCCCGACGCCCCGCGAGGTAGACCTGTAGCAGAAGCACATCTCCCTCGAAACCTTCAACGATTTTGTAGGCTTCGCCGGCGGATTTCACCTCAGTCTGATCGACCTGGGTAATGATCATCCCGGGGCGCAACCCCGCTTCGGCGGCCGGGACATTGTCTTTAACGCTTTTCACAAGGATCCCCTGAACGGACCCGTCAAGCTGCAGGCTGGAGCGCGATTCATCATCAAGATCAGCCACGATAACTCCTTCGACAAGCTCCTCAGCTTTCGGAGAACCGGGGCGGGCGGGAGCCCCGCCTGCAGCAAGCTTGTTGTCGTCGAGATCGCCAAGCTTGACCGTGAGATCGGTTTCCTGCCCCTTGCGGATGAGGTTGAAGACAACCTCGGTTTCGGGGGCCGTGTTACTGATATCAAGACGCAGCTGCTGCATGCTCTGAACCGGCTTGCCGTCGTATCCGACGATGAGATCGCCGGGCTTCATGCCCGACGCTTCAGCGGGGGTTTTATCGCCCACTTCCGCCACAAGGACGCCGCTCTGATCGTCGCGACCGAGGGCTTTCGCCATATTGGGGTCAAGTTCCCGGAGGAAGACCCCGAGGAAACCGCGTTTCACGACCCCACCACCGTCGAGAAGGCGCTGCACGATATTGAGCGCCATGTTCGAGGGGATCGCAAACCCAATCCCGATATTGCCTCCCGAGAAGTTCGACTGAATCGCCGTGGGAATACCGATGAGACGACCCGCCGCATCAACGAGAGCCCCGCCCGAATTACCCCGGTTGATCGCGGCGTCGGTCTGGATAAAACTTTCATACCCGTTCTCGAGGATGTTCACATCGCTCCGGCCCACCGCACTGATGATCCCCAGGGTGGCGGTCTGCTCAAGGCCAAGGGGATTTCCCACTGCCATGGCGATATCACCGATCTGCAGCGCCGAACTGTCCCCTATCGTGATAAAAGGAAGGCCAGTTGCCTCGATCTTGATCAGAGCCACGTCTGTTTGAGGGTCCGCACCGATCACCGTGCCGGCATATTCGCGTTTATTCGCGGAGAGAGTCACTTTGATCTCATCGGCATCACCGACGACATGGTTGTTCGTCAGGATGTAGCCATCTGGTGAAATCACAACACCCGAGCCGAGACCCTGTTCCTTGCCCCCGGGACCTCCCTCCTGCCCCCGGTGTTTCTCGAAAAAATCCTCCGGGATATCGGGGAACATGCGGCGGAACAACTCCTCCTGCTGGGGGTTGCGGGTTTGCGTGACTGACTTGGACGAGAAAATCGTCACCACCGCCGGCATCACCTTTTTCAGGGCCGGGGCATAAGACGCCACCGCGCCGCCTTCGGGAGCGACCGGCGACTTATCGAGGGCGATCTTCTTTTCGAGGTCGGCAAATTTGATATTGTCGGCGCAGGCGTCCACGCCAAGAGAGAGTGAGCCCGCAACGGCGAGAGTGTGGAGGAGAGTCTTGATGGATCGTTTCATGAGAAGATTTTGAACGGTTGTAGTCGGAAACGCTTACGTTTCGCAAGTAGCATTTGTCGGTTTGCTATTTGCCATGTAGAGCGAAAGACCCGAACTTATTCGTCTATTTTTCTCTTTTTCGCTCCGACTTCGCATGGAATCCATCATTTCCTCCCACCGATTCACGGAAGTCGACCTCTCTCCGGTCGAGCGCGGGCGATATGCGAGGCATCTGACCATCCCTGATGTCGGCCTGGACGGCCAGCGGCGCTTGAGAGCGGCAAAGGTCCTCTGCATCGGCGCGGGCGGACTCGGCTCGCCGGTGACGATGTATCTCGCGGCAGCCGGAGTCGGGGAAATCGGCATCGTCGACTTTGACCGCGTCGATGCGTCGAACCTGCAGCGACAACTACTCCACGATACGGCGGATATCGGGAAGTTAAAAACTGACTCCGCCGTCGAACGACTCGCCGCGATCAATCCCGGCGTCAGGGTCACCACTTACGAGACGCGCCTCACGAGCGCGAACGCCGCCGGGATTGCCGATCCCTATGATATCATCATCGACGGGACCGACAATTTTGAAACCCGTTATCTCTCCAATGACCTCGCCGTCCTGACAAAAAAGCCAAACATCTACGGCTCCATCTATCGCTTTGAGGGTCAGGTCTCCGTTTTCGCCCCCCATCTCGGCGGTCCCTGCTACCGCTGTCTTTTCCCCAATCCGCCTCAGCCAGGCCAGGTCCCTAGTTGTGCCGAAGGCGGTGTCCTCGGGGTGCTGCCCGGCATCATCGGCTGTCTCCAGGCGAACGAGGCGATCAAGCTCATCCTCGGGATCGGCGAACCGCTCATCGGGCGTCTCATCCACTTCGATGCGCTTGCATTCCGCTTTCGCGAGATCAAGTTACGTCGTGATCTGCAATGCGTCGTTTGCGGCGATGATCCGACGGTCACCGAACTCCACGACATCACTTTCGCCTGCGACATGAGCCAGCCCCCCGCCCTCCCCGAGATCGACGTCCACCAGCTGAAAACCCGCATGGAGGAGGAAAGACACTTTGTCCTCCTCGACGTGCGTGAGCCCGCCGAGATCGCGGTCTGCTGCCTGCCCGGTTCCGTCGTCATTCCGCTCGGTGAACTGCCGGCCCGGCTCGATGAGCTCGACGCCGCCGCCGAGACGATCATTCACTGCAAAGCCGGCGGGCGCAGCGCCAAGGCCCTTCAAATGCTCCTTGAGGCCGGCTTTAAAAACGTCTGCCACGTCAAAGGTGGTATCAACGCCTGGTCGGCCGAGATCGATCCTTCCGTGCCGCATTACTAAATGAAGCTCTCGCTCTCAGAGGAGGTCCTCTCCCTGCTCGTCTGCCCCGCGACCAAAAAGCCGCTCCGCCTTGCCGCCGGGTCCGAGTCGGCCGTCTGGACGTCCCCCGAGCTGTTTGAAGCGGTCCTCGTCACCGACGACGGGTCGCATGCCTACCCGATCCGCGAAGGATTCCCCGTGATCGTCGCGGGCGAAGCGCTGAGCCGTAAAAGTTGAGATCACCGATGCCCGCCCGCTCCCAGGACCGAACCGATCGCCGTGTCGCTGTCATCAAGGCGCTCGCTCATCCGTCGCGGCTCATCATCGCAGAGGCACTCCAGGCCGGCGAACAATGCGTCTGCGACCTGCGCGAGCTCGTCGGGAGCGATCTCTCGACCGTTTCGAAGCACCTCACCGTGATGCGCGAAGCGGGTCTCCTCGAAATGGAAAAGCGCGGACAGAATGTCTATTATCGGCTCCGCTGCCCCTGTCTCCTCAGCTTCTTCGAGTGCGTCGATTCACTCGCGCCCGTCCGCAGGACTAACGGAAAAAAATAGACATGGAGATCCCTGGAAAAAGTTTGCATTCCCCTCTTTACTTGGCTGTTTCGCCAAGTAAATTAGCATAGCTCCCCTACCCATGAAAACCATTCAGGTCTACGACCCGCCCATGTGCTGCTCGACCGGCATCTGCGGCACCGCTATCGATCCCGACCTCATCAGCTTTGCGACGATGCTCTCGATGTTCGAGTCCAACGGAATCAAAGTGGAACGATTTAATCTGAGCCAGCAACCCATGGCCTTTGTGGAGAATCCCGCCGTGAAAGCCCTCCTCGAAAGCGACGGAGCCGAGTCTCTACCGTTCCTTTTCTGGGATGGTGAACTCCATTCGAAGGGGCGCTACCCCGCCCGCGAGGACCGCCCCGCCTGGTATGCTGCCGCGAAGGGTGTGGCGAAGGTTTCCTCATGAGCCTGCCGCCCTACAGCGTCGATCCGGCCACGGCGACGCGATTCCTTTTCTTCACCGGAAAAGGCGGAGTGGGAAAGACATCACTCTCCTGTGCCACCGCTTTGAAGCTTGCCGGGTCAGGCCGGCGTGTTCTCCTCGTCAGCACCGACCCCGCCTCGAACCTGGACGAAGTGCTCGAGACCCGGCTTACGAATGCCCCCACTCCCGTCCCCGGCGCTCCCGGTCTCGACGCGTTGAACATTAATCCGACAGCGGCCGCCGCCGCCTACCGCGAGCGACTCATCGGCCCGATGCGCGGATTGCTGCCCGAGTCCGCCCTGCGCAGCATGGAGGAGCAGCTCTCCGGCTCCTGCACCGTCGAGATCGCGGCCTTTGACGAATTTTCGGGCCTTATTGGCGATGCCGCCGCCGCCCGTGACTACGACCATGTCGTCTTCGACACCGCTCCCACGGGCCACACCCTGCGCCTTATGAGCCTCGCGAAAGCCTGGGATCAATTCCTCGAGGCGAGCAGCGGCGGCACCTCCTGCCTCGGTCCTCTCGCCGGATTGAAAAAGCAGCGGGCCGTCTACGAAGCGACCGTCCACACTCTCGCCGATGCCTCCACCACGACGCTCCTGCTCGTGAGCCGCCCGCAGCGAGCGTCCCTGAACGAGGCCGAGCGAACCTCACGTGAACTCCGCGAGCTGGGTGTCTGCAATCAGTTACTCATCATCAACGGCCTTTTTGAAACCCTCTGCCCCGATGACGAAACCGCTCTCGCGATGGAGCGGCGCGGCACCGCCGCCCTTGCCGGAGCTTCCGCCTTTGTCAGGAGCCTGGCGACCTTTGCGGTACCGCTGCGCCCCGTCAATATTCTCGGACTCGACGGACTGCGGGTCCTCCTCGACGGAAACGCTGCCGGAGAAAATGACCTTCCCGCCCCCGCCGACTGGTCGGCACCCGGCATGGAGAGTCTCGAAGGCCTCATCGCCTCCATCGAATCCCGTGGCAGCGGCGTTGTCATGACGATGGGCAAAGGCGGAGTCGGAAAAACCACCGTCGCCGCCGCCATTGCCGTGACCCTCGCGAAACGCGGCCATGCCGTCCACCTCAGCACGACCGATCCGGCCGCGCACCTCGCCCAGACCCTCGACGGGAAATTGGAAAACCTCACCCTCAGCCGCATCGATCCAGCCGCCGAGACCGCCGCCTATCAGACCGAAGTAATGAGCGCCCAGGGCCCGATGCTGGACGAGGCCGCCCGCGCCCTCCTCGAGGAAGACCTGCGCTCGCCGTGCACCGAAGAAATCGCCGTTTTCCGCGCCTTCGCCCGTGAAGTGGATCGGGGTAAAGACGGCTTTGTCGTCCTTGATACCGCCCCGACCGGGCATACCCTGCTCCTCCTCGACGCGAGCGAGGCCTACCAGCGCGAGTTAGAGCGTCAGGCGCGCAGTTCCCAGCCCGAGTCCGTCCTGCGACTGCTCGAGCGACTTCGCGATCCGGCTTACACCCGCATCCTCCTCGTCACCCTGCCCGAGGCCACGCCCGTGCACGAAGCGGCGGAGTTGCAGGAGGACCTGCGCCGCGCCCGCATCGAACCGTTCGCCTGGGTCATCAATCAGAGCCTGCTCGGTTGCGGCTCGTGCGATCCCCTCCTGCAGCGCCGCGAGCAATCCGAGCATCGTTACCTCACCGAAGTCGCCGGCAACTACGCCGCCCGCACCGCCTGGCTTCCCTGGCAGGCGCAGGAACCGGTTGGTCTGGAGGCCCTCGCCCGACTCGCTACCTCCTCTTTCCACACCACCCTGACATGAGCACTGATCATCTCCACGCCGATGAAAAGGGCGTCCACCTCGCCTGTCCGCAATGTCAGCAGGCCAATCGCATTCCCTTTGCCCGACTCCATCTGAAAGGAAAGTGCGGGAGCTGCAAGGCGGCCCTTCCCCTCCCTTCGCTCCCCATCGAAATCGATTCACCTGCATCGTTCGCCGCCCTCGTCAGCGGGGCTTCCCTGCCGCTCCTCGTTGATTTCTGGGCTCCCTGGTGCGGCCCCTGCCTCATGGTCGCGCCCGAGGTGACGAAGCTCGCCGCTCTCGCCGCCGGAGAACTCATCGTCGCCAAGGTGAACACCGAAGCGCAGCCGATCATCGCGGGGAACATGGGGATACGCTCCATCCCGACCTTCGCCGTCTTTGTCGCCGGACGCGAAGTCGAACGCTCTTCCGGTGGCTCCTCCGCGACCCAGCTCCGCGCCTTTGCGATGAATGCCGCGCAGCGCGCCAGAGGATAACGCCAGATGCCTTTTCCCATGAGCCAAGAAAGCAAATCCATGAACGTCTTCGAACGCCACCTCACGCTCTGGGTGGGACTCTGCATCATCGGCGGGATCGCCCTCGGCAAGCTCGCGCCCGGTCTCGCCCAGGCCCTCGACGGCATGGCCATCACCGTGAACGGCGCGCCCGTCGTCTCCATCCCCATCGCCATCTGTCTCTTTTTCATGATGTATCCCATCATGGTGAAGATCGACTTCGGCGAAGTCGTCAAAGCCGGACGCAATCCCAAGCCGGTCCTGCTCACCCTCTTCGTAAACTGGGGCATCAAGCCCTTCTCCATGTTCGCGATCGCGACTCTCTTCCTCGGCGTCTGGTTCAAAGACTACCTCCCCGGCACCGAGATCGTCAAAGACGGCTCAGAGGTCGAACTTTATCGCTCCTACATCGCCGGCGCGATCCTTCTCGGCATCGCCCCCTGCACCGCGATGGTCCTCGTCTGGGGTCACCTCGCGAGGGGCAATCAGGGACTCACCCTCGTCATGGTCGCGATCAATTCGCTCACGATGCTCTTTCTTTACGGACTTCTCGGCGGGTGGCTCCTCGGGGTGAATCAGATGCCCGTGCCATGGCAGGCGCTCCTGCTCTCCGTCGGGATCTACGTCGCGCTGCCGCTCGTGGCGGGCTACTACTCGCGGAAGTGGATCATGAAGACGAAAGGCCCCGAATGGTTCCGGGACAAGTTCCTCCATTTCCTCACGCCCGTTTCCATCAGCGCGCTCCTCGCCACGCTTGTGCTGCTTTTCAGCTTCAAAGGCGAGACCATCCTCGCCAATCCGCTTACGATTCTCTGGATCGCGATTCCTTTGACGATCCAGACCGTCCTGATTTTTGCGCTCACCTACGGCATCGCGAAATGGCTCAAATTTTCCTACGAAGACGCCGCTCCCTCGGCCATGATCGGGGCCTCGAACCACTTCGAAGTTGCCATCGCGACTGCGGTGATGCTCTTCGGGCTCAGCTCGGGTGCCGCCCTCGCCACCGTCGTCGGTGTTCTCATCGAAGTGCCGCTGATGCTATTTCTCGTAAAAGTCTGCCAGCGCACCCGCGGCTGGTTCAGTAAATAATCTTCCCTTTCCACCATGACGACTCCCACCATTCTCATTCTCTGCACCGGCAATTCCTGCCGCTCGCACCTCGCCGAAGGCATCCTGCGGGCTGCCCTCGGTGATCGCTACACCGTCGCCAGCGCCGGATCAAAACCGGCCGGCTACGTCCACCCGCTCGCGATCCGGGCGATGGAAGAGATCGGCCTCGACATCAGCGCCCATCATTCGAAGCACCTCGACGAATTCCTCGAGCAGGACGTCGAGACGGTCATCACCGTCTGCGGAAACGCCGATCAGGCCTGTCCCATTTTTCCCGGTCAGGCCAATCGCCATCACTGGGGCTTCGACGATCCCGCCCATGCCACCGGCAGCGAAGAGGAGCAAATGCACGTCTTCCGCCGCGTCCGTGACGAGATCAAACGTGTTTTCGACGCCTACGCCGCCGGACGGCTTGATGAGGGAAAACGCGGCTGAGTGAAACGGAGCGGGTTGGTGAGGTGCCCCTGTTGAGTCGTGTTAGAAACTCGATCTGAACTTGTCGAAATCATAGCGGCACCACGAGGCCTTCGGCTTCAGCCATTTTTTTCTGGTTCGCATCGAAGGTGAGGAATTCCGTCACTCCGAGATAAATTGCGGTAGCAACGTGAAGGATGTCAACGAGACGATGACCACCGGCGAGAGTATGGACACTGCTCAGTGCTTCAGCCCGTTGATGCACGGCTGACCAATCCACCGGAATGATGGTAAGTAGTCCGGAATTCAGATCGATCTGCAGGTCGTTAAGCATTTGCCGCCCTTCTGTTTGCGGGAAGCGTTTCGTTCGGTCATTGAGGTTCAGATGTGTTTGCAGGCGCACGGATTGCCGGAGCTCCAGCAGGAGAAGGCTGGAAACCCCCAACGTGCCGCTCAATCCCGCCATATACTGATCTGCCAGAGCGGAATTGACCTGGGTTCGGTAGACCGCACAAAGAAAGGACGTGTCGGGAAAGCCGCTCATCCTTCTTCGCCTCCGAGTTCATCCACCCGCATCGCTGCCACTTCCGCTTCGGTGAACACACGATCTCCCCAAATAGCGCGCCGCCGAGCCGCAAAGTCCGGCTTCGCCGGCCGGGGCACGACACCCGGACGCCACGCCGTCAGAAAGCCGATCGGCTGCCCGCGTTTCTCGATACAGATGTCCTCACCCTCGGAAAGCCACGCTTCCAGCATGGAAAAGGAATTGCGCAAATCGCGGACGGTAACGGTTTTCATGATGTGGACAAATTATGTCCACATCAATTCCTCCGTCAATTTCTATTTCGCTGATGGGAATGTTCATGCGGGTCACTCTTAGGAGTTGGCCGTAATTCTAAAATCCAATCCGCTCACTTTAGCAATCACCTCACCCCTCCCCGCCAATCGCGGTCCCGGTCCAGCCCATTTTCTGGTGGAGGACGTCGTAGAAATCCTGGTTGCTCATCGAAACCAGAGTGAGGCTGAAATCGGCGCGACGGAGGTGGACTCGGGCGTTGTCGGAGAGCACGGCGACGAGCTGTCCATCGACGAGCAGAGAGAGATCATCACGCTGTTTCGGCGACTCGAAGATGATACGGTTCGAGGCGTCGACGATGAGGGGCCGGTTCGCGAGGGAATGCGGACAGATCGGGGTGATAACAAAAACGTTCGCGTCGGGCTGCACGAGGGGGCCTCCGGCGGAGAGCGAATAGGCGGTCGAACCGGTCGGGGTCGAAAGGATGAGCCCGTCGCCGGTGTATCGGTTCGCGAGTTTGTCGTTGATGTGCGCCTCGACATGGATGACACGCGAGGCGACGGCGCGACAAAGGGTCACTTCGTTCAACGCCACAAAAGACGCCTCGATGCGGCCTTCACGCTCGAGGTCGCCGGCGAGGAGGAGGCGTTCGGAGAAGGTGTAGGCTCCCGAAACAAGCGCCTCGACGAGTTGTCCGCTTTCTTCAGCGGTGGCGCAGGTAAGGAACCCGAGGGTACCCGTGTTGATCGCGGCGATGGGCTTGATCTTTTCCCCCATTTGCCGCACGACCCAGAGGATCGTGCCGTCGCCGCCGAGGACGACCAGCAGATCGATCCTGTCGCTGAGCTGATCGAGCGGCACACCGTCGGGGAGCTTCACGAGGGCGGCGGTCCTTTCTTCGAGCAGGACGGTGAGTCCGCCGTCGCGGAGACGTTTCACGAGATCGAGGAGGAGAACGCCCGCCCCGGGCTTGTCGGGATTTGCGATGATCCCTATTCGAGGTGTTTCAGCCATGCAAGAAATTCGATATTACCGTCGGTGCCACTGATAGGCGACTGGGTCAGTCCATGCCAGCTTTTTCCGAGCGGGCCGGTGACGAAGGAACGGATCTTTTCGACCGCCTCCTCATGCAGAGCCGGGTCCCGCACGATGCCGCCTTTACCGATCTGCTCTTTCTTGAGCTCGAACTGCGGCTTGATGAGACAAACGATGTCGCCCTCGGGTTTGAGGACTTCGAAGACAGGACCGAGAATGAGCGTCAGCGAGATAAAGGAGACGTCGATGACGACGAGATCGACGCTCTCGGGCAGGTCGGAGGCGGCGAGATAGCGCAGGTTAAAGCCCTCCTGCGAGATGACACGCTCGTCGCTGCGCAGTTTCCACGCGAGCTGGTTGGTCCCGACATCGTAGGCGTAGACCTTGGCGGCTCCGCGCTGAAGGACACAGTCGGTGAAACCTCCGGTCGAGGCTCCGGCGTCGAAGACAACTCTGCCGGTGACGTCGATGGCAAACTCGTCGAGGGCCTTCTCGATTTTGAATCCGCCGCGGCTGACGAACTTAGGCCGGCTCTTCACCTCGATGGCGACTTCTTCGCCGATCTTGAGCCCGGGCTTGAGGACGCCCTCGTGACCATCGACGCGGACTTCGCCGGCGATGATAAGGCGCTTCGCCATCTCGCGGGATTCACATAAGCCGCGGCGATGCATCACCAGATCGAGTCGTTCTTTTGCCATGTTTATACCCTTCGCCCTGTAACCGCTGCGGTCCGCGCCGCGTCTCCCCAGAGTGAACGTGGTATTGTCCGCTTTTCAACCACGGACCCGAATCGATGAGCCCCTTTCTCACCCGCACCCTCCCCCGGCTCTTTGCCCTGATCGCGATCATGGTAGGGCTGGGAATCGGGCTGCTGCGCTACCTGGAAAAGCCCACGTTCACTCCGCTGACCGCGTCATCAGTGCCTGCGGAGCTCGCCGACGAGATCGCCGCGGTAAACTCCGCTTTTGCCCTCGCTCAGACCACCGCCGGGGTCGCGTCAGTCCCCGAAGCGGATGCGCTCACCCTTGCGCGGCGCCTGTCCCTCGCCCTCACCGGCGCGCCGCCCTCGCTCGAGGAGATCCGCCGCATCGAGGCGCTCCCCGCCGGTGCCGACCCGGTGCAGGCGTGGCTCGACTATCTCTTCGCCGACCGCCGTTTCGCCGACTACCTTGCGGAACGTTTCGGGCGAGCCTTTGTCGGGGTGGAGACCGGCCCCTTCCTTGTCTACCGGCGGCGGCGTCTCGTCACCTGGCTGGGCGACCAGCTCGCCGCGAACCGTCCCTACGATGAACTGGTGCGCCAACTCATCGCGGCGGAGGGTCTCTGGACGAGCCATCCCGAGACCAATTTCATCACCGTCTCGGTCATGCAGGGAGGCGGCGGCCCCGACGAGACGAGGCTGGCGGCGCGGACCTCGCGGGCCTTTCTCGGGGTCAGCCTCGACTGCATGCAGTGTCACGACGACAAGTTCGGCGACCGCTGGAAGCAGCAGGATTTCCATCAGCTCGCCGCCTTTTTCGCCCAGGCCGACACGAGCATCACCGGGGTGCGCGACAAAAGCGCCATCGAATACGAGACCCGCTACCTCGGGGAAAAAGACCTCACCCGGGTAACGCCTCGCGTCCCCTACTCGCCCGGACTCTCGCCTGACGGCGGATCGCGCCGCGAACAACTCGCCCGCTGGGTGACGCACCCGGAGAACACGGCCTTTGCCCGGGTCACGGCGAACCGGACCTGGGCCCTTCTCTTCGGACGACCACTCTCGGAACCGGTCGATGACATCCCCCTCGACGGCCCTTTCCCTGCCGGGCTCGAGGAGCTCGCGAAAGGCTTTATTGAAAGCGGTTACGACGTGCAGCGACTCATCCGCGTCATCGCGGGCTCGGATCCGTTCCGCCGCGAGAGCCGCTCAGGCGACGAGGCCGCACCGGTCACCGCAGAGCAGGAGGCGACCTGGACCGCCTTTCCCGTCACTCCCCTGCGACCGGAACAGGTCGCGGGTAGCATCATCCAGGCCGGCACGCTCCAGGCGCTCGACGGCTCGACCCACATTCTCCAGAAGCTGCGCCGCTTTGGCGAAACCCGCGACTTTGTGAAACGCTACGGCGACCGGGGCGAGGACGAGTTTGCCGAGGAGTCGGGAACGATCCCCCAGCGGCTCCTCCTCATGAACGGGAAGCTGGTCCACGAGCGAACCAAGCCGAATCCGGTCATGAACAGTTCGACCCGCCTCGCGAACCTTGCGCCCTCCGCCGCCGCCGCCCTCGACGCGGCTTTTCTGGCGGTGCTCTCGCGCTACCCGAATGAGAAAGAACGATCGCATTTCGCACCTCTCCTCGCGGGGCTGAAGAAAAAGGAGCGCGAGCGCGCCCTCGCCGACCTCTACTGGTCGCTCATCAACTCGACGGAATTCTCCTGGAATCGGTAACACCATGAACCTGTCCCCTT
Source organism: Akkermansiaceae bacterium UBA6138 (assembly GCA_002422425.1). Classification (GTDB taxonomy): domain Bacteria; phylum Verrucomicrobiota; class Verrucomicrobiia; order Verrucomicrobiales; family DEV007; genus Arctic95D-9. The sequence goes on along the minus strand of DIVG01000088.1, from coordinate 50,454 downwards.
TTTCATCACCGCCCCCTTTTTCACCCCACGGAGCCTGCGGGCGGCGCGATCATTTCACGCGACGGGCTCTCCTGAAGAGTTCGGCGGTCGCCGGCCTTGGCTGGCTCACGCCGCTCGCGCAACAGCTAGCCCGCGGGGCGGAGAAAACGGGCGCCCGGCCGAAGTCGGTCATCGTCCTCTGGATGGAGGGCGGGGCAAGCCAGCTTGAGACCTTCGATCCGCATCCTGGCAGCGCGATTGCCTACGGGGCGAAGGCGATAGCCACAGCGGTGCGCGGGATCCAATTCGGCGAAGGACTGCCGCTCACGGCGGAGCGGGTGCAGGATTTCTCGATTCTCCGCGCCGTCACGAGCAAGGAGGGCGATCACACCCGGGCGATCTATAATGTAAAAACGGGCTATCGGCCTTTTCCCGGCCTCGTTCATCCGGCGATCGGGGCGGTCATCTGCCACGAGATGCCGGCACATTACAGAAAAGAGGCGGAGATTGATCTCCCCTCGCATATTTCCATCCTCCCGGGGCGGAATCCGGCGCGGGGCGGTTACCTCGGGGCTGAATACGACGCCTTGCAGGCCTACGATCCGGTCACGCCGTTGCCCGATGTCCGCTCGCGCACCGATGAGGTGAAAGAGGCCCGTCGGCTCGCCGGACTCGAGGCGCTCGAAGAGTCTTTCGCGACCGGTCGCATCGCTGATCTGGAGAAGAGCCGGACGCTGCACCGCTCTTCGATCGAACGGGCCAGGCGCCTAATGAGCTCGGACCAACTCGCCGCTTTTGACGTGAGCGCCGCGCCGAAGTCGGAGCGCGAAGCCTTCGGTGATACCCCCTTCGGGCGCAGCTGCCTCGCTGCGGTCCGCCTCGTCGAGGTCGGAGTGCGCTGCGTCGAGGTCACCCTGAACGGATGGGACACCCACATCAGCAATCACGAAGGACAGGCCAAACAGCTCGGCATTCTCGATCCGGCTCTCGCCGCACTCATCGGGCGGTTGAAAGAGCGGGACCTCTACGAAAACACCATCGTGATGGTCGCGACGGAATTCGGCCGCACCCCGAAACTGAATCTCGCCGAGGGCCGGGACCACTGGCCGCACGGGTTCAGCGTGCTGCTCGGCGGCGGCGGTTTTCGCGGAGGACTCGCCCTCGGGCAGACCGACCCAACCGGGGAAAGTCGGGAACCCGCCGGGAAAGTCCGCGTCGAGGACATCCACGCGACCGTTTTCAAACAGCTCGGGATTGATTTCGAAGACGAACTGATGACGCCAATCGGCCGACCCATCGCCATCAGCGAGGGCCGCGTTATCCGGGAACTGACGGGATGATTAGTCGAGCGACTTGATTTTCACGTTGCGGAAAGAGACGAGATTGCCGTGGTCCTGCAGGCAGAGGTGGCCCCTGGTCGGTTTGCCGAACTGGAGAAACTTCGAGAACTTGCTCGCCGCGACTTTCGCATCCCAGTCGGCCGAGCCCTTGACATACTCGACGTATTTGGTGCCGTTCATATAGTGGACACACTTTTCAGGAGTGATGACGATGTGGAGGGTGTTCCACTCGCCGGCAGGATTGGTCGCATCGACGGCGGGAGCGTAGAGCTGGTAGAGCCAGCCGGCCTTCTGTGGATCGGTGCCGTCGACATTATCCTGAATCTGGATCTCAGGCCCGGTCATCCAGGGTGTTTTCTCGGTCTCGAGGACATGGAACATCAGGCCGCTGTTGCCGCCTTTGGAAATGTTGTAGTCGAGTTTCATCTCGAAAGCGCCGTATTGCTCCTTCGTGAGGATGTCGCCACCGCCCTTTTCGGTGAGGGTGAAAGCGCCGTCAGCGACTTTCCATTTCCCGTCGACGCCGTCCTTTTTGTAATTCTTCCATTGCGAGAGGTCCTTGCCGTCGAAGAGCAGGGACCAGCCCTCCGCTTTTTCCGCTTCGGTGAGGACGTTTAAACCACCCGCTTTCTCGTCCGCAAGAACAGAGCCGAGCATTCCAAAAAGGGCACCAAAGAAAAAAAACGATCGTTTCATTGGACTCTTTTAGCCTCTCCTTTCCCTTCTGACAAGCAACGCAACCCGTTTTTATGATCGGAAAAACCACCGCAACGCCGTTTGACGGCAAAGCGATTCCCGCCTTCAATTGATTTCCCCGCTCCTCCGCATGTCACGCCCCGCTCTTTTTCACGTCACTCACGCCAAGGCAGGATCAACCTGGCTCGCCAATATTCTTCGTGACACATTCGATGACCCCGTTTCCCCGCGCTTCGGAGAAGCAGTCGAGGAGTATCGATGGTGCCAGGGCACGGTCTACCCCGCAGTTTTTTTGAGTTATGATGAGTTTCTCAAGCTGGAGCGTGCCGAAGATTCGATTGTTTTTTATGTCATCCGTGACATCCGCGACAGCCTTGTCTCCCTTTATTTTTCATTGCGTTACACCCATACCACCGAAGGTTTCCCCCATGTGCAAAGATTCCGGGATAAAACCGGGGGAATGAGCGATGAGGATGGCATCGCTTTCCTCTTTGAGAAAGGCTCCAGAAAACTGCTCCTGATGCAGAAAAGCTGGCTGAAATCAGAAATGCCGGTGATTCGCTACGAAGACCTCATCGCGTCGGGTGGCGGAATCCTCCCCGGTTTCCTGAGGAGTCTTGGTGTCAAATTCGACAACACCCGCATGAGCGAAGCCATCGAGCGGCGCGGTTTTAAGAAGGTTTACAAACGCGAACTCGGCGAACGTGACAATACCTCCCATGGACGGCAGGGGCTTCCGGGGGACTGGAGGAATTTCGAATCCACCCGTTTGCGGGGATTCATCACGGACCAGTTCAACGAAGTATTGGAATTGGCCGGTTACCCCCTCGACTAGGTAATCGAGGAGACCGAAGATCCAACCAGTCAGAAATTGCCCGGAAATACCGGATCGCAGTTTCTTTACGACAGGCGCAAGCACGCGGTTGATTTAATGAACCTCTGTCAATTCTCAATCACTCCGAAAACACCCCTGATGGTCGGTGCGTCCTATCTCTTCACCGGCGAATTCAGTTTGGGAGCAGAGCCTGCGCAGCTTCATCGACGTATTCGTGTCATCGCGATCGGTAAGGGCGGAAAGCCATTGAATACCGGCATCTTCGATTGCCCCACTCCTCATCAGAATTGGAAATTCCGACTAACGCGAAGGATTCCGCTGTCCGCATCAAGATACGCTGTGATCGCTGAAACGGCAGACGGTCCGGATGACTGGAATGAACTGTCGAAGTTCGATTTTCGTGTCAGCTTCTGGCCAAGGGAGCGCTGGTTATGGATCTTCAGGGGAATCCTGCGCCGCGCTCGGTTATGGTGGAGGCCGCTTCGTCTCAAATGGATTTCCCTCCGGAAGCGGTATGCCCCGGACTTCGCTGAAGCAAGAGACGCGGCGGCATGGAACCGCTTTTTAAATTTGTCCGCAACGGAACCGCCGGCGGAAGTCTGGCGAAACCGATTAACACCGCTCGAGCGCGAGAGTATCTGGAGCACGGTGCACCGTAGGCTTGATGCTCTCGGACATTTTCATCATTACCCGTCACGCGAGATCAATTATGACACATTCCCTCCCGACTCGCCCCGGCCCCCCGCCTTGAAACTGACAGTAGTGACGCCATCCTATCAGCAGGGCACGTTTCTGGCCCAAACCATGGATAGTGTGTTAGAGCAGCCTGATTGCCGAATTGATTACATCGTGATGGACGGGGGATCGACGGATGAGAGCGCCTCTGTTATCCGCCAGCGCGAATCCCGTCTTAAATACTGGCAGTCCGAACCTGACGGAGGGCAGTCGGATGCTATCCGCAACGGCTTTCTTCGGATGGATTGCGAAGACGACGACATCATGGCCTACCTGAACTCCGATGACGTGCTCTGCCCGGGGACAATTCCTTTTGTCCTGAACCTGTTCGAGACACGGCCCGAGCTCGATGTAATCTACGGGCATCGCATTGTCATCGACGAAGGCGGCGGTGAGGTGGGTCGATGGGTCCTGCCGCCGCACGATCGCGATGTCATCAAACTGGTGGATTATATCCCCCAGGAGACTCTCTTCTGGCGCCGCCGCCTTTATGATAAGGTCGGCGGCATTAATCCGGACTTTCGATTCGCGATGGACTGGGACCTAATCCTCCGTTTTCAAGATGCAGGGGCGGTGATTGAGCGGGTTCCGTGGTTCCTTTCCTGTTTCCGCGTTCACCCGGAACAGAAGACCCATACCTGTATCGTCGAAGTGGGGCGCGGGGAGATGGACCGGCTGAGAATCCGCGAGAATGGGGGGAAGCCCGTTATTCCCGAAGATATCTGGGACGCGGTGCGCCAGGCCAGGGTGGAAAGCTTCTGGCATGCGGAACAACTGAGAACAGGAAATAGAATCTGACGCATCATGGAAAGCCCACTCTCCTCGCTCCGATGAAATCCACTCCCCCGCGACTCTCGGTCGTCCTTCCCCGGTGCAAGGCGGGCGGAGAGGAAATCAGGCATCTTTGATGGCTTTAAATCGGACAACGGGTTTTTCGCCGAGCTGATCCCCTCTCGCGGAGTGAAGCTCGCCGGGGCGAAAATCGGGATTATTCACTGCCGAAGGTCTACCTTCATAATTCCTTGCGCCCCGCCGTCATCACCACCATTCTCACCCACCATGAAAATCCCGACTTCTCTCAAAGCCCTCGCCGTCATTGTCGCGGCTCCCGCCTTGCTCTTCGCCGCCGAAGATGGCTTCACTCCTCTTTTCAACGGCAAAGACCTGACCGGCTGGAAAAACCCCTACGAATGGGGCAAGGCCGAGATCGTCGGAGGCGAGATCCACCTCACGGCGGATAAGAAATTCTTTCTCGTGACCGGGGAGCAGTATGCCGATTTCATCTTCGAGGGCGAGGTCCATCTCCCCGAAGGCCAGGCCAATTCGGGCTTCATGTTCCGCTGCCACGTCGAGCCGAACAAGGTCTACGGCTACCAGTGCGAAATCGACGGATCCGACCGCCGCTGGTCGGGCGGACTCTACGACGAAGGCCGCAGTCAGTGGCTCTGGCCCAGTCAGCAAGGTCGCACGAAGCTGGAATCGGCTCTCGCCCACGAAGCCGAGTCGCAGGCCCATTTCAAGAAACCCGAAGTCCGTGACGCCCTGAAGCGCTATGACTGGAACAAGGTCCGCATCACCTGCAAAGGCAACCAGCTCAAAATCGAACTCAACGGCGTCGTCATCACCGAATACACCGACGACACCGATGCGAAAGGGCACCTCGGTATCCAGCATCACGGAGAAAAAGGGCAGACCTACCGCTTTCGCAACCTTCGTATCAAACCCATCTGAAAAGGATTACGGGCATGGAACTGACACTCCCGAAATGGTATGATCTTCACGCCCACTTCCGCCAAGGGGCGAACGTGGGAATTTACATCGCCGACCACCTCAAAATGGGATGCGCAGGGGCTCTTGCGATGCCGAACACGCAACCTCCGGTGTCCAGGGTCACGGGGGCAGACTCCGCGACAGCCCGGTCAATCGAAGCCTATCGGAGCGAACTCATCGCCGCAGGAGCCGATGCCTTTGACCAACTCATCATTCCTCTCTACCTCACCGCCGAGACGACGGTCGAAATGATCGCTTCGGGAGCGAAGTCGGGCCTCCTCAAAGCCTGCAAGTATTACCCGCCGCACGGCACAACGAACGCCGAGCACGGCGTCCCCATCGACGAATGGATCGGTAGCGATGTCTTCCGGGCAATGGAGGATCACGGCATCATTCTCTGCATCCACGGCGAACAGCACGGCCTCAGTGGCCCTGCCTATTTTGATGCGAGTCAAACGGCTGAGTCTGCTTTTTACGCCAATCGTTTACCGCGACTCATTGAGGCCCACCCGCGCCTCCGCCTCGTCTGCGAACACATTACGACAGCGGCGGCGGCCTTCTTTGTCGAGGGTGCACCGGATCATGTCGGTGCCACGATCACGCCCCAGCACCTCCTCTACACCGTCGGTCACCTCATCCAGGGGCTCCGGCACCATCTCTACTGCCTCCCCATCGTGAAGTTCGAGCGCGACCGCTCCGCCCTGCGCGAGGCGATCCTGTCCCCGGAACAGTCGAAATTTTTCGCCGGGACCGACAGCGCCCCCCACACCACCAAGGCCACCGAATGCGGATGCGCGGCAGGCTGTTACACCGGAGGCTGCGCCCCCCAGCTTTACGCGATGGCCTTCGAAGAAGCAGGGGCCAATCTTGGCTCCGACGCCGGACGAAAGGCTCTAACCCGCTTCCTCTGCAGTAACGGCCCCGGCTTTTATGGCTTCGAGGGTTCGAAGGAAACCTTCACGCTGAAGCGCGAGAGGTCTCACACCGAGCCGCATTTCACCGAAGACGGACCGGTCGTCCCCCTTCCCTATGGCATGGGTCTGACGCTCGACTGGAGCATCGCCGCTTCATGAGCGCCGGTTTTGCGATGAAAATCAGGATAGGGGGAAATTCCGTTTGCCGATCTGCCGATCTTGTTGCATTATCCCCGCCCGTCCCCTAAGGGACCTGGAAAACGGGGCATTAGCTCAGTTGGTAGAGCACCTGCATGGCATGCAGGGGGTCAGCGGTTCAAATCCGCTATGCTCCACGTTTTCCCGGTCGGTAAACGGTTGAGTTCGATTCACCGATCCTTCCTGCGCGTCTATCACCCATGAAATGGATCGCTCGCTATGCCTTATTGCCGCCCCTGGCACTCATCTCCATGACTGTTGCCTCGGCGGGCCGCCCCCAGGCAGCGTCCGTCTACGGGAAAATCCAATTGGTGAGCCACTTTCCCGACTACAAGGTGCAGGTCGTTGATTCCTTCGCCGACCTCCACGTCCAGAGAGTGGGATCTTTCCCTAACAGCCCCGGAAAATGGCAGATCGTTAATAGCTTCCCGGATTTCAAAATTCAGATTGTGAACCGCTTTCCGGATTTTAAGATAAAGTATGTCGACAGCTTCCCAGGGGTTCCGAAATAATTTCAGCCTTTTTCTCACCTGCCTCCTCCTCGCCTCCCCGCCCGCCCGCGGGAACGACCTCGAAGAAATCGGTCCGTGCTCCTACGTCGCGACGGAGTGGGCCGACGGCGATTCTTTTCTTGTGAGACTCCCGGACGGGCAGGAACAGGTTTTCCGCCTTTATTTCGTCGATTGCATTGAACAATCCGTGAGCGACACGACCGACAAGCGCCGCCTCCGCGAGCAGGCGCGTTACTTCGGCGTATCGGACTACCTCACGGCGGTGGAGCACGGAAAAAAAGCGGCGGCATTCACGGCGGAAGCTCTCAGTCGGCCGTTCACGATCCATACTGCCTACGCCGATGCGAGAGGCCGTTCGGGAAAACCCCGCTACTACGGCTTCATCAAAACGGCCGATGGCCGTGACCTCGGCGGTCTCCTTCTCGAAAATGGTCTGGCGCGTGCCTTCGGCCTCGGCCGGGCGACACCCGACGGCATTTCGCGAAGTGAGTGGGATATCTACCTTAAGGACATCGAACTCGTCTCCGCCATCAAGCGCAAAGGGATCTGGGCCCACTCCAACGCGGAGCAAATTGTCGCCATGCGAAAAGAAGAACGCGACGAGATGCGGGGGCTCGAGGCGATCGATGATGCCCTCGTTGTCGCTCCGCCATCGGAGCCCGTCGATATTAACACCGCCCCGATCGAAGATCTCATGAGGGCCGGCCTGCGCGAATCACTCGCCGATGCCGTAGTTAAAAAACGTCCTTTCTCGGCCATCGACGAACTCCTCGACGTCAAAGGGATCGGTCCGGCGACATTCCAAAAGGTCAGCCCTTACCTCGTCGTCGCACCTCCCCCGCCGCCGAAACCCGCACCTTGATCTTTGATCCATTCGCGGCTTCTATAAGGCCTTATGGATCGTGATCAGAACCTCTCCCGCTTTCTCCAGTCCGACGGTCGCACCGTGATTGTTCCCATCGACCATGGCACCGCCATCCCCGTGAACGGCATGCCCGATCCGATCGGGCTCATCGAGGCTCTGAACCCTTTCGTTGACGGCTACGTCGTAAATCTGGGGCTGGCTCTCGCTGCCGGAGACGTCCTTGAAGGTAAAGGCATCTGCCTTCGCACCGACTGCTACAAGCCACGCTACAGCGACAATCTCGACGAAGGCAGCTACCGCCTCTACGGGGCTGAAGAGGCGCTCACGGTCGGCGCGCATGCCGTCATGAACATGCTCTACACGCACCACTCGAACGAGGCGGGCATTTTCCGCGAAGCGGCCGAGCTCATCAGCGAAAGTCTCGACGCGGACATCCCCGTCATCCTCGAAGCGCTTCCCTTCGGGATCGGACGTCCCGCCGACTACACTCTGGAGCACATCGGCTACACCATACGCGCCGCTGCCGAGCTGGGATCAGACATCGTTAAGACCGCCTACCCGACCGGCGCGAGTTCGGACGAGTTCCGCGCCATCGTGGAGGCCTGTTTTGTCCCCGTCATCATCCTCGGAGGTTCCGCCCTCGGCGACGACGAAGCGCTCCTCACGATGGTGAAAAATGCGATCGATGCCGGTGCCGCCGGGATCGCCGTGGGACGTAACGTCTGGCAACATCCGGAACCCGCCAAAATCGCCGCCGCCCTCAACGCCATCGTCCACGACGACGCCTCCGTCGCTTCGGCCCTGAAATGTCTCGCCTAAGGCGTAAGTCCCCACCTCCTCATGATCGTCCCCAGCCTCCAATACGCCGGTCGTGTCCTCCGCACCGCTGACAAGCGCCATCTCGCGAAATTCATGTGGAACTTCGGGGTCAAGGGGATCCACTCGGTTAATCTCTACAAGAAGCGAATGAAGGAGGGCATTTACTTCCCGCCCTTCATCTATATTTCCATCCTCAACAGCTGTAACCTGCGCTGCCAGGGCTGCTGGGTTGATGTCGATAAACCGCAGGTCAAACTCGACCTCGCCGACCTCAATAAGATCGTCAACGAAGCCAAGTCACACGGAAATTCTTTTTTCGGGATATTGGGCGGCGAGCCGTTCATGCACACCGAGTTGCTGGATTTCCTGGCAGAGCATCCCGACTGCTTTTTCCAGGTTTTCACGAACGGCCAGATGATCACGGAGAAAAAAGCGAAGCAACTGCGCCAGCTCGGCAACGCGACGCCGCTCATCTCCATCGAGGGCACTGAACTGATCGCCAATGAACGTCGCGGCGGCAAAGATGTCCTTAACCGCACCCTCAAGGGCCTCGACCACTGCCTCAACAACAAGCTCCTCACCGGCGTCGCAACGAGTCTTTGTCAGACCAACATCGACGACCTCCTGACCGAGTCGTGGTTGCGCAAGCTCATCGACCGTGGCGTCCACTACGCGTGGTATCACACCTACCGCCCCGTCGGCCCCCAACCGAACGAGGCTCTCGCCATCACCCCCGAACAGGCGCGCCGCGTCCGCGAGTTCGTCGTGAACATGCGGGTGAAGCTCCCCCTCGGCATCATCGACGCCTACTACGACGGCGAGGGCCGCGCCCTCTGTCCCATGGCCAACGGGATCTCACACCACATTTCTCCGACCGGCGCGATCGAGCCCTGCCCCATCATCCAGTTCGCGACCGAAAACGTCCGCGACGGCTCCCTCTACGACACCCTAACCAAGTCCGAGTTCATGAAGGACTTCCGCGAGACCGCCGCGAAGCACACCCGCGGCTGTATCGTTCTTGAGCGCCCCGATCTTGTCAAAGCCCTCGCCGAAAAGCATTCCGCGACCGACACCACGATCCGCAAGACCGCTCTCGCCGAGCTTGAGGCGATGACCCCGCGCAACAGCCAGTGGCTCCCCACCGGCGAGGAAATACCCGAAAAACATCCCGTTTACCGCTGGGCCAAACGGGTCTGGTTCAACGACTTCGGTGCCTACGAAGCGCTGGACAAGTCCGCGGCGGAGCGCTGAATCACCGCGCATTTGCCGTGAAGACTGATCGAGCGTAGACTGGGCGCCTCGCCATGCTGCCCTGGTTCCAGAACGATCAATTCCCCCTCTACCTCGCCCCCATGGCAGGGGTGACCGACCTTGTTTTTCGGCGCATCTGCAAGGAACTCGGGGCCGACGTCATGGTTACCGAGTTCGTCTCGGCCGAAGGGATCATGCAGGCGGACGAGCGAACCCGCATCTATACCGAGTTCGACGACGAACAGCGCCCCGTCGGGGTCCAGCTCTTCGGAGCGGACGGCCCGCGCATGGCCGAGGCGGCGAAAAAGATCATCGACTGGAAACGGCCCGATTTCATCGACATCAACTTCGGGTGCCCCGTAAAAAAGGTCGTTTCAAAAAACGGCGGTTCCTCCCTGCTGCGTGACTGTCCGACCCTGGCAGAGGTGGCCGCCTCGATCGCGAAGGGGGTTGGCGATCAAGTTCCGGTCACAGCGAAGATCCGAATCGGCTGGGACCAGCATCTCATCAACGCCCCGGAAGTCTGCCACATCCTCGAAGACTGTGGCATGCAGGCCATTGCGGTTCACGGTCGCACCCGCGCGCAGGGTTACTCGGGCGAAGCAGACTGGGACGTCATCGACGCCTGCAGCCGCACCGTTTCGGTCCCGGTGATCGGCAACGGTGACATCCAATCAGGGATCGACGTGGCGCGTCGTCGCGGCAGCACGGGCGTCAGCGGGGTCATGATTGGCCGCGCCGCGATGCAATATCCATGGATCTTCCGTGACGCGAAACACTACCTCGCGACCGGAACCCATCCCGCACCGGTCCCCTGTGAAGAAAGGTGGAAACTGATCCTGCGGCACGCCCGCCTCCTCATCGAGTGGGGCAAGTTTCCGACGGAGCGCCACGCCATTCAGGCTCTTCGATCACGGCTCATGGCCTATTCCAGAGGACTTCGAAACGGCAAGCTCCTCAGAAATCGCTTTTCTATCGTCAATTCCGTCCACGAACTGGAGGACATCGCCTCCGACTACCTAGCAACAACCTTGGAGAACCTTGAGGCCACGGCAGCCTCGGCTTCAGCCTGACCCGGTGATACATGAGGCTCGATCGAGTCAAATCGATAGACCCCCTCGAGCCGGCGGGCGTCTGAGATGAGCTTTTCGAGATCGGCAAGCATGCGCTCACTCCGCGTTTTTCGCGCCCCCATTTGACGGAGAAAACGACGCACTCCACAAAACGTCTCGGGCAATTTCACGCCCGCAATAAGGAGAAGCACGACTAGCGCAGCACTAAAAAACGCGAGGTATACCGAGGATACCGGGGGCAGAGAATCCATGAGAAACGAGATTTTCCAGAACATTAACAATAATTAATAAATTTAAAACAAATAATTACCTTTTTAAAAAATTTTATTTGCCCGTGATGCCCTCCTCACCTCCGGGTTGAGTATCGGCTTCCCCTGCTCTACGTTAGCCGGGTTCGTCGTCCCTCGTTCCTTCCCGCTCCCGATGCTTTCACTCATTTCTCCGTCCAAGACTCTTGATTTCGAATCCGACTGCGCGCCCCACGGGGTGAGTCAGTGCGACTATCTAACGGCGGCAGAGGAACTGATTGCCCTGCTTCGCCAAAAGAGTCCTGCGGAATTGGCGGCGCTTATGAGCATCAGTCCTACTCTCGCGGAGCTCAATTTCCAGCGTTATCGTGAGTGGTCACTCCCTCTCACTGCCGATATTGCCCGTTCCGCGATCTTTGCTTTCAAAGGGGACGTTTACACCGGTCTTACCCTCGACTGCTATTCGGAGACAGACTTTCTTTTTGCCCAGAATCATCTCCGCATCCTCTCGGGGCTCTACGGACTCTTACGCCCTCTCGATCTAATCCTCCCCTATCGTCTTGAAATGGGAACTTCCCTGAAGTCGCCGAGAGGGAAAAATCTCTACGAATTCTGGGGAGACCGACTCACCGAAGGCGTAAACGCCGCCATGTCCCGCTCGGGCTCGGCGGTGCTCATAAATCTTGCCTCGCAGGAATATTTCAAGGCGGTCATCCCCGGAAAAGTCGATGGTCGGATCATCACTCCGCATTTCAAAGAGAAGAAAAACGAAGACTTCAAGATCGTCAGCTTTTATGCCAAACAGGCGCGCGGCATGATGGCCAATTACCTCATCAAAAACGCCATCACCGATCCTGAAGCGATTAAGTCCTTTGACACGGGCGGCTACCGATTCAATCCTGCGTTGAGCGATTCCGGAAATTGGGTTTTCACCCGGGGTTGAACCGGACAACTTCCACCTTTTTCGTTTGCCATGCCGCCACTCAACCGCCTCGTTGCTCTCACTCTTGCCCTCGTCGCTGCGGAAGGGGAGCTGTTGCCACGCGCCTTGGCCCAGGAGAACCCGGCCGGTGGAACGGTTGTGGTTCAGGATACGCCGCCGCGCCCCTCCCCAGCCGAACCGCCCTCCATGTCATCGGTTTCCGCCCCGCTGAAACTCGAACTCGCCCGTCGCTCTCTCGCTGATTTCCCTACCGCTTCCGCAGTCCCTGAACCTTCTCCTCACCCCGACGGGGTGATGCCCCCCCCTCATGATGTCTTCGTGATCGGGTCACCGGGGATTCCCCATACGGTTCTGTGGGATCCCGTCACGTGTCGACTCCTCGGAGTGATCGCCGCTTCCGGCGTCGACGATAAGCCGTCCGGGGGCGCTCCCTCATCGCCTCACCTGCTCAGGGCGACCGGGCCCGCGCCGCTCAGCGCCCTCGGCGGAGCGCCCCGATATTTCGGCTTTCGCCTCGTCGGTAGCATTCCCGAGTTTCTCTACAGTCTCGGAACACTGGCGATCGAGGAGCGTCTCTGGCTCGACGAGGGAGGGACCGTGCTGAAGCAGCGCTTCGCAGTGAGAGAGACCGCGCGGGACATTCAATTGACCCTCCCCGATGAGTGGAGGAGTCTCACGACTTCCTCTGTCGGAACCTGGAGAAAAAATGTCCTTTCCATCCCAAAAGAGTCGGCCGGAGAAGTGATCCTGTCCTACCGCCTTACCCTCACCGCCCCCGAACCCGCTGATCCCCATTGAGCTGCCACCTTTCATCCTCAAGCGTCCCGTCTTTGATTTCCGCCGCACTAGCGAGCTTCGGTCTCTTGGCGACGAGCCCCCTCCCCGGACAGACTGAGGGCCCCGTCCCGGATGCTACCGCTCCGGTGAGCCTCCCCCGTCCTTTCGTTGAGCTGACGAAACAGGACGGGGCCCCATCGGTCCGGGCCATCGTCCCCCTTGACGGAGCCAACGTTTTTTTTCTCAATCATCTCGGTCAGATCGGACTCGCGAAATTCAGTCCCGGACTCAGTCAGATCGGGTGGCAGTTTTATTCCGAAGTAAAACTTCCCGCCCTTCCCTCGATCGCCCTCGGTCCGAACTATTCCGTCGTCACCGCCTCCCCCGGCGAAGTAACCCAGTCATTCGACACCGATCAGGACGTCTCTCTCGACTTCTTTCAGGCGCTCGTGCAGGACTGGCCTGGCCGTGATGCGGGTGCGATCATTACCGCGGGGCCCGCCGCCGATCCGCACGGTCGCATTCTCTTTGCGCTGTCGCCGCTATCATCGGATGACGGTGGCCCCCCGCGCGCGCGCCTGATGGCTTGGCACCCGGGCTCTGGAAACATCGTTCCCGTGACCGAGAGCGAGTTGCGCATTGAGGCCTTTGCGGTAAACCGGGACGGTTTGCTTGCCGCGCGGCTCCACATGCCGAATTACCCCGACGGCTATTTTCTATCCCTCACCGGCCTGCCGCCCTTTGACGCTGAACAACCCGATGCCGTTCCCGCCCCGATACCCTCGACCCTGCCTTCTCTCGTGATTCCCGCCGGGTTGACTAAAAACGCCCCCCCGACCCAGCTTTGTTTTTTTGAAGAAGACCGGAAAGAAAAACTGCTCATCACCTGCCCCGCCTCCAGACAACTCGTCGAGATCGTTCCGGAGAACATTGGAGGGGTCTGGCAAGGGGCCATCCTCCTTCGTTCGGTGGCCCCGGCGGCGGTCGAAACGCTCGTCGAGATGTCCCGGGGAATGGTGCTCGGCGGTGGTGACGAGGGCTTCTTACCGCTCACCGGTGGCGACGATCCCTATCGCATCACGCGGCTTGGACTTGCCGAAGACGGAGTCGTGCTCGAATTTAATCGCTCCGTGGACCGTCTCCATGCGGCGCGGCCTGACAACTATACGGTCAAGGCTCTCGCTGCCACAGGCAGCACTGATCTGATCATTTCCGACGTTGTCATCGAGGCCGACGGACGCTCCATCATCTTGAAAACCCGGGCAATCCCGACAGGGACCGTGCTCAGAGTCCTCTGTAAAAATACCCCTTCGGAAGGGGGGGAAACGCTACTCGGCCCGGAAGTCTTTTATACGCTCCACGCCCGCGCCAAGTAACGAAGGTGCCGCGCACCCGCGAGCCCCCGGGGCCGCCCCCCGGCAATCAGCGGGGGTGAAACTTTCTCTCTCAGGATCCCTCGTCGAGGAGATTCGCCGGGACGGTAGCACCCGTTTCAGCCAGCTTTCTCATCACTTGTCGATGAAGCCAAATGTTCATCTCGGCGGAGCCTTTACTGTCGATCGTCGCCTGGGAGTAACCGAGTTCGAGAGCCAGTTCCTTGCGGGCACCGTAGCTGCTGTCCATGCCAACGAGCCTGAGAAGATCGACAACGGAGCGTTTCCAGTCATAATCTTCGGGGTGCGCTTTGGCCATTGTCGCAAGATTCGCCGCCACATCGACCGCGCCCTGTCCCGCCGCTGATTCAGTGCCGGTTTGAGAAGCCGACACGGCGGTGTCTTCACTCACGCTTAAAATGCGGTCAATCAGTCCGGATAAGGTACCCATACGCGACGACCTTAGCCAACGGCCCCGACTTCACAAGCATCAAAATCAACAGGTCCGCCTTTCCGTTCCGCCGGTACCGGTTCGTTGCGCATCAACTGAAGCCGCTTATCTTTCGAAAAGACGATGACAAATCCTGCCGCGCAAACTGCTCTACTTTTTTCCCTGATCCTCTCGCTCCCGATAATAACCGGCGGACAGGGACTCTTCGATCGCGATGTAAATGCCGCCATTTACCGTAAAGCAAAAAATTTCCATCTCGTCCCGGTAGAGAAAGCGGTGCCAAGCGCGTTCATTGATATGCGTTACAAGATCACCTCAGCGGCGAACCGTCCCCTCTATCGCCCCGAAATGCCCTGTCTCATTCATCGTTCGACAGCGGAAAAGCTTAACCGGGTCAGCAAAGTCCTGCGCGAAAGCGGCTATGCGATCAAAATCTGGGATGCCTGGAGACCACCCGAAGCTCACCAGGCCCTCTGGGACGCGGTGCAGGATCCTGACTTCGTTGTCCCCCCCAGCAAGGGTCTCTCGTGGCATTGCTACGGGATATCAGTCGATCTCACTCTCGTAACCCTGGACGGCAATCCCGTCGCAATGCCATCCGACTTCGACGAGTTTTCCCCTCGCGCCGCTTCTCACTACACAGGCGGAGATCCGGACATTGCCCGCCGCGTCACCCTTCTGCAGAACGCGATGAAGGATGCCGGTTTCCGCGTCATCAGGTCAGAATGGTGGCACTTTGACGACATGAACGTCAAGGGCGGCATCCGCAAGGTCACCGCAGCCGATCTGGGAATACGCATGCCCTGAAAAAACGAGCAATGGAAGAGACCGCCCGAAAAATCATCCGTGAATTGCAGGAGGCGGGTCACGAGGCCTACTTCGCGGGCGGCTGTGTTCGTGACTACCTCCGCGGAGTCGCCCCCAAAGATTACGATATTGCCACCAGCGCCAGGCCGGATCAGATCCTCAAACTCTACCCGCGCGGGGACACGATAGGAGCGCATTTTGGAGTGGTCCTGGTGCGGTGCGGGGGGCATCATTTTGAAATCGCGACGTTTCGCGAAGATGGCGCCTACTCGGACGGTCGCCGTCCCGAGTCAGTGACATTCTCCACCAGTGAAGCGGATGCCCGCCGCCGTGACTTCACTATCAACGGGATGTTTTATGATCCTGTTGGGGACAGGTTAATCGACCACGTCGGCGGTGAAGACGACCTGCACCGGGGGCTCATTCGTGCGATTGGCGCCCCCCGGGAACGTTTCGAAGAGGACTACCTGCGCCTCCTCCGGGCGATACGCTTCGCGACCCTCCTGGATTTTGAGATCGAACCGGCGACCTGGTCGGCGTTGCGCTCTGCCGCCGACCGCATTACCCTCATCAGCCCGGAACGAATCCGGGAAGAGCTCGATCGGCTCTGGCTCGATTCGGCCCGGCTGCGAGGTTTTGACCTGCTCGTTGAGAGTGGCCTAATGCTCGCGATTCTCCCCGAAATCATTGACTTGCAGGGCTGCAGGCAGCCGCCTCAGTGGCATCCCGAAGGCGACGTCTTCACCCACACCCGACTCATGCTCTCCCTGCTCCCGGCTGCCGCAAGTCTTCCCCTCGTGCTCTCCGTCCTCTTTCATGACATCGCCAAGCCGGCGACGTTTTCCTACGACCCCGCGAACGATCGTATCCGCTTTTCCGGTCACGATCAGGTCGGTGCGAAAATGACCGGGGGCATTCTCAAGCGGCTTCGTTATTCGAACGCCGTCATCAATGCCACCACTTCCGCCGTCGCTCACCACATGCAGTTCAAAGAGGTGCAAAAAATGCGACTCTCGACCCTGAAACGCTTCATGGCTCGCGAAAACTTCGACGACGAACTCGAACTGCATCGCGTCGATTGCGGCGGAAGCAATCGTCTCTTTGAGAACTACGATTTTATTGTGGAAAAACGGCGCGAATTCGAGGCCTCCGCGACTCCCCTGCTCCCGCCCCGACTTATCACGGGGGAGGACCTCATTGCGCGGGGTATGGCTGCCGGCCCCGCCTTCGGAACGATCCTCACCGAGGCGCAGGATCTCCAGCTCGAAGGCGCTCTCACAAACCGCGACGAAGCACTTCTCTGGCTCGATCGCCGCGTGGTGGAGTCTCCATAACAAACACGCCGTCTTCCCTTCATCGGTAGTTGACGGAGCCTGCAGTGCTGCTTCCTTAGAACAGTCCGGAGTACCACGCAGATAATGAAGCTTTTTCTTTGCCGCCCGTCTTTTCCTTCCCTAACCCTCCTTCCCTGCGCTCTTTTTCTATTACTAGTTCACGAGGGACACCCGGCGGAAGTGCCCGCTGACACGATCAAATGGCACGATGTTTCGGCGTGGGGCGTCGAGGGCCAGGGCTGGCTGCCGGACGAACTCAAATCGCGCTACGACAGGCTGCCGGCCAGGGCTGAAAAGATCGTCCGACCTCCCGTCTGGAATCTCAGCCGCGACAGTGCCGGTCTCGCTTTCCGCTTTAACACCGACGCGACCACCATCAGGATTCGCTACACCGTGGGGGGAAAGACGCTGGCTCTTCCTCACATGCCCGCTACCGGCGTGAGCGGAGTCGATCTCTACGCTCTCGACGAAGGCACCTGGAAATGGGTTGACGTGACACGTCCGAAAGAGGCAACCACGGTTCATAGTATCGAAGGGCTCGATCGCGGCAAGCGCTCTTTCATGGGCTACCTGCCCCTCTACAACAGCATTGTCAGGATCGAGATCGGAGTATCCGATGGCGACGTCTTCGAGCCCATCGCGCCGAGAAAAGACAAACCCGTCGTTTTTTACGGAACGTCGATCACCCACGGAGCTTCGGCCTCGCGCCCCGGTTTATGCCACACCGCCATCCTCGGGCGCCGCCTCGACCGCCCCGTCGTGAATCTCGGTTTCTCCGGCAACGGCAAAATGGAACCGGAAGTTGCCGCCCTCCTCAGCGAAATCGACGCCGCCGTCTACGTTATCGATTGCCTCCCGAACATGACGGGGGCCGAGGTTGCCGAGAGGGCTGAGCGGCTTGTGCGCCAGCTGCGCGAGGCACGCCCCGAAACGCCGATTGTTCTTGTGGAGGACCGCTCCTTCACCAACGCCTGGATTTTTAAGGCACGTCGGGACCGGCATCAGGAAAATAGAGCTTCTCTTATCCGCGCCTTTGACCTACTTGTGTCATCGGGGGTGAAAAATCTTCATTATATCGAAGGCGGCGATCTTTTAGGGGACGACACTGAAGGGGCCACTGACGGCTCCCACCCGAATGATCTCGGTTTCATGCGCCAGGCTGACCATTTTGAGCCCGTCCTGCGCAGTGCGCTCGGGCTCCCCTGATTCCTCCAACCCTTTCCCCTGAACTAAATACCCTACCTCATGCCAAATCTCATCATCATCGGCCTCATCATCCTTGTCGTCATCGTCGTTTTCATGATCCTCGCCAAGTTTATCGGGCTCTGGATCCGCGCGCGAGTGTCTAATGCTCCCATCGGCCTTCTCAACCTCGTTGCGATGTGGATTCGAAAAGTACCGACCTCCCTCATCGTCGACAGTCGCATCACCGCCGCTAAGGCCGGTCTTGATTTCACGACCGATCAGCTCGAAGCCCATTACCTCGCCGGAGGCCACGTCGCCGACGTCGTCCTTTCCATGATCGCCGCCGACAAGGCCGGGATCCCCCTCTCCTTCGACCGTGCCTGCGCCATCGACCTCGCCGTGAAGGGCACTTCCAAGACGGTCCTTGAGGCGGTGCGAACCTCCATCAACCCTGCCGTGATCGACTGCCCCGGAGGCGGTGGAAAAATCGACGCCGTCGCCCGTGACGGCATCCAGCTCCGTGCCCGCGCCCGCGTCACGGTAAGGACCAATCTCGACCGCTTCGTCGGCGGTGCGACCGAAGAAACGATCATCGCCCGCGTCAACGAGGGCATCGTGACCTCAATCGGTTCGGCCGTTTCGCACAAGGACGTGCTCGAGAATCCCGATCATATCTCGCGCCGCGTCCTCGAGCGCGGGCTCGATGCCAATACCCAGTTTGAAATTCTCTCCATCGACATCGCCGACGTTGACGTCGGCCAGAACATCGGTGCCACCCTCCAGGCTAGCCAGGCCGAGGCCGACAAGCAGGTCGCCCAGGCCCGTGCCGAGGTGCGCCGCGCCGCCGCCGTCGCGACCGAGCAGGAGATGTCCGCCCGCACTCAGGAGATGCGCGCGAAACTCGTCGAGGCCGAAGCCCTCATCCCCATCGCCATGGCCGAAGCCTTCCGCAACGGCAACTTGGGGATCATGGACTACGCCCGCTATCGCAACGTCGTCGCCGATACCGAGATGCGCACCAGCATCGCCAACGAGGTTAAAGAGGACGAAGATTCCAAGGGTGCCTCCAACAAGGTGTAAGCCTGTCCTAACGGAGTAATTACCCCATGAACGACGATATCCCATGGGCCTATGTGGCGATGATCTTCATCGCTTTCGTGAGCTGGGTCTACGGCCGTCTCAAAGAAGCGGCCGAGAAGCGTCGCGCCCGGGCGGAGGTAAGACGGGCCGCGCAGGAGTCCCGCAACCGGGCGCAACCGGTGCCTGCCCCTTCTCCCTATCGCGCGACGACGCCCTCCGTTGTCGTCCCGGCCCCGACCCCCTCGCCCGCCGCAGAGATCGAAGCCCCGAAGACTTTTCGGGAACTCTTCGAGATGTTGCAGGAGCAGGCGACTGCCCCTACCCCTACCCCTACCCCTACCCCTGCCCCTGCCCCTGCCCCTATGCAGAAAGGTGAGGCTCGCGCCCCTGCTCCGCCGCCGCTCCCTGACGCCGGCGAGGCTTTCCAGTCCGAAGAGGACCGTATTTTTTACGGACCCGGCAAGGCGAAAAAGATCGCCCCGACGGTGCGAGTCGAACGCGTCCGCGGGAAGACCTCTTCGAACCTCAACCGCATTCTGAAAAATCGCGGCACATTGCGCGAGGCTCTCATTTTAAAAGAGATTCTCGACGCCCCCGTGGCCATGCGCGAATGATCCTACCCCAGCATCTCCCGGATGATCACCGGTGCGATGACATGGATCAGGGCGAGACAGATCGCACTGACGAGGAGACTCGCCAGGATCACAAAGCCGGCCTCAAACGCAACGAGGGCTCGCAGGGTCACCAAATCGGCGCCGAGATGTCGGAGATGGCGAAACTCCTCTTCACGAAGTCGATAAGACAGCAGGAAGACGAGCGCCCCGATCCCGATTGTGGCAAAGCCGATCGCGACGAGGAGAGCCACGACAAAGCGCTGCACGCTGAAGACAGTGGCAAAAAGTTCATCCATCTCCTCTCCCGGCGAGACGAGTTGCAGCCCTCCGGCCCTGGTGTAGCGGCCCTTGATAAGGGCCTGGTTACGGACATGAGGCGGTATCACGATCGCGGCGGTGACGGGATAGTCGGCGGTGTCGCCGTGAAAATGGAAACGCTCCGCATTCTCCGGGGTGATCTCGTTATACTCTAGGACAGAGGCATTCAGACGCACCGATCCGTCTTCCGGAGCGACGGAAGCGATCTTTTGCTCCTCGCCGAGTTCATCGGCCTCGTCGTGACCGTGTCCCAGTCCTTCGATGATCCAGGCGGTCTTGAGATCAACAAAAATAGCCTCGTCATCAGGCGACGCGGCGGGCGCAAGGACGCCGACAACGGTCATCTTCAGCGGGTAGACGCCGGCAAGATCAAAGAGCGTCTCGGGAGTGGAAATGACGGCGTCTCCGGCTTTTAATCCATTTTTTTCCGCCACCGCCGCTCCCACGACGCATTCGCCCAGCCGCAGCAGATTGCGCCCCTCGTCCAACTCGAGTTGACGGAAATCGAAATAATCCAGCGTCGTCCCGACGATGCGATAGCCGCCCGCCGAGTAGCGCGCGTAGATCGGGATGACAGTGGCGAATCCCGTCTCCGCGACCGCATCGACTGCGCGGAGCGGCAGCGATGCCACCTGAGGTTTTGTAAAATAGAGCCCGTTAAAAACGAGCTCAAGCGGGCTGCCCGCCTGCCCGAGGAGGAGCGGCGTCTGGTCTGCCCGCGCCCGCAGTTGAGCCTCTACCTTGGCCACGATCAGGCCGATCCCGGCAGGGAGCAGCCAGACGAGGGTGAAAGCGGCGGCGAGCAGCAGCGTTTTGGCACGATTCCGCTGCAGGTAGCGAAAGCCGAGGAAGAGGACTCCGCGTGTGTTCATGCGTCACCACCCTTCCGTCGGAGTTTCATCACCTCGACAACCCGTCCGAATCGCGGGAGCAGGAGAGGATCGTGAGTGATCATCAGCACGCTCGCCCCGATGCGGGCGGCTTCTCCAAGGAGCAGGGAGACAATTTTGTCCTGATTCTCCGGGTCGAGATTTCCCGTCGGTTCATCGGCGAGAACAAGCGGCGGCGAGGTCACGAGCCCGCGGCAGAGTGCCGCACGTTGCCTTTCCCCCTGCGAGAGCTGACGCGGGAATTTATCAAGATGCGCCGCGATTCCCGCCCGCTCCGCGAGATCCGCGCAGCGGGCTTCGATCTCCCGGGTAAGGCGCAATTGCGAACTCACCCGGAAAGGCACGAGGATGTTTTCCCGAATCGTGAGGTAATCAAGGAGTTCGAAGTTCTGCGGGACCAGCCCGATCGTGCCGAGCCGGAAACGCTGCCTCGCCGCTACCGTCAGTTCGCTCACGACCAGTCCGTTCACCGTGACCCGCCCTGACTGGGGCGTCAGAATACCGGAAACAAGATTCATCAACGTCGTCTTGCCGCAACCGCTCGGACCGATCAGCGCGACCGACTCCCCTTTTTCAACGGAAAACGCATCGATGGCGAGCTGGAAAGACTCCGCCGGATAGGTGAAACGCAGGTTCTCGCACTTGATCATCATGACTCGGGTGCCGCCTCCCGACGTGAGATTTTCTGGACCCGCTCTTCATTGAGCAGATCGAGCGCGCTGATTCTCCAGGCCTCGTCTGCGGCCGACACCGTCATCTCCGCCTCGTAGCGGTTGGTGCGCTCGTGAGTGTGACCCCAGTGCGTGACCTCGCCTATCGTGACCCACTCGGCCCGGGTGCGGAACTGTCCCGGCACGAGACCTCCGCTGCCGGTCTCTTTGCACTCGCGCAGAGCAATCTCGTAGACCCGCACCCGCGGCCCGCCCGTGCTCTCGAGTTCCAGAGATTCGCGCATCTCGAGGTAAACCTGTTCAAGGAGCGGGCCCGTCACACTCGCCTCGAGCGTGTCGTAAATGGCCGCCTCATCCCGGAAATCAAAAGCATGGTAGGTGTTCCGCAGCAGCGCGTAAACGATCTCCTCGACCACCGCGCCCACCGGCACGACGACCTCGCGCGTCTGCACCTTGAGTGAGAGAAAGGCCGACCCGACCCCGCCAACGATGAGCCAGCCAACCCAGGCGGGTGACTTCGTTTTTCGCCGAATCACGACAACACCGGCGCAGATGACCATGGCCAGACTGAGTAAGATGAGATACCGCAACGGACGCGTCTCTCTCGTCTCCAGACCGGGGATGTCCTGCAACGACGGCAGAGCGGTCTCGCCGCTTTGTTTCCACGTCGTTTTGTTCTCCGTCGGAGTGAGCGCCCGCGCCGAAGGTTTGCCCCGGCTCGCGATCTCGACGACGAGACGCTCCTGCCCCGGCGCGAACCAGAGCCACTCGAGTTCCATCTCCGCTATGCCGCGCGCCTCGGCCGAAAAGGTAAGACCGACGAGCGCCTCGCTCATGGGAATGGAATCGCGCTCGTCCGGGACGAACCCCTTGTCCACGTCGGGCACGATGAACCGCACGAGGCGCTCGGAATAGACCGGCGGAGCACCGGGCACCTTCACCTTGACCCCCGACTCCAAGAGCGTCTGCAAGTTCTCGAGGACGGCCTGCTGCTCGACCGGTCCGAGGGCATCGGTCTCCATGCGCCAGATTTCGCGAAAGGGTTCCACCCGGACGAGAGCCTCGAGGCGGAATTCGAAAGGCTCCACACTGACGAACCCGCGGATCGCGTCGTCGGCCGACTCCGCCCGGGTCGGGAGCAGGAGAAAAAGCAGGATGGCGAAAGCGACACAGCGAAACATTCACAGAACCAAAGCCGCGCCGCGCCACGCGTCAACTGATTCAGACATCGCGCACGCGTCCCCGCCCACCACCACCCATCATTGTCCACAATCCGTAAAAAAAGCCATGAAGACGGTTCTTGATTCAACCGGCAATCTTTGCTTTGTTCCCCGTTCACGAAGATTGACCATGCGTAACCGATCACTCCCCCTATTCCTCGCAGGTGCCCTGCTCCCGCTCTCCGTCAACGGTCAGACCGTCGATTTCATGACCCAGGTGAAGCCTCTCATCGAGGGCACCTGCATCCACTGCCATGGTGCCGAAAAACAGGAAGGCGAATACCGCATGGACACGATGGCCGCCGCCTTTGCCGGTGGTGAGAATTACCCCGACGAAGTCATCATTCCCAAAGACGCCGATGGCAGCGCCGTTTATTGGATGACGGCCGAGCCACACGACAGCGCCGACATCATGCCTCCGAAAAAGCCGCTCACCGTTGAGCAGCAGGAGATCCTAAAAGTCTGGATCACCGAAGGCGCCGTCTGGCCCGAAGGCGTCGTCCTTGAGGAAAAACCCCGCATGGATTTCAAAATCAACGTACTCCCGCTCCTCAGCCGCGGCGGACCGTTCAAAGCCGAAGAGCAGATGATGCTGCGCCTCTGGGTCGAGCAGGGCGCCGTCTGGCCCGCCGATATGAAACTCGGGGGTAGTGATTCCGCCGCCGACGCCGGTCCCGCCGACAATCTCGAGCTCGTCAAACAGATCCGTGAGAACATCCTCGCCACCTCGACCGAGAAGACTGAGGCCGAGATGAAGGACTACACCGGCACGATCACTAAGACCGGCGTCAAATTCGACATGGTCGCGATCAAGGGCGGCGAGTTCATGATGGGCAGCCCCGCCGACGAGGTTGGTCGCAAAGAAGACGAAGGCCCCCAGCACAAAGTCAAGGTCAATCCCTTCTGGATGGGCAAGTTCGAGGTCACCTGGAACATGTACGAGCCCTTCATGATTACCGGCGTTGCCCGGAACAAAGACGGTTCGCCCGAGAACATCCCCGACGGGGCCGAGCCCGTCGACATCGTTTCGAGCCCGACCACTCCCTACACCGAGATGAGCTTCGGCATGGGCACCGACGGCTACCCCGCGATCTGCATGACCGAGCACGCCGCGAGTAAATTCTGCCAGTGGCTCAGCGCCCAGACCGGTCACTACTACCGCCTCCCGACCGAGGCCGAGTGGGAGTATGCCTGCCGCGCCGGCACGACCGGACCCTACAGCTGCCCACCCGAGCAGCTCGCCGATTTCGCCGTGCTCGATCCCGATGAGGTCCGCGTCGGCTACGAAAAGGTCGGCACGAAAAAGCCCAATCCCTGGGGTCTCCACGACATGCACGGCAACGTCATGGAATGGGTCCTCGACCAGTATCTCGCCGACGGCTACGCCGGTCGCGACGGTAAGGTGACCGAGAATCCGCTCGCCATCCCCACCAGCCTCTATCCCCGTGTCGCCCGCGGCGGCTCCTGGTATGACCCGGCCGAAGAACTCCGCTCGGCCCGCCGCCTCTTCTCTGACGAAAATTGGAAGGTGCAGGATCCCCAGCTGCCCAAGTCGATCTGGTACCACACCGATGCTCACTGGCTCGGTTTCCGCATCGTCCGTCCCCTCGAAGTCCCCGAAGCCGAGCAGATGGACCTGCTCTGGAACATGGGGCGCATCGGCGGCTGATCGATCCGATGACGGAGCTTCATCCGGCACAAAACTCAGTGAAAAAGGCGAGCCTCCCGGTTCGCCTTTTTTGCATCGCTCTGCTTTCGACGATTACGGCCCGCGGCGAAGAAAAACTCTACACATTCAAAGAACCCCACATGGGGATCGAGTTCACGATACGGTCCTGGGCTGAAGAGGATCAGACCGGGGACTTAACCCTGTTGACCCGCGACGCCTTTGCCCGCATCGCCGCACTAAACCGCTCGCTCTCGGACTACCTACCCGAGTCCGAGATCAATCAACTCGCCAAAGCCCCCGCAGGTGAGGCCGTCCCCGTGAGTGACGACCTTTTCACCCTCTTCGAAAAGGCCGGTCGACTCACTGCCGAGACGGACGGAGCCTTCGACGTCACCGCCGGTCCCATCATCCGGCTCTGGCGCCTGGGGCGCAAGAATCGGGAGCTGCCCACAGCGGATCAGATCGCCTCGGCAAAAGCGCGCACCGGATTCCACCATCTCGTGCTGGACCGGGAAAAACGGACGATCCTGAAAAAAATCGACGGCATGCTCTTCGATCTCGGCGGCATCGCCAAAGGCTACGCGGCGGATGCGGCTCTCGCGATTTTAAAAGAAGGCGGCTTCCCCCGCACCCTCGTCGCCGCGAGCGGAGACATCGTCGTCGGCGACGCCCCGCCCGGCGAGACGGGCTGGCGCATCGGCATCGAGACGCTCGAAATCGGCCATGACCTTAAGGACCTCGAAAAGATCACCCTGGTCAACACCGCGATCTCGACCTCGGGCGACACGCGGCGCTACCTTGAGCTCGACGGGGTGCGTTATTCCCACATCGTCTCGACCCGCACCGGACTCGGGCTGACCGAGCGCATCGGCGCGAGCGTGATCGCCCCTGACGCAACCACATCAGACAGTTATGCGACCGCCGTGGTGCTTTTGGGGACAAAGGAGGGCTTGCAATTCATCGAGAATAAACGAGGAATCGAATGCCAAATCGTCGCCCTCCGCGACGGTCGTGAAGTGTTCACTCACTCAGATGGATTCCTCCAATTCCAGGGAACAAACCGCCAAAAAGAAAGCCCCGTCGCCGCGCCGTGACGGTCGTGAGGCAGCTGTACAGTTTCTCTACGGCAACGACATCCAGGGCATCATCGACTATTCGCCGGACAAGCTTGAGGCCTTCTGGGAGCTGCGCGACGCGAAGCCCTTCGTCCGTGAATTTGCCGCCGAACTGATCGCCGGGGTGATGGAGCACCTCACCGAAATCGACTCCGCGATCCGGAATCAGCTTGAGAATTTCTCCTTCCAGCGGCTCGCCGCAGTCGATCGCAACATCCTGCGCCTGGGCGCCTTCGAGATCCTCCACGCAAATCATATCCCGCCGCAGGCGGCGATCAACGAGGCCATCGAGATCGCGAAGCGATTCGGCACGGACGACTCGGCCCGCTTTGTGAACGGCATCCTCGACAAGATCCTGAAGCGCTGATCCATGGGACTGTTTAAATCGATTCTGAACCGCTTTCGCGGAAACGATATTGACTGGGACGACCTCGAGGAGACCCTCATCTCCGGGGACCTCGGCATCCGCCTTACGACCGAGATCGTCGACCGGCTCCGCGATCGCAAAGGCAAGCTCGACGCCGAATCCGTCGTCGAGGCCTGCCGCACCGAGATCAAGGCCATCCTCGGCGACACCCCCCTGCCCCTGCCCCCGCCGGGCCCACCCGGGAAACCCACCGTCATTCTTGTGGCGGGAGTCAACGGAGTCGGCAAGACAACTTCGGTCGCCAAACTCGCCGCTTTTCTCAAGTCACAGGGCCACGGAGTCGTCATCGCCGCCGCCGATACTTTCCGAGCCGCCGCGATCGAGCAGCTCAAGGTCTGGGCCGAGCGCATCGAGGTCCCCATCGTCACGACGCAGTATCAGGGCGATCCCTCAGCGGTCTGCTTTGATGCCCACCAGAAAGCCATCGCGACCGGAGCCGCCTACCTCATTTGCGACACCGCGGGACGTCTCCACACGCGCCACAATCTCATGGAAGAGCTCCGCAAGATCCGGCGCACCCTCGCCAAGCAGGACGAAACCGCTCCGCACGAACGCTGGATCGTCGTCGATGCCACGACCGGTTCGAATGCGGTCTCGCAGACTCGCGAGTTTCAATCCGCTCTCGACCTCAACGGGGTCATCGTCACCAAGCTCGACGGATCGGGCAAAGGCGGCAGCGTCGTCGCGATCCGCCACGAGCTCGGTGTTCCAACCCGCTTCGTCGGCACGGGCGAGACGGCTGCGGACTTCAAGCCCTTTGACCCGGCTGAATTTGCCGAGACACTGCTCTGATCAGCCGGCTTCCGTCATCACCTCGTCGCTCCGGCGGGTTAGAAAATCGAACCGCCGATCATATTGCCCGGAGGATTATAGCAACAGACGACGACGGTCATAGCAACCCCTTCCTGCTGGTAGTGAGCGATGCCGGCTCCGATCTCAGTGGTTCCTTTCCACACCATCTGGGTATAATGCCCTACCCCGAGATTAAAGAGCTCGGGGCTCATTACCCGCACCTCCCCCGGCATCTTCGCCTTTTCCACATACCAGCTCTCGCAAGCATCGATTACCGTGAATCCCGAGACGATTCCGCCTCTCCCGCCCTGGGCCAGATTTTCGCCGAAGGCATTCCGCCCGTGAGGGAGATGGGCAAACTGCTTCGTCCGGGCGATCGTATCGGCCCGTGTCTGCGCAAACCGGGCGATTTCGGGAGACCAGGTCACGGGACCGACCCCCGCTTCGGCTCGCTTCCGGTTGTGAAAGTCTACCATTTGTGCCGCCTGCTGCCCGTCGATCAGAGAACCGGTCCGGTCCGCCTCCTCATCCCCGGAAAGGCTCGGAAGCCCCTGCCGATCAAGATGGATAGAAAAATGCTGCTGCGCCGTTTCGCCCGCGATGACTTTCCCTATCTCCCGTTTTCCCGAAAGGACTAGGAACCGATCGCCCTGAGTCGATTTCAGCACCACCGTCGCGCCGCCGGGCAGGGCGGCATCGGACTTAAAGCCGACCGGCTTTCCCCGTGCGTTCACCCGCCTCACGATACACCTTTCATCCGTCTCGTTCGTGAAAGTCAAGTCGACGTCGCGACGCTGTCCCGAAGCGTTTTCGAGACCGGCGTGGAAAGAGATCAACGCAAGCACTACGAACCCAACTAACCGATACGCCGGAGACAACTTTTCCATTCTTCACCTGACTACCTTCCGTAAAAAACCGGTTTTCCTCCTCTACCGCCATTCGCAAATCCCGTCAAGGCGCGCCTCCGGCGAGCGGATCCGGGAAATCATGCTTGTGGTCTTTTGTCCGTCCTTTTCCTCTCAGTAGAATTGGCAAATCCCCGGGAATCTGCTTCATTCGCGGCATGCCGTGCCGATTAGCGCCTCTTCTCTTTTTCACCCTCAATCTCGTTGCCACAGTGCCCCTGTCGGCACAAAAAGAGAAGGGCGAAAACAAAGAGGATACTCCTGCTGCGGAAACAGGCGCACCGACGGAGAAACGCCTCGACCTTCCGAACTTCGTCATCATTATCGCCGACGACCTCGCCTGGGATGACTCCTCCCCTTACGGACATGAATCCATCATGACCCCGAATTTGCAGCGCCTTGCCGACAGCGGAATGCGGTTCGACAATGCGATACTCACCGCCTCTTCGTGCAGCCCCAGTCGCGCCAGCATTCTCACCGGGCGATACCCTCACCAGACCGACGCCGAACAACTGCACTGGCCGCTTCCCCGCGAGCAGGTCACCTTCGTCGAAAGATTGAAAGAAAAAGGCTACTGGACCGGTGCGGCCGGAAAATGGCATCTCGGCGAAGAGGTCAAAGACCGCTTCGATGTGGTAAGAGACGTGGATACGTCCGGGTTCCAACTGCCTGCGGGCGAGACCGCAAGGACCGGTAATTTCGAGGAGACGCTCGATGGCGATGCCAGAAGCGGGGCCGCCGACTGGATCCCTCTGATGCGGGAACGGGATCAGGAAAAGCCGTTTTTCCTGTGGCTCGCCGCTCTCGATCCTCACCGACCTTACGACCCCTTCATTCTCGAAGAAGGAGCCCATCCGGACGAAATTCGGGTCCCGCCCTACCACCCTGACACCCCCGCCGTCCGGGCTGACTTCCAACAATACTACGACGAGATCACCAGGCTCGACCGCTTCATCGGGGCGGTCCTCGACGAACTGGAAGAGCAGGAAGTAGCCGACAAAACACTCGTCCTTTTCATCAGCGATAACGGTCGTCCTTTTCCCCGCGACAAGACAACCCTCTACGACAGCGGTATCAAGACACCCATGATCGCCCGCTGGACTGGGACGATTCCTCCGGGTGCGGTCTCTCCCCGCCTCGTCAGCACCGTCGATATCGCGAGGACCTTTCTCAGCCTTGCCAAAATCGAGAAACCGGGCATCACTTTTGAAGGAATCGATTTTTCCCCGCTCTTCACCGAGCCTGAAAAACCCATTCGCGACTACGTCTTCGCTGAGAAAAACTGGCACGATTACGAGGACCATGCCCGCGCCGTCCGCAACGAACGTTACAAATACATCCGCAACTACTTCGAGGATCTCCCCCTCACCCCGCCGGCCGATGTCGTGCGCAGCCCCACCTACCTGGAACTGGTGCGACTTCGTGAAAAGGGCGAACTCACCCCGGCCCAATCGATCTGCTTTGCCGCTCCGCGTCCGGCAGAGGAGCTCTACGACCTGAAACTCGATCCGCACGAAATGAAAAATCTCGCCGACGACGATCGCTATTTCCCCCTTCTGCGGGCGATGCGGGCCGCCCTCGCCGACTGGGAAAGCAGGACGAAGGACGCGGCGCCCGAGTGGCGCACCGCCGACGAGTTCGACCGCCTCACGGGCATGCCCACGCCGGACCGGGTCCGACCCCGCCTTCCGAAGAAGGAGATGGTCGAACAGGGCCTCGCCGCTCCCTAAAACCCGCCCACAAATCCGAGTCCTCCCATGAAACCCCCTTTCGTCCTTCTCACGCTCGTCCCCCTCCTCGCCACCTTGCCCGCCTCGGCGGAGTTCACCTGGACCGATACCGGAGGAAAACACCTCGAGCTGACCTTTCAGAATCGGCCCGTCGCCCGCTACCTTTACGAAGCCATCGACGAGAGCAGCCCCGAGCGGCGCGACGAGACTTACAAACCCTTTTGCCACATCTATCGCCCGGACAAAAGGGGGGAATTCCTCACCAAAGGACCGGGCGGGAAGTTCACCCACCATCGCGGCATCTACTACGGCTTTTCCAAAATCAGCTACACCGATCGCGACGGGAAACAGTGGAACAGTGTCGATACGTGGCATTGCCGTAAAGCATACCAGGTGCATCGCCGTTTCTCCGCCCAGGAAGCCGGTGAGAAGTCGGCCCATTTCACCTCGGTGATCGACTGGGTCGGAAACGACGGGCTGGTCTTTGCGACCGAGGAACGCATGATGCGCTTTTCCTATCCGGTGAAGGACCTCGTCATCGACTTCGAATCAACCCTCACTCCCACGGTTCCATCGCTGCGACTCGACGGGGACCCGCAGCATGCCGGGTTTCACTTCCGGGCGCACAACGACATCCACGACGTGAGCCCGAACGCCACCTATTACATCCGCCCCGGCTCGGGCATCGGCCAGCCCGGGATTGCGATCAACTGGACGCCGAAGACAGACAACGATCAGACCCGCGATCTGCCCTGGAAGGGGATGTGCTTCCTCCTCGACAACAAATTTTTCACCGTGGCCTACCTCGATCATCCGGGAAACCCCAAGCCGGCGCGGGCAAGCGAGCGCCAATACGGACGCTTCGGCACTTACTTTGCGACCGACCTCATTCCGGAAAAACCGCTATCAGTGCGCTATCGACTCGTCATCCGTCAGGGGGAAATGACGGTGGAGGAGATCACGAAACTGAGCGAGGATTTCCAGGGCTAGTCCGGACGAACCAGCCCCCTTTCCCCAGATGCAAAAGAGCCGAGCCAAAGCGGGATCTGCCCCCCTGACCGGGCATTCCCGGTCCGAGATCACCGAGATCCTCAAAAAGGTCCGCAAGATCGAGCTGCGCACCAAGGGACTCGTCCGCGAGAGTTTCGGCGGTGAATACCACAGCTGCTTCAAGGGTGAAGGGATAGATTTCGAGGACTTCCGCGAGTATCAGCCAGGCGACGAAGTCCGCGCGATTGACTGGAACGTGACCGCCCGCATGGGTCATCCCTTTGTGAAAAAATTCACCGAAGAACGCGAGATGACGGTCTTCGTCTGTGTCGACATCAGCGCCTCGGGCAACTACGGCAGCGTCGGCCCGAGTAAGCGTGAGATGATGGCCGAGGTCGCCGCCCTTCTCACCTTCAGCGCCCTGCAGAACAAAGATAAAGTCGGCCTCATTCTTTTCACCGACGAAGTCGAACTCTACCTGCCGCCGAAGAAAGGCACCGCTCACGCCCTGCGCCTCATTCGGGAAATTCTTCTCTGCGAACCCGCCGGTTTTCGCACTTCGCTTGCCGGGCCTATCGATCTCCTGAAAAACGCGGTGCGGAAACGCTCTCTTGTCTTCATGCTCTCGGACTACCTCTTCGACGAGGACCTCACCACCGACCTGCGCATCGTGAATCGCAAACACGATCTCGTCGCGATCCAGGTGAGCGATCCCGCCGAGCTTGCCCTGCCCGCAGCCGGTCACGTTCGCCTCGAAGACCCCGAGACCGGGCGCCAGATCGAGGTCAATACCTCCAATCCCCGAGTCCGCCACGCTTACCGTGTCGAAGCGGCCCGCTGGCAGGCGGAGATTGACCAGCAGTTCAAGCGCCTCTCCATCGACAAGATCTCGCTTCGCACCGACGAAGAGTATCACGGAGCCCTCCACCGCTTTTTCAAACGCCGCCAGGGAACCTCATGATCCCCGCCTTTTCCAGAACGATCCTTGCGCAGGCAAAGCTACAGGAGGCAGGGCCTTCGCCCGACGAACTCTATGACATCGTCGAGCTCGCGCCGGCGACCTCGATCTGGCGGATCGTTTTTTACAGTCTCCTTACCCTGCTGCTTCTCGCCGGTGTCACCCTGATCGCGTGGTATTTTCTGAAGTCGCGGAGACCAGTGGCGGCGAAAGATTCCCCAGTCCTCATCGCCCAACGCCAGTTGCGAGAT
Source organism: Akkermansiaceae bacterium UBA6138 (assembly GCA_002422425.1). GTDB lineage: Bacteria > Verrucomicrobiota > Verrucomicrobiia > Verrucomicrobiales > DEV007 > Arctic95D-9. The sequence continues at coordinate 18,719 of DIVG01000088.1, read as the reverse complement.
CTCGAACAAAGCGAAGGTGAGCACGACCCGAATCGCTACGCTCTCGCCCTCTCCGAAACGCTCAAGGACTTCCTCGCCGCCACCTTTGCCGATCCGGTGCGCTATGAGACAACGCAGGAGTTCCTCGGCCGCCTCTCCCGTCAGGGCACAAGCCTGCCACCGGCCGCCCAGCAGGAGTTGCGTGATTTTCTCATCGCCGCCGAGGAGGTAAAATTCGGGAATGCTCCCGGTTCCGAAGCGAGGACGGCACCGCTCCTGCAAAAGGCGAAAAACCTTCTCTCCCTCTGTAACTCGATCAACAGCGGAAGCGGCCACAAACAGCCGCGCAGGGGCTGAGGCGCGTTTCTGCCACTTGCCGGAGCGCACATTCCTCGCTACCTTCACTCACCCTATCCATGAAGATTCTGCCCACCCTTACCCTTGCACTGGCCGGACTCTTTCTCACCGGCTGCGGCTCCTTCGAACGCGAATGGAAACGATCGGTCGCCGAATACAAGTCCGGCAAGGTCACCTCGCCCGCCGGACCCTGGACCGGCTCGTGGACGACCGGTAGCAACGGCCACACCGGAGACCTCCGCGCCATCGTCACCCCCGCCGACGACGAAGCCGGAAAGTATGATTTCCACTACCACGCGACCTGGGCAAACATCTTCTCCGGTGCCTATAAAGTCCGCTACCCCGTGACCCGTCGCGGCGGCACCTATCTCGCCAACGGTGAGGAAAAACTCGGCATCTTCGGGACCTTCGGCCACAAGGCCACCATCACGAAGAACGCCTTCAAAGCGACCTACTCAAGCGACAAGGACGACCTCGGTGATTTCGAGATGCGGCGGCCGGAGTGAGTCCAAACGACTCCCGAACGAAGCAGGGCTGCAGCGGTCCACAGAGGCTTCGCCACGGGTGGAACTCCCCTGTCCCTAATCACTTGCACAGCGCGGTGAAACCCGGAATAGTCCGGCCCGCCCCCCCGCATGTCCCGAGACCGTTCCCTTCCCATTTTTGAACTTGAGTCCGAATTTCTCGGCGCTCTCCGGGAAGATCGGGCGCGCCTCGTTGTCGAGGCTCCGACCGGTTCGGGGAAATCGACGCAGGTCCCTCAGTTCCTCGCCGACAGCGGTATCTGCGGCAACCGGGAAATTTACGTGCTGCAACCGCGTCGCCTCGCCGCGCGCCTGCTCGCGAACCGCGTCGCGCAGGAACGCGGAGGCCGTCTCGGCGACGAGGTTGGGTATCAGGTCCGCTTTGAAAACGAGGTCTCCTCCCGCACCCGGATTCGCTTCGTGACCGAGGGCATCCTCATTCGCAAACTCATCGAGCAGCCCGACCTCGCCGATGTCGCCGCCGTTGTTCTCGACGAATTCCACGAGCGCCACTTCTTCGGCGACATCAGTCTCGCCCGCTGCCTCGACGTCCAGCGCGAGCGACGGCCCGATCTCAAGATCGTGGTGATGTCGGCGACTCTCGAGACGCAGGCGCTGAAGCAATACCTCGGCGAAGGCTGTCGTCATCTCCTCTCGGACGGGCGCACTTTCCCCGTCGAGGTCCGCTTCGAACCGCCACGCGAACGCCACACCGGTGAGCTCTGGGATCATGTCGCCCGCGTGATCAAAGACCACCTGAAAGAGCATGGCATTCAGGGACATATCCTCATTTTTATGCCGGGCCGGTACGAAATCCAGAAGACCGTCTCGGCCCTGCGCAATGCCTCGTGGAGTAGCGGATTCGAGCTGCACGAGCTCTACGGCGAACTTTCCCCCGACAAGCAGGACGCGGCCGTCTCGCGCAGCAGCAAACCGAAGATCGTCGTCGCAACGAACGTCGCCGAGACCTCGATCACGATCGACGGAGTGCGACTCGTCGTGGACTCGGGACTCGAGCGACGCTCCTCCTTCGATCATCGCCGCGGCATCACGACCCTGCACATTGATAAAATTTCGCGCGCCTCCGCCGATCAGCGGGCGGGACGCGCCGGGCGAACCGGGCCCGGCACCGCGATCCGACTCTGGAGCGAGCGCGAGCATGAGCAGCGCGCCGTCGCCACCCCGGCGGAGATCCAGCGCATGGACCTCGCCGAGGCCGTGCTCATTCTCAGCTCCAGCGGCGTGCCGCAGGTGCGCGAGTTCAACTGGTTCGAACGACCCGAGCCCCGCGCCCTCGATGAAGCGATCCGGCGTCTCCGCATTCTCGGTGCCCTCGATGAAAGCGAGAATCTCACCGCTGACGGTCGGGCCATGGGCGCGCTCCCCGTGCCGCCCCGTTTCGGCCGTATCCTCCTCGAGGCCTCGCGTCACGGCTGCCTCGAGTATTTTGCCCTCATCACCGCCCTGACCCAGTCGCGCCCGCTTTTTCCCGCCCGCAAAAAACATTCCGAACACCTCATGCCGGCGGACTTCGCCCGGCCCGACGATGTCTCGGACTTTCAGGCGCTCCTCCGCGCCTGGAGCGAGATGCAGCGGAATCAGTTCCGCCGCGAAGTCGGGGAGAGGCTCGGGATCCACGCCGGCGCCTCCCGCGACGTCGGTCGTGTCGCCGACCAACTCATCCGCCTCGCTTCGCGATGGTCGGGCGAAGGCACCTATGTCGAGGAACCCGACGGCGATCTCATCGGACGCGTCCTCCTGAGCGGATTCTCGGACCGCCTCGCCCTGCGCCACAGTGCCGCCACCCTCTCCTGCGCCGTCATCGGAGGACGACGCGGCCAACTGGAAAAAGAAAGCGTCGCCGCGACGAAGGACGCCCATCTTTTCATCGCCGGCGAGATGATCGAGGTCGAGGGAAAGGACGTCTCGGTGAAACTCGACCTCTGCACCCGCATCGAGGAAAGCTGCCTGCGCAAACTTTTCCCGAACGACTTTTATGAAAAAGACGGAGCCGTCTACGACGAGCGCCATCGACGGGTCGAAGCCCGGCGCGAGCGACGCTTCCGTGACCTCGTTCTCGAAACCAAACCCTCGGGCACGATCCCGAAGGGCGAAGCCGCCGCGATCCTCGCCGAACGGGTTCTCTCGGGCGAACTGAACCTCAAAGCGTGGGATGAAAAGGTCGATGCCTACTTTGCCCGCATCAATCTCATCGCCGAACAGTGCCCCGCCTACGGCCTCTCGCCTGTCGATGATGAGGCCAAACAGCTCATGCTCGAGCAGGTCTGCGCCGGAGCAATGAGCTACAAGGAGATCAAAGACCGCCAGGTCTGGAACGTCGTGCGCGACTGGCTCCCCCCTCACCAGGCCGGGGCGATCGACTTCCTCACGCCCGAGACCATCACTCTCTCCACCGGTAAAAACGTGCGGGTCCACTACCGAACCGCCGAAAAACCGCGTATCTCCGTGCTCATCCAGCATCTCTTCGGACTCAAGGATTCCCCCACCATTTGCGAAGGCCGCGTCCCCGTTGTCATTGAAATTCTCTCACCGGGTCACCGCCCCGTGCAGGTCACTGAGAATCTCGCCGGCTTCTGGACGGGGAGCTATCCCGCCGTCCGCGCGCAGTGGCGGGGACGCTACCCGAAACACGACTGGCCCGAGTTCGGGTGAGCGCGGGCCGCCTGAAATCGAAAGCGTTGAATCCTCCAGCCGATTCAGGGAGGCCCACAGATTTTCTTTAGTGCTCAGACGCTCCGCCGCTGGCCCAAGATCGGATGGACATTCCTGTCCACCTCTTTCCCGCCACGGACAGGCCGCGTAATCACTTGCGCGAGCGCTTCTCCGTGCCCACCTTTAGCGACTCATCCCTCAACGCCGCCCCGCATGGCACGATCCTTTTCCCCCGCCTTTCTCTCACTCTCGCTTCTCTGCGCCCTCGCCCTCTCAGGATGCGAGACGCTCAATCCCGCGCAGCGGCGCATCAAACAGAGTCCCGAACTTTTCGCGGGCCTTTCTGAAAAGGAAAAAGCGCTCGTCGATCAGGGCGAAATCGAGGAAGGCATGTCCCGGGACGCTGTCTACCTGGCCTGGGGGCGGCCCGGTCGCGTCATGAACGGGAGTCGGGAAGGGCAGACACTTGAGAAATGGACCTATTTCCGGCAGGTTCCCGTCCATACAACATCGGTCGGGTTTGGCAGTTACCCCGGTTATCCGATGTATCCCGGTTATGGCGTCCATCCTGCGGCCCGTTATGCCTACGGAACAGGCCGGGGAATCTCCACGGGCACTGACTACCTACCCAGCGTCGCAAGGACTGTAGAATTCGTCCGCGACCAGGTGGTTGCCTGGGAACGGATCGACTAGAAAAGTCATGGAGGACCGTTACGGCCATCACATCAGCTACCTGCGAGTCTCGATCACCGACCGGTGCAACGAACGCTGCCAGTATTGCATGCCGCACGAGGAGCAGGACTGGCTTCCTCGAGACGAAGTGCTGAGTTACGAAGAGATCCTCCGCGTTATCCGGGTCGGGGCCTCCCTCGGCATTTCCAAGCTTCGTATCACCGGCGGCGAACCGCTCACGCGGCGCAATGTCCTTTGGTTCTTCGAACAGCTCCGTGACATCCCGGGAATCAATGATATTGGCATTTCAACGAACGGAACGCTTCTCGCCCGCCGTGACGAGGACGGGCGAACCATCGCACAGGCCCTGAAAAATGCCGGCGTCCGCACCGTCAACATCTCCCTCGACACCCTCGACGCGAAGACCTACGCCACCACCACGGGACGCGACCTTTTCGACGAAGTCATCGCCGGGATCGACGCGGCCCGAGAGGCCGGCTTTGAAAAAATCAAAATCAACACCGTCCTGATGCGTCACCGCAATGAACACGAGCTCTGGGATCTGATCGAGTTTGCGCGCGGGCGCGAGCTCCTCCTGCGATTCATCGAGCTCATGCCCGTGAGCACGACCGAGGTCCTCACGGAAGACAATTTCCTCGCCTCGGGCGAGGCAAAAAAACTTATCGAATTCCGTCTCGGATCTCTCACCGCCCGACCTGACATACGCACCAACGGGCCGTCCAGCTACTTCGAGATCCCCGGGACCGGACAGATCATCGGCTTTATTGGCGCGATGACCAACCTCCATTTCTGCGAGACCTGCAACAAGCTCCGCCTCACCTGCGAAGGGAAGCTGCGCCCCTGCCTCGGCAGTCACCTTGAGTTTGACATGCGTGAGGTGCTCCGCGAAGCGTCGATGACCGATGACGATGTCGCCCGTTTTTTCCTACACGTCGTCAGTAGAAAACCCGAGATGCACGAGTTTCGCGAGAATTATCAACCGGGGAGACGAATGATTGCGATTGGGGGGTAGGGATGACTTTCTGCATTTTTTAGCTCGGGATCATGCTCATCAACAGCGGAAAAGAGCCGGGTGTTAACCCGTTGCCGGCGTATTAAAGTCTTGTTCCGATGCCCCTGACTCTGCTTCACTTTGCTATGATGCTCCGCTCCCGCGTCCTCCTGCTTTCGCTCCTCCTCACCACTCCGGTTTTCGCCGGCGACTGGCCCTGGTGGCGCGGGCCCGATCGGAACGGGGTCGCCGATCCCGGTCAAAACGTCCCGACCGAATTCGGGGCAGACAGAAACATCAAGTGGTCCGTCGATCTCCCCGGACGCGCCCACGGCTCCGCCTGCGTCGTCGGGGACAAGGTCTTGATCGCCTCCGCCGACGAGGAGAAACAGCTCCAGTCCATGCACGCCTTTGACCGCTCAACCGGCGAAGCGCTCTGGACGACTGTCGTGCATGAAAAGGGCATGACCCAGAAATCGAACCAGAAGGCCTCGTGGGCCTCGGGCACACCCGCCTGCGACGGAGAGCGGATCTACATTAATTTCATCACCGGCGACGCCGTCTACACGACCGCTCTCGATCTCAAGGGCAAACAGGTCTGGCAGACGAAGATCACCGATTACCTCATTCATCAGGGTTACGGATCCTCGCCCGCGATCTACGAAGATCTCGTCATCGTCTCGGCTGACAACAAGCGCGGAGGCGCCGTCGCCGGACTCGATCGCAAGACCGGGGAAATCGTCTGGCGCCATGAGCGCGCCGCCCTCCCGAACTACCCCTCCCCTGTCATTCTCGAAGCCGCCGGCAAGGTGCAGCTTTTCCTCACCGGAACCGACAAGGTCTCCAGCTTTGATCCCCTCACCGGCAAAGTGAACTGGGAGATCGAAGGTGCCACCACCGAATGCGTCACCTCCACCCCGACCGACGGGAAGCACATCTACTCAAGCGGGGGATACCCGAAAAATCACGTTGCCGCGATCGCCGCCGACGGATCCGGCAAGGTCGTCTGGGAAACGAACGATCGCGTCTACGTGCCCTCCATGCTAGTGAAGGACGGCCACCTCTACGCCACGATGGACAGCGGCGTTGCGATCTGTCTCGACTCCGCTACCGGCACCGAAAAGTGGAAAGGCCGCCTCGGTGGAAACTTCAGCGCCTCCCCCGTCCTCGTCGGGGACAGGATCTACGCGGTCAATGAATCGGGCGACTTTTACGTCTTCAAAGCCGATCCCGAAAAGCTGGAGATCTTCGCGACAAACAAAGTCGGAGATGAAGTCTACGCGACACCGAGCATCTGCGGAGGCAATGTCTTCCTCCGGGTCGCGGAGTATGAGGGAGAGAAGCGGAGCGAGCGGCTCATTTGTTTCGGGGAGTGAGTAGGTTGGGTATCCGGGCTCATCGTTCTTTCCGGGATTCTTTTCCGGACATGTTGGCGAGTCTCCCGAGTCCGGTTCACCTGACTCAAGGATCGATCAACGTGATCCCGAGACACGCTGCCGCCCGGCGCATGTAAGCATCGGTCGTCACGAGCGCGGGGATTCCTCCGGAAATTACGGCACCGAGATGCAGGCCATCCAGGGAACGCAGTTTTACCGGCGAGTGCGAAGCGAGGCACAATTCAAGGGCACTCCGCGCCGCATCTGATACATCACCACCCCACGGAATTTCGTGAAAACGTCCTTCTGTGAGATGTCGCTGGTACTTCGCAAACATTCGCACCGCCGCGCCGACTGCAATCTCACCCCGGTCCTCTTTTTGACGAAGCGCGTAAAACAACTCCACCCGGTGAAGAAAAGAGGTAACCGGACGCTCGGGCCTCCCCTTCATCAAAGCCAGGTAGGCCGGGGAATCCGACTCAGGGGCGTAGAGCTTCACCAGTGTCGAGGTGTCCCAGTAAAAAAGTCCGCTCATCGATCCGCCCGACTCTCGTCCCAGTAAGCTTGTGTGGTCACCACGGGATCGCCCAAAGCTTCTTTCGCAGCCGCTTCGGCCAATTCGTCGATCCACGCCGCACGATCCTCGGCGCGATGCCCGACGACGACACCCGTAAGCTTCACCATCGGTTCCCCGCGCACGGTGATGAGGACGTCCTCACCATCAGCGGCGAGTTTGACCAATTCGCTGAACCGGCTCTTGGCATCTCTCAAATTCGTTACCATGTGGTCATTGTAGTCACTCGATTCAGATTGTCAAGATTCCCTCTAAGACACCTGACTGAGGGAAGCCGAAGAGACGGGCCCACTGCTCACCGCCCCGCCACTTCCTCCACCTCCCAACGGTGATACGCCTCCTCGTAGCCCGGACAACCCGCCACCAGCTCATCATGCGTCCCATCGCCCGTAAGGAGGCCGTCTTCGAGAAATAAAATCCTCGGGGCCTGGCGAAGCAGGTCGATGCGGTGGGTCACGAGCAGCGTCGTGCCGACGCCGTCGCGGGTGCGTTTGAGAATGGAGTCGTGAATGAGCGATTCGCTCTCGGGCTCGACGCTGGCGGTGGGTTCGTCGAGGAGGAGGATTTTCGGTTCGGTCAGGAAAGCGCGGGCGAGACTGAGACGCTGACGCTGGCCTCCGGAGAGTTTCACCCCGTTTTGTCCGACGCGGGTGTCATACCCCTGAGGCAGATCGAGGATGAAATCGTGCGCATTGGCGGAGCGGGCCGCGGCTTCGATCTCTGCGATGGTGGCATCGGGTTTGCCGTAGCGGAGGTTTTCCCGCACGATGCCGTCGAAGAGGTAGTTTTCCTGTCCCACATATCCGATTGCGCTCCGCAGGTCGGCGAAACGCAGGTCACGCACATCGTGTCCGTCGACGGCGATCGCTCCCTCGACCACATCGTAAAAACGCGGCACGAGATTGAGCAAGGTGCTTTTCCCCGAACCGCTGCTGCCGGCGATCGCCACAAACTCGCCCGCCTCGACCGAGAAACTGACGCCTCGCAAAATGGGCTTGGCGGGCACGTAATGAAATCGCACCTCGCGGAACTCGATTCGTCCGGCCGGCTCGCGCCAGGACACTGCACCGGACTTTTCCCCCACCGCGACGGGAGTGTCAATAATCTCGAGGACGCGCTGCGCCGCCGCCCGGGCCCGCTGCAGGATATCACTGGTCTGGGCGATCGTCCGAATCGGGCTCTGCAGCCGCCACCAGAAGCCCCGGTAGGCGAGCAGGGCGCCGAGGGTGAAGAGATCGCTCCCTTTCATGATGAGCCATGCGCCGAGACCGAGCATGATGAGATTATTGATAAAGCCGAAGATGGAGACGATGGGAAAATACGTGTTGCGAAGCTTGCTCGCCTTGACGCTGGCCTCGTAAAAAAGGTCGGCACGCTCGTCGAAGGTCTCCTTTTCCGCCGCCTCGCGCGCGAAGGACTGCGTCACCTGGATGCCCGCGAGCCTGTCCTGCACGAAGGAGCCGATGTGACCGAGCTTTTTCCGGACGCCCTCGTAAATGCTCTTCACGCGGAGGTTGTATTTGCGGATAAAAATGAAAGCAAACGCAAGCGGCAGGATCGAAGCGGCGCCGACGACCGGACTGATCCACAGCACCATCCCCGCCACGGCGATAAAGGTTACGATCTCCTCGAGCAGACTCGTGAGGCCCTGGAGAACGGACTGCTCCATCGCGTCGACATCGCTCGTGATGCGCGTCACCAGTTCGCCGGTGCTGGTGTCGCGGTGGTAGGCGAGCGACTGGGCTTCGAACTTCGCAAAAAGCTCGCAGCGCAGATCGCGAACGACGGCCTGCCCTGTCTTTTCCATGAGGTAGGAATGCACCGCATTCGCCCCCGCCCCGATGATGTAGGTACCGAACATAATCGCCAGCCACATCCCCAGCGTCCCCGGAGTGAGGGTTTTTTCGACGAGGCCATCAGCGACATAACCCCAGACGAGGGGATGAAAGTTCATGAAGGGAACCGAAAAGATGAGCAGGCTCAGCGAGACAATGAGCCGCGTCCGGTAAGGCCGCAGTCGCGACCAGATGCGGGCGGTCAGCTCTCGATTGGAAAATGTCGGGGTTGAGGGCACGGGGAGGATACGGCGTTAAGAAGGTTGCGGTTGAGATTCGAACCTGATGAGTCTGCTCGGTTAGACCTTTCTGCCGAATCCGGAGTTTCCGCAAAGGCAATGATTTGGCAAGAAGTGGTTCGCATCCCCGTATCACCTCTCAGCGCGGTTGGGACGGTTTGCCAAACCGTCCTCCACTGCAACAAGGGCGACCAACACGAACGCCCCGGCGGGACGAAACGCAAAGCGTCCCTGCTACCCCTCCCGAACCGCCTCAAACCCCCATTTCATCAGGGATTTCCTGCGATGGGGCGGCAGATTTTGACACGGCTCCCCTCGTCATGCATGACAAAAGCATGACAAATCCGGCTCCGGCCCGGCGGACGCGGGGCAAGCCGGTGGCGGTGGTCAAGCAAGGCTCGGCGGCGGTGCCGATCTACCGGGGAACCTGCCGGGGAGCCGCGCGCTTCACCCTGTCCTACTACCACAACGGGAAGCGGCTGCGCCGGACCTTCGGGAAGCTGGACGCCGCCAAGGAGGAGGCGCGGCTTGTCGCGCTGAATATCCAGCGCGGCATGGGCAGCGAAAACGACCTGCGCCCGCAGGAGCGCGAGAGCTACCTCGCGGCGGCACGGATGCTGGAGCCCCTGGGGCTGCCGCTGCTGGGCGCGGTCGAGGACTACGTGGAATGCCGTCGGAGGCTGGGAGCGATGCCCCTGCTCGCGGCGGTGGAGGAGTATCTCGCGCGCCATGAGGGGTTCGAGCCCGGCGTCGCCGTGCCCCGGATCGTGGAGGAGTTCGTCGAAACGAAGGTCCGGGACCGTGCCCGCGAACGCTACGTCGAGTCCATCAAGCATATCCTCCGCAAGTTCGCCGAGTCGTTCCCCGGCGGGATCGATGAGGTGACCGCGCGCCAGGTGGAGGCTTGGCTGCGGCGCGGGGACCACTCGGCGAACACGAGGAACGGCTGGCTCAAGCGGGTGAAGACTCTTTTCGAGTTCGCGAAGGGTTCCGGCTATCTCCCTGCGAACCAACCCACCGCCGTGGAGAAAATGAAGCGGGCGAAGACTGCCGATTCCGATGTGGGCATTCTCACGCCCGCTCAAATGCGCCTGCTGCTGGAGGCGGCCGACCCCGAAGAGATGGTCTTCCTGGCCATCGGAGGCTTCGCCGGGCTCAGGGTGGCCGAAATTTGCCGACTCGACTGGAGCGCGGTCTCTCTGGAGCGGCGGCTCATCGAGTTGAGGGCCGGTCAGGCGAAGACCGCCTCGAGGCGGATCGTGCCGGTGAGCGACAATCTCGCCGCCTGGCTGGCGCCGATGGAGCGCCGGGGCGCGCTGGTGCCCGGGGAAAGAGTGGTGGTCAGAGCCCACAACCTCGCCCGCGCGCTGGGGTTTGCCTGGCCACCCAACGGCCTCCGCCATTCCTACATCAGCTACCGGATCGCGGAGGTGAAGAACGCGGCCCAGGTGGCGCTGGAGGCGGGCAACTCGCCGGCTATCATCTTCAAACACTACCGCGAGCTGGTGACCGAGGCGGAGGCCACAGAGTGGTTCGGGATCCTTCCCGAGGGGAAGATTGACAGCGGAAACGGTGCGTCATGAATCCATCTACTGAACCCGTCTTCGTCAAGAAAACCGAGGCTGCCAAGGCGCTCGGCGTGAGCGCTCGAACCCTCGACAACTGGGTCGCCAGCCGCATGATTCCCTACGTGGCGGTCAGTCCCCGGATGCACCTCTTCGATTTGGCGGAGGTGAAGAAGGTGCTGCGGGAGAAGTTCGGGGTCAGCGCGGCGACCCGCTGAAAGGACCTCTTTGTTGCGCAACAAACGGCGGTCGCGATCCGATTACGGGCACCCTCGAACACCCTCCTTTCTTTGCGACTCACGCGGCCGCTTGCCGGAAAATGGTGGAGTCACTTTGGTAAACCAAAGTGGTGATGCAAACGGATGGACCCTCGAAACCACGGTGACGAGGCTCCTTCCATGGAAAGCCCAGACCACCCCTATCTCCTCCCCAACGATCCCATGAATCTTCGCACCAAGCGCGGCTACCAGTTCAGCGAGGTGTCCAGCGCGATGCAGAAAGCAATCCGCCGGGCCGACGCCAAACTCGCCGGCTACTGGGCGCTGGAACTCTGGGAGAGCGGCTTCGGCAAGTATTGCTGGAAGCGGCTTCTCACCGTGAGCGCGGAGGATTGCTGGGGCATCCTCACAGCGGAAGTGAAGGCACTGCACGATGCTTACCTTGTAGTGAACGAGGGCTTGCCCGCAAAACAGCACCGGGGTCGCATCTTTATCTCCAAGGCGGTGATCCTGCTCTGTCTGGCCAAGAAGAGCCGGGACGCCGACCACTTGCAGAACTTCGTCTATGACCAGACCGCCGGGCTCGATCCCGAGGAACTGGCCGGAGAACTTCGCGAGGCAGAGGACTACGTGCCCATTCCCGCCTACGCCTATGACTGCCACACGCGGGAGGGACGGAAGCGGGGCAAGACGAAGAAGGACTTCTTCAAGGCCGAGCAGGAGGCATTGGAGCCGTTCCAGCCTGGGTTGTTCGATGATCTGGTGTGATTGGGGACCGAAGAATTACGACCTTCCTTCCTTGCGAGGGGAAGTGCTTACAAGCTGAAATCCGAACCGGCCACGGATCCTCTGCGCGTGCGAGATTCCACGGAGCCCCAAGCGTGACTACAGCGTCATCTGAGGAACGCCTGTTTCATGCTTCGGAGTGCGGCATCGAGGGCGGGCAGTTTGTCTTGGCGGTAAACGGGGGTCTCGAGTGCCTCCGCCAATTCCCCGAGCAAGAGGCAGGTCCGCAAACTGGTGGCCCGCACCGCGGAGGGCCTCGCTCCGGTTCGTTCCCAAAGCCGGAGCAAGGTGCCGGGGACACTCGCGATCAGTTCCGGATAGGACGAGTCCTCCACGGTGAGCATCTCCATGCCACTGATCGACCCCGACGCCGAATCCACGCACAAGAGCATATAGGGAAATGTCCGCTCACCGAAGCGGGGACCGATGGGCACGGGCAGGAGTTCAAAGGCGACCTGCAGTTCGCCTCTCTTTGGAAGGGCCAGGACCGATCGGATGAGTTCCGGATCGCATTCCGGAGAGGGGAAATCGTGGAGGCTGTCGTCGAAGTTGATCCAGAAGTCCCGCCATTGTCCCGACGTGTCGCGTTCTCGCCCCAGAATCTGGAACCGGGGCGTGCTTCTTGAATCCTCCACCGTGCCACGGGCGAGTCGCGTGGCGACGTCGAGGATCTGGGTCAGGCCGTGGATGAGCCAGTCGATCTCCAGGTCATCGACCGGGCCGGGAGCCCTTCCCGGGCGGAAGGATCGGAACATCGGCCACTCTTCACCCCGGTATTTCCGTCCGAGCTTCTTGATCTGGTCGAGATCCGCCTTTTCCAGGGTTCGGCGCGTTTCGAAAGAAACCTGCAACTGGCGTGCCTCGAGGATCAGGCCGGTGAGATCCGCTTCGGACAGCTTGATATCCATGAACTCGGCCTCGTGGATGAGGTTGAAGCGGTGGAGGGCTTCCTCCCCCAGATAGAGCGTCAGGCTGCGGTGTTCCCCGGCGGCACCCATCACGCTGAGGTAGGCCATTTCGCCGGACGTGGGATGACGCAGGGCGATGAGCTGCACTTCGTCCATCCAATTCCAGGGGCCGAGGCAATTCAGTTCATCGGCAAGATCATAGAGGCGGGAGAGTTCAGAGGACATGTCAGACGACAGGATGGGCGTGGGTTTGGAATCGGCGCGCGCATCCACGCATCGCGGGAGGGATCGGTCAACCGGACATTCCCGGCGGCCGACTTCGGACTGGCTCGTCGTGCCTTTCCGCGTGGCAGTTTCACGTCGTCACTACGGCGCGACACCACGCGGGACGGTGGAGAGGCTCAAAGGGTCAAGGACATCCTAACCCATTGAACCTCATGAAACTGAAGAAGTGCCAAGATTACCTCGCCAGCCAGATCCGCTGGGGGATTGAACTGGAAACCCGCATCCCCACCACCGCCGGCGTCCAGGTCGGCAACTACCATGGCGGTCAGGCGGTCCACGTCGGCATCCACACCGAGACCACCCTGCCGCTGAACGCTCCCTCCTTCCAAGGGAGCCGATGGAAAGCCGAGCGCGATGGCTCCATCCGCTGCGACGCGGGCCAGACGCCCTGCGAATTCGTGTCTCCCATTCTCCACGGAGACGAGGGCGTCGAAAACCTCCTGCGCTTCGTGGACTTCACCCATGCCATCGGAGCCACGGTGAACGATTCCTGCGGCTGCCATATCACCGTGGGGATCGAGAGCGTGATCGGCACGGACGATCCGCGGGCGGTGAGCGAGTTCATCCGCAAACTCGCCCACATCAGCCGNNCACTACAGCCACCCGCTCTTGGAGGACACCGGGTCCAAGATGCGCCGCCTCGTCACCACCGAGGAGGAGCGGGTCAAAGCCGAGTGCGCCGAGCAGTGCGGGCGCGGCATGGTGAACTTCCGCAAGGCCTTCAAGCGCGACGCCGACGGACGCTACGTCGGAGTGGTGGAGTTCCGCGTCTTCGCCGGAACGCTCAACGCGAAGAAGATCCTCCATCACCTTGGTACGGTGCTCGGGCTTTGCCGCCGCGCCCACGAGGTCCGCGTCCTCGGCGGGTTCACGAAGAACAAGGCGCAGATCAAGCGCACCGCCACCGCCGTCTCCGCCCTGCGCTACCTCCACGATTACCTCGGCTGGGCCGGGTCCAAGCGCCCCGTCGCCCTCGGCCTCTTCGGTCCCCTGCACGCCGAGTTCTCCACCATGCGCAAGGAAGCCCAGCGCCTCTGCAAGCGCTTCGACGAGCGCTACCCCGACGCCTCCCTCTGAGGGCGGCGGGACCGTCCCTTTCCTCTCCACCCGAACCCTGATCCCTGAACCCTAACGAAACCAGAATACCATGTGTGTGATCCTTGTGTGCCCCGATGAAACCGTGCGCCCCGACCGGGCCGTCCTTGATGCCTGCCATGCCGCCAACCCGCACGGAGCTGGCGTGGCGTGGCGGGAAGGCGGACGTGTCCGCTGGATGAAGAACCTCGAACCCGACGACCTTGAGGCGCTCCTGCCGGAACTGCCCGATGAGATCGTGATCCACTTCCGTTGGGCCAGCGTGGGCGGGGTGGACGCGGACCTCTGCCACCCGTTCCCGGTGACCCGCAAAGCCGAGACCGATCTCTTCGGGACAGCCGATGCCGTGCTCTTCCAAAACGGGACGTGGAGTGCTTATGACGTGGCCCTGCGCCGGCTGACCACTGAACGCGGCAAGCGGATTCCGCGCGGCCCGATGAGCGACACCCGCGCCGCCGCCCTGTGCGCCCATGTCCACGGTCGGCGCGTCCTTTCCAAGCTGCCCGGCCGATGGGTCTGGATGGACGGCACGCAGACCCGTCTCTACGGCGATTGGGAGAAGTATCGGGGGATGCTGGCGAGCAACCTCCACTTCGTTCGGCGGATTGTCAGGGTTTCGGGGCGTGACCGGTCCGCTGCCGCCGACTCCGCGACCGACCTGTGCCAGCCGGACTTGTGGTCCTGCGAGCGTCCCCAAAATGGTGCCGCAAACGGTGCGACACCATGCGCCACGGCTTCGATTCTCTTTTCCTGAACCCTAACCGAACACTGAAAACAGAAAAACCATGAAACTGTTCAAGATAATCGCCAGTCAGTGCGGTCGCGTCATCTTCGATGACCGCCTTGAGGCCCCCACCCCGAGAGAGGCCCGCAACCAGATGCGGGCGCTCCTCGGAATGCGCTCCCTTACCGGAGTGGTCTATTCGCTCACGGAAATCCCCGTGGAACTGATCGGCCAGATCGCCGAGAGCAAAGTGACCGAGGCGCTCCGGCGCTTCGCGGATGGAACCCCGCCGCCGAGCCTTGAGGAAACCATCCGCGTGGCGGCTGCCGAGGAAGTGCGGCGGCAGTTGGGCGAACTGAGGGCGGAAGTCATTGTCGCGGCCCCTCGCTCAAGTGAAGCCAACGGCCACCCAGCCCGGTTCGACCCTTTCGCCGGAGAAGTATCACCCCCTGCCGCCGCCGGCGTGGTGGCACGGGTCCAGGCCAGTGCGGAGCAACGAAGGCGCCGCCAGCCACGGGGACGACCGGCCATGACTACCGATGGCCGGGCCATTGACTGGAAATCGGTCAAGAAGCTTTACCTGCGCAACCGCAGCCACAAGCAGACCGCCGCCGCCTTCGACCTGTCCGTGAACACGGTTAAGGCGCGCGCCAGAAAGGAGGGCTGGGCACAATGAACCGCGTCGAGATCACCCGATACGGAAACCGGAACTGGGCCGTGTGGCTCGATGGCGAGCTGCTCGCGGTCACGGTTTACAAGAAGGGAGCCCAGGCCGTCGCCCACGCTCTCATTCGCATTTCCACGTCAGCCGGAAAGGAGGTCCACCATGTCATCCTTGCCGCGTGACTCCGCTCTTCTCGTGTCTCCCATGAACTGGAAACCGCTCTGGCCGGAAGACCTGATCGGCCAGGCCGCGCTGGTGGCGAAGGCGCAGGTAACCAAAGCATGTCGCCTCGCCTCCGGTGATCGTCCAAGCGCTTCCATGAAGCTGCTTCTCTACGGCCCGCCGGGGGTAGGAAAGACGAGTGTCGTGGAGATGGTCGCCCGCGAACTGACCGGCTCGGCCCTCGCCGTCGAGGACTTCAACGGGCGGGAAGTCACCGTGGAGGTCGTGCGCGAGTGGATGCGCAGCCTCGCCTACGGGAGCCTCTTCAGCCGGTGGAGTGTGCGGATCGTGAACGAACTGGACCGCTGCTCGCGGGAGGCGCAGGACCTGCTCCTGACCTACCTCGACCGGCTCCCGCCGGGCCGGGCGCTCTTGGGCACCAGCAACCTCCAGTTGGACCTGCTCACCGAGCGGTTCCAGACCCGCTTCCAGGCCGTGAAGCTCCTGCCTCCGGAGACCGAGGAGCTGGCCGATTTCCTCATCGCGCACTGGCCTGTGCCCCGGCAAACCGCTCTCCAGATCTCGGTGGGCAGTGGTGGCTGTGTCAGGGCCGCGCTGGCCGACCTCGAATCGTGGCTGGATTGCCGACCATGAACCATCCCATACCCAACGACCCATGAACTCCATTACCCGCTATGCCATCCGCCTTCCCGACGGGCGCTGCCTCGGTCGCTACACGATCACCGGCAACATCGTGCCCGTGCCGCCCGTGTTCGCCCACACCTTCGACGACCTCGAAACAGCGAATGCCCATCTCGAGCACGCACGCACCGCGTTGGGCTTTCCCGATGCGGAACTGGTCCCTCTCGCGCAATGCCTTCCTCCCAAACCCGGAACCCCGCCGGAAACCAAACCAGAACCCAAGAGCAATCCATTAGCAAACCCATGAACAAAACGAACGAGACCAAAACCCTGATCGTGACCGAAACCGTGAGCTATGAATTCGAAGTGCCCGCCTCGATGGCGGAGGACGAAGCAACGATGAAACGCTTCTTCGCCAGCCATTCCGACCCGTGGAGGGACGCGGACTTCGCGGCGGTTCTGGAGCGCGAGTTCGAGATCCACGCCCACGCGGTTGTCCCGATCTGATCAGCCGACCCACTCAAAGCTTCGCCTCCAGCGCGGCGGCTTGGAGGGCGAACTTCTCCGGATTGGTTTGAGCGAGGCGCGCGAGGTTTTCGACCTTCCACCGGATCGCGGGCAAGTCGCGCAGGTGGGCGCAGGACATGAGGCTCCAGTCCGGCTCGCCCTGGACCAGTCCGAGCAGGAAAGTGCGCTGTGCGTCAGTCAGGGCCGCGGGAAGTTCGGCGAAGATGCGTCGGCGCGCTTCGAGGAGTTCATCGAGAGTCACAGCATTCCGCGTCATGCCTTCGAACTCGTTGGCAAACGCCGGGGCGATGTCGATCGCATTCGCGAAGAGCACCTCGTGAACGGGACGGTTGTGTCCGGCCAGGTAGCACACGAAGCATTCGATCACTCCGGCGTTCAGCCCGCCCTCCTTGAACATGCCGAGCACATCGAAGAGATCGCGCGGATGCTGGCGGTCCATCGCGGCGACCAGCTTGCTGCCATAGAGTTCGTCGGGATGGAGGACCGGAATTTCGATGTCGGTGAAGAAGAGATCCTGTGCGCTCGGCATCAGCGCCCGATTCTCCACCGGCAGCACGGTTCCCCGGAAGACATGGTTCACCTCGATTTTCACGCGCGTCCGCTCCCGACGGATGAACAGCTTGGTCTCGCCGCCTTCCGCGATGGCCCCCATTTCGCAGCGGAGACCGAAACCGGCCAATTCCTCGCGGGCCGCTCCCAGCGCTTCGGAAACCATCGCCAGAACGTCCTCGCGACTGCTTAAGTGATCGACGATGACGAGGTCGAGATCGACCGACAGTCGCGGCATGTCCCGGATGAAGAGGTTGATCGCCGTGCCACCCTTGAGCGCGAACAGGGGATTCCGGAAGACGGCCGGAGCCGTGTCGAGGAGAAGCCGCACGGAATCGAGGTAGCCCTGGTTCATCACGGTTTCAGGATCAGGGTGTGGCCATCCTTGAGCCGCCGGACCCATCGGCTGCCGCCCGTCTTTCCGCCGACGGCGTCCCGTGCTTTCTCCGCCCACGGCAACCCGAGTTCCTCCGCCCACACGACGCAGAGCCGGATCGCCTTGGTCATGCGGCAATGTTCCAGCAGGGTGGTCAGTTGGCGCACCCGGAGTTGGCGGACCGACTCCATGATGGCGCGCGCTTCCTCGATCGGTTGATGCACGCCGACCTCGCTGAGCATTTCGAGCAGGGCGCGCTCCGGGGCGGAGACCCGGGGGCCGTCCGGGGAATCAGGCAGATTGGCCAGGCCCGAACCGGCCGGCAGTTGGTCATCGAAAAGGCGGGCCGAGCTGAAACGTGCGGGAAAGCGTTCAACGAACCAGGACGGCAGGGAGTCTTTCCGGCTACCCCACAGGATGAGGATTTCGCGGTGTGGCACGTTCTGCCGGAAGCCGTGCCAGGCGAGCGCGGTCTTCGCCGCCACATGGAGTCCCGGCAGTTTCCGTTCGAGGAAACGAAGCGTGGGATCTCGTTCGAGTTCGTCCCCGGCGAACATGAAAACGCCCCGTCCCAAGCGCTCCAGCCAGCCCGATTTCACGTAGTCATGGGCCAGCGCAGACGAGATGCCATGACTTTGAAGGGTCGCGGTATCGAGGGGCACGCCCCTTGGCTCCGCGGTCTGGAGCGTTTTGATTAAGCTGGTCGTCATAACTCAAGCCTGGCTTGAACAATAGAGCCCCGAACAAACAACCGCAAGTGGATTGATTGAAATGGATCTCTTAGTTCAAGCCTGGCTTGATCTATATCAACCCAATCAATCACAGACTCCCGCGGCAGCATCCCGGACCCTCAATCGGCTCGACAATGGCAGCCTCGGTGACGAGGCAGGAGGGTTCCCCGAAGGACCGGGGACGAAACCTGAACCCGAACCTCATCAAAGCCATGCCTGAATCATCCATCCAAGAACTCGACGAA
>DIVG01000039.1 GCA_002422425.1 Akkermansiaceae bacterium UBA6138 | reverse complement strand
CGAAGGCTCGCCCTGAGCTTCGTTGATTTGCTTTTCGAGGGTCGGGATTCGGGTCAGCTCCTCGGTTCAATATCCCGGACGATCCGTGCGGGAAGTTCTTCTTTGACGGTCGTATTGATTTCGACTTTGCTCAGCCCTCTCGCTCTGAGCGTTATGTTGTCGGTTCGCTCCACCATAAAGATACTGGCCATTGTGATAATAGCGACCTGTATAGGTTCGACCCTGGCTCGTGAAGCGGCCGGCTTCGTATCGTCCTCCTGAATAGTAGCGATTGTTATAGTAATAGAGTGTGCCCGAATAGTTGGGGGGAAGCGTGTTGTAAACCACATAGCTACCGCTTCCTGCCTGACGTGGTGATGACACGGAGCGTGCTCCGGTTCCGGTCGGGAACTGACGATACGCACCACCGTAGAGGTAGCGGCCGTTATAATAATATCTGCTCGCGTAGGTTCGACCACTGTGGGAGTATCTTCCGGTCTCGTATCGCCCGCCCGCATAATACCGATTGTTGTAGTAGTAGCTGGTTCCCGAGTAATTCGGCGGAAGAACTGCGTAAGTCGCGTAGCCTCCGCCCCCGGAGTAATAACCCGTGCTTGTGCAGGAGCTCAGCAGCACCGATGCAGCGATTGGAAGGAGGGCCAGGCAAAACGTTGTTTTTTTGTTTTTCATTGCCCGACCCTAACCTGCGAATCAGCTTCTTCCTATAGGGTGTTAACCCCATCGGTATCTCAGGCGTGTTTTGAGTTTCCCGGCGTGGGACGATCTCACTCACCATTTAACGCTATTCAGAGCTTATCGATACTCCTGAAACAAAACGTGAAGTGATTTTTCGAGCTGGGTGATTTTCCATCTTTCTTTTGGCTCGATGAGTGAGAGTGAGACCCCCTTTTTCCCTGCCCGGCCGGTGCGACCGCTGCGGTGCGTGTAGTAGGCGAGCTGTTCGGGCAGTTGATGCTGAAGAACGAATGAGAGGCCTTCTACATCGATGCCGCGCGCGGCGACATCGGTCGCGACGAGGAACTGGAAGCGCTCTTTTTTGAATCCCCGCATCACTTTGTCACGACCTTTTTGGGTGAGGTCGCCATGAAGGACATCAATGGGGAATCCGAGAGCGGCGAGCTGGGTCTGGAGCGTGATCGCCCCGGCTTTGGTGCGGCAGAAAATGAGTCCGCGCCCGGCTTTTTCGCGTTTCAGGAATTCGGCGATGAATTCCATTTTTTCGGAGCGGGGGCAAACGGCAAAGCGGTGCTCGATATCCCGGTTGACGACATGGGCCTGATCGATTTGGATGGAATAGGCCTTTGGAGACATGCAGTCCTTGATGAGGAGATTGATCTCCTCGGGAAAGGTCGCGGAAAAAAGCCAGGTGCTTTTGCGTTGGGAGGTGAGTTCAAGAATTTGGGTGAGCTCTTTTTTGAAGCCCATGCTCAGCATTTCGTCGGCTTCGTCGAGGACGAGGTGCCTGACGGCTGTCAGGGTGAGGGCATCACGCTTGATTAGTTCAAGGAGGCGTCCCGGCGTGCAAACAACGATATGGGTGGGGCGACGAAGCGCGGCAACCTGACGATCCATCGGGTCGCCGCCACTGACGACCTCGACAAACATTTTTTCGGTGTATTTCGTGAAGCGGAAGATCTGTTTGCCTATCTGTTTGGCGAGCTCGCGAGTGGGAGCGACGACAAGCCCCTGTATCTCGTTGCGCTGCGGATCGATCCTGGCGAGGAGCGGCAGGCCGAAAGCGGCCGTCTTGCCCGTGCCTGTCTGGGCCTGTGCGATGAGGTCACCGCCGTCGCCGAGGAGAAAGGGGATGGCCTTTTCCTGAATTTTTGTCGGCGTATGAATGCCCAGTTCCTCGATGCCGCGGATCATGTCAGCAGGGATGCCCAGGGTGGAGAAAGGATGCATGATTTGGGAAGGAAGCCCGCACGGGATCGGCGGGAGGACTTCTGTCCGTCAGAATGTGGTAAATTGCCAGCGGAATGCGCTGTCCGATCGCGTTTACGCCGAAGTCGCCGGAGAGTTCCGGGCGGGTATGATTTGTTTTTGGAAAAGTCGGCATTAAGATTCGCCGATGGTGAGATCGACCGTGAACGAGGCCCGGCTAATGAGTCGTGTGATCCTTTATTTTCTTCCGCTCTGCAGTTTCTTCGCGGCGTCGGGTTTCCCAGCGGATCGCCTCTCCCCGCAGTGGCTCCCCGGTGGCAAGGTCTTCTACTATCAGGCGGAATCCGGCGAGTTTTCCCTCATCGATTCCAAAACAGGCATACGAAAGACGGCGTCCGATCTCACGGAATTGGGTTTACCGGAGCCGGCTCCGGTGCGGTCTGCGGAAGCCACGATCAAGCCGGGCCGCAGCGAGCGCACCGGGACACCTTCCGGCGTTCGCTTTGTCAACGAGCTTGAAAGCGAGGTGAATCTTTTTTGGATCGATGCCAGTGGCAAGCGGAACCCTTATGGGAAAATCGCTCCGAAAAGCGAGCGCGTGCAACCCTCCTATGAGGGGCATGCCTGGGTCATTTCCCGCGTTGACGGTAGTGATCTCGCTACCATCGAAGCGGGCACGACCGTCTCCACTCTCATTATTGACGGCGAGGGGCGGAAACCGGCAATTTTGTCGAGCGTCCCTCCGGGCACTTCCCCCGACGGGGTTTTTGCCGTGCGTGTTGAGGGAGAACGGCTCGTGCTCACCCGTTTCGCTGACGGAACGGAGACGATTCTCCGAGCCCCGATCAAGGAGGGGGCGACCTACCGGGGCAGGGTTTTCTGGTCGCCCGACTCCCGGGCGTTTCTCGTTAGTGCCGCTGTCGAGGTGCCCGAGCGTCTCGTCACGATCCTTGAGAACGGCGGAGAAAACCCCGTAAAGACTTTTCCCTATGCCAAGCCGGGAGATCCCCTGCCGAACCCGCAACTGGTGCTCTTCCGCCTCGGGAGTGAGGAGGGGCAGGTCATCGATGCATCCCTCTTTCCCCGCCCTTTTACCCGGTCACACCGGATCGACGTGACCTGGTCACCGGATGGGTCCGAGGCCTACTTCGACTACAACGAACGCGGTCACCAGTGCTATCGCATCCTTGCCGTCGAGGCAGCAGGTGGCGCGGTCCGCGTCGTGACGGAGGAGAGATCCGGGACCTTCATCGATTACACGGCGAAGACCTGGCGGCACTGGCTGCACGGAAGTGGAGAGATCCTCCGCATGAGCGAGCACAGCGGCTGGTGTCATCTCTATCTCCACGAGATTGCCACCGGAGAGTTGAAGCATCGGGTAACGGGCGGTGCCTGGCCTGTGCGCGAAGTCGTGCATGTCGACGTGGAAAAACGCCGGGTCTGGTTTCTCGCGAGCGGTCTGCGCGAGGGAGAGGATCCCTATCACCGGCATCTCTGCCGGGCGAACTTTGACGGAAGTGGTTTTGTCAGGCTGACCGAGGGCGACGGTGATCACGAGATCGCTTTTTCGCCGACGCGCGAGTGGTTCATCGACCGCTGGTCGCGGATCGACGCACCGCCCGTGCACGAACTCCGTAGCAGTGAAGATGGTTCACTTGTATGTGAGATCGAACGCTCCGCCGCCGACCCAGGGGCGGGGCCGGAGCGTTTTGTTGCCAAAGGCCGCGATGGAGAGACCGACATCCACGGAATCATCATCCGGCCGACGGGCTTTGATGCGGCGAAGGCATATCCGGTCCTCGAAAACATTTACGCGGGGCCGCATTCGGCTTTTGTTCCCAAGTCGTTTGGTTCCCACAAAGCTTTGCAGAGCCTCGCGGATGAGGGCTTCATCGTTGTCAAAATTGATGGCATGGGGACGAACCACCGTGGCAAGGCCTTTCACGATGTTGCCTGGAAAAATCTGAAAGACGCCGGCTTTCCCGACCGTATCGTCTGGATCAAGGAGGCGGCAAAGACCCGCCCCTGGATGGACCTCTCCCGCGTCGGTATCTACGGCGGCAGCGCAGGGGGCCAGAGTGCCATGCGCGCTGTCCTCGATTATCACGAATTTTACAAAGTCGCAGTAGCCGACTGCGGCTGCCATGATAATCGCATGGACAAAATCTGGTGGAACGAGCAGTGGATGGGCTGGCCAGTGGACGAGAGCTACATCCTGAATTCAAATGCTGACGACGCTCACAGGCTCGGCGGCAAGCTCCTCCTCATCGTCGGTGAACTTGACACCAACGTCGATCCTGCCAGCACCACTCAGGTCGTCGCCGCGTTGCAAAAGGCGGGAAAGGAGTTCGAATACATGCCCATCATCGGAGCCGGACACGGCGCTGCCGAGACGCCCTACGGATCGAAAGTAAGACTGGAGTTTCTGAGGCGGCACCTACGCCCCTAAACCTTTGCGCGGGGCGGGACGGGATTGCGCTGGGGAGCGCACTTGCTACCCGTGGCCTCTCCTGATTCTATCGTGAGATTACTCGACCATGAAAAGCCACCTTCTTTTCGCTTCCGCCTTATTTCTCACCGTCCCTGCCGCCGCGCAGGACCCCCCCGCTTTCCGCGCCGGGGCCTTCGCCGCTGACATCACGCCGCAGCAGTTCCCGCTCAACATGCCGGGCGGCTTTAGCGCGAACGGTGCCGAGAGCGCACACGATCCGCTCCATGCCCGGGCCGTCGTTCTCGACGATGGCACGACCACCCTCGCCATGGTCGTGGTGGACAATCTCGGCCTTTCTCCCGCGCTCATCATCGAGGCCAAGGCGATCGCCTCGCATAAAACCGGCATCCCCGTGGAGAAGATCCTCGTTTCCTCGACCCACACCCACAGCGCGCCTTCGTCGGGCGGAGGCAAGGAAGGCAGTCCCGAAGCGGCCTATCGCCAGCGGCTCCTCGACGGTCTCGTCGAGTCCATCGTGAAGGCGCACGAGACGCGCCGCCCCGCCGCGGTCGGAGCCGCGAGCCATCCGTTGCCCGAAGAGGTCTTCAACCGCCGCTGGTATCTCAAGCCCGGGAAGATGAATCCGAATCCCTTCGGAAAAATGGACGAGGTAAAAATGAATCCCGGCACCAGTCCGGACACTCTCGACCGTCCCGCTGCTCCGACCGATCCCGATTTTCTTGTCCTCTCGATCCAGGATGAAAAACGCCAGCAGATCGCGCTCTACGCCAGCTACGCTTTGCACTATGTCGGGGCGACACCCCGTAGTCAGGTCTCGGCCGATTATTTTGGTGAGTTTGCCAGGCTGATGCCGAGTCGGCTCCGTGGCGACGGCACCATGGTCGCGATGCTCGCGAACGGCGCTTCGGGCGACATCAACAACATTCCTTTCACCGTGACGCGTCCGCCGCGCGAGACCTTCGAGCAGGTCCGCATCGTCGCGCAAAAGGCCGCCGACGCCGCGTGGTTCGCTCACCGCCGGATCACGAGTCACGACAAGGCGCCGAAACTCGGCATGATCGAGCGTCAGGTCGAGCTGCGGTATCGCCGTCCTGCTGAGGAAGACATCGTCGCCGCCCGGAAGGTGCTCGACACGAAGGTGAAGGAGGAAATCGAGGCCCTGCCCCGGCTCGCCCAGCACTATGCCGCCAGCGTCATCGCCGCCGCCGAGCGTGCCGAGGAGACCCTTACCGTTCCGATCCAGGCGATTCGTGTCGGAGACCTCGCCATTTGCGGCCTACCCTTCGAGGTCCTCGTCGAGATCGGGCTTGAGTTGCGCGAAAAAAGTCCCTTCGGCGAAACCATGGTCATCGGACTCGCGAACGGACGATACGGCTACCTGCCCACGCCCAAACAGCACGCCCTCGGCGGGTATGAGACCTGGCTCGGGACGAACACGGTCGAGGTCGATTCTTCAGAGATTCTAACTAAGCATCTTCTGGAGATGATGGGTGAATTGGATCAGTGAAGGTAGGTGAGATAGGCCGAGCGACCGTTGAGCGTTCAAGTTGCCCGACTATCCAATCCGCGCCCGGGCCGGACGCGGCTACCTTTCGCGGACTATGATTTGGAAAGGTAGGAGAGCCCGGCCCGGGCGACCAGTGGAATGCCCGGATCAGCTTACGCCTTCAACTGGAAGTCATTTGTTTTGATGCCGATACTACGGGGCGCTAGGATCGGTAGATTGAAATCCCTTTCATGAAACCTGCGATCTCTTCTCCGACGTCCCGGCGATGGCGTCTTGCGATTTTTGTTGTCGTGTTTTTTGTCGCGGCTTTCTGGTTGTTCGCCTTTGCCTATCACCGCCTCGCCAAATCAAACTTCGAAGCCTATGCCGCCGAACTCTCGGCCCGGGGCGAATCGCTCGAGGTCGATGACCTGCGTCCGCCGCCCATTGAAACTACCTTTATCGTCCGCTCGACGACGCGGACTATTTCCTCTACAGCCCCGGCTCCGACGACCACGACGACGGTGGCCTTATTCGCAATCAGCACCAGAAAGGAGATTGGGTCTGGCGTCTGCATCTCCCCGATGATTTTGATTTCTAGGCGTATCGGGAGCAGTGACAGGCACCCCCGCCAGTGTAGCTCTCCCCTGACTCACCCGCCCATGGCCGACTCCCGGAACGGATTGACGACCCGAACGCCGTCATAGAGTCCGCCATCGCTCATGTCCTCGGAATAGACCGTGGAGCAGCCAAGAGCGGCGGCGGCGGAGAGAATCGTGGCGTCCCAGTGTGACAGTGCGTGGTACCGCCGCAGGATGACGGCGGCAACGACGACTTCATGGGTAATCGGCTGCACTCGGACTCCGGACGCCAACACGAGCATGGCGTCGATGTTTGATTCGGATATCCCCAGGGCCGGTTTGCGGACGGCATTGGCGATGTATTCCTGCAAGACCTGCGCGGACAGGGCGAAGGTCTTCTTCACAATGAGCGTTTCCGCTACTCCGCGCTTCCGGGCGTCCTCGGGGGCGTTTGAGGAAGCGTAAAGGAGCACGTTGGAATCGAGGAAAACCTCATCGTTCATGAATCTCCTCCCGTGTCAAAGGGACCATGGGTTCGGTGTTGCTCGCCCGCATCGCTTTGAGAAGATCGCGCAGCTCTGCCTCCCGCTGCTTCCGCTCTTCAGCCGGAGGAGACTCAGTGACAAGCTTCAGGCCCTGCAAGACCAACTCACGCAAGGTGGTGCGTCTCGTCGCGGCGACGATCTTGGCCTTCGTGAGAAGGTCATCGGGCAGATCGATTGTGGTCTTCATCGAGCAATAAATACAGGAATATGGGTCTAATGACAAGGGTTGATCTTCGAATAGCCTTTGGAGGTGGGAAGGAGGCCGCCCATTCTAAGGGAGAGTTGCCCTCACTCCCTCCCCTCAAACAAACTCTCCTTTGTCCGGATCATCACCCAGAACACGGCAGCGATGACATAGAGCGAAGCGAAGCCGACCAGCACCGCGTTCCACCCGCCCGCATTGGCGAGCAGCCAGGGGACGACGATGGGAAAGGCGGCGGCGCCGAGGTTGCCGCTCATGTTCGCCGTGGCGCTGACGGTGGCGACGTGGGGACCGCCGAGCGACATCACCGTCGCGGCAAGGACGGGATTCGCGGTCGCCGCACAGAACATGCCGGCGCTGATGACGAGCACGGCGAGGACGGGATGGGCGATGAAGAAAGCGGTCGCGATGAGCCCGGCGCAGAGGAGCAGGGCGACGACGGCGAGTCCCTGGCGGGCCAGACGGCGATTGCCCGATTTTCGCAGGATCGCATCGGAAAGAAATCCGCCGAAGAGGCAGCCGGTGACATCGGCGAGGAGCGGCAGGGTCGTGAGCCAGCCCGAGTTGAGAATGGTGACGCCGCGGGCTTCCTGCAGGTAGGTCGCGAACCAACTCGCGAAAAAGATGTAGCCGGCGGCGCGGCAGAATTGCTGCAGGCAGAGAAACCACATCGCGGGACTGGCGAGAAGGACGCCCCAGGGGACGGTCGATTTCTCCGAGGAGTCGTGCGGTATTTCGCCTTCCTCAATGAGATCACGCTCGGCCGCGTTCACCGCCGGATGCACCGATGGTCTATCCCGAAACCAGACCGCGAACCACGCCGCCCAGAGTAGTCCCGGAACGGCATAGAGAAGAAACATCGTCCGCCATCCCAGGCTGATGACGAGCCAGGCCGTGAGCGGGGCGGCGATGATACTGCCCACGGACATGAAGCCGCTGAAGCCCCCCGACGCCGAGGCCTGGGCATTTCGGGGAAACCAGCGCGCCATCGTCGAAATCCCGACGGGGACCAGTCCGGCCTGGGCCACGCCCATGAAGGCGCGGGAGGCGGTCATGAGGGCGGCGCTGCCGAGGGCGAGTCCGGCCGTCGCGAGCGACCAGAGCGCGGCGAAGAGCGAGAGCGCCCAGCGCGAACCGAGCCGCTGGGCGAGCATCGCGGCGGGGATCTGGCAGAGGGCGTAGGGCCAGAAAAAGGCGCTGAGGAGCAGGCCCGATTCCTCTTTGGTGAGCCCGAGGTCGGCGCGGATCGTGCTCTCGGCTGGTCCGACACCGTTGCGGACGAAATAGGCGAGGGTGGCAGCCGAACAAAGGCTGCCGAGGACAAGGTAGCGGGTCCTGGTGGGTTTCATCCTGACAAGTCTACCAATCGGTGACGGCTCCGTCGGGGGTGAATTCGCGGAGGAGGACTTCCTGCTGGAAGGGGTGCTTTTTCACCTCGGCTTCGTTGATCGTGATCCCGAGTCCGGGGCGCGTGTTGGGCCTGACAATGCGCCCGACCGCCTCGATCGTGAAGCCTTCCTCGACGACGTCCTGCCGCCAGGGCACATCGTTGTGGACCGTTTCGCAGATGAGGTAGCTCGGCTGGGAGAAGCCGAACTCGAGCGAGGCCGCGGTGCTGACGGGTCCCTGCGGATTATGCGGAGCGAGGGCGATGCGGTGGGCCTCGGCGAGGGCGGCGATGCGACGGGCGGCACTGAGGCCTCCGCAGTGGGTGATGTCGAGCTGGCAGATCTCGACGGCGCGTTTTTCGAAGAGGTCCTTGAAGGCTTCGAGATGGGTCACCCGCTCACCACTCGCCACGGGCGTGGTGATGGCGGCATTGATGCGGGCGAGTCCGTCGACGCACTCGGGCCAGCAGGGTTCTTCGAAGAAGTAGAGTCCGAACTCGTCGAGGGCCATCCCGAATTTCAATCCCATCGCGGGGGAAGGGCGCGCGTGACAGTCGACCATGATGTCAATGTCAGGACCGACCGCTTCGCGCATCGCGGCGACAGCGGCGGCGGCGGCGCGGACCGGTTTCTGCCCCTCGACCGGCATCGTGCTCGGCACGGCCATGCTTTTGAAGGCGGTGTAGCCGTCGGCGACGGCCTGTTGCGCGAGTTCGGCGAAGCGTTTCGCGTTGTCGGCGGGCGTCTGGTAGAAGTCCTCCATTTTTCCACCACCGAGGTGACAGTAGGTGCGCACGTAGTCGCGCACGGGACCGCCGAAGAGCTTCGCGAGCGGCAGGTTCGCGACTTTGCCGACGATGTCCCAGAGGGCGAGGTCGATCCCGGCGATGGCGGTGGCGCGCACGATCCCGTGCCCGTGCCAGAAATGCTGGCGATACATCATCTGCCAGAGATGCTCGACCCGGGTCGGATCCTCGCCGACGAGGAGCGAGGTAAGATCCTCGATCGCCCCGACGACGCTGCGGGTGTGCCATTCGAGCGTGGCCTCGCCCCAGCCGATGAGTCCGGGTTGATCGGTGACGACCTTGACGAAGATCCAGTTCCGCATTCGCGCGTGGCAGACGAGGGTTTCGATGGCGATGATTTTCATGCGGAAAGGCGCGAGGCGATGGAGGCTATGAGTTGTTCGAGCGAGCCGGCCGCGACGACGGCGATGCTCTCCTGATAAATGCCGGTGTCGTAAATTTCGCGCGGCGGCAGATACGACGCGCCCCAGTCGGCGGCGATGGAGGCGATGATGAGGACTTTGTCAGGAAAACGGCGGCGCAGTTCCGTCTGGAGGAGGCTGTAGCTTTCGCCCTGCACCCCGATCCAGACGGCGTCGCCGATTTGCCAGAGGACGACCTGCAGCGGGTAAGCGTCGCCCTGAGGCAGTTCGCGGAGACGGTGGAGGAGGCGCGACTTTCGCTCGGCGAGGGCACGGAGCTCGGCGGCGCTGGTTTCGTCTCCGGCGGCGCGGGCGGTGGATTCTTCGGCCTGTAGTTTTGTCAGGTCCTTTTCGGTCCCGGTCACGGTGGGGCGACCGGGACGGTAGGGCAGGGGCTCTTCCCAGCGCTCGCGACGCCAGAGGGCTTTTGCGGCGAGCGCCTCGGGAGAAAGCGGGATGTGTTGCCACGCGCCGAGCGTTGCGCCCGAGACGACGGGGCCGGCATAGACGAAATTGGTCCCGGGTTTCGGGAGGGACGTCAGGGTGGAAAGGGCGGCGTAACCCAGCTCGCGTCCATTGCGGTCGGCCACGGCGGGATCGCCGACGAACCCCTCGCGGGGTCCGATCTCGCCGCTTGCGCCCTGGAGGAAAAGGCAGGGCGCACCCGTCTCGCGTTCGACCAGTTCGCGCATCGCACCGATGTAGTCGGGACTGATGAGGGTGTTGTCCCACGCCAGGGTCGTGGGATGGCAGGCGTAATTCACGACCGTGGCCGCGGTCGTGCTATCATCGGTCGTGACCCGCGCGACGACAACAGTGTCATCCACGGGCACGCCGGGGTTGTGGCCGCAGATGTATTGTAATCCATCCCAAAAATCGCGGTGGGTGCCGAGGGCGTAGCGGCCGTGTCCATAGACGATGGCCACAGGGACGAGGGAATCGATCGCGTTTTTCGCAAGCGCTCCGACCGTTTCCCCAAGTTGCTCGAGATAGGGCGGAATGCGGTCGCCACCGGGCAGCACGGCGCGGTCGAGTCCCATCAGGCCGGCGCCGTGGGTGTGGGAAAAGACGACAAGGATTTCCCCAGCAGCAGCGCCGCTGATCGCGGAGACGGTCGAGACGAGGTTGCGATGCTCGAGCGCGCCCAAAATGCAGTGATCGAGAGCGACGAGGACCTGACGCCCGGGTCCCTCAAGCGGAGCAAAGACCGTGACAGTGGCGCGCAAGGGCCGATGCACCCCGGTGGCCTGCTCGTGTTTCGCCGCACCCCACATGCGGTGGTAGATGTCCGCCGGAGGCGTGATGTCGGCATGGGCGAGGGCGAAGCGGCAGCGGCTCTGCGGCGTCGGGTCTTCGGTGCGGGAAAGGTCGGGCATTCCGCGCGATTGAACCGCTTTGCCCGGATCGCGTCAAGGGTGGTGAAGGCGGGCTTGTGCCATCGGGTGGCTGACTCTGGTCTGTTGTGTTTCAGAATTGACGAAAAAATCGCAAATCCTACGATGGCGGGATGAGTGATTCAGCAAACGAACCACGCGGAGCGTTTTTGGGGATTCGTGCGTGGGTATGGAGTGTTTTGGTCGTCACCGCAGTCCTGGTCGGAAGCTTGATATTTTCCGTGATTCCGACAGGCGGGAGTCAGGAGAAACCGGTTTCGGCAGAGGCTCCGACCGTTGACGCAGAGGTCGCCAAAGCTCCTCCTGCATCAATCCCCGATCCGGTATTCGATCAGGATCCCGCCCCGCCTGAATTCGAGGCCACGACGAATCTCTCGAACGAACCTGAATTTGTGGAGGCCGTGTTTCAGTCAGATCTCAACGTCGTCCTTCCAGCGTATCCTGAGTTCGGAGCAATTTCGGTCGAGAAATACGATAGCGAGGGGAACCCCACCGGGCAGCCGCTGAAGTCGGGGACGAAGGTCCAGATTCCTGATCCTGCCTGGCCGGGGGAGAAGATCTATTTCAAAGTTCCGTGATACTCTGTTGGTAACGCGATAGCATCACCCGAACAATCGCGCCGGCCGGGCCCGCTTCCGGTGAAAGCGGACGAGGCTGCCGAGCGGCGGATCGAGGGGGCTGGGGTTCATTGCGTTGCCCCTTTAAAGGAGCGGAAGGCGGGTGGATAGGCGTTTTTTCGGGGTCGATTTGAAGATTGAAGTCAATTTTGCATTTTATAAGGGGCAAAACACGGATTTTTAGGGCGCTTTGAAACTGAGATGTACACGTTTGATTGTTTTGTCTCTTACAAGAGGCAGAACCCTGGTTTACCTGAGTGACCCGCGCGCATCGGAGCGTCGAAATTCGGCTAAAGCCGAATCCACTTTTTTCGTCGATCGGTGTCTGGCTGTCCACGGCGGTTTTGGAAAGTGGCTGCGACTTTAGTCTCAGGGGCGCTTGCAAATGGAGGTGATGGGAAGCGATGGCGTAACCTCACCCGATCAACTCATCCCACACGATCCCGTGCACATCGGTCAGGCGCACATCCCTTCCCGCATAGCGGAAAGTAAGCCGTTCGTGGTCAATGCCCATAAGATGCAGGACGGTTGCCCAGAGATCGAAGACGCTCGTTTTCTTATCGACGACGTGATACCCGAACTCGTCGGTCTCGCCGTAGATGGTGCCGCCTTTCATCCCGCCGCCGGCGAGCCAGATGCTGAAGCCGAAGGGATTGTGATCTCGCCCGTCGCTGCCCTGGGAGAAGGGCGTGCGCCCGAATTCTCCGGCCCAGACGACGAGGGTCTCGTCGAGGAGTCCGCGCTGTTTCAGATCCCTGAGTAGCCCGGCGATGGGCTGATCGACCTGCTCGGCCATGTGGCGGTGTCCTTTTTCGAGACCGCCGTGCTGGTCCCAGGGATTGGCGGCCTGGCCTCCACCGGGAGTCTGGGGGAGACAGGTGAGTTCGATGAAACGAACGCCGCGTTCGACGAGACGACGGGCGAGGAGCGCCTGATGCCCGTAAGCGCGGGTCATCGGATTTTTCGCCTCGAATCCGTAGAGTCGCTTCGTCGCGTCGCTCTCCCCGCTGATGTCGCAGAGTTCGGGCACGGCGGACTGCATGCGGTAGGCGGTCTCGTAGTTGCGGATCGCGGCCTCGACGGGGGCGGGGTGACGAGTCGCGTTGGCGAACTCGCGATCGACCGTGCGGATAAAATCGAGCCGGCTCCGCTGCACCGTGACGCCTTCGAGTGGGCGAATGTTAGGAATCGGATCGGGCGCGTCGACGCGGATGATGGAGGCCTGGTGCTGGGCGGGGAGGAAGCCGCTGCTCCATTGGCCGACTCCGCCGTGGGGCGTGTCGGCCTCGCCGCTTTTCAGGACGACGTAGCCCGGTAGATTACTGTTCTCGGTTCCGAGTCCATAGCTGGTCCAGGCTCCGACCCCGGGATGTCCGATGAAAGGGAAGCCGGTGTGGAAAAAGAAATTTCCCTGGGCATGCTCGTTGACCGGACTCGTCATCGAGCGCACCACCGCGAGGTCGTCG
The DNA here is from genome assembly GCA_002422425.1 of Akkermansiaceae bacterium UBA6138. Lineage (GTDB taxonomy): Bacteria > Verrucomicrobiota > Verrucomicrobiia > Verrucomicrobiales > DEV007 > Arctic95D-9. The sequence goes on along the minus strand of DIVG01000039.1, from coordinate 44,275 downwards.
GCACAGTGGGCGCGCAGATGCGGAAAGAGATCGGAGATGGGGATCCCGCTCTTGCCGCCGGGAGCAAAGTCGAAGGGGCTGCCGTAGATGTTGCCGTTGTTGTTGAACTGGGTCCGCTCGACCTTCACCGGCATGGGTTTGCCGTGGAGTTCGCGAAGGCGTGGTTTGGGATCAAAGCTGTCGAGGTGCGAGACGCCGCCCGACATGTAGCAGAAGATGACCCGTTTCGCGCGCGGCCGGAAATGCGGGCGCGGGATACTTTCCGAAGCACCGGCGAGCAGGCCTGACAAAGCCACCATGCCGAAACCGGTCGAGGTCCGGCTCAGCATTTCGCGGCGCGAAATAAATTGATCTTTCATGTCGTTAGCGCAGATAGATGAATTCCTTGAGGTTAAAAATCGCGTGGGCGAGGTCGTGCCAGCGGCGTTCTTCGAGGGGGATGTCCGCGCCTCGCCGGCGGAGTTCGGCTTCCTCTGATTCGAGGGCGGCGATGCCGACTTCGAGGGTGGTGACTTGTTCCCGCTGCGCTTCGGTGAGGAGTCGGGTGATGTCCTCTCGTGTCACGGGCACGGGGCCTCCGGTGTAGGCGGCCTGCACTTCGTCGGCGCTGAGTTCACGCGCGTAAAGGCGGGCTTCGTGGATGCGTCCGCGGAGCGTTTTGTTTCCGCTCGCGGCGGTGCCGTGGCGCAGACCGAAGAGGACCTTGCTCTCGCCCTTCGGGTAGGATTGCAGATCGGCTTTGCGGATGGGATCTCCCCAGGGTTGGCCGTTGCGGAAGGCGCGGATGGTGCCGTCTTTCGCGTAGGTTAATACGAGATGGATCGGTGCATTGGCTGCCGCGGTTTCGGCGGGGGCGTTGAAGTCCAGCGTGCGACTATGGAATTCACTGCCGGCGAGCCACTCGTGCCTGCGCCGTTCGGCGAAGACGATGCTGTCAAAGACGCCTCCGTTTTCTTTCTGCACGGTGATGACTCCTCCGCCGGCCTGCTCCAGAGTCGTGAGGATGACGGTGGCCTCGAGGGTTTTTTCGGCGAGGTCGAAGGGGAGCGTGCTGCTCGCGGCGAAGCCTTTTTCATCAACGACGAGGGCGCCGTTTTCGACGCGGGCGGATCCTTCGAGGGTGAGGGGTAGTCCACTGACGAGGTCAACGGCGTCCTTTTCAAAGTCCCAGTGCGCCACCGGATCGAGCCTTGCCTTCGGTGCGGCGGTTCCTTTTTCTTTTTCAAAGGCGAGGATCCGTTCCTTTTCCAGAGCGGATCGGATCGGAGCGAGGATACCCGCGACGGCGGCGCGGTCGTCGTCCAGCTGAGCGGTGACAGCAGTGAAGTGCTCCGTGGCGGCGCGGTGTTCGTAGTCGATCGCGGCGAGAAAGTCCTTTGCTCCGGTGAGTTCGGCGGAAGTGGGAGGCCGTGTCACGGCAGTCTCGAACAGATGATGAATGCGGTCCTCGTCGCCGGCCCCGGGCGGCAGGGTGGATCGCCTCGTCGCGGCCCATTTTTTCGCCTGATCGATGAGGAAGGGATCGTTCAATAGCGTGAGGGACTGGGCGGGGACATTGGTGACATCGCGCCGCCCCACCGAAGAGGCGGGTACAGGGAAATCAAAAGTGGTGAGGAGCGGCTCGAGGTCGTTACGTTTCACCCGGAGGTAGACGGAGCGACGCGGGGTTCCGCCGCCGACTGGAGGACCGAACGCGGTACGGTCGAGCTGGCCGGAGACGGCGAGGAAGCTGTCGCGGATAGCCTCGGCCTCGAGCCGCCGGAGCGGGTAGGAGGAGAGAAGCGCATTGGCGGGGTCGAGTTCGAGGGCTTCGGGTGAGGGGCCGCTCGCCTGCTGCCAGGTTTCCGTGAGAACGAGATCGCGAATGAGCGCCTTTAGTGACCAGTCCTGTTCGTTGCGAAAGCGGTCGGCGAGAAAATCGAGCAGCTCGGGATGGCTCGGGGGTTCTCCAAGACGGCCGAGATTATCCACCGTCGGGACGATGCCTTCGCCGAAGAGGTGATACCAGAGTCGATTCACAATGACGCGGCTGGTGAAGGGATTTTTCGCCTCAACGAGGTCGCGGGCGAACTCGAGTCGGCCGGTGCCCCTCGTCGTGTAAGGTGCGGCATCGAGTTCTTCGAGAAAGCGCCGCGGCACGGGAGGTCCGGGCTGCTTGTGATCGCCGCGGATGAAGAGGGGCTGGTCGATCCCGGGTCGCTCGAAGACGCCCGGGGCGCGGGTGGGCAGGGGAATAGCCGACTCGAGCTGACGATACCGGGTCACAAGGGATTGTAGAGATTCGGGTAAAGTAGTGAGAGTGTTAGGGAAGATCCCGGCCTGAAGTGCTTCGTTGAGAAAGAGGGCTCCGGCATCGTCGAGAGCGGGGGAGGCAGCGGCCCAATCCGCGAGGAGTTCTTGCAGGACCTTCTTGTAAAGGGCGCAGGCCTCTTCGAAGTTCGCGGGGAGTGAGTCGTCAGAGTTGCCAAAAAGAGCGGCGAGAGATTCCTGATCGGGACTGGCGGGAGCGGGCTCTCCCTTTTTCACGAGGACGGCTTCGCGGATCCCGAACCAGGAGCGCTCATCGCCCTTCACGAGGATAGGCGCATCGCCGGCGGTGGCGAGTTCGAGATGGAGATTGTCGCCTTTCCAGTAGTTGAGATCATACTTGATCCAGTGCCAGTTGGAACTCCCGAGATCGGTGACGGGGTAGACCGTGCCGCTGCGCGGGTAATGCTGCACGACGTAGCGGACCGAGCTGCCTTCGCCGTTCACGAGGACGTGGAGGTCATACTCGCCGTCGAGATCGAAAGGGGCCGAGGCGAGGACGCCGCGGTGTTTTGTCGAGAGGAGATGCGAGTAGGCTCCGGCGGGGAGGATGCTCTGCACGACGGTCCTGCTGTCCGCGTTTGTGTTTGTTAGGGTGAATTCTCCGGCGGGCGCGGGTTTTTCGCCGAAGAGGCCTTCGCCGTAGCGGCTCCAGGTATTGAAATGCGCGGGATCGGAGAGGTCCCATCGTTTCGCGGCGGAGAGTCCTTTTGCCGGGCCCTGCTTCTTCGCGGTGTCCCACAGTTTCGCGACAGCCGGCGCATCGCTCCCGGTCGCTTGAATTTCGGCGAGGAGGGCGAGAGCGGGACCGCGGTCGCTTTTTCCGGAAAGATGTTTCTCCCAGTCGCTTGCGGTTTTCGGCAGGGATGCCGACCAGGCGGCGGCGAGTTGCTGACGAATCGCAGGCTTCAGGGCGGCGAGTTCGTCGCGGTGCTGTTCGAGGATACCGGGGGCATCAACCGCGATCGTCGCGGGCAGGGCCGAGGAGAAGATTCCGAAGAGGGCGTAGTAGTCGGCCTGGCTGATCGCGTCGAATTTGTGGTCGTGGCAGCGCGCACAGGAGACCGTGAGCCCGAGAAAGGCCTTCGTCACCGTGTTGATCTGGTCGTCGGTGAAGCGGACGCGCTCGTCGAGAGCGTCGGTCGGGGCGAAGCCGTGGAAGACCATGCGAAGGTGGCCGAGTCCGAGGGCGCTCTCGTTGATCTTTTTCGCGGCATCGAGACGGGGTGTCCCGAGGAGGTCTCCGGCGAAGTGCTCGAGGAGAAGCTGGTCGTAGGGCACATCCTCGTTGAGCGCGCGGATGAGGTAGTCGCGATACTGTGAGGCGTGGGGGATGACAGGGTCGCCCTCGCTGCCGTGGGTGTCGGCGTAGCGGGTCCAGTCCATCCAGTGACGGGCCCATTTTTCGCCGAAGGCGGGATCGGCGAGGAGTCGGTCGGTGAGATTGCGGATGGCGGATTGGGGATTTCGGATGGAGTCGGCTTCGAAGGCGGCGGCTTCTTCGGGAGTGGGGGGAAGTCCGATGAGATTGAAGTAGAGTCGACGCACGAGGGTCCGGGGATCGGCGCGATCGGCGGGGCTGAGGTCCTCTTTGGCGAGACGTTCGCGGATGAATCGATCGACCTGATGAGTCACTCCGGCGACTTCAGGGGCGCGAGGCTTTTTGACGGGCTGGAAGCTCCACCACTGGGCGCGGCGGGCGGAGATGGCTTTCCAGTCGGTGTCCTTTTCGAGTTGATCCGGCGAGGGGGCGGCGTCGCGCGGATCGGGGGTGCCCATCGCGATCCAGGTGCGGAAATCTTCGAGGATCTGCGGTTCGAGCTGCGCGCCGTTTTTCGGCATTTTGAGATCTTCGATCTCGTGGGCGATGCTGCGGAGGAGGAGTGAATCGTCCGGTTTTCCGGGGACAAGAACCGGGCCCGACTCACCCCCTTTTTCCCAGCCTGGTCGCGAGTCGAGAAGAAGTCCACCCCTTGCCTTCGTCGCCTCGGAATGACACTCGTAGCACTCCTGCGCGAGGATGGGGCGGATGCGCGATTCGAAGAATTCGATTTGAGAGGGGTTTGGCGCGGCGATCAGAGGCGATGCCAGGGCGGCAAGGAGGGGGAAGAACCGGGTTGAGAAAGAGCGAAATCGCGATGATTGTAGTTGTATCGAACCATAGCAACGATCACGACAACCATTGATGATTATCGAGCCAGAGTTGCGGCTGCCAGAAAAGCGGCTCCGAAGTCTCCCTGGCAGAAGAGTGACGAAGCGCTCCGCGAACTTAGGGAAGGGGAAAACGCGATCATCACACGGAACGGCGACGACTTCCGGACCATTGCCTCCGAGCTCATCGTCGTCGAGCCGTGAAGGAATCGCTCTGTCGATCTTCAAACTGACTGTCCCCCTTCTTTTCATTGTCTGAGCTTTCTTTCAATCCGGTCGGCGGCCTCGCGGCAGGTTGGGGCGAGGCGGGCGAAATCCTCCTCGGGCAGGCGGGTGAGCGGGGCCATCACGGTGATCGCGGCGACGGGCTGGCGGTATTCGTCAAAGACGGGGACGGCGACGCAGTGGATGCCCTCGACGCCTTCGGCCCGGTCGGTGGCGTAGCCGGTGATGCGGATCCTGGCTAGCTCTTGCACGAGATCTTCGCGCCGGGTCAGGGTGGTGGCGGTGAAACGCTTGAGATGTTTCCCCCGGCCGCGAAACCATTCGGCGAGCCTGGCTTCGCCCCAGTGCGCAAGGATGGCTTTGCCGGGAGCGCAGGAATAAAGGGGCACTCGCATTCCGACTTCGCCGCAAACCTGGAGCGCCTGAGTGCCGCGGAATTGTTCGAGGACGAGCGCTTTTCCCTCCGCTTCGATGACGAGCTGGACCGTCTCACCGGTCTCGTCACGCAGTCGGCGCAGGGCCTCGTGGGCGCAGAAGACGAGGCTGCGCTCCCCTGTGCGCGGGCCGGAGAGCTGGAGAAGGCGATTGGTGAGGACGTAGGATTTGTTGTCCTCACGTTGTGTCGCATACCCCATCTGCACGAGGGTTTTGAGAATACGGAAGACGAGATTCTGGGTGAATCCGGTCCGTCGCGCGGCCTCGGCGGCGGTGAGGCCCTCGCCGTGTCGCGAGAGTAAATCGAGCAGGACGAGCGTCTTCGCCCCGGTCGGGGATGGCATGTCATCCATCGTCGCCGCGGCGGAGGGCAGGGATTCGAGCAAGTTGATCATCGTATAAACGACTTTAGTCGCAAATAAGAATGATTGGAAATGGCGTCATCGTGGGGTGGGGGGCAAAGCCCTCGCGAGTTTTGCTACTACGCTCAGCCCAGCGCCGGTTCAGCTAGCCCGAAGATCTTTTCGGGATCGCAGGGGAGGGGATTGTCACCCAGCCACATGCGGGTGAGTTCGCGCACGGGCTGAAAGCCGAGCGAGGCGGCGAGTTCGGTCGCGGCTGCATTTTCATCGGGGAGATCCCAGAAGATCTCGCGATGCGGGGGGCAGGAGGCGACGAGCTGCTTGGCAAGGGCGAGTCCGCTCGTGGTCGAGGCGGCGGTGATGGGGCCGAGATAGAGCGCCCTCTCTCCTTCCCGGACAAGGCCAAAGCTCCCGTCGGGGATCGCTATTCCCCCGAATGATCCGGCGGCGAGGGAGCGCAGCAGCGCGGATCGATCGGCGCCGAAAACGCTGCGGTCGAGGGCGAACGATTCAGCGGTGAGAGTGATGGCCGAGGCGCTGAACTCTTCCGTGCTCTCACTGTCCGCCTCGCGCCGCCAGCGCCGCAGCCCCCATTCCGCGTGAAAGCCGAGCCTTTCGTAGAGCGGTCGTCCGGCCGGTGTGGCATCAAGGCGGACGCAGGCAATGGCGCGATCTTCCCGCAAATAGCGTATCGCGCCGTGCAGCAAGGCCGTGCCGATCCCGCGTCGCTGAAACCCGGGATCGACGAGTACCATCCCGATCCAGGCGAGGTCGGTTCCGTAGGAGATCGTCGTGGCGGTGCCGGCGGATTCCCCTTCGTGTTCGGCGAGAAAACAGCCGCCTTCGCCGAGATTGAGAAAACGCCTCCAGTCCGCCGGCGTCTGATTCCATCCGGTCGCGCGACTCAGTTCCTGGGCGAAAGTCAGGTCAGAGAGAATGAGGGGACGCAGGCGGGTGGTCATGGGGGTCGCCTTTCATAAAAGATTTCTCCGGTTCTGTCACCTCGCGAAAAAGCGGTAAAATCTCTATCTCACTTTGCCGCTCCGCCGCTTGCACTTTGGGCTTTCTCGGCGACGAATGTGACCACACGTGATCGCGGCGGAGAACGCCCGATCATTCCCATCCTCCATGATCTCAGCTTCTTCGCGCCTTCTCTGTTTTCTCACGGTCGCCGCCGCCCTTTTCCTTGCTCCCGCATCGCTTCGCGCGGCCGACAGCGACGCCTCCTTCATACAGATGAAGGAGGAAGCCCGGGCCCTCGCCGCCGTTCCCTATGCGCCCGCACCGGACTTGCTTGCCGACTTCTGGAAGAATCTGAACTATGACGCCCATCGCGACATTCGCTTCAAGATGGAGTCGGGACGGTGGTGGGAGGAAAAGGGGCCCTTTTCGATCGACTTCTTCCATCCCGGCTGGACCGCCCGTCAGACCGTTTCGATCAGTGAACTGAGCGGAACAGAGCTGAAGCCGATCGCCTTTGATCTCTCGCTCTTCGACTACGGCAAGCAGGTCGTGCCCCCCGGCACCCCGGCGCCTCCCGGTTATGCCGGATGGCGCGCGCGGACGCATTTGAACTCGACCGACTACATGGACGAGTTCCTCGTATTTCTCGGGGCGAGCTATTTCCGGGCGATTCCGGCGAAGGGGAACTACGGTCTCTCCGCCCGCGGCCTCTCTGTCAACAGCGGGATCCCCGGGGTGCCGGAAGAGTTTCCGAACTTCACCCGATTCGTCCTGCAGGAGCCCAAGCCGGGAGACAAATCCCTCACCGTGCTCGCCATGCTCGAGGGGGAAAGTGTCGCGGGCGCCTACCGCTTTGTCGTCACTCCCGGGGAAGAGACGGTGATGGAGGTCGAGGCCGAGTTGACCCTGCGCCGCCCCCTCCGGCAGCTCGGGATTGCGCCTTTCTCTTCGATGTTCTGGTTCGGTGAGGACACGCATCCGAGGCCCTATGATTTCCGTCCCGAGATTCACGACAGCGACGGACTTCAGATTGAACTGGCCGGCGGTGAGCTCCATTATCGCCCGCTCGAAATGACGAAGGGTCAGTTCCGCCACTGCGTCTTTTCGCTCGAGGCGCCACGCTCGTGGTCGCTCCTGCAGCGGGATCGCTCTTTTTCCTCCTACGAGGACAGCGAGGCCGCCTACCATCTGCGACCCGGAGTGAAGGTCGAGCCGGTGGCCGGTTTTGAGAAAGGGCGTCTTCACCTCATCGAGATCCCCACGCCCGACGAGACACACGATAACATCAGCCTGCTCTGGGAGCCCCAGCCCGTGCTCGAGACGGGAAAACCCTATCATTTTCACTATCGGCTCCGCTGGTTTCACGATCTGCCGCCGTCGGGGCTCTTCGCGGTGCGGGCGACCCGATCGGGAACGCCGGTGCAAACGCCGAACCAGGTGCTCATGACGGTCGAGTTCGCGAAGCCGCTCGTTCCAGAGAAAAAAGTGGGCGACCCGAAATGGGATGATATCACCGACTTCAAGCCCGTCGTGACGATGAGCAATCCGAAGGTGAAGCTGATTCATGTCGGCCTCACTGACATGAGCATGGCGCACGTCGATGATCTCCCTGCCGGTCTTGGCCGCAGTCCGGAGATTCATATGCCGCAGGTGCTGCGGGCCTTTTTTGTCTTTGAGCCTGAAGCAGGCGTCAACGACGTCGATTTCACCTGCGAGATTCAGGGTGGGAATGGCAAGGTCGTATCGGAGCGCTGGGTCTATTTCTGGAAGCGAGTCCAGTGAGGCCCCGCGGGACGGTTGCCTTCCGATGGCCGATTCATCATAGAATGCGGCGGGTCGATTCAAGACCGTGGTGGACGGGAGGGCGTAGTGTTCGCTAGTATCCCCCACTGCTGCCGATGAAAATCCCTTCTGTGTTTGCTGTCGTTTTTCTGATCCTTGTCGGCCTCGCTGCTCTGCCACAGACGTTACAAGCCCGCCCCGTCGAGGGCCCTGTCAGGGTGCTCTTCGTCGGTCATGAGGCCCAGAACCATCGATCGGATCTCTATTATCCCATGCTCATGAATGCGCTGGGACGCGACGCGATTTGGTTCGACTACGTCACGACTCCCGAGGCCGCCTTCGGCGATGCTGAGTTTCTCGCGAACTACGACACCGTCCTCCTCTATGCGAATCACGCGAAGATTGATCCGGCCCACTGGGAGAATTTGAAGACCTTTATTGAAGAGGGCGGAGGTTTCGTTCCCGTCCACTGTGCGAGCTGGTGCTTCCAGAACATTCCCGAATTTGATCAGGTCGTGGGGGGACGTTTTGCTCATCACAAGACCGCGATCTTCCGCCCGAAGACGATTGACCCGGACCATGCCGCGATCAAAGACGTGCCGGGATTCGAGGCCTGGGACGAGACTTACGTACACACCAATCACAACCCGACCGATCGCATCGTTCTCCAGGTGCGCGAGGTTGGTCCCGAGGACAACATCAACGAGCCCGAACCGTGGACGTGGATCCGCACACAGGGGAAGGGACGCGTTTTCTACACCGCCTCGGGGCATGATGAACGGGTCTGGAGTCTTCCCGAGTTTCACCAGCTGTTGAAGCGCGGCATCCTCTGGACCGTTGGTGACGACAGGCTCGCCAGCTACGAGACCTTCCTCACGCAGCGCGAGCCCGAGGAGCGGGTCAAAGATTCCAACGTCGCCAACTACGAGAAACGTCCCGAGCCGCTCACCTTCCAAAAGCCCTACTCGGTGAAAGGGTCGATCGAGCGGACTCAGGTCGCCGCCGATCTGAAGCTTGAACTTTTCGCGAGTGATCCCGAGATCGGCAAACCCATCGCGATGGCCTGGGATGAGCGCGGCCGTTGCTGGGTCGCCGAGACCTACGATTACCCTCACGGGGTCAAACCCGACGGAGTCGGCAGCGACCGCATCCGCATCTGTGAAGACACCGATGGCGACGGACGGGCCGACAAGTTCACGACCTTCGCCGAGGGGCTCAATATTCCGACGGGGCTGGTCTTTTCCAACGGCGGGATCATCGTCTCGCAGCCTCCGCGTTTTTATTTCCTCAAAGACACCGACGGAGACGATGTTGCCGATGTGAAAGAGGAGATCATGACGGGCTGGGGCATCGGCGACACTCACGCTCAGGCCAGCAACCTGCACTATGGCTACGACAACTGGCTCCACGGGGCGGTCGGATACTCCGCCTACGAAGGCTCCGTCGGCGGAAAGGCGATCAGCTTCCGCATGGGCACCTACCGATTCCGCCCCGACGGCTCGGCGCTGGAGTTCCTCCACCAGTTCACCAACAACACCTGGGCCCACAGCCAGAATGAGGCGGGCGACAACTTCGGCGGCACCGCGAACGGGGCTCCCATTTTCTTCGGCGGCATTCCTCAGACGATCGTGCCAGAGGGCATGCGTGCGATGACGGCGAAGAAGATCAACCTCGTTGATGCGGCCCATGCCCTGACCCCGAATTTCCGTCAGGTCGACGTGATGGGCGGCTACACCTCCGCTGCGGGATCGGCCTTTATTTATTCGGACAACCTGCCCGCCCGCCTTCAGGGAAAAGCGATGGTGACCGAGCCGACGATGAAAATTGTCGCGCTCATGGACGTGCGTCCCGACGGAGCCGGCTACACCGCGCACGACGGGATGAATCTGCTCGCGAGCACGGACGAGTGGACCTCGCCCGTCTATGCCGAGGTCGGACCCGACGGAGCCGTCTGGGTGGCCGATTGGCAGAATTTCATCATCCAGCACAATCCCACCCCGAGTCTCGATCGCGGTGGTTACGAGGCCAAGACCGGCGTTGGCGGCGCTCACGAAAATCCCCTGCGTGACCATTCGCGCGGACGCATCTACCGCATCGTCTGGAAAAACGCGACCGAAGCGAAGGTGAAGTCGCTCGATCCCTCTGACGTGCCCGCCCTCGTCGCCGCTCTCGGAGCGGGGACACAGCACTGGCGGCTCACCGCGCAGCGTCTCCTCGTTGAAGGAAAACATGAGATCGCGGTCCCCGGCCTCGTGAAACTCGTCACTGCGAATGACGGCAACATTGCCGCGATCCACGGCCTCTGGACGCTGCACGGACTCGGCAAACTCGATCTCGAAACCCACCGCGCCGCGCTCCTCGCGAAGGACGCCCGGCTCCGGCGCAACGCCATCCGCGCCCTCGGGGCGGACGACGCGGCCTCGACCCTCTTTTTCAGTTCCGGTGTCGTGACGGATCCTGACCTGAACACGCGCCTCGCCGCCTTTGTGAAGATTGGCGAGTTTGCCACCACTCCCGAGATCCAGACGCTCGTGAAGCGCCTCGCTATGGACGAAGCCACCCGGAAGGATGAATGGCTCGCCGAGGCGGCGAAAGTGCTCTCCGCTGTTCATGATGCCGCGCTTTACACCGAAGGCCCCAACTTGCTCCCCAATCCCGGGATGGAAGACGTCGGGCCTGACGGCTTCCCCGTCGGCTGGACTCGTCGTGACTACGGCGGCGAACCGAAGAAAGCGGGCAACGAGAGCGCCGAGTGGTCCATCGTGAGTGGTGCGGGTATGGTCAAGAGCGGCAAAAACGCCTTCCGCTGCATCACCCGTGCCCCGGCTGACACGAGCTTTTATGCCGACGTCGAGTTGAAGCCGAACACCGAATACAAGATGAGCGCCTGGGTCAAGGCCCACGGATTTAAGAATCCGAGCAAAGTCAGTCTCAACGACCACATCGGGCGCGCCGAGACCGAGAAAGTGACGCGCCAGTCTGGCTGGGTGAAAGTGGAGACGACATTCAACAGCAAGGACAGGCCCAAAGCGAGCATCAATCTGCTTCATGTCGCCTGGGGTGATTCCTACTTTGACGACGTCAGCCTCACTGAGCTCATTCCCGCCGACGAGAGCGAGACCCTCCTCACCGGAGACGCCAAACGTGGCGAAGAGATCTACTGGAAACATCCCGTGGCCGGTTGCGTCAACTGTCACATGCTCGGTGGAAAAGGCAGCCCCATCGGTCCCGCCCTTGACGGCATCGCCTCGCGCAAGGACGCCGCCTACCTCGCGCAGAGTCTCGTCGATCCGAATGCGGTCCTCGCCGAAGAATATACTGCCACCCCAGTCTCGCCCATGCCGCCGATGGGTCTCATCCTCAAGGCGCAGGAACTCGAGGACGTGAAGGCGTTTCTCGGGACCTTGAAGTGATCGATCAGGCCGCCTCGTTTTCCTCGTTTTCCTCGTTGCGCTCGATGCGGGCCGCCTTGTAACCCTTGTCGATCCCGCGATTGTAGATCGTGATGACGATGAGGGCGATGAGGAGCCCGAGGACCGCGCCGTTGAGGAGCGGCCTGATGAGGAGTAGGCCCATGACGGCACCGATGAGAGAGGGAAGAAGGTAGGAAGCATAGGGCGGGTCGCCCACAGCGTCGGCATGGCGGGCTTTCCACTCTGCGAGGATCTCTCTCGCCGCTTCCGCATCGGCGGCGGCGATCTTGAGTTCGATCCCGCTCTTGCGTCCGCTCATGAGAAAAGGCGTCAGTGTCGCGGTGTTCTCGTGCTCGATGTAGGAGTCGATCCCGTGGTATCCCAGTTCGAGCCGTGCGCTATCCGCCTCTCCCAGGGAATAAAATCTGTCGATAACGATCATGGCACAGGATCGTGAAGGATTTGGCGGGAGGTGTCAATGATGTGCCAAATCCTCAACCCTGACACCTCGGACACCAGCAGGTCGTGCGGCCGCGCAGATCTTCTCTTACGAGCTCACTCTTGCATCCCCGCCTCGGGCAGATGCCGCCGTCGCGCCAGCGGTGGTTCATGAGCCATGAATCGGGGAGGTCGCCCCAGTCTGTCCCGATGACACGTAGAGCCTCCCGGGAAACGCGCCGCGTCATTTTCCAGACCGCCTCCCGTTGCGTCGACTCGAGTGAGCCTGCCGTGTTTTGGGGCGCAATCTTCAACTGCCAGCAAATCTCGTCGGCCATCCAGTTGCCGATGCCGGGGAATCCGCGCTGGTCGAGGAGCAGGGTCTTGATCGGCGTTTTCGGGAAGCGTTGCACGAACTCATGGACACGGCGTTTCGTGAAGCCGCGCTCGAAAGGCTGGGGAGCGAGTGCGCGCCACCAGAGCGGAGCCTGCCCGTCGTCCGTGATCTCCAGTGTCGCTTTGCCGAACATGCGGTAGTCGCTGAAGACGAGTGATTGCGACTCCAGAACGATGACGAGGTGCTCGTGTTTCGCGGGAACATGATCGGGCGGAGCGGTCGTCAGCTCGCCCGACATGCCGAGGTGCAGCCCGAGCCAGGCCCCGTCGGAAAACTCGAACATCATCTGTTTGCCGTGGGCGCGGCTCGCGAGAAAGCGCCGTCCGGGCAGGCCTTGCACCATCGCTGCGGCCGGAGTGTCGCGAAAAATGCGAGCCGCCGGGTGAACGAGGACCTGCGAGACGCGCTCTTCGAGTCCTGCATTCCATTGCTTGCGGTAGTAGTCCACTTCAGCGAGTTCCGGCATCGCGAAGGATACGATGGAAAGTCGGGGAAGGGGTGGAAAAATAGGAGGGTGAGCGGTCGGCGGGGGCTTCGGTATTCCAGGTGCGGGCGGGACGCCCGCTTCACTAGCCCGCCCGTCAGCTGATCCCGCGCTCGGTCGTGGCGACAAAGTCAATCAGCAGATCGACGGCGGGATCTCTCTCTTCCCATCCGCGCAGGATCTCGACCGCCTCGCGGTAGTTGCGCTGCTCGCGGTAGAGAACCCGGTGGGCGCGCTTGATTGCGGCGACGGACGCTTCACTGAACCCGCGGCGGCTCAGGCCGACTGAATTGATCGCACGAACCTTCGCCGGATTGCCGTCGGCGACCATGTAGGGAGGAATATCCTGCACGATCTTCGAGCAGCCGCCCGTCATGGCATGAGCGCCGATGCGACAGAACTGGTGCACCGCCGTAAGGCCACCCATGATGGCGTGGTCACCCACGGTGACATGCCCGGCAAGTGTGCCGTTATTGGAAAAAATGACATGGTCCCCTACGGTGCAATCATGCGCGATATGGCTGTAAGCAAGAAAGCTCCCGTGGCTGCCGATAGTGGTGTAGGAACCGGGTGCGGTCCCGCGATTCACGGTACAAAATTCCCGGAAGGTATTTCCCTCGCCCACCTTCAGATAAGTGGGTTCGCCGGCATACTTCAGATCCTGGGTCCGCTGCCCGATTGAGGCGTAGGGGAAAAATTCATTGTTTGTTCCGATCTCGCTCGGTCCACCGAGCGTGACATGATTATGAAGCCGGCATCCGTCGGCCAGATTCACCCCCGCACCGATGACGCAGTAGGGACCGACTACGATGCCGTCTCCAAGCTCCGCACCCGGATCAATAATCGCCGTGGAATGAATTTCGTTTGCCATGTCGTGTCTCCTTCTCCAACTCCTCGCGTCTTCCTTCAATCCATGAGCGCAAACTTCAGCTCGCCTTCCGACGTCGTATCGCCGTTGACGCTGCAGCGGCATTTGGCGTAGCCGATGTTGCGGCGGACCTTGAGGATCTCGGACTCGATGATGAGCGTGTCGCCGGGGAAGACCGGCTTGCGGAACTTGATATTATCAGCGCTCATGAAGTAACCGATTTTGCCCTGATTCTCGGGTTGGCGGAGCAGCGAGATACTCGCTACCTGCGCCATCGCCTCCACCTGGAGGACGCCGGGCATGACGGGGTGGCCGGGGAAGTGGCCCTGAAAATACGGTTCGTTGATCGTGATCTGCTTCAGTCCGGTGCATTTGAATTCGCCTTCGAATCCGATAATGCGGTCGACCATGAGGAAGGGGTAACGATGCGGCAGCAGCTTCTGCACCTCAATATTGCTCATCACGCCCTCTCCTGTCGGGATATTCACAGCCGGAATGGCCGACATGGTCTGGTCGAAAAGTTTGGCGAGTTTTTCCGCCATCTGGGTGTTGGGGCCGTGGCCGGGCTTCACGGCGATGACGTGGCCCATGATGCGCTTGCCGCCTAGCATGAGGTCGCCGACGAGATCGAGAATTTTGTGGCGGGCAAACTCTTCGGGGTAGCGCAGTGACTCCTTGCTCATGACCGAGTCCCCCTTGATGACAATGGCGTTCTCAAGGCTGCCGCCTTTGATGAGCCCTTTCTCAAGGAGGGGCTGCACGTCCTCGTAAAAAACGAAAGTGCGGGCGTCGGCTATTTCCTTCTCGTAGGTTTCGGGTGTGATTTCGGTGGAGAAAAACTGCGTCATGCGCCCGTTGGGTCCGACCTGAGTGCAGGAGATGCGAAAGCCCTTGTCCGGCACGATCGTGATGAGTGACCCGTTCGCGGTCTCCAGGTGGATAGGTTCACGGATTTCGAACACGCGACGATTCGCGTCCTGCTCGACAATGCCGGCTTTTTTGATGCAATCAACGAAAGGGCGGGCCGAACCGTCGCCGATGGGCGGCTCGTTCGCGTCCATCTCGATGATGGCATTATCCACTCCCATGCCGATAAGGGCGGAGATAACATGTTCGACCGTGTGCACCTTAACCGACCCCTCTGCGAGGGTCGTGGCGCGCTCCACGGTCTGAACTTTCGAGACATGGGCGTTGATGAAAGGCTTGTCGGGCAAATCGACGCGGCGGAACTTGATCCCCGTGTTCACGGGGGCCGGAGTCATCGTCAGAGTGACTTTTTCACCGGTGTGCAGCGAGGTACCGGCGAGGGTGGCGGATGAAGCGAGGGTCTGTTGTTTCGGTGCCGACATGGGATACTTTTCCGGAAGGATTGAACGGGTCAACCTCTAGCGTAATTGCGGGCATAGTCCAGTTTTTATGGGATGGCGGCAGATGATCGCCAGTGGCGGAGCCGGCTCAAACTCGGCCCGCACTTTTTCCAGTCTACCTGTCCCCGAAGGGTGCCGTGTCCATTTCGCGTCAGCCAGCTTGTATCGCCCGGCGCGGTGTAGGAGAAAATCGGCTTCTCTGGTCCGATTCCGCCTGCTGTGCCTCGCCAGGCAGATCGAGGCTGCCGTAGTAGTGCGACGGGAAAAGTCGCCGTATGAGTGAGGATTTCCCCGTTTGTCACGCCCCCGTGAGAACGACAACGGGACGGTTTCGAGCCCGATCGAGAATAACTGGTTCGATTAACCGTTCGATCCACCTGTGCAAATTGTATGATTTAATCGAATGATTTGCAATTTTCGAATTCGAAAATTGCAGGAATTCCCCTCTTTCCGACGCTAAGCTGAACTCCCTATCGACCTGCGTCTCTACACCCCTGACTTCGCCATTGTGGATGAAAACGAGGACTTTCTCCTTGTCGACAAGCCGCCGCATCTCATGGTGCACCCCTCGGTGCCGGGGAATCCACTCACTCTCCTCGACGGTCTCCAGGCCCTCTGCGCCTACGAACTGATCTGCGGCGGCCAGCTTTCGCTCATCAATCGTCTCGACCGCGAGACGAGCGGTATCGTCCTTGTCGCGAAGAACAAAAGCGCGGCCAGGAATCTCAGCAAGGCGATGGAGCGCAGGGAGTTCCGTAAATTTTACCACGCTATCGTGTGGGGATGGCCCGATGAAGACGGCTTTGTCATCGATGGGCCGCTCCTGCGAAAAGGCGATGTCGAGCCCTCTCCCATCTGGGTGAAACAGATGGTCCACCCTGCCGGAAAGGAGTCCCGCACCCGCTTTGAGGTCGAGTGCCGCTTCGAGCGCGTCACGACGAATGGGGAGCGATTTTCCCTGCTGCGCTGCTATCCCCTGACCGGGCGCATGCACCAGATCCGTGTCCACGCCGCCTTTGCCGGGCATCCCATCGTCGGGGACAAAATTTACGGGCCGGACGAGAATTGTTACCTCGAGTTCATCGAGACGGGCTGGACTGCGAACCTTGAGCACGTCCTCCTGATGAGCCGCCAGGCCCTCCACGCCTCCGGCCTCGGCTGGCGGGACCATGAGTGGGAATGCGGCCTGCCCCGGGACATGAGCGATTTTTCGGGCTTCGGGGAGGGGGAAAAGTCGCAAATTTAAGAGGTGCAAAGCCCGGCGGTATGCTCTAAATTCCCGCCCCCACGGGCCGGAAGAGATGGTTCGTGATACTTTCTCCACCCATGAACATTTCTGTCGAACGTCTCCCTGAGTGCAAAGCCCGTCTCTCCGCCGCGATTCCCGCCGAGACGGTGAAGAAGACCCGCCGCGAGATCGTTTCCGCCTACACGACCCAGGCCAAAGTCCCCGGTTTCCGCCCGGGCAAAATCCCCGTTGCCGTGATCGAGAAGCGCTTTGCCGGTCCCATCGAGGATGAGCTGAAAGACCGCCTCGCCCGCTCCGCCTACGCCGAGGCCCGCACCAAAGAAGATCTCATCATCCTCGGCATCGCCGAAGTGGAGCGCGAAGTCTTCGAAGCCGACGGCTCCTACATGCTCGCCGTCGAGGTCGTGACCGAACCCGAGATCGAAATCGGAAACTACAAGGGCATCCCCGTCGAGATCACGAAGATGGAAGTCACCGACGAGATGATCAACGGTTACCTCGACAACACCCGCAAGCAGCAGGCCGTGCCGAAAGACTCGGATAAAGCCGCCGGCCCCGGTGATATTTCCGTCATTTCCTACGTCGCCACCCTTGAGGGTGAGCCGCTCGCCGACAAGCTTGAGACCGAAGCCGGGCCTCTCGCCGGGGGCGATGACCACTGGGTCGATCTCCCCGAAGAGGGTGCCGAGCCCCGCGAATTTATCCCCGGTCTCGCCGCCGCCGTCGTCGGACTCAGCGCCGGTGAGACAAAGGGCTTTGACGCGACCTATGCCGAAGATTTCCCCATTCCCGCCGTCGCCGGAAAGACCGTCTCCTACGAGGTGACCGTGAAGCAGGTCAAAGAGCGCGAGCTTCCCGAACTGAACGACGATTTTGCCAAGGCTATCGGGGCCGAGTCCGTCGATGTCCTCCGCGAGCGCGTCCGCTCCCAGTTCGAGATGCAGCGGGAACGCATGCGCAGCCAGATCATCGACAACCAGATCCTCGGCCACCTCAATCAGGATGCGACCTTCGACCTGCCCCAGCATATCGTCTTTAATGAGACTCAGCGGCAGGTCAACCAGATGGTCTCACGCGGTTACGAGCAGGGCATGACCGAGTCCGACATTCAGGAAAATCAGGAAGACCTCCTCAAAAACGCCGAGACCCAGGCGAAGAACAACGTCAAGACGATGTTTATCCTCGACGAGATCGCCAAGGCCGAGGGAATTACCGTTGATGACAACGAAATGTCCCAGCGCGTTGCCATGATCGCCTACCAGCAGCGCCGCCCCATCAAAAAGGTGGCCCGCGAGCTTCGCGACCGCAACGCCTTCGGCGAGATCCGTCAGGACATCTTGATTTCGAAGACGATTGAGTTCCTCCGTGCGAACGCTACCGTGACCGAAGTCGATCCGCCCGACACGAGCGAGTAAGCTCTGCCGCGATCCGGCGACAGATAACCCGCGCGATTTCCCCATTCATCCCACCCACCTGCCATCATGAACTTAGACTCAGTCCAGGAATACTCCCCTCTTCTCCCCCCGCATCTCCAGCAGCGCATCATCGATCCGATGAAGAACGTCAGCGTGATCGAGAAAGAAGGGAACACGATGATCCAGTTCGACCTCCTTTCCAGGCTCATGAAGGACCGCATCATCTTCATCGGTGAGCAGGTCAGCGATCCCCTCGCTAACTACGTCATCGCCCAGATGCTCTATCTCCAGATGCAGGATCCGAACAAGGACATCAATGTCTACATTAACAGCCCCGGTGGATCCGTCACCGCCGGTCTCGCGATCTATGACACGATGCAGTTTGTCACCTGCGACGTGAACACCTACTGCATGGGCATGGCCGCGAGTATGGGTGCCGTTCTCCTCACCGCCGGTACGAAAGGGAAGCGTTACGCTCTCCCCAACTCCCACATCATGATCCACCAGGTTTCCGGCGGAGCCCAGGGCACCGCCTCGGACGTGGAGCGCACCGTCGAGTTCATGTACTCGCTGAAAAAGCGCCTCAATAAGATCATCGCCTTCCACACCGGCAAAACCATCGAAGAGATCGAGCGCGACTCGGATCGGGACAACTACATGCCCGCCGCCGTCGCCGCCGAATACGGCCTCATCGATAAAGTGCTCGAGAAAAAGGTGATCGAGAAGAAGGACTGATCCTTCGCAATCCCGATCGAATTTCGAAAAGGCGGCGGGTGTGAACTCTCCGCCTTTTTTCGTAAATTAGTCCTCCGGGCGTTCCTCCTGATGCTCCGGCTTCAGAGCGGGCACGACTGTCGCCTTGTCGGCAAAGCGGTCGAAGCGATTCGAGAGAATCAGCAGAGTCGGAGCCCAGAGCCCGACGAAGATGCCGAAGCGTTCCGCGTGGGCCTGCTCTTCGGCATTCTCGCTCCCGAGATACCACCAGATGAAAATCGAGAGCAGGATGGAAAAGATCCCCGCCTGAAAGAAGATCGAGGAAAGGACGCGGCACATTTGAGGATTCATGTCTTCCAGTATCGCCGATGCCGACCGCAGTGACTGTGCGGATCTTGCCAATCTCGACTCTGATTTCGCAACGGATGACCGATGCGCCGCCCGATCACGAGAGAAACGGATTCGTCGACTTCTCCTCACCTATCGTCGTTGCGGGGCCGTGCCCCGGGAGCACGTGAATCTCATCCGGGAGTGGCCACAGTTTTTCCCTGATCCCCGAGAGGAGCTGCTCGTGATTCCCGTTCGGGAAATCGGTCCGTCCGATGCTGCCGGCAAAGAGCACGTCCCCACCGATGACGACCGGGTCGCCCTGGATTCGGAAACAAACACTGTCCGGCGAATGGCCGGGGATGTGGAGCAGATCCATCGTCAGTCCCCCGACGGTGAGGGCGGACTCGCCCTCGATGAGGTGGTCGACCGTGTAGGGATCGATCGGGCAGGGCATCCCCATCATCTGCTCGAGCCGCTTCGATAAAGTGAGCTCCTCGGACGGTTCCGACCACGCGTAGACCGGGCAGGCGAAGGTCTCCTGAATGCGACCGACGTCGAGGATGTGATCGTGATGCTGATGCGTGAGAATGAGCCCGTCGAGCTCTACCCCGTTTTCCAGGAGCCAGTCCGTGACCCCCTCGGGCGCGTCGAAGAGCCAGGCTTCGTCCCCGGTGCGTACGAGATAGCCGTTCGTTTGGAAAATGCCCCCGCAATACTGGTCGATCTGGATTTCTGCCATAGGAATGTCTTGTCCCATAGCGTGAAATCGGCTCCTCTTCAACCTGCCGCTTTGAGTCTCCCTGAATGGAAGGCGGATCCTCCGTGACTCCTGCCCCATCACCCCACCGTCCGCGGCATCTCCCTCGTTTGCCTGGCGGGATCGATGGGATTTTGTCGGCGATACTCCCGCGGGGTCATCTCTTTCAGCTCTCGGAAGCGGCGGTTGAAGTTGGAGAGATTATTGAACCCGCAGTCGAGGGCGATTTCGGAAATGGTGCGGTCGGTCTCAAGGAGGAGCCGACAGGCTTCGCCGACGCGCAGTTCATGCAGGTACTCGACGAGGGTCTTGCCCGTGTTGGCCTTGAAGAACCGGCAAAAGGACTTCGGGCTCATCTTCGCCACGGCGGCGGCTTCCTCGAGGGTGACGGTTCCGGTTTTGTTTTTCCGCAGGTAGCCAAGGACTTCGTCGAGCCGGGTGATGTCGCGCTCCTTAAGTGAGGGCGAGTAGGCCGGGCTCGCGAGGGAGCGTTTTTCCGTCGAGGCGGCGAAGAGGTGGAGGATGCGGAGCAACTGCACGAAGCGCTCGAAGCTATTCTGCTGCCCCATCGCGAGGATGAGCGCGGCAGCCTCTTCGGCGGTGGACCCGTGGAACTCGAATCCGAAACGCGCCTCGTCGAGGAACTCGCGGACGGCTTGCAGCTCGTGCTTGCGCAGGAGGTCCTCGCCGAGGGACTCACGGGAAAACTGGATCACCGCGAGCGAGGGACGGGCCCAGTCGCTCTCGTCGGGCTTGCCCGAGTGCAGGGCATGGGGGATGTTCGGCCCGTTCATGATGAGCGTGCCGCGCCGCAGCCGCCCGATGTGATCGCCCGAGAGATACTCGCCGCCGTGGTCTTTCAGCGAGAGCAGGATGTCATACTCGGGGTGGTAATGATAGACCGGCCAGATGTCCTGATCGATTTTAAAGATCATCGCCCGCGAAGGGCCGGTCGGGATGAATTCCAGCTGGGGGCGTGCCATGAGATACGAGATCGCGTGAAGTGGTCCTAAAATTACCTTCATTTCGCCTCATTGGCGACCAAAAGGGTTAAAATCGTATCAGTTTCTGTCTCGGGATGATTTGTGGATTCGACGGGGCAGGCGGATCGTTCGTATAGTTAACTGGCGATCCCTCTCCCCCCATGATCCGCAGCTTCACTTTTCTAACGATTCTCCTAGTCTCCGGCGGCACTGTTCGCGCCGAGTTCGCGGATGCGGCGGCGGCGCTCACTTTTTTTGAAGAGAAGATCCGGCCCGTCCTCGCCGAGAAATGCTACTCGTGCCACAGCGCCGAAGCGGACAAGGTGAAGGGCTCGCTCCAGGTCGATCACCTCAAACACCTTCTCGCCGGCGGTGACACGGGACCGTCTGTCGTCGCGGGGGATGCGGGGGCGAGCCTGCTCATCGAGGCGATGGCCTACGAAAACAAAGACCTCCAGATGCCGCCGAAGGAGCGCCTCTCGCCCGAGGTCGTCGAGGATTTCCGCAAGTGGATCACTGCCGGCGCGCCCTGGCCGGAGGAGCCTGTCCCTGTCGCGGGGGAGGAGAACGCGCCCGATGTTTTCGACCTCGAGAAGCGCCGCAGCGAGCATTGGTCGTGGCGTCCTCTCGTCGCGCCGGGCCTGCCCGAGGTGGCGGCAAAAGAGTGGCCCCGCTCGCCCGTCGATCATTTTATCCTCGCCCGTCTCGAAGCGGCGAAGCTTGTCCCCGCCGCGTCGGCCGACGACCGCACCTGGTTGCGTCGCGTTTACTTCGACATCACCGGACTGCCGCCCTCACCTGAGGAGATCGCCCTTTTTCTCAAGGACACCTCGCCGGAGCGCCGCGAGACGGTCATCGACCGGCTCCTCGCCTCGCCGCATTACGGGGAAAAGTGGGCACGTCACTGGATGGATCTCGTGCGCTACGCCGAGACGCACGGGCACGAGTTCGACTATCCTATTCCCTATGCGCACGAGTATCGCGACTACCTCATCCGCGCCTTCAATGCCGACCTGCCCTACGACCAGTTTGCGAAAGAGCACATCGCCGGTGATCTCATGCGCGAGCCGCGCGTGAATGCGGAGGAAAAATTCAACGAGTCCGTCCTCGCGACCGGCTTCTGGTTCCTCAGCGAGGCGACCCACGCGCCCACCGACGTCCTCGCGAACGAGGCCGATCACATGTCCAATCAGATCGACGTTTACAGCAAGGCCTTTCTCGGGCTGACCGTGTCCTGCGCCCGCTGCCACGATCACAAGTTCGATGCGATCTCGACGGCTGACTACTACGCCCTCACCGGCTACCTCCACAGCAGCGCCCGCACCGAGCGCTCGATGGATCCGGGCGGAGTGCGCCGCGACACCGCCGCGAAGCAGCGTGCCATGCTCGCTTCGGCAAACGCCGACTTCGCCATGACGGGCGGAGTGGACTTCGGCAAATACCTCGACGTCGCTACCGGACTCGTCCGCGAAGCCCGCTCACAGGCACCCACTGCGGGCGATCCGTGGGCGGGCATCGTCTTCGAGGATTTTGAGGACGGCTACGGCAAATGGACGGTGAGCGGCGACGCCTTCGGCAAAGCGCCCGTCTCCGCCGCGATCGGAGCGCAGAGGCCCATCAACGGGATCTCGGGAAAACTTTTTGCCAATTCTTTCGCCGGCAGGGCAGATCAGTCCAGAGGCAGCCTGCGCTCGCAGCCTTTCGTCATTGAAAAGCCCTTTATCAATTTTCACATCGGCGGCGGCAGTCACGCCACGACCGCGCTTGAGCTCCATGTCGGCGGGAAAAAAGTGCGGACCGCTTCCGGGAAAAACGTCGATACCCTCGCGGCGGAGAGTTGGGAGGTGGCCGAGTTTCGCGGTCAGTCGGCCGAGCTCGTTGTCATCGATGACCACGAGGGCGGGTGGGGACATGTCATCGTCGACCGCATCGTTTTCAGCGACACACAGGCGCTCACCGAGGGAAGTCTGCCCCTTGTCGAGGTGGAAAAAATCACGGCAACAGCGACCTCGCAGGGGCTCGACGCGGCGGTGCTGGAGCGCTGGTGCCGGCTCATTAGCGCGGGCGGCGACGACGGAGCCAGCCCCGGCAGCTTCCTCAGTCGTGCCATCCGTAATCCACAGTCCGTCAAGGCCGCGGCGAAACAGAGTGCCGACGCGGCGGCACGACAGGCGGACTTTCTTGCCGGATCGACGCTTTACGAAAACTTCGACGGAGACGAGCTTCCCGAGGGCTGGTCTCTCACGGGCGAGGGATTTGCCGTGACCGGCAGCAAGGCGGGCTTCACCCTGGCAGACGGCCATCGTGTCGCTGCGCCCGGACTCGCTTCGAGCGCTCTGCTCGGGGAAAAACATTCCGGTGTCCTGCGGTCGCCCACCTTCACGATAGAGAGCGATCAGATCCATGTGCGCCTGCGCGGACGCGGCGGATACATGCGGGTCGTGATGGACAATTACCACATGGCCGTCTTCCAACCGCTCCTCTTCCGCGGCACCATCTTGAAAAGTCCCGACACGGGCGGCGCCTTCCAGTGGAAGAGCTTCGACGCCGATCTCAAAAAATACCGGGGTCACCGCGCCTACCTCGAGTTTGTGGATGAAGGCGAGGGTTTCTTCGAGATCGATGAGATCCGTTTCTCCGACAACCCCGCGCCGCAGGATCGGATTCATCCCCTTGTCGCGATGCTCGCCGGGGCGGAGGAAAAAGAGTGGGCGTCCACGCTGAACGCCGCCGCCTCGAGCGACCCGGTCCTTCTCGACTGGCTCGGCAGCTCCGGGTTGCTTCCCGGGGATATCTTTGCCCCGGCCGCTCAGAAGACCGTGGCCGAAGCCGCCTCGCTCGATGACAGGCTCCCGCCCGAGCGTTTTGCCCTGACCATGGCCGAAGGCACGCCCGAGAACGCGCGCGTCTACGTGCGCGGCAGCCATCGCAGTCTCGGCGAAGAGGTCCCGTCGCGATTCCTCGAAGCGCTCGGAGGCACCGTCGGGGACAGGCTCACCCTCGCCGCCGAAACCGTTTCGCCGGAAAATCCGCTCACCGCCCGTGTCATCGTGAACCGGCTCTGGCATCATCTCATCGGGCAGGGGATCGTTCCCAGTGTCGATGACTTCGGACCCATGGGGCAGCAGCCATCGCACCCGGAATTGCTCGACTGGCTCGCGACCGATCTCGTGGCGAAGGGATGGTCGCTGAAGCACACGATTCGTACCATCGTTCTCTCGCAGACCTACGGTCAGGCGAGTGTCGCGAATCCTGACATGGATAAAACGTTCCTCGCCACGGCCGATCCGACGAACGTCCTCCTCCACCGCATGCCGGTGCGCCGGCTCAGTGCCGAGGCCATTCGCGACGGCATCCTCGCGGTGTCGGGATCGCTCGATCCCGCCCTCTATGGACCGTCCGTTCCGACGCATCGCACCGACTTCATGAGCGGACGCGGCGCCCGCGAGAGCGGACCGCTCGACGGAGCCGGACGCCGCACGATCTACGGCGCCGTTTACCGGAATTTCCTCTCGCCCTTCCTCATGACCTTCGACATGCCCAATCCTTTCGGACCCAAGGGCAACCGCGGCGCTTCCAACGTCCCCGCCCAGGCTCTCGCCCTGATGAACGATCCCTTTGTCATCGATCAGGGCAAAAAATGGGCCGACCGCGTCCTCGCCGAAGCAGCCGCGGCCGACGAAGCCCGCATCGTCCGCATGTATGAGCAAGCGACAGGACGTCTTCCCGATCCCGCCACGACCGCCGCCCTCGCCGGATTTTTAAAAGAGCAGTCCACCGCCTATGGCACCACCGACGCCCGCGCCTGGACCGACCTCGCTCACGTCCTCTTTAATCAGAAAGAGTTCCTCTACCTCCGCTGAACTTACGCCATGCACTGCCACCAGTTCCAACCCCGCCAACTCAATCGCCGAGACATGCTACGCCGCTGCGCCATGGGCTTCGGCGGTGTCGCGATGCAGGCGCTCCTGCACGATGAAGCCAACGCCGCTCCCGGGATCTCCGATCCGCTCGCGCCGAAGACGCCGCACTTTCCGGCCAAGGCGAGAAACGTGATTTTTCTCTACATGGACGGCGGCCCCTCGCAGGTCGATACCTTTGATTACAAACCGCTCCTTGAGAAATACCACGGCCGTGACCCGCGCGAGGTCATCGGAGAACTTGCGCCGACCCAGTTCGACAGTGTCGGCAAAGTCCTCAAGAGCCAGTGGGCCTTCAAACAGCGCGGCGAGAGCGGAGCCTGGGTCAGTGACCTTTTCCCCCACCTCGCCGACCCCGAAGTGATCGACGAGATCGCTTTCGTTAAGTCGATGACCTCAAAGTTTTCCGAGCACACTTCGGCGAATTACTTCCTCCACACCGGCAGCGGCCTTCAGGGGCGTCCGAGCATGGGCGCCTGGTTCGGTTACGGGCTCGGCACGATGAACCGCAATCTCCCCGGCTTTGTCGTGCTCAACGGAGGGCTCATCCCGCCCGGCGGACTCGACTGCTTCGGATCCGGTTTTCTCCCCGCCGCCTATCAGGGCTCCATCTTTCTCCCGCGCGAGCAGCCCATCGCGAACATCAAACCGCAGGAGTCCGACCCGCTTCTCCAGACGAACAAACTCAAGCTCATCGACCAGCTCGACCGCGCCACCTTTGCCGCGAGCGGCTACGACGCGCAAATCGAGGGTGCGATTCAAAATTACGAGACCGCCTTCCGCATGCAGAGCTCGGTCCCCGATCTGATGGATCTCCGCGGCGAGCCCGATTCGGTCAAGAAGCTTTACGGACTGGAGGCCGATTTTGAAAACACGAAGACCTTCGGGCTGCAGTGTCTCCTCGCGCGGCGTCTCGTTGAGCGCGGGGTGCGCTTCATCGAGCTGACCTGTCCGAGCGGCAACGGCGATCGCTGGGACCAGCATGGTAATCTCTTTGACGGCCATACCAAAAACTGCCAGACCGTTGACCAGCCTATCGCGGCCCTGATCAAGGATCTCAAGCGCACCGGACTGCTCGAGTCGACCCTCGTTGTCTGGGGCGGCGAGTTCGGACGCACCCCCTTCGCCCAGGGCACTGACGGACGCGATCATAATCCCTTCGGTTTCACTGTCTGGATGGCGGGGGGAGGCGTGAAAGGCGGAGTCAGTGTCGGCGAGACCGACGAGTGGGGCTACCGCGCGGTGCAGGACAGATTCGAGATCTTCGACCTCCATGCCACGATGCTCCATCTCCTCGGCATCGATCACACCCGCAGCACCTTCCGCTTCAGCGGACGCGACATGCGATTAACGGACGTGCACGGGCATGTCATCAGGCAGATCGTGGCGTGAGGAGCCGGCAGGGACGCACCAACGGGGGCTTCCCTCCTTTTCCTAATCCCCTTCATCTCCCCTCTCAATTGTCAGCAGCGCGCTGTCAATCAACTCCAACGCCGAGTCGAAACGCTCATCGGCATAGTAGAGCGGCCATTCGATCTCTCCGCCTTCGGCTTCTTCCTTCACCGGATAACCGACGAGGTCGAGAAGCTGAAAGGTGCGGGGATCAAAATTATCGATCTCGACCTGATAAACCAGTGAAGGCTGGTCGTCGATTGTAGCCGTCGGGTCCCCCGACTGGTTGATCTCGATGAGGAGCCGGTAGGGCATCGAGGACTCGGACTTTTGCGGCAGGATGTAGTCGGCCGGATCAAAGGAGCTGTTTTCCGTCGGGCTTGAGACGGCGTGAACAAGCTCTTCGAGGGAGGCGTCTCGTTTCTTTGCGTCTTCGAGAGCGGCCTTCCATCCAGCGACTTTGAAAGCCCAATAGGGGAGCTGGGCTTTGCTATCATTGCCCTCGGGTTCGAGGAGCGTCTTGATGTGGTAGTGTGACTGGTTTTCGAGCCAGATTGCGAGGTGGGGAGGGTTTTCCGGATCGTAGGAGGGGCCGCTGCGGATCTCGAGAATCATCTTGTAAGACGGGTCGGGGCTGTAGCGATAGACCATGCCCTGTTCGCTCACTTCGAAGCGATCGAGGGCTGGGCCGAGGTTTCCGCTCAGGCCGAGGAGGGATCTGACGGGACGCGGCTGCCACCAGAGTATCGCGGTGGCAAGGGCGGTGAGGACGAGAGTGCTCCAGAAAGTCGGGCTTCGCAGGTGGCGCGACATCGCCCGCGAACTGGCGCCAACATGAAAAATCACGAGAGCAACAAAAGCAAAACCCATTAGGGCATGGAGTCCGACGATAGGCAGCGAGAAGGGCCCGATAAAGGCGATCACCCCCGTCACCGCCAGGACGAGAAAACTGGTCGCTGTCAGCAGCGTGACAAAACGTCGGCTCATGCCTTTTCCGGGACGATCTGACCGTGTTCGCGGAGACGATCGTGAATCTCTGTCAGGGGGACTTCGAGTGGAGTTTTGCCTGACTTCGCGGCGAGCGCGGCGGCGACCCCGGCGGCCTGGCCCATGCCCATGCAAGAGGCCTGGACGCGTAGACCGGAGTTCGCGAGGCGATCGCTGCTGACGCAACGGCCCGCGACGATGAGGTCGCGGCTGCCTTTGGGAATGAGGGCGCGCAGGGGAATCGTCGGGACGACGCCACGCTTCAGAGGCTCGGGCTTGACGCCTTCGCGGGTATGTAGATCGACGGGATAAAAGGCGTAGGAAATGGCGTCGTCGAAGTGTCGGCCAATAGTGTAATCGCTCAGAGTGACCATCGTTTCGCCCTCGATACGATAACTCTCGCGGAAGCCGGTTTCGGGCTGTAAATGCATGAGACGCTTTTTCTCAATCCTCACTTTTTCGAGGATGGACTTGCGACCGGCGAGGTTGGCCTCCGTGGCGGTGCGGGAGTTGGTCGAATCTGCACCGTGGACGTAGAGCCGGTGAATCTGGTTGCGACCGGGCTCATGGGCTTCGCCGAGCATATAGAGGAAGGAGCCCGGCTGACGCTCTTCGTCGCGGAGTCGCGCAAAGCCGAGCAATCCGACAACTTCGGCACCGCCGGTGCAATCGATGATCTGGCGGCAGAGGATGCGGCGTTTTGTCCCGAAGCCGGCGCAGTCGACCTGCCAGCCCTGATCGATCCGGGTGACGGACTGGGGAAATTCGTAGTAGGCGATCCCGACGCCGGCGGCAGCGCATTTTTCCTCGCAGAGGATGGCGTAAAGGAACTGGTTGGTGAAGACCTGATTCTCCCAGTGGCGCTTCGGGACTTTGGTAAAGTTCGGGATTTCACCCTGGTCGAGTTCGACGCTCTCCTTCACGAGTTCCCAGCCGATTCCGGCGATGACCTGCTTGCCCCAGGCATCGAAGAGCCCGGGAAAGGCGACGCCGCCCGTGGTCATGGTGCCACCGAGCTGGCTGTTGCGTTCGAGAAGGAGAGTCTTCGCGCCGAGGCGCCCCGCCTGAATCGCGGCGACGGTCCCGGCAGTGCCTCCGCCGACAACAAGCACGTCGATTTCCTCCGTGATCTCGTGATCTCTGCTGCCGCCCTCGGCAGCTACCGAGGTCTCGTCCGTCGAAGCGATCACGGCGCCGGCACCGATGAGGGAGGATTGCAGGAAATGGCGGCGGTTCCAGGGAGCGTCTTGTTTTTTCATGAGGGTCAGGGACGGCGGGAGAGGGAAAAACAGACCAACCCGTGCGTCGCTCTCTTCGTCAAGGATTTTCGGACGCCGATGCGGAAGCGCGGATGCAGAGAACGGCGGGTTGATAAAAATACTGTTCAAGTGTTGACATCTTTAGAAAATTCAGCGAATGTGTTTGCATGAACAGAAAGCGACTCAAGCGCAGGAATTTCAGTTTCATGTGGGATGGTCTCATCCATCTCGATGACGGCAGCCAGTGGCGTCTTTCCGACCCGGATCGGCAGCACGACGTCACCTGGTGGCAGAATGGCGAGACAGTCGATCTCGAGCGCCACCGCGGCAGCCTCGTCCTCCACAATGTGGACCGTCACGAGGATGTCCCCATCATCGCGGCGATGGAGCTGCGGCTGGAGCTGGCGGCGTGAAGGCCACCGTGCGGCCTTCCGGGCCAATAGCGGGGAGATTTCCCGGTTCGGTCGGGGGTGGTCCGGTGGGGGAACTCATCATGGGGTAGCACTGGACGAGTCACCGTATTCTTAACAACGGAGCCCGGTAAATGGGGAGGATTCAGAAAGAGCAGACTTAACGCCGCCCGTTTCCTGTCGACTTCTCCGGCTGCCGCAGGTCAGGGATGTATCAGTCTTTTTTCTCAATCACCGCATAGGCGTTGTGATTGTGAATGGATTCGAAGTTCTCGGCCTCGACTTTATACCACGAGATCCCCGACTGGGCGTCAGAGGCGGCGGCAACATTACGAACGAGGTCCTCGACAAAGACGGGATTGTCGTAGGCCTGCTCGGTGACGTGCTTTTCATCGGGACGCTTCAGTACGCTGTAAAGCTCACAGCTCGCGCAGCGCTCGACGAGGCGGATGAGATCCTCGATCCAGATCGGTTCGCCGCTGAATTTCACCGCGTAGGTGACGATGCCGCGCTGATTGTGGGCCCCTCGGGCGCTGATCGCCTTCGAGCAGGGGCAGAGGGTCGTGACGGGCACGAGCACGGTGACAATGAAGTCCTGCTCTTCACGCGAGGCATCGACATCGAAGATGACCTCATAGTCCATCATGCCCTCTTTCCCGGTGACGGGAGCGAGCTTTTTCAGAAAGAAGGGAAAGCGGAACTCGACGTGAGCGCGCTGAGCATCGAGCCGGGTAAGGAGCTCGGCGGGAATGCCGGAAATGGTGTGGACATCGAGGACTGGCCCGTGGGAATTGAGCACCTCAACGAAGCGGCTCATGTGCGTCCCCTTGTATTCCTTGGGCAGATCGACGGCCATGGAGATCGTCGCGACGGTGCCCTGCTCGGAAGTGGCCTTGTCGCGGATGCGCAGGGGATAACGAAGATTTTTCACCCCGACGCGGTCGATCGCGAGATTGCGGGAGTCGGCTTGGTTCTGAATGTCGGTCAGGTTCTCCATGAATAAAAAAGCCCCGGGGGGCGACCCGGGGCTCTCGAAGCGGGTTAGACAACCGGGTGCCGGACTAAACGCCCTTACCACGCGGGGTTCAAGTGCCACTTGGAGGCAAATGGCTCGAGCTCGGCCCGCATCGGCCAATGGTCGGGCTGTGCTTCGATGCCGTCGTGTCGAAGGCTGGCGCCTTTCAGCTCCATGCAGCCTTCGTTGTTCCCGATTTCCATGATGAGTTTTACCTCGTCAGGGGTGAGAGTTACGTCGGGCAGGGCGGCGAACTCGGCGACCTTGTCTTCGATGGGGCGGGCACCTTCGCCGGCCTCCTGGATAAAGGTCGGGCCGACCGATTTCACGGGGGCCTGGCTCAGGTTCCAGGCGCAGGCGAACTGCAGCATGGTGAGACCGTATTTTTCCGCGATGGGGCGCATCGCTTCGAGCTTTTCATTGCCGTGTTCGATCCATCCGGCGGGACGGTAGGTGCGGTGATCGCCGTCTTTGAAAAGGTGACCGGGTTTCACGTCGTCGTGGAAGATGCCCCCGAAGTCGACGACGCGGGCGAGGATATCGACGTCGAACTCGTTCGCGATGGGGAGGACGTAGCGGCCTGGCCACGGTTCCATCGGATTGAGAATGATCATCGCCGAGGAGATCTGCTCATGGAAATTCTCGATGCAGTAAGCCATGTCGATGGCAAAGCCGTTCGCGGGTCCGGGGGCGATACCGGTCTCCTTCGCCAGTCCGTGCTCGCGCAGTGTCGCCATCGCCTCCCACACGTCGGGCGAGGAGTAGCCGATCGAGTCGGGGTTGTGAAGCATGACGATGTCGAAGTAGTTCGTGCGGCAGCGGTCGGCGCAGGCGCGGGTGGCGCGCTGCAGGTATTCCGCATACCCGTCGGGCCCGCGCAGGTCGGGGTGGGTGAAGCGGGCGTAGCCTTTTGCCCCGGCACGAACGCCGTCATAAATATCGTGCCCGATCATCGCGACGAGGCAGTAGCTCTCGCGGTCAAATCCCTCGAGGGCCTCACCGAGGAGTTTGTCTCCCTGGCCGATGCCGTAGACATCAGAGGTCAGGAAAGTGCGCACGCCCTGCTCGTAGGCCTGACGGGCGAGATTTTTCCAGCGATCTTCCTCAAGACGCTGACCAAAGTGCATGAAGCGTCCGCCGCTCCAGGAGCCGAAGGCTGTTTTCGTGAGATTCATCTTTAACCTGTCGTCAAAAAGCGCCCCATCGTCAAGAAGCGCGAGAGCGGACGTGTCCATAGGGGCAAAAATGGCGTGTTTTTTGCCAATTCCTTTGATTGCAGGGGAGAGCGGGTTCGGCAAAAATGGCGATTCCCATTTCCCCCGCACGATGCCACACTGCGGCATGGCGATACTGTCAGCAAAGGCCAAGAGCCGGATCTATGGGAATCTGGAGAAATATTCCCGCTCCGGTATGGGCATGGAAAAGGCCTGTGACTCGCTCCTGCGCCAGCCGCGGATCTCGCGAACGGAGCGGAGCCTCTACCGAGGCATCCTCGCCGGAGTCAAAAACGGGCGCAGCATCGGGGATTCGCTCGGTGACTCGAGCAGTGCCGTCACAGCCCTCGAGCACGAAGTCGTCGCCGCGTCCGAGGCCGGAGGCCGCCTCGAAAAAGGTTTCGCTCACCTCGCCGAATATTACCGCCGCCTCGACCGCACCCGTCGCAAGATTCTCAAGGGCCTCACCTACCCGCTCGTCCTTATCCACGTCGCGATTCCCGTCTCGACCCTGGCGGTCGCGGCCTTCAGCAGTTTTTCCCTCGACGGCGAGCGGGGCACGGGCGGTTACGGTGAGGCCTTCATGAACAGCGGCAAACTCATGCTCGCCGCCTACCTCGTCGTTTTCCTCGGGATCCTCGGGGCCGTTCTTCTCAATCGACTCGGCCGCACCTCGGGGTTCGTCGATGCGATCCTGTGCCGCGTGCCGCTGTTCGGGCGGGCGCGGAGGTCCGTCGCGATGGAGCGATTTTCCCAGGTCTTCGAGATCTTTCTGCTCGCCGGGAAAAAAATGAGCGATTCCCTCGACGGGGCCGGGCGCGCCTCGGGCAGCGGGCTCCTGCGTGAGGCCGGAAAACGGGGCACCCGGATCGTCGCGGCAGGAGACCCGCTCGCGATGGCCCTCTACGCCTCGCCAGCCGCCTTTCCCGACGACTTTTCGAGGGGCATGGCCGCCGCCGAGGAATCCGGCCAGCTCGACCGCGAACTGGCCGAGTGGGGGCGTTACTACTCGGAGTCGGCAGGGGAGGCGATGGACCGGCTCGCCGAATGGGCCCCGAAGCTTTTTTACTGGGGGATCCTCCTCCTCGTCGCCGCCATGATCATCCGCGCCGCCATGGCCTACCGGGATTTGATTGAGGGGCTGTTGAATAGCGGGGGGTAGGATCAGTCGAAATGCCTCGATCTGCGGGTGAAGTTCACTGCTTTTGCAGATCGCCGCCTACATGAAGACGATTTGATCCGGCTACGGCAAAGCCCTTCCGGCGCATCCACTGCCCGGGCGACCCAACCACTGCAAACCTTGCGCTAACTCCAACAGGCTCTTAGAATTCCCTTTTTTCATCCCCTCAGCTCCCACCCTCGCGAAGGCCCGGGGTCGGAGGGGGCCTCGGCCATCGGCACAGGGCCTTCAGCGCCGCGAGCCCCTGAGCCTTTCGCTCCAGAGTCCGACAATGGGAGTCGCTGAATCCTGCTTTTTAAAACCGGGTTTCGATCCCGAATAAACCTGACTTTGAGACATGAAGACGTGAACGCCAAGAAATGAGATCGACACCGCCCCGCTGCCTGCTACCTTAACGACTCCCCCCCCCGGGAGATTCGAGAGGGGGCTGATTTACCCGGCATGAAGATATTTGCGCCCAAAGAAACTGATCCCATTGAAACGCGAGCCTCGCTCGATCCCGCCGCGGTCAAGAAGCTCATCGGTCTCGGGGCCGAGGTGGTCGTTGAATCCGGCCTCGGCGACCGCTGCGATCATCCCGACGCCGCTTACGCTGCGGCCGGGGCCACGGTGACGACGGACCGCGCCGGGGCTCTCGGCAGTGCCGACCTCGTTACCCGCGTGCGCAAGCCCTCGCTCGACGAGATCGGCCAGCTCAAGGCCGGGGCAATTCACATCAGCTTCCTCGATCCTTTTAATGAAAGGGATCTCATTACGAAGTTCGCCGAGCACAAGGTCAGCGCGATCAGTCTCGAGATGATCCCGCGGACGACACTGGCGCAGAAAATGGACGCAATCAGCTCGCAGGCGAACCTCGCCGGCTACGTCTCGGTCATCGTCGCAGCGAGCCGCATGAACACCATTTTTCCCATGATGATGACCCCCGCCGGGACGATCTCACCGGCCAAGGTCTTCGTTCTCGGCATCGGGGTGGCCGGTCTCCAGGCCATCGCAACGGCGAAGCGGCTCGGGGCCCGCGTCACCGCCTTCGACGTGCGTCCCGAAGCCCTTGAGCAGGCCGAATCCCTCGGCGCGAAGGCGCTGCGCATCGATCTCGGCGACACAAGCGGGACCGATCAGGGGTATGCGAAAGAGCTCACCCCCGAGCAGCTCGAAAAGCAAATTCAAGCACAGGCGAAGGTCTGTGCCCAGAGTGATCTCGTTATCACCACGGCCAAAGTTTTCGGACGCAAGCCGCCCCTTCTCATCAAAAAGGATGTCGTCGAGAGCATGGCCTACGGCAGTGTCATCGTTGATCTCGCGGCCGAGACAGGCGGCAATGTCGAGGGCATCGTCCCCGGCGGGGAAACCGTCACCGCGAACGGGGTCAAGCTGATCGGTCTCGCCAACTTCGAAGGGCGTGTCGCCAAGCACGCCTCCCAGGTCCTCGCGGCGAACTTCGCCAACATGATCGAGCACTTCTGGGACAAAGAGGCGAAGACTTTCAAGATCAATCCCGCCGACGAAATTCAGAAAGGCTGCCTCATCACTCAGGGCGGTGCCATCGTCCACGAACGTTTCAAAAGCTAACCGCTCACCAGCTCCACTCATGGAACTCATTCTCCTCATCTTCGTCTTTGTCTTGGCCGCCTTCCTCGGCTTCGAACTCATCCAGAAAGTCCCGAGTCAGCTCCACACCCCTCTGATGTCCGGGTCGAATGCGATCTCGGGCATCACCATGGTCGGGGCGATCCTCGCGATCCGCTCCACTGATGGTGAGCTCGGGATGTGGCTCGGCTTTGTCGCCCTCATCCTCGCGACCATCAACGTGGTCGGCGGTTACCTCGTCACCGATCGCATGCTCGCGATGTTTAAAAAGAAAGGGAAGTGAGGAACCTGACCTAATTTCCACGCCGCTATTTTTCATGGAATTCATCATCAATCTTTCCTACATCGTCGCCTCGGTGTTGTTCATTCTCGGGATCAAGATGCTCGGTTCGGCCGACACCGCGCGTAAGGGCAATCGCCTCTCCGCCGTCGGAATGCTGCTTGCCGTCGTCGTGACCCTGCTTGAGAGCGGGCTCGATTACCCCTGGATCGTGGTCGGCCTTCTCCTTGGCGGAGCCGCCGGAATGGTCTGGGCGAAGCGTGTTCAGATGACCGGAATGCCTGAACTCGTCGCCCTTTTTAATGGCTTCGGCGGTCTCGCCTCGCTCCTTGTCGGCTGGGCTGAGTATGCCCGCGAGAAGGACTTCGCGGGATCGGAATACCAGACCTTCACCGCCTTTGCCGTGATCTTCGCTATCCTCGTCGGCGGCATCACCTTTACCGGCAGTCTCGTCGCCTACCTGAAGCTCTCCGGGAAAATGAGCGGTTCGGCGATGACTTTCCCGGGGCAGAAGGCGATCAACGCGGTCGTCTTCGTCACGCTCGTCGTCGTTGGCACCATCTTCATCGTCACTCACGCCGGCTGGGCTCTCTATGTCATCATCGTGCTTGCCCTTGCCCTGGGCGTGCTCGGGGTTATCCCGATCGGAGGAGGCGATATGCCGGTCGTGATTTCCTTCCTCAACAGCTTTTCGGGAATCGCGGCTTCGGCGGCGGGATTTGTCATCTTTAACAATGTCCTCATCGTCGCGGGCTGTCTTGTCGGAGCCTCGGGTATTATTCTCACCGTCATCATGTGCAAGGCGATGAACCGGACTCTGGGAAATGTCCTTTTCGGGAGCTTCGGTGCGGCAGCTGGCAAGTCGGCCGCAGTCGAGGGTGAGATGAAAGCGATCTCGACGCAGGATGCCTTTTTCATCCTCGAGGCGGCCCAGTCCGTGGTTTTTGTTCCCGGATACGGCATGGCCGTGGCCCAGGCCCAGCACGCGGTGAAAGAGCTCGGCTCTCTCCTTGAGAGCAACGGAGCCGAGGTCCGTTATGCGATTCATCCCGTTGCCGGACGCATGCCCGGACACATGAACGTGCTCCTCGCCGAGGCTGATGTGCCCTATGAGCAGCTCTGTGAAATGGACGACATCAACGCCATCATCGAGACTGTCGATGTCGCGATCATCATCGGGGCGAACGATGTCGTTAATCCCGCCGCCGCCGAAGACGAGGGCAGCCCGATCTACGGCATGCCGATCATCAACGCCTACAAGGCCCGCACTGTCTTCGCTCTCAAGCGCGGCAAAGGTGCCGGGTTCTCAGGTCTCGAGAACAGCCTCTTCTTCCGGGACAACACCCGCATGATCTACGGCGATGCCAAGGAGACCATGACCGGGCTCGTGGCACAGTTTAAAGGGTGATTCCGATTCACCCCGCCATCCGAATAATCCCCTCGGCGGTTTCCTCCTGCAATCGCAACTGCCCGCAGGCGGCGTCGATGTCGTGGCCTTTTTCACGGCGCAGGGTGGCGGCGACGCCGGCTTTTTTGAGAACGGCGAGGAAGGCTTCCTGCTGAACCTCGGAGGGGCGTTTCCACTCCAGACCCTCGACGGTGTTGTAGGGGATGAGGTTTACCTTTGCCTCCATCGAGCGGGCGCGTTTGGCGAGGATGTCGGCCTGGGCGAGGTGATCGTTGACGCCCTCGATGAGGATGTATTCAAAAGTGATCTTCTGCTTTTTGTGATCACGCCAGGTCTCGAGCGCTTCGAAGAGGCGGACGAGGGGATACTTTTTGTTCACTGGCATGATCTTGTTTCGTACTTCGTCGGTGGCTCCGTGGAGCGAAATCGCGAGGCGGATCTGTATCGGCAGGAGGGCGAGCTTCTCGATCTGGGGCGCGAGGCCGCTCGTGGAGACCGTCATGTGGCGGGCCCCGATGTTCATGCCCCAGGGGGCGTTGAGGATCTCGATTGCTTTGGTCAGGCGGGTCAGGTTGGCGAGCGGTTCACCCATGCCCATGAAGACGATGTTGCACACGGCGTCTCCGGCCTCTTCCTCGGCGGCGAGGACTTGACCGACAATCTCACTGACCTCCAGATTGCGGGTGAAGCCGGCCAGTCCGCTTGCGCAGAATTTGCAATCGTAGGCGCATCCGACCTGACTGGAAACGCAGAGGGTGATGCGATCACTGCGGCCTCCGTCAAAATGGACGTTTGCCGGTATCTTGACCGTCTCGACGAGGCGACCGTCGTGTAGGCGAAAGAGAAACTTACGGGTGGTGTCCTTCGAACCGGTGAGACGCACGACGGGGAGACGCGTTATCGAAAAGGTCTCTGCCAGTTGCTCGCGGAGTGACTGGCTCAGGTTGGTCATCTCTTCCCATCGCCGCACTCTCTTTTCATAGAGCCACTGCACGATCTGTTTGGCCCGGAACTTGGTCTGGCCATTCGCTTCGGCCCAGGCGATCCAGTCGTCAAGGGTCAGGCCAAAGGCGGAAGGAAGGGCGGGAGAGGGATCCATGGGTGTCAGTCTGTAACAAACCACGATTTCATCTTCTTGTAAGGTCGATTTTTAGCGAAGTCGGAGGTGAGCGCTAATTGCCGTGGACAGGGCTTTTGTCGTGTCCGTAATTTGACGCGCTTTGAACTATCAGGACTCTCTCGATTGGCTCTACTCGACCCAGACTTTCGGCATCAAGCTGGGTTTGGAAAATATCTCGCGACTTCTCGACGAACTCGGCGTCACTGCCGATCGTAAAGGGCGGAAGATCATTCATGTCGCGGGGACGAACGGCAAGGGATCGGTCTGTGCGTTTTCCGAGCGTATCCTCCGCGACGCCGGCCTTCGCAGCGGGCTTTTCACCTCGCCTCACCTCATGACCTATCGCGAGCGGGTCCGGGTGAGCGGTGAACTTATTCCCGCAGAGGCGGTTGCCGAACTCCTCACCAGGATTCGCGGTCTCGTGATCGACTGGGAGCATCACCCCACCTTTTTTGAGATCAGTCTCGGGCTTGCGATGCGCTGGTTCTGCGATCAGGACTGCGAAGCCATTGTTCTCGAGACCGGCATGGGCGGGCGGCTCGATGCGACCAATGCCCTGCTCTCCGATGTATGCGTCATCACGTCGATCTCTCTTGACCACGAGCAGTGGCTCGGGGATACGATACGCCAGGTGGCGACCGAGAAGGCGGGCATCCTCAAGCGGAATGTGCCGGTGATCATTGCCGAACTGCACCCCGAGGCCCGCGAGGTGATCGGTCGCCGCACTCTGACCCTGGGCATTCCCTGCATCGAGGTGCACCCGCTTCCACCCGAGTGGGACCTCGGGCTTCAGGGGCCGCACCAGCGGGAAAATGCCGCCCTCGCGGTCGAGGCGGTCTGTCGGATCGAGGGTGACCGGCTCACCCGGGACGGTATCCGGCAATCTCTCGCCGCGACTTCCTGGCCCGGACGATTCCAGTGTATTGGGGACGGGCTCATTCTCGACGGCGCGCACAATCCCGATGCGGCGGAAAGGTTAAGACAAACCTGGGAAGCGGCCTTTCCCGGTGAAAAGGCCCGACTCATCTTCGGGGCGGTCAAGACGAAGGACGTGGCCGGCATTTTCCGGGCGCTTCTCCCCGTAATCGATTCGGTCACTTTCGTTCCGGTGAAGTCCGAACGTCGGCTCAGCGTGGCGGAAATGCGGGCCGCGTTTCTGGAGTCCGGTGGCGCGGGAATTCCGACCGATGAGTCATCGGATCTCATCGCCGCCGTCGAAGCATCGCGTCGTCGCGACGGGAAAACGCTTGTGGCCGGCTCGCTCTTTCTCGTGGGCGAGGCCCTCGGGCATTTTCTCGGCGAGCGATTTGAAGTGAGTCTACAGTGAGAAGAGCCCGCCATGATCTATCTCGACAACAACGCCACGACCTGTCTTGACCCCGAGGTGCTCGAGGCGATGCTGCCGTGGCTCGGTGATCACTACGGCAATCCCTCGGGCGGCTATCGCTTTGCCCGCGAGGCGCGAAAGGCGGTTGATCTTGCCCGGGAGCAGGTCGCGGCCCTCATCGGGGCGCAGCCGGGGGAAATCGTTTTTACGAGCGGCGGGACCGAGTCGAACAACACCGCGATCCGCTCGGCCCTCGCCCTGCGACCCGATTGCCGCACCCTCGTCAGCTCGACCGTCGAACACAGCGCTGTGGAGGAGGTTTTAAAATATCACGAGGCAGCCGGGCACGACCTGAGACTGAGCCCTGTTGACTCGATCGGCCGGTTTGACCTTGACGCCTGGAGCGCAGCCCTCGCCGGGGGATCAGTTGCCCTTGCCAGTCTTATTCTCGCGAACAACGAGACGGGCGTAATCAGTCCAATCGCCGAAGCTGCCGACATCGCCGCCGGGCAGGATGTTTATTTTCACACCGACGCAGTCCAGGCGGTCGGGAAAATTCCGGTTGATGTCTCTGCCCTGCCGATTCATGCGATGTCCCTCTCGGCCCACAAGTTGCATGGGCCGAAAGGCATCGGGGCGCTCTACCTGAACCGCCACGCCCGCTTTGAAGCGCAGACCCTCGGCGGCGGGCAGGAGCAGGATCGCCGCTCGGGAACGGAGAATGTCCCCGGCATCGTCGGCTTCGGTGTCGCGGCGGAGTTGGCCGCAAAGCACCTCTCCGGTGTGGTCTCCGTTGCGGCGTTACGCGATCATTTTGAAGCGGGGGTCATCGAAGCGATTCCTGGAGTCGTGATCAACGGTGACCCCGTCAATCGTCTCCCTAACACGAGCAATCTTTATTTCCCCGGGGTCGATGGAGAGGGGTTGCTGATCCTTCTTGACGAAGGGGGAGTCTGTTGCTCGCCCGGTTCCGCCTGCAGCACGGGTGCGGTGCAGCCAAGCCGCATCGTGCGCGCCATGGGTCACTCCACCGCTCGCGCCCGCAGCAGCGTGCGCTTTTCCCTTTCGCGATTTACAACGCGGGAGGAGATCGAAGCCTCTATCGAGGCGGTCATCAAAGCGGTCGGAAAACTCCGCGTCGTGATGCCCCCGGGCGGCGGACGTGTCGTCGGGCACTCTTCGCGGAAGGATTAACGTTTGACCATCCCGCCGTTTGAGCGGATTCTACGCGCCTCTAAAACGCAGAGGATAAAAAAGATGGCAGCAAAGATCTATACGGATAAGGACGCGGACCTGGGGGTGCTGAAAGGCAAGACCTGTGCCGTGATCGGATTTGGCTCACAAGGCCACGCACACGCACTCAATCTCAAGGACAGCGGGGTCAAGGTCATCGTCGGCCTTTACGCCAAGAGCCAGTCCCGTGAGGTTGCAAAGGAATACGGATTCGAAGTGATGGACACCGCCGATGCGGTCAAGGCGGCGGACGTGATTTTCATCGCGACACCCGACACGAAAATCGCTGGTATCTTCAACAGGGACATCGCCCCCCATCTTACGAAAGGGAAGACGATTCTTTTCAGTCATGGTTTCGCGATTCACTTCAAGACCATCGAGGTTCCGGATTTTGTCAACGTGATCATGGTCGCCCCCAAGGGCCCCGGCCACATCGTGCGCCGTCAGTTCGTTGAAGGCAAAGGCGTGCCGGCTCTCATCGCCGTGCACCAGAACCCCGGCAAAGACGCGAAGAAAATCGCTCTGGCCTGGGCCAAGGGCGTTGGCGGCACCCGCGCCGGTGTCTTCGAGACCACTTTCAAAGAAGAGACCGAGACCGACCTTTTCGGCGAGCAGACCGTTCTTTGCGGTGGCGTCAGCCAGC
The DNA here is from genome assembly GCA_002422425.1 of Akkermansiaceae bacterium UBA6138. Lineage (GTDB taxonomy): Bacteria > Verrucomicrobiota > Verrucomicrobiia > Verrucomicrobiales > DEV007 > Arctic95D-9. The sequence continues at coordinate 4,660 of DIVG01000039.1, read as the reverse complement.
TCGTTACGGCCGCCTACGAAGTCCTCGTCGAGGCCGGCTACCAGCCCGAGATGGCCTACTTCGAATGTCTCCACGAGCTCAAGCTCACGGTTGACCTCATCAACGAGTCCGGTATCTCCGGGATGCGTTTCTCGATCTCCGAGACGGCCGAATTCGGCGACCTCACGACCGGCCCGACCATTATCGACGCGTCCGTTAAGAAGCGCATGCAGAAGGCTCTCAAGAACATTCAGAGTGGCAAGTTCGCCAAGGGATGGATCGAGGAAGCCGAGAGCGGTGGCAAAAACTTCAACGCCCTCCGCAAGGAAGGCCAGCAGCATCCTATCGAGAAAGTGGGGGCACGTCTCCGCGGTCTCATGCCCTGGCTGAAGAAGCGCGACATCAAAGGGAGCCAGGCTTCCTATAATTGATCAGCTCTCCCTCAGTGGGAGCTATTTTGAAAAGCCGGAGTGGAAACGCTCCGGCTTTTTTGTGTCCCATCAGGGCTGGTCGTCCCGCGATCGGTCCGCGGAGGTCTCGACGACTTCGGCCTCCACGGTAATAACGCGGGCTCCGGCGTTGGAGCTGGCGCTTCCACCTTTTCGCACGGGCATCCCCATGCCCTGCCCGGCCACGGTAATTCTTTCCTTGAGCGACTTTTCCAGTCGACCGCGAATGACCTCGCGCACGGAAGGCGCGAGCAAGGCGAAGCCGAGCGCATCGGTGAGAAAACCCGGAGTCAGCAGCAGCGCACCGGCGATGAGGATGAGGAGACTGTCGATGATGGCCTCGTGAGGGAGCCGCCCCTGAGCTAGAGACTCCTGATAGCGGGCGAGCGCTTTGAGCCCCTGGGACTTCGCGAGGTAGGCGCCGAGAAAGCCGGTGAGGAGGATGATAACAAAGGTCGCGCCGATGCCGATGCGCTGTCCGAGCACTAGAAAGATAAAAAGCTCGAGCACCGGCACGGTGACGAAGAGAAGAAAGAGGCGCGGTAACATGGGAAGGATCCTGCCGTTTTAGAGTCGCGCGGCGTCGCGATGTTCAACTTTAGCGGATCAGGTTGATTCTTCGGGAATATTGCGGCAGTGCTTGAGGCGATAACCGCCATCGACGGGCAGGAGAGTGCCCGTGACGTAGTCCGAGTCGGCCGAGGAAAGATAGACTGCCGCCTTGCCGATGTCTTCGGGCGTGCCGAGACGTCCCCAGGGGAGCTTGCGTGCCTCGGATGCCATCGTCTCCTCGTTGTAGTGGTGGCGTTCGCCGGGAGTATCGATCCAGCCGGGTTCGATCACATTGACATTGATATGATGCTCGAAAAGTTCGACTGCCATGGTCTGCATCATCGAATTGAGGCCGGCCTTCGCGGCGCTGTAAGCGAGGCAGCGGGCGTTCGGGATGCGGGCGAGGACGCTTGAAATGAAGGTGATTTTTCCGGGCTTGCCCTTCTCCACGAAGTGCCGCGCGACGAGCTGGCCCATGTGAAAGCTGCCGAGAAGAGCCGACTTCAGGATGCCCTCGAAATCCGCCGCGTCGTATTCGAGGAAACTGGCGCGGCGATTGTAGGCCGGGACGCCGACGAGGATGTCGATCGTGCCGAAGCGGGCGATCGTTTCGTTGACTGCCTTTTCGCAACCCTCGCGGGAAAAAGTGTCGGCCTCGATCGCAAGGCAGTCGACCCCGGAGGCGTGGATTGTCTCGGCGGCAGCGGCGAGCTCCTCGCTCCCGGGACGGTCGACGAGGGTGATGGCGGCCCCTTCTCTGGCAAGTTCGAGGGCGCAGCCCAGTCCGATGCCACGGGCTCCGCCGGTGACGATAGCGATTTTTTCCTTCAGTTTCATGGAGGGCGCAGTGTAGCGCAGAGCGGGGAGGGACGGAAGGGCTGAATTGCGTCAGGATCCGTCATCCCGCCTTGACCGGAAGAGGAAACTGTTGCACGTGCTCCTGTGAATCAGGAACATCTCTCCCGACTGAAGGCCGCGATCCGTGACGTGCATGATTTCCCGAAGCCGGGCATTGTTTTCAAGGACATCACTCCTATTCTCGGTGACGGGAATTTGTTCCGCCATACGATCGACGAATTCATCGCTGCAGTGGGTCCCGAGCGGCCGGATAAGATCGTCGGGATCGACGCACGGGGATTTATCTTCGGCGCGGCGATGGCGGACCGTCTCGGGGTCGGGTTCGTCCCGGTGCGGAAAAAAGGCAAGCTGCCCTGGGAAACGAACGGTGCCGCCTATGCGCTGGAATACGGCGAGGCCCATGTGGAGATTCATAAAGACGCGGTCCTGACGGGCGAGCGGGTTGTCCTCATTGACGACCTCCTTGCGACAGGCGGTACGGCCGGGGCGGCGCTGAAGCTCATCCACGATCTCGGGGGTCAAGTTGTCTGCCTGCTTTTTTTGATCGAGCTCGCTTTTCTTGAAGGACGAAAGAATCTCGATGCGAGTGTTCGCACGGAGGCACTCCTGACGTATTGATAGGTCTAGAGCTCCAGGGGGCTGCCCCGAAAAAATCATGAGTTACGAGAGCGACATTCTGCGGGACTGGTATCTGCTGTTTCATTACGGGTCCCCTGAAGAGATTCTTGACGGCGTGGGATTCGATCCGGGCGGGTTGCCGCCGCGGTGCCTTGAGTTCCCGGTGGCAACCGTGGAGGCGGCGGAGTTGTCCGGGCAGATAGGCCGGGCGTTGGATGTGGGCTGTGCAGTGGGTCGTTCATCGCTCGAACTTTCCCGTGTCGCCGGCGAAGTGGTAGGAGTCGATTTTTCCTCCCGTTTCATTGAAGTCGCCGAGGAGGTGAGGCGGGGGGAGCAAGTCACCTACTCAAGATACGGAGAAATGCATCGTCCGGAGCCGCTGACTGTTCGCGCACCGGCTGGAATCCATCCTGATCGGGTCCGCTTTGAGGTCGGCGATGCGATGGCGCTGAGTAAGGCGCTGGGGAGATTCGATCTTGTTCACGCCGCAAACCTCCTCTGCCGCCTTCCCGAACCCCGGCGGTTCACTGATCGACTCCCGGACCTCGTACGGCCCGGGGGGAAGCTCGTCATGGCCACCCCGGCTACCTGGATGCCGGAGTATACCCCCATGGAAAATCAGCCGGATGGAAAGACGTTGGACTATCTTGCCGCCGCGCTCAGCGGCTCGTTCACCCTCGTTTCGGTGAGGGAAGTTCCATTCGTGATCCGCGAGCATCAGCGCAAGTTGCAGCTTAGTACTTCACAGACAAGTCTCTGGCTTCGGAACTCGTGATAAACCGCCAGAATGGCCTTACCTTTGGCTCGTCGAGGCGGGGGGTCCGACGGGCTGCGTCGATTCGAGCAACTTGACCAAAGAAAACGGGGTTAGGCCATGGACCTAACCCCGTTTAATAAAAAATCGCGACAGCCTCTCTCACATGAGGTTCAGAGCACGGGCGCGCTTGATCTCACGGGTAATACGGCGGTGTAACTTGGCCGAGACGCCGGTGGTGCGTCGGGCATAAATCTTTCCTGAATCAGTCGTAAAATTTCGAAGGAACTCGGGGTTCAGGTAATTGACTTTCTCCGGCGGGATGTCGAAACGACGACGAGGCATGCGCCGGTTGGCGCGGCGGAGATTGATCGCTCTCTGTTCAGTTTTGGGGCCCATAGCACTAAATAAAAGGTTGGCTCAGAGTTTCCTGCGGACTAGCGCTTCTCACGGTGAAGGGTGCGGCGCTTGAGGTAGGGGTTGAACTTAACCTTCTCAAGACGCCCCGGGGTGCGAAGGCTCTTTTTGTTGCGCGTGGTCACGTAGATCGACGGACGTCCGCCTTCTGCCTTGGCCTCGGTGCATTCAAGAACGATAACTTCTCTGGGCATGGGAATAAATTTTTAAAAGGATGTTTCGCGAGGACGGGGATCCTAAATCAGATTTCGGGAATCACAACCGATAATTTTAATCCTCTTCGTCGTCGGAGGGCTTGGAGACCTCTTTTTCCTCCAGCCCGAAGAGTGACGTGACAGGCGCGCGGAAGTTTCCGGAGGCCTGTTCGAGGTCCAGCTTCTCCTGATACTCGACAGTACAGCGGGCGAAAGGCATGGCTTCGAGACGGGCGATCGGGATGGCATCGCCGGATCCCTGGCAGATTCCATATTCACCGGCATCGATGCGGAGCAGGGCCTCGTCGATCTCGTAAAGGGCATTTTGCTCCTGGGAGAGAATGCTGAGAGCGAAGTCGCGATCATAGGAATCGCTTCCCGCGTCAGCCTGGTGCATACCGAAGGCGGAAGAATCGCCTCCGTCGCCGCCGCCGAGGGAGTCGCGCGCCACCCCCGACATCTGGTCGAGGAGAGAGTCGCGGAGGTCGAGAAGCTTCTGGCGTTGAGTCTTGAGGAAGGCGGTGGAGAGCTTCTTGGGGCTTTCTTTGCTTTGGCTGGAATGGTTGAGAGGCGAGGGAGGAGCCAGGTGCGAAAAGACCGGGCGGCGTTTGACAACAATACGTTTTTTCAAAGGAGGTTTGACTGGGGTGACCGGTTTCGGTGCGGTTTTGGAACTTTTGACGGGTTCTTTTTTACCCGTTGAAGACTCTTTTTCGACGGCTGACTTTTCGGGTGGGGCAACAGTCCTCGTCGCGGTCGATTTGGCGGCGGACTTTCCCGATGCGGGAGCCTTCGCCGGAGCTGCCTTCTTCGGCGGGGCCGCTTTCTTCGGCGGGGCT
>DIVG01000029.1:110469-183801 GCA_002422425.1 Akkermansiaceae bacterium UBA6138 | reverse complement strand
GCGCTGCTAAATTCGAGCGAGCTGATCTACCTGGATTAAGCGGATGAAACCATTTCCGACCATGTCAGGCCTCCATCCCCTCAAGCAACCCTCGGAGCCTCACCGCCGCCGTAGATCGATCAATGAGGCCGGCGGCAACATCGAGCGTAAGCGATTCCCAGTCATCGGTGTCGAGCGACTCGCTTGGCAGCAAACCATTCGCCGAAAGGAAAACGAGACATGTCGCGAGGGCGACCCGCTTGTTCCCGTCCACGAAGGGATGGTTCGAGCAGAGATAAAAAAGGTAGGCCGACGCGATCTCGAGCGGGTCGGACATCACCGGGATGCCCATCATCGTCGCGGTGGGCGCAGCTATGGCGGACTCCAGCAGATCCCGCGACCGGAGTCCATCGCCGCCGCCGTGTGCGGCGAGCACTTCCCGATGGATCGCCAGCACCGCCTCGATGGTGGGATGTCGCAACGATTCGCTCATGAAAGGCGTCGGAAGAGTTCGTCGTTCTTCGAGATGAGGCGACACGCAGCGGCGGCGGCTTCGTCTTCCGTGATCGGACGATGTTCGGTGGGCGTCAGGGTGATCGTCCCGCCCGCGTGGACTTCGACGTTCACCGCGTCCCCCGGCTGGAGCCGCGCGAGCTGCAGCAGCGCCGAGTCAAAAATGATGCCGTGCGAATTTCCGATTTTCGAAATGGTTTTGATCATGCGTAAAACATCGTTGAACAGCCTATCCCAGTCAACCCTCTTTGTCCGAACTCGCCCGCCGTCGTTTCCTCGGTCAGACCGCCACTGGACTGCTCATGCGCAGCCCCTGGCCTTTCGCTCCGGCCGGGAAAAGCGGAAAAATGATCTCGACGATACTGCCTTACATGGCGCGGCACATCGGCGACATCGCCTTTTTCCACGGCATGACCTCGAAGACGAACACCCACGGTCCTGGATGCGTTTTCGCAAACACGGGCCACACCAGCGAGGGTTTCCCCAGTGCAGGGGCATGGATCAGCCACGGTCTCGGCAGCCTCACCGACAACCTGCCTACCTACGTCGCCATCCCCGACGTGCGCGGCGAGCCGCCTAACGGCAAGGCGAACTGGAGCAACGGCTTCCTCCCCGCGAAGCACCAGGCCATCGTCATGGCGGCGCACCAACCCATCCGCAATCTCGCCCGGCCCGCCGGGATCGACGAGGCGGGCGAGCGCGGCACGCGCGAGCTGATCGGCTTCCTTAACGAACGCCACGCCGCCTCGCGTCCCGACGAGTCCGCCCTGCAGGCCCGCCTCGCCGCTTACGAACTCGCCGCGAAAATGCAGATGTCCGCGCCGGAGGTGAGCGACTTCGCGAGCGAGCCCGGGCACATTCACCAGCTCTACGGAACCGACTCGCAGAACATCCTCACCGCCGCCTACGCGCGCAACTGCCTCCTTTCGCGCCGCCTCCTCGAGCGCGGGGTGCGCTACGTCTCGCTCTACTGCGCTTCACGCGCGAGCGGGGTCGACGGGCTCCTCAACTGGGACGCTCACAAGACGCTTAAGGCCGACTACGAACGGCATTGTCCTGTCTTCGACCAGCCCACCGCCGCTCTCCTCAGCGACATGAAGCAGCGCGGCATGATGGAGGATACCCTCGTGCTTTGGACGACCGAGTTCGGGCGCATGCCGACGCGGCAGGAGGGCACCACCGGGCGCGACCACAACCCCGACGGCTTCACCCTCTGGATGATGGGCGCGGGAGTGAAAGGCGGCACCAGCTACGGCGCCACCGACGAGTTCGGTCGGCGCGCCGTCGAGAATCCGACTTCGATTTGGGAGTTCTACAGCACCGTCCTGCACCTCCTCGGACTCGACTACGACCGCCTCACCTGGTATCACAACGGCCTTGATCGAAGTCTTGCCGATGTGCATGGCAAGGTGATCCGGCAGGTGCTGGCGTGAGAGTGGAAGCGGGTGCCCTTTTGCGGACGAGGATCATGGTTCGACAATGGTTGCTGTTTGTCCCGGTATATGATTTCCCATCCGGGAATCCATTTGAATGCGCGAAAACCGATACCCTAACCGCCGAAAGTTCGGAGTGGATCAATACCGGTAATCTGAAGCGGACAGGCTCACGGAATAGCCAGAGGGGGTGTGGATGAACGCCTCGCGGAACTCCGTCCTTTGACGTGTCCGGCGTATTGCGCCAAGTTCCCGCCATGATATTTCAAGTCCGGCGGCTCGCCGCACTCCTCGCCTTTGCCCCTCTCTGCGCGACCGCCCAGACGAAAGGACCGCTTCCGGTGAATCCGGCGGACGCGAAGAACCAGGCCACCGGGACGGATTCGCCGCCGGCCGATCCGGGACTGGCCCGCTTCGGCATCTACGCGGAGTCTTCGCCCTATCCGGTGAAGGGCGAGTCGGTCGTGACGACGCTGCCGCTGAAGCTCGAAAAGGGTGATCGCATCGCCTTTGTCGGCAACGGGCTCCTCGAACAGGCGGGCCGTCACGGAATTCTCGAGGCGATGCTCTATCAGGCGCATCCCGAGCTGGATCTCGTGATTCGGAATTTCGCCTGGTCGGGCGACGAGGTGGACTTGCAGCCGCGGCCGGACAATTTTGCGACGGTGGCGCAGCATCTCGCGAGGGAGAAGATCGACGTGGTTTTTGCTGCGTTTGGATTCAACGAGAGCTTCGGAGGACTGGAGAAACTCGAGGACTTCAAGGGGCGGCTCGGGAGGTATCTCCAGGAGTTGAAGACCTCGGCCTTCAATGGGAAGACAGGACCCCGCATCATCCTGATTTCGCCGGTGGCGAAGGATGGACTTTCCGACTACACGCCGTTCAGCTGGGTTCCCGCGCTGCCAGAATACACTGCAGCGATGGCGCAAGTCGCGGCCGCCGAGGGCGTTGCCTTCGTCGATCTTTTCCGCCCGACCTTCCCGCTCATGAGCGGTTTCGAAAGCGGTCTCACCGACAATGGCGTGCATCTGAACGAGGCCGGCTACCGCCTTTTCGCCCGCGAGGTTTTCCAGACGCTTTTCGAAGTCTCGCCGCCCGATGTAAACGAGGATTTGCGAGCCGTCGTCATCGACATGAACCGGCAGTATTTCCGACGCTACCGTCCGCTCAATACGTTTTACTACACCGGCGACCGGAACAAGGACTACGGCTACCTCGACTTCCTGCCCGCGATGCGGAATTTCGAAATGATGGCGAGCAATCGCGAGGCTCGCATCCACGCGCTGGCCAAGGGGGAGAAAATCGAAGGTCCCGTCGATGACTCGAACCTTCCTCCGCTTGACGCCGTGGCCGAAGGGAAGGGGGCTAACGAATGGCTCTCGCCCGCCGACGAACTCGCCGCCTTCCAGATCGACCCGCGCTTCGAGGTGAACCTCTTTGCCTCCGAGGAGCAGTTCCCCGAGATCGCCAACCCCATCCAGATGCGCTTCGACTCGAGCGGGCGGCTCTGGGTGAGCTGCTCGACGACCTACCCGCATGTCTATCCGGGCGAGGAGCCGCGCGACAAGATCCTCATCCTCGAGGACACGGATCAGGATGGGCGGGCGGACAAAAGCACCGTCTTCGCCGACGATCTTCACCTTCCGATTTCCTTCGAGCTGGCGAAAAACGGGGTTTATGTCTCTGAGCAGCCCGATCTAACCTTGATCGAAGATCTCGATGGCGACGACAAGGCGGACCGGCGCAGGGTGCTTTTGTCAGGCTTCGGCACGGAGGACAGCCATCACTCCCTCCACGATTTCATCTGGACTCCGGATGGGGACTTGCTCATGCGCGAGGCCATCTTTCACCACTCGCAGATCGAGACGGTTCAAGGTCCGGTGCGGACGAAGAACTCCGCTTGGTTCCGCTACACGCCCCGGACGAAAAAGCTCGTCGCTTTCGGCAGCTACCCGAACACGAACCCCTGGGGTGTGGCCTTCGATGACTGGGGAAACCACGTCGCGAGCCATCCCATCTTCGCAAACGCCTTTCATGCCACCAATCCGCCCTATCCCGAGCAGCACCCGCCCGCGACCGGGCTGCCTGCCTACTCGGGCACCTGCGGCCACGACTTCGTCGATTTTCCCTTCTGGCCGAAGGACATGCAGGGCGGTTTCATCAAGGCACGCTATAAACCGACGAACAAGATCGAGTTCCACCAATGGATTCGGAAGGACGATCACTACGCCGAGGCGTTTGTCTTCGACCTCATCTTCTCGACCAACCTCAGCTTTATCCCCGTCGATGTGGGTTTCGGTCCGCGGGGTGATCTCTACATCTGCGACTGGTACAATCCCGTGAAGGGCCACGCCCAATATTCGTTGCGCGATCCCCGCCGCGACCGCAGTTCGGGACGGATTTGGCGGGTCGTGCCGAAGGGCGTGACCCTTCAGGATCCTCCGAAGATCGCCGGCGCGACTATCCCCGAATTGCTCGAAAACCTGAAGCGCCCCGAGTCGAGGGTCCGGGCCTGGTCCAGGCGCGAACTCTCGTGGCGCGAACCGTCCGAGGTGACAAAAGGCCTCGGGTCGTGGTTCGAATCGCTCGACCCGAGCGACCTGCGCTATTGGCATCATCAGGTCGAGGCTCTCTGGCTGGCCCGCTGGACCGGGACGGATGGGGGACGCCTGCTCGATGAATTGCTCGTCTGTGAGGTGCCCGAAGCACGGGCGGCGGCAGTGCGGCAACTGCGGCATGAGGCTCCCGGAAACGCTCTCTTCACCTCATTAGCGAGGGCGGCTAATGATGATGATGCGCTCGTGCGGATGGAGGCGGTCATCGCGGCGAGTTATTTCGGAGGCGCGGAGGCATTGGAAGCGATCCTCCCCGTCTTCGCAAGGCCCATGGGAGACCACCTCCGCTACACCCTCCGCTGTGCGCTGAATTCGAAAGCGCTCCGGCCCGTAGTAAAGGAACAAGGGGCACACCCCACCATCGGTGACTTTCTCAAAAGCTGGGACAAAACGAAGGACAAACCCCTCATCCGACAGCTCAGCGACAAGGACGCCGCCTTCGACGCCCGTCCCGACCTGCTCACCGTCCGCATCGGCTGCCTGCCCGAACGCATGCTCTATGACACGACCTCCTTCACCGTCTCGCCCGGCCAGCCCGTAAAGTTGATTCTCTCAAACCCCGACGTGACCCAGCACAATCTCGTCATCGGCAAACCTGGATCGCTCGAGGAACTCGGCCTGGCCGGCAATGAGATGGCGAAAGACCCGGGCGGGCTCGCCAAAGGCTTTATCCCTGAATCGGACAAGATCCTCCACCACACGAAACTGCTCGATCACGGAAAAAGCGAAACTCTGCGCTTCGAAGCTCCGGAGACGCCAGGGATCTACCCCTACCTCTGCACCTTCCCGGGACACTGGATCCTGATGAAGGGGGAGATGGTCGTTAAGTGATCATCAATCGCCGTAAGTGGCCTCGTTCGTGATCTCGTCGGCGTAAATGTTAATTTTCGCAATGATCTCGTAGACGTCCTGCTCGTCGATCCCGATTGACTGGAGCGTCTCGATGAGATGCTCGGTGAAACGCTGAAACTCGCGGCGACTGATCGCGAGGGGGCGGTGAATCTGGGAAAGAGGGCGTCCGCTGTAGAGCGTCGGACCGCCCGTAGCCATCGCAAAGAACTCGCGCTGCATCGGGATCAGCTTACCCATGGGGACGTGCGTAAAATAATACCCGATCTCAGGATCGGCGACGACTTTGGTATAAAAGTCATCGACCAGCTTCTGGATCGTCGCTTCGCCGCCAATTCGCTCGTAGAGGCTCTTCTCGTGAGTTTGAAATTCCATAAAAGTTCCGGGGTGAGGGCTTCAGGGGTGCTTAGAGTTCGCTTGCTTTGATCTCACGGTAATCGATCGACATGTCGCGGTCCCCGTGGAGCTGGATGCCTATAGGACCTCTGGACTTGCCGGTGTCGGACATGTAGGTCATGACTTTTTTTCCGTTAAGCCAGCAGGCATAAGCCATGCCGCGGACCTCAATTCGCATGTGGTTCCAATCATCAAGCTTGAGAAGCTCTTTCACCCCTTCGGCCTCGACCGGATATCCTTTGCCTGGAATGTAGGGGGACGCGGTCATATCACGCTTCAGCGAACCGGAGATGCCGATCTGGATCTGGTCTTCGTTCCTGAGATGAACGCCCGAGTCAATCGTTCCCTCGCCGAATTTAAATTCCAGCTCGATAACAAAGTTTTCGTATTCCTTTTCGGTCCAGAGAACGGAACCTTTCTTGTCCGGTCCGCTGCGGACCTGAAGGATTCCGTCATTCACCAGCCACCAAATGTTGTTCTCCGGTATCTTCCATCCACTGAGGTCTCTTCCGTTGAAAATGGGTGAGAGCTTCTCCCCGGCGAAGAGAGGGGGGGCGATGATCAGAGCAAGAAAGATCGAGGCGGTGATGAATGAGGAGCAGCGGGTAAAGAGGGATTTCATAGCGTAAAACACCGTCAGGATGAAGTGAAGTAGCGTGACTGGCAAGCGCGGATGCACGTGATTTTCGCGGCAGGGACGGTCCCTTCGACCGACCTGCGTAAAAAGTGCTTTTCAAAAAAACAGAGCGTCGCTCTTGCCACGATCGTAGATTCATGGCAAGATAAGCACCGTCCCGCTATCATAACCAAAAGGGAATTATAAAAATGAATATCATTCGTATTACGCTCGCTACCATCGCCATGGGTTTCAGCTTCGGCCTCATCAGCTGCAGCAAGGCACCCGAGGGTGACGCACCCGCTCCGGAAGCTCCTGCCGCCGAAGAAGCCCCTGCCCCTGCCGCCGAGGCTCCTGCTCCTGCTGCCGAAGCTCCTGCTGCTCAGTAATTTCGCTTGGCCGGTTGCTTCCTGCCGGTTACCGGCGATGCTTTTATCGGTAAAACGACTTCCAAAGCCCCGTGATGCTTGGCATTACGGGGCTTTTTTGTGGGGCTCGCCGTTTCAAGTAAGCTCAGTTTCCCTGTGTCAGGATTATCCCGACGAACTTCTCCAACTCGACAGTGGCAGGGTCTTCGGCTAGGCCGAGCTCATTGTTGATCCGGGTGTGATCGGTATTTTTCCCGGCATAGAGCGTCACCGGAATCCCCGCCTCTTTCAGAACCGTTCCGAATCGCGCCGCCTGCGCCGAGTTGTCCGGGTGTGCGGCGTTGAAGAGAATGAGAAAGGGAGGGATCTCCTTTCCCGGCGCGACGTGGCTAACGGCGGAAAAATTGAGATGTTTCGCGGGATCATTCCCAAACTTCTGCCGGTGGCCAAAGGACGCCTGCGGCTGATGATGAACGCGGCGGCGTGTTTCCGCAACCTCGATGATCGCGGGGATGTCGTAGGTGTCGCCATCGACAGGGAGGCAGCCGATGAGACAACCGAAAGATTCCCCCTCCGCTTTCAGGTAGCGATCGTCTGTGCAAATGAGAGCGGCGAGCTGTGCGCCTGAGGAATGGCCGCCGACGAGGATGCGGTCCGGATCACCCCCGTATTCCGCGATATTTTTCCTGACCCAGCCGAAAGCCTTTGCCACGTCGCCGGTGAGAGCCTCCATCGTGACCTCGGGCAGGAGCCGGTGATTGATCGAGACAAAGACAAAGCCCTTTTCGCCGAACCAGGCCGGTTTCGTTTTTATCCCGGTCTTGTCCCCGCTCTGCCAGCCGCCCCCGTGGATCCAGAACACGACCGGCAGGTCCTTTGCCCCCTCCGGGAAATAGACGTCAAGGACATGACGGGCGTGACCATTCGGGACGTAGGGGATGTCGGACTTCATGGTCTGGGCGTGGAGCGGGGAGAAGGAAAAGAGGACGGCGAGAATAAAGAGAGGCGTTTTCATGAGCGCGGGAAAATGGGGACATGAAAAACGGCCGCTCCGGAAATCCCCGAAGCGACCGTTTCATAAAGGTCGGACCTCAGCCGGGGACTCACACCGCGTCGCGGACGTCTATCATCGTTTTGAGAATCGTGTTCCAGGTAGACGGAGTCTCGAGGACAGCGTTTGGGAACATGCAGCCATCCCAGCAGATGTGCTCGATCCCGCGGGCGGCGTAGTCCTTGAGCCAGAACTGTGAGCACTTCACGATGTCGAGTTTCCCGTTCGGGTCGTCGGCCCGGCAGTGCTTGCCGGTTTTGTCGTGGCTGCCGGCGCCGTGAACGGTGCCGTCGTTCTGCGCCACGTGGAAGTCAATCGTCCAGGGACGAAGCTTGTCGGTCATCTCCTCGTAGGCGGCGTAGAACTCGTCGACGGTATAACCCTCCTGGAGCAGCGCGCAATCGGGGGCATTGTAGCCGAGGAGGTAGAGATAGGTGTGGGCGAGATCAGCCTGGAAGCCGAGGGTCTCGGGCATGCCGACTTCTTCGAGCAGGTTGAGCATGTCCTTCCAGCTGTGCATCCCGGCCCAGCAGATTTCACCTTCGGCGGCGAGGCGTTCCCCGTGATCAGCGGCGATTTTCGCCGCTTCGCGGAAGGTCGCGGCGATGCGCTTCGTGTTCGCCTCGGGATTTTCGCGCCATTTTTCGACCCCGAACTCGGCCGAGTCGATGCGGATGACCCCGCGCTTGCGGACACCGTGTTCGTTGAAGACACCGGCGATGCGGCAGCCAACCCTTACCGCTTCGAGGAACTTTGCCTGCGCCGCGTCGTCGCCCATGGCCGAGTCACCGACCGTGCCCGGCCAGACCGGAGCCACGAGCGAGCCCACGTCGAAGCCTTTGCCGGCGATCATGTCCGCGATGCCGCGGAGCTCGTCATCGCTCGCGGCCGGATCGGTGTGGGGGAGGAAAAGGAAGTAATCGATCCCGTCGTATTTCTGGCCGTTCACCTCCGCCGCAGCGGTAAGGTCGAGCATACGCTCGAGAGAGATGGGCGGTTCCTGACCGTCGCCGTCGCCTTTTCCGACGAGACCGGGCCACATGGCGTTGTGCAGTTTGAGAGATGACATAATCGCAGAAATACTTGGGTTTAAGTGATAGGGGCGTAAGGATACATATTCACCGGCGCAGGGCAAGGCGGAAAGGGACTCGCCTCCGCCGGCGGGATCACGGCACCGGTTTTTCTAACGGAATCCGACCTTTTCGTCTCGCCCTGTGGGGAAGTTGACGGCTGGCGATTTTCACGGATTTCGGTTAACGAGTGGTGAGCCATCCTTTCCTCCGTCGTTCGCCCCATTCGCGAGCGAAGTCTCTTCCGCTGAGCGCCTGGACGAGGAGCATGAGGGCGAAGCAGAGGAGGCATCCCATGGCGGCGAGAAGCATGTCTTTGTGGGCATCCCAGGGATCTCCCTGAGCGCCGAGGAAGGCCAGGCCGAGCTCGCCGCCCCAGATCTCCACGACGGCCCATTCGAGGAGCTCGTAGAGGAGGGATGTGGCCATGTTGAAGGAGAGAATAATCAGGTAGCTCCAGAAGGCGCTTTTAGGAACGACGGCGAAATAAAAGGCTTCCCGGAAAGGCAGGGTGAGGAGCAGGCCATAGAGGAAGTGGACGAGCCGGTCGAAGTGATTCCGGGCCGGGTCAGCGGCGTCGAAAGGAGGCGCGGTCCCGCGCAAACCGAGGGATTCGAACCAAGCGCGGTAGGGAACTTCCGAGTAGGTGTAGTGTGCCCCGAGCGTGTGGAGGCAAAGAAAGAGAAAGATGAGGAAGTAGGAGAGCCGCGAAAAGACAAAGCGGCGGGCTGTGAGAATGAGAAGGAGGAGCCCGGTGATTACGAGAATGTTCTCCAGCCACCAGTCAAACGGATGTTTCGGCGCGATCGCAAGGGTAACCCACCAAGCGGCGTAGAGGCTGCCGAGGAGCAGGAAAAGGCGACGATGGGCGGGTGGGAGAGGGCTGTTCACGGCGGAATTTCGGATAGCTCCATCCTAGGATGGAGCCTGGTCTCCGTTTTGTCTATTCTGATCGTGAAGGCTGGCCCTCGCAGATAGAGACAGGTTGCCCGTCTCCCCAATCAACCGACGCTCCCGGCGGCACCCCGGCGGTGCAGAGTTGTACCGGTGATGACAGCGAAGGCCCTGGCTTCAACCCGGTCCGCTCACTGGTCGGGAGCTTTTTCGGCCCTCTTTTTGCTGCTCGCAGGATGGCGCTGCAGCGCCTCGCGGAGTTCGGCCACTTCGGCGCGGAGCTCTTCGTGACGATGACGGATCTCCGCGAGCTGCTCCTCAAGTTGGGGGCCGCTGTGGGGTGAGCGGCTATGGCCCCGCTCTTCGTGATGACGTTTCATTTCTTCGGCACGGGCGCGGACACGGCGCGCTTCGTCATGAAGTCCGGCCTGCTCCAGGTGCATGGCCGCCGCTAGGAGGTGGGGAAGGGGCTCGGGTCGTCCGCGCTCACCGCGTGGGCGGGATTCGCGGGGTGAGTCTTGGGGAGTTCCCGCCTCGCGGGGGCCGCCCTTGCGCGCTCCCTCGCCGGGGCGATTGCTGCGGGTCGGCGAGGGGCGCTCGCCTTCGCGTCCGGGGGCCGACGCATCGGGCTGTCGCGGGGTTGCCTTGGGTGGAACGGGACGGCCGTCCGGCTTTTCTTCCGCCGTTTTTTCCGGGGTGCGGGGCTCTCCCTCCTGAGCGCGCCCGGGAACTGGCGGAAACGCCAGGGCAATCGCAACGGCGGTGCAGAGAAGGAGACGGGTCAGGTTTACTGAGTGTAAGGTCATTAGGGTTGAAGGGGGTGATTTTTTTCGCCAAGGTCAGAATCTGAGTGACTCGTAACGCTGTCGGCATGATCATAAACCCCGTATCGCAGCGCCCGTTGCAATCTGTCTGATGAAAATACCGTCTTTTCACCCGTCCTCTCCTCGCCACCATCGCTGCCGCATCGCGGTGACGGGGGGACCGGGTGGAGGAAAGACGACGGCGGTGGATCTCTTTCGCCGCGAGATGGGCGAAGGCGTCGTGATCGTGCCCGAGGCGGCGACGATGATGTTCATGGGCGGATTTCCCCGTTACCCCGAAAAGGAGGCCGTTCGCTCGGCCCAGCTTGCGATCTACCATGTGCAACGGAATCTCGAAGATATCCAGGCAACGCGCTACCCGGAGCGCATCCTCATCTGTGACCGCGGCACGATAGACGGGGCCGCCTACTGGCCCGGGGACAGAGGCGATTTTTTCGAGTCTCTTGAGACAAGTCTGGAGGCGGAACTGGCCCGCTATGACGGGGTCATCTTTTTCGAGAGTGCCGCCGTCGGAGGACTGGGGATCGAGGGCGGTAATCCGGCCCGGCGGGAGACGCTCGCCGAGGCCGTCGTGCTCGATGCGAAGCTGCGGAGCTACTGGTCACAGCACGAGAACTTCGTCGTGGTGCATCACAACGAGAGCTTTTTCAAAAAGATCTCTTACGGCCTCGCGATTCTCGATGAGATGGTCGGGGAACTGCGGAAACGCGGTTTGGCGGAGGAGGATTGAAGGGTGAGAGAGGCCCGGTAGGGACGTTTTGCCAAACTGTCCGCCGCTCCAGGACTCTGAAGTCGGCGGCGAAAGTGATTGACCGGCACAGCGGTCTCGCGGTTTACTCTTCTGTCCCCGTCCCATGAATCGCCCCCTTTGCGCCCTCTCCCTCCTTCTTCTTTTCCACAGTCATCCGCTCATGTCGGAGACTCCCGCCAAGGCTCCGAACATCGTTTTTTTCTTCACCGACGATCAGTCCACGAATACGCTCGGCTGCTATGGGAATCCCATCGTCCAGACACCGAACATCGACGCGCTAGCCGAACGTGGGGTGCGGTTTGAGAACGCTTTCGCAAGTCAGGCGATCTGCTGGGTGAGCCGCACCACGATCCTGACCGGACTCACGGGGCGGAGCTACGGCACGCCGGGCGATCCGGATGTGACCCGCCCCGAGGTCAGCGAGACGCTCTACAGCGACCTGCTCCGCCAGCATGGCTATCGCACCGGATTCTACGGCAAGTGGCACGTGAAGATGGCCGATCCCAAGTTTAACGCGGCGGACCATTTTGACGAGTTCGAGGCGATCGGGCGCAATCCGTTTTATAAGGAGCAGCCCGACGGCTCGCTGCGGCACGAGACCGAACTGATCGTCGATCGCGGGATAGACTTCATCAAAAACCAGCCCGCCGACAAACCCTTTGCGCTGAACCTCTGGTTCAATGCCTGCCATGCCGAGGACAACGATCGCCGCCCCGGGATCGGCTTTTATCCCTGGCCGCGCTCGGTCGATGGGATGTATGACGACATCGAAATGTATCCGCCGAAGCTGAACGATCCGGCGATCTTCGAAAAACTCCCCGAGTTTTACCAGACCTCGCTCTCCCGCGAGCGCTATTTCTGGGCGCTGAACACGCCGGAAAAATACCAGACGAACCTGCGCGCTTACTACCGCATGGTCAGCGGGATCGACCGCGAGATCGGGCGTTTCATTACGGTGCTGGAAGAGGCCGGCCTCGCCGACAACACCATCATCGTCTACTCGGCGGACAACGGTTACCACATGGGCAATCGCGGGCTCAGCGGGAAATGGTCGCATTTCGACGAGTCCATCCGGGTCCCCCTGATCGTCGCCGACCCGCGTCTCCCGGAATCGGAGCGGGGGAAAGTGACGGAGGCTCCCGCCCTCAATCTAGACCTGCCCTCGACCTTTCTCGACTGGGCCGGAGCGGACGTACCAGCCCACTACCAGGGTCATAGCCTGAAGCCCGTTGTGGCGGGCCCGGCTCCGGCCGACTGGCGCACCGAGACCTTTCACGAGCATTTCGCGGTGCGGAATCGCATTCCCGCGTGGGAGGGCCTCCGCAACGCCGACTTCAAGTATGCGCGCTACTTCGACGAGGGGAATTACGAGTTCCTCTATGATCTGAAAAGCGATCCCGACGAACTCGTCAATCTCGCGTCCGACCCCGCCCACGCGGCCACGCTCCAGAGCATGCGGGCCCGCACCACCGCGGTCGTGGCGGAGCTGGGCGGTCCGCTCGAGCCGATGAGCGAGCCCTTCGCCCCCTCAACCGACGCCCACCCCGAGGCCTCGGCCGCGGTCAGCGCAAAGCCGGACAAGGAGGGGTTTGTCAGGATCTTCGACGGCAAAACCTTGCGCGGTTGGGACGGGGATAAGGTGTTCTGGTCAGTGAAAGACGGCGCCATCACCGGGGTGACGGACGGCTCACTGAAGATGAACCGTTTCCTCAGCTGGACCCACTCGACGGTGCGGAACTTCGATCTGCGGGTGAAGGTGAAGGTCACGGCTGGCGGCAACAGCGGTATCCAGTATCGCGGCACTTCGCGACCCGAGGTCGACCTCGACATCGTCTCCGGCTACCAGTGCGACGTCGTCGCGAATAACCCGAACTACAATGGCATGCTCTACGAGGAGCGCGGCCGCCGCATCCTTTCCCATACGGGTGAGAAGGTCATCGTCGCCCCCGACGGACAGCCCTGGGTCGTCGGGAAAATGGAGGTGAAGAGCTTTGCCCCGGACGAGTGGCACGAGTATCGCGTCCTCGTCGAGGGGAATCATCACCGGCACTGGATCAATGGGAATCCCACCGCCGACCTGCTCGACTTTGACGAAAAGGGGCGTGCTCTCGAGGGCATCCTCGCGGTACAGGTCCATGTCGGGCCGGCCATGACGATTCAATACAAGGATTTTAAAATCAAACATCTGCCCGATGACATGCCGCTCCAGAAGCCGGAGGATCACCCCATCCCGCCCGATGCCTACGGCGTGAGGCCGCAGGCGAAACTGCCGGTCGACTGGAAACCACCGGTCTATGGCGCACGCTGACGACAATGAGAAGAACGCCATCACGGAATTGTATACAATTCACTTGCAAGGAGTCCGCTGCGGCCTTTTCTTCGCGTTCGATGGCTTCGCTCTTTCCGTTTCCCCTTCGTTCCCCATTTCTCGCAGTTCTGCTCACGCTGGTGGCGAGCACGGTCGGGCGGGCCGAGGTCGATTTCGAAAATGAGATCATCCCCATTTTCGAAGAGAACTGCTTCGACTGCCACGGCGAAGACACGCAGAAGGGGCAATTCCGCCTCGATCGTCTCGCCTCGCTGCTGCGGGGCGGGGATTCGGGGGAGGCTGCCGTGGTGCCCGGTGATCCGGCGGCGAGCTTTCTCGTGAAAGTGATCCGGCACAAGGAACCCGAACTCGAGATGCCGCCGAAAGGCGACGCTCTCGCCGAGGCCGACATCGCCCTGATCGAGCAATGGATCAAAGAGGGGGCGAAAACGTCGGCGTCTTATGGTCCGGCCGAGGAGAAGGTCGAGCTGACCCACTGGTCCTTCGTCCCGCTCAAGCGACCGCAGACAGCGACAGACGTGGACGGATTCATCAAAGCGGCGCTGCATGAAAAAGGCCTTTCCCTCTCACCGGAAGCGGATCGGCGCACTCTCATCCGGCGGCTCTATCTCGTCATGACCGGGCTGCCACCCTCGCCCGCGCAAGTCGAGGCCTTTGTCGCCGACCCCGGTCCGGACGCCTGGACGCAACTCGTCGAAGCGGTCCTCGCCAGTCCGCAATACGGCGAGCGCATGGCCACTTTCTGGCTTGATCTCGTGCGCTTCGGCGAGACAAACGGCTTCGAGACAAATCGCGAGCGACCGAACGCCTGGCGCTACCGCGACTGGGTCATTGCCTCATTTAATCAGGACAAGCGCTACGATGAGTTCGTGCGCGAACAGATTATCGGAGACACCGTCGGCAACCGCCTCGCCACCGGATTCCTCGTCGCGGGACCCTACGACGTCGTGAAAGGCCAGGATCCCAAGCTCGGCATCATGCAGCGCATGAACGAGCTCGACGACATCATCAACACGACGGGCACCGCTTTTCTCGGGCTCACGACCGGCTGCGCTCGCTGTCATAATCACAAGTTCGATCCCATTTCGCAGAAGGATTATTATGCGATGCAGGCGGTCTTCGCGGGGGTGCAACACGCCGAGACCGATCTGCCCCACAGCCCCGAAACGCAGCAAAAGATCGCCGCCCTCGACGAGCGCATCGCCGGCCTGACGCAACAGCTCGCGCCTTTTCTCCCGAAGGCGCGCTATGCCTCGATCAGTATCGATGAGACGGCAGGAGAGGCGCGCTTTGAGAAAAAGGGTGTCGCCACCGATGCGGAGGGCGCGCCGCCCGGTGCCGGGAAAGGCTATACCTGGTGGGCAAATCAGCCTGGGAAAGACACTCTCATCTACGAGCCACGCGCCCGGGGGCCGCACCGCCTCTGGCTGAGCTGGGGCGCGGGATTCGCGAGTCACACGTCTTCGGCGGGTTACCTCCTCGAGACGGCGTCCGGTCGTCGCGAGGTCGCGGTGGTCGATCAGAAACATGTCGCCGGAGGGAAGGGCGTTCCCGATAATAAGAAACGCTGGAGCGGATGGTACGATGCCGGTGTTCATGAACTCGCTCCGGGGGACAGGCTCATTCTCGTCGGCGGCGATTCGGGAACGGCAGTGACGGCGGATCTAGTCGTTTTTGAACCGGTCTCCGCTACGGCAGGGGCTGCTGAAAAGAAAACCGATGGTCCGGCTTTCCGCGCTGCCGTCGATCCGCTACGCAATGTCGAGATGCTGGCGCCCCGTCCGGCGAGGTTCGTGCGTTTCACGATTGAGGAATCCAGTTCGGGGCAGCCTTGTCTCGACGAACTCGAGATCTATTCCGGCGGTAAAAACGTCGCCCTCGCCAGCGACGGGGCCAAAGCCAGCTCGTCGGGCGACTTTGAACATCCTTCACACAAGCTCGCCCACATCAATGACGGCCAGCACGGCAACGCGCGCAGCTGGATTTCCGCTCAGGCGAAGGGCGGCTGGATCCAGATCGAACTGCCCGAAGCCGTCCCGATCGAGCGCATCGAGTGGAGCCGTGACCGCGAGGGCAAATACAAAGACCGTCTCCCGACCCGCTATCGTCTCGAAGTCGCCCTCGAACCCGATCAATGGGAGCTCGTGGCGCACTCGGGCGATCGTCTCGAGCCGGGCGCGGGACCGCTCCCGAGCGGTAGTTACGACTTCAGCGGTCATCCCGAAGCGGTCATTCAAGAGGGTAAGGTCCGTGAGCAAACCCTCTTGAGCCTGCGCGCCGAGCGCGAGGCCCTCGCGACGCCCGCGAAAGCCTATGCGGGGCGATTCGAGCAGCCCGGCAAGGTGCACCGTCTCTATCGGGGGGAACCCGATCTGAAAAGGGAGGAGGTCGGCCCCGGTGCCATCGATGTTTTCACCTCGCTCGAACTCGCTCCCGACGCGCCTGAGGCCGAGCGTCGCCGTGCCTTTGCCGAGTGGGTCGTCAGCCCCGAAAATCCGCTCACAGCCCGGGTCATGGCGAACCGGATCTGGCAATTTCACTTCGGCACGGGCATTTTCGACACACCGAGCGATTTGGGTAAAAACGGCACACCGCCGACTCACCCGGAACTGGTCAACTGGCTCGCGAGCGAGCTCGTTGCGGGAGAATGGTCGCTCAAGCATCTCCACCGCGTCCTCCTGACCTCGCAGACCTGGCGGCAGGACAATCGTCCCCGATCCGAGGGCATGGAGGCCGACGCCGCCTCGCGTTTACTCTGGCGTTTCCCGCCCCGTCGTCTCGAAGCCGAGGGGATCCGCGATGCGATCCTGACAGTGAGCGGAAAACTGGCGGTCGATGACGAGGGTGGACCGGGCTTCAGCGCCTTTGAAGTCGCCCTTGAGAACGTGCGCCACTATCACGCGAAAACGAACTATACCGAGGCGGACTGGCGTCGCATGATTTACATGACGAAGGTGCGACAGGAGAAGGAACATGTCTTCGGCGCCTTCGATTGTCCCGACGCGAGTCAGGCAGTGCCGAAGCGGAGCCGCTCCACAACGCCGCTGCAGGCGTTGAATTTGCTCAACAGCAAGTTTGTCATGGAGCAGGCCGACTTTTTCGCGAAGCGACTCGAGGCCGAGGCGGACAACAGTGAGGGACGGATCCGGCGGGCGTTTGCCCTTTGCTTCCAGCGCGAACCGTCTCCCGAAGACCTCGCCAACGCCACCGCCTTCATCGAGCAGGAAGGTCTCGTCCAATTCACCCGCGCGATGCTCAACGCGAACGAGTTTGTCTTTATTCCATGAACACCCTCCTCAATCGACGTCACTTTCTCGGCAACACGGCCCGCGGGCTCGGGGGTATCGCGCTGGCGAGCCTGCTCCACGAGGAAAAGCTCCTCGGCGCGGCGGGCGGTCCGATCCGGCCGGTGATCGATCCGTCGCAGCCCTTTGCCTCGCGGGCGGGACATCACCCGGCCAAGGCGAAGAAGGTCCTCGTGATCTTCTGCGCAGGAGCGTGCAGCCAGATTGATACCTTTGATTACAAGCCCGAGCTCATCAAGCGCCACGGTCAGGCGATGCCGGGAGCGGACAAGATCATCACTTTCCAGGGAGAGCAGGGGATGCTGACAAAAAGCCCGTGGGAGTTCAAACCGCGCGGGCAGTCCGGCAAGATGCTCTCGGAACTCGTCCCGCACCTCGCGGAGCTGGCCGACGAGATGTGCTTCATCCACTCGATGACGGGCAAGACGAACACGCACGGCCCCGGCGAGAACTTCATGTCGACGGGATTCACGCTCGACGGTTTCCCCTCGATGGGGGCCTGGACGACCTGGGCGCTCGGCACTTCGAACGAGAATCTGCCCGCCTACGTCGCGATCTCGGATCCGCGCGGCACCCCGCAGTCGAGCGTGAACAATTGGGGCCCCGGTTTTCTTCCGGCCGCCTATCAGGGGACGGAGTTCAATGCCCTGAAACCGCTCGGCAACCTCGAGATCCCGAAGGGCACTGCCGCGAAGACTGATCGGGCTACGCGCGACTTTTTGAAACGGCTCAACGAGCGCCATCTCGCGGAGTTTCCCGGCGACACCGAACTGGCGGCGCGCCTCTCGAGCTATGAACTGGCCGCTCGCATGCAGCTGAGCGTGCCCGAGGTGACCGATCTCTCGACCGAACCGGCGAGCCTGCTCAAGGAATACGGAGCCGATGACACGACGAATCCGCTAAAGGCGAGCTTTGCGAAAAACTGCATCCTCGCGCGGCGATTGCTTGAGAAAGGGGTGCGTTTTGTGCAGCTTTTCAACGGGGCCTACCAGACTGGCGGGGAAGGGGTGAGCAACTGGGACGGCCACAAGCACCTCGTCGATCAATACAGCAAACACGGCCCCGTCCTCGATCAGCCCTGCGCGGCCCTGCTCAAGGATATGAAGCGGCGCGGGCTCCTCGAGGACACGCTCGTCGTCTGGACGACAGAATTCGGACGCATGCCCACTTTCCAGAAAGGGGCGAGCGGCCGCGACCACAACCCCGACGGCTTCACCACCTGGATGATGGGTGCCGGAGTGAAAAAGGGCTTCAGCTACGGCGAGACCGACGAGTTCAGCTACCGGGCGGTCAAGGATGTCGCGACGGTCTACGATTTCCACGCCACGATCCTGCATCTCCTCGGACTCGATCACGAGCGGCTCACCTACTACCACAACGGTTTCGAACGCCGCCTCACCGACGTGCACGGTCACGTCATCAAAGACGTGCTTGCCTGAGCGCGGCGCATCCCTATCTAGCCACCGCGAAGAAGCGCAGCTGGCTCGCTGCCGGCGACGGAGTAAAAATCCGGAATCTGCGCGTCAGCGGAGTCAAAGTGGTTGCCGACAAAGCTACCTGACGCGGTCGTGGCGTCGCCTCTTCATGACCGGAGAGCTCGACAACTCTAGCGCCCATGCGGTCGAGACCCGCTCCGATCTGGCAGAACTCGATATCCCCACCGGCCTTGTTTTCATCCCCGGAGCGCCGCACGCCTTTCTCGGGCAGCAAAGGGCATTTAACAACTGCGTCGAGGCGGCCGATGATTTTTTTGCGAAACATCTGAAGATCGAGGCCCAGCCGAAGCTGCAATCGAACCTGATGATATCGCCATGAAGCGGATCAAACCTTGACAGAAGCACGAATAAAATAGACGTCTCCAGAACGATGAGGTCCGTCCGCCAGATCAGTCTTTCCCTTTTCTTCTGGAGTCTTGTGCTCTTGTGCGGAGTTGTCGCGCCAGACGCGCGGGGCAACGATTGCGCGGAGTGCGAAAAAAAGCTCAGTCTTCTGGAGCGCCGTCCCTGCGGTCCCGATTCGATCAAGGGGCCACTGCGCTACCTTTTTTTCCAGGGCTGTGCCGGGGCGGACTTCCGCGCCGCCTGTCGACGGCATGACGCCTGCTACGACACGATCGGATCCTCTCAGGCGGAGTGTGATCTGGAGTTCCTGAACCTTCTCCTTGCCGAGTGTGACAAGTCAACGTTTCCCGCTCACGCCCGCTTTCGTGCGCATCTCTCCTATTGGGCGGTGAGCGTAGCCGGTCGCCCCGCGTGGGAAGCGGCCCAGATTCTGGCGATCAGCAAAGCGAACGGCACCTACCTCGCGCCGTCTCCCGAGCCGCGCAAAAAGGCCTTCACCGGGGTTTTTGCCGGCTTCGCCAAATTGCCGCTCTTCGCGAAATAGGGGTAACGGCCCCGCGCAATTGGGAAAGGCTCGTGGAGAATCGGGTAACCGATCATTCAATCCCCCATGATTACCCGTTTGCTCGTCCTCGTCGGCGTCTTCTCGATCGGCGCCTCCGCCTCCAGCCCCCCCCCAGCGAGTCGCCGCAATTCCACAAAATTTACCTAAACCGTTGATTTTGAGGAAACTAATATTTATTGTTATCCTTATGATTGCTATCTGTTTTGGCGGGACTGCCGTCACGCAGGATCGGTCGAAGGTGCTCTTTATTCTCTTCGACGGCCTCTGCTGGAACAATACAACTCTCTACAACACAACCAAATTTTACAAAACCCCAAACCTCGCCCGATCTCACAAGTCCGCCGGCTGCGCGACGGGACATTTCGGAAAATGGCACCTCGGCCCCGAACTTGAGGGCGTGCCGACTAGTCGAAAGGCCGACGGAAAAGCGAGAGGGAAACCCGCCACCGCAAAGGGCACCTGGCAGGGAAGTAAAGAAACCCGCATCGAGACTGTCGCAAGCGGGCTAGTCATCACCGCTTCGTCGGACCGTAGCGGGATCACTTGCCGCCAGCGGCGATGAGGTGGCTGAGATGGCTCACGAGATAATCGAGCCGCTCGTTCACGTTATTCATTTCGAGCAGCTTCTGGCGCTCGCCGGGGTCGTTCACAAAACTCTGCCCGACGACATCGGCGATGGCGGTGGGGTCTTTGACGCAGCGGAGATGTTCACGAAGCTGTTCCGAGATTCCCTGTCCCTCACCACAAAGTCGACTGCTGAGATCGACCAGTTCCAGCGCCGCCGAAGCCGCCGCCGAAGGATCACCGAGGTAGCAGGGCAGGGGGACGATCGAAGCGATGCGGAAGGGGGCATGCTGCTCCCATCCGATGATCTCGACCCGCTGAATCCCGGAGAGCATCAGATGCGAAGTCCCGTCGGGATGGGTCACGCAGGCGCGGACCAGCCCGACGGTAGTGATGTGGTGGACAGGATCCGTGCTCGACTCCACGCCGATCCCGGCGCGGGCGTGACCGATGCAGAACATGCGATCGCGTTCGAGGGCATGATTGAGCATAGCCCGGTAGCGCCTCTCGAAGATGAAAAGCGGCATGTAGCCGTGAGGGAACAAAGTCGCCCCTCCCAGCACCATGACCGGGATCGTCTCCGGGATTTTTAAGTCTTCGCAAGCCATCACGAATTGAATACGATTACGACAGAAGGGACGTCCGGCTTTTTACTGGAAAACTGACATTTATGACATCTTTTCCATTGCATCGGGAATGAAATGTGATTCCGTTCAGGCCCTGAAATATGGAAAACAACCCGGCATCAAGGCGATGCCAACAAAGAGAGCAAATGAGTGAATTAAGCAACAAAACAGTGGAGCTTCAGCTTCATGATCGTGATACCGGCAGCGCTGACGTGCAGATCGCACTGATGTCCGAGCGCATCAACCACCTCACCGGCCACCTCACGGCCAACAAAAAAGACGTCTCATCACGTCGCGGTCTCCTGCGCCTCGTCGCACGCCGTCGTAAACTTCTCGATTACCTTGCTCGCACGGACGCTGAGCGCTATCAGAAAGTGCTCGCGACCCTCGGTCTGCGCCGCTAATTAATTTTTGAAAGCGTCGGTTTACCCCGGCGCTTTCTCCGTTTTGGGGCATCGGCGACATGCTGTCGTCGATTTCCGCTTCATGACGGCGTCTCCGCCCACGTCCCGGGCGGAGCTCTCAGTTGCAGCAGGCCGGTCCCTCAACCGCGCCGCACTGAATCCCCGAATTTTTAAGCAAAAAGGAAACATATGAGTATTGAAAAAATCACGTGCCAGGTCGGCACGCAGGAAATGACGATTGAAACCGGCAAAATGGGCAAGCTTGCCGATGGTGCCGTGACCGTTCAGGTCGGTGAAACTGTGGTCATCGTGACCGCCGTCTCACAGACGAAAGTGAAAGAGGGCCAGGACTGGTTCCCTCTCTCTGTCGAATACAAGGAAAAGGCCGCCGCTGCCGGGCGCTTCCCCGGTGGTTACTTCAAACGTGAAGGCCGCCCCACCGAGAAGGAGATCCTCACCTGCCGGATGACGGACCGCCCTCTTCGCCCTCTTTTCCCCAAGGGCTATCTTTATGACACCCAGATCGTCGCCCTGCTCCTCAGCGCCGACGGCATCAACGACGCGGATATCCTGAGCATCAACGGTGCCTCGGCTGCGCTTTGCGTTTCCGACATTCCTTTCGCCGGCCCCATCGGAGCGGTTCGTATCGGCCTCATTGGCGGTGACTTCATCGTTAACCCTACCTTCGATGAGCGCGAGGAAAGCACTCTCGATCTCGTCTATGTCGGTCTCCGCGACAAGGTCATCATGATCGAGGGTGGCGCCAAAGAAGTGCCGGACGCCAAGTTCAAGGAGGCCCTCATCTTTGCCCAGAAGGCGATCCAGCCCCTTCTCGACGCGCAGGAAGAACTCGCCCGCCGCGCCGGCAAGACCAAGCGCACTGTCGCCCTCATGGAAGTGCAGGACGAACTCCTCGAAGTTGCCTATGAAGTCGCCGGAGACCGCATCGAAGACGCCCTTTACAAGGCTTCCAAGATCGAGCGCGGTGCCGCTGTCTCCGCTCTCCGCAAGGAAGTCTCCGCGAAAATCCTCGAAAAATACCCCGACGCCGGTGAGTTCGCGATCTCCCAGGCTTTTGATTACCTCCAGAAAAAAGCTTTCCGCATCAGCATCCTCGACAAAGGGCAGCGCTGCGACGGTCGCGATATCGATACGATCCGTCCGCTCTCGGGCGAAATCGGCGTGCTCCCCCGCACCCACGGCTCCGCTCTCTTCGCCCGCGGTGAAACCCAGGCTCTCGCGATCACGACGCTCGCCCCGGCTGACGAGAAGCAGTATTTCGACAACTACGCCGGTGGCGAAGACTCGAAGCGTTTCATCCTCCACTACAACTTCCCGCCTTTCTCCGTCGGTGAAACCGGTCGCATGGGCGGCATGAACCGCCGCGAGATCGGTCACGGCGCTCTCGCCGAGAAGTCGATCGAGCCGGTTATCCCTCCAGAAGCCGACTTCCCTTATGCGATCCGCGTGTCCAGCGAAGTGATGGAGTCGAACGGCTCCACCTCGATGGCCTCGGTCTGTTCGGGTGTCATGGCTCTGCTCGACGCTGGCGTTCCGCTCATCCGGCCCGTCGCGGGGATCTCCTGCGGCCTCGTGACCGAGTTCGAAGGCGACAATCTCAACCGCTACGTCACGATGATCGACATCATCGGGAACGAGGACTTCATGGGTGACATGGACTTCAAACTGTGCGGCACCAGCGAAGGCGTCACGGGCTACCAGCTCGACCTCAAGCTCGCCGGTCTTTCCCTCGACATCCTTCTCGAAGGCGTCGACAAAGCCACGAAGGGTCGTTTCCAGGTCCTCGAGGTGATGAACAACATCATTTCCGCCCCGAAAGCTCTCAGTCAGCACGCTCCCCGCATCGAGACGATCAAGATCGATCCCCAGAAGATCGGTGAGCTCATCGGCCCCGGCGGGAAGAACATCAAGGGCATCCAGGCCGAGACCGGCGCTGACATCAATATCTCTGATGACGGCACCGTGAGCATCTACGCCGCGCACCAGGAAGCCCTCAATCGTGCGATCGAGCTTGTTCGCCGCACGACCGCCGAGATCGAAGTGGGCGCGACTTACTATGGCAAAGTCGTCAGCACGACGAACTTCGGCGCCTTCGTCGAGGTCCTCCCGGGTAAAGACGGCATGGTTCACATCTCCGAGCTCGCCGACTTCCGCGTCAACGAGGTCACCGACGTAGTCAAGGTCGGTGACATGGTTTACGCTAAGTGCATCGGTGTCGATGAGCGCGGCCGGGTCAAGCTGAGCCGCAAGGCCGCTATGGCCGAGCGCGGCATCGAAGCCGCCGCCGAGCTCAACAAGGCCGACTGATCATCGGACCGGCAACTCTTTTGAGTGAAAGCCCGCTTCCGGAGACGAAGCGGGCTTTTTCGCGTCCAGGCAAGGGCAAGCGACAGTCTCGCAGCCGACGCGCCGCGCCGTCCCAATGAGCTAGGTCTAAGGTAGACGGTGGATTTGCAGAAGAGAAGCAAGAGGCAAGCAGCAAGAAGCGGCTTGTTTTTTCTGGGAGTTAGTATAATTTATAAAAATTATAAAAAGCCACCCTCCTTCGGTTGGGTTAAGTTTTTAAAATTTGCGACTCATGACTTGAGAGTTTTGTAAAAATTGATTATAATCGAACTCTGATTTTACCTGAACTGGATGAGGTTCCTTGTCATCATACTTCTTTTTATTTTTGCCGTGATTGGTTCGGTCGCACTGGCGAAGCTCTCGCTTCGCGGTAATCTTGAAACCGAGATGGAGCGAAGAGCGCTGGTGGTTCTTAGTGGCGCGGGCTATGAGGGGGTTGAGGTGAAATTCGATCATTTTAATGCCGGTCTCGCCGGATTCGTTGAGAATCCTGAAGACATCTCGAAACTGATTGGTCTGCTCAAAAGAGAGCTTCCCGCCGCCTACTGGCCAGGGGAGACTGAAACCACAATTTCAATTCGTCCCACCTTATTGCCCCTCGTAGTCGTGACAAGAGCGCCCGGGAGCGACCTTGTGAAGATTGAGGGAGTCCTCGCTCCTTCCGACGAGGAGGCGCGCAGTCTGCTCGCGTCGCGTCTCCACGCCCTTCCCGGCATTGCGGGGGTGGAGAACCTGATCGGGTTCGACCCCCGTCAGATCTCCTTTCCCGAAATGGCCGAGTTCGCCTCGCTTGCGAGCGGACTTTTCGCCCACTCCGGGGAGGCGGAGGTGTTTTTTAAAGACGGTCACCTGACGATGAACGGCACCGTCCCCAACCATGGAATTCGCGCCGGTCTTCTTGAGCTTGCGGAGAGTATCGCGCCGGGGAACATCGTCGATCAAATTGCGGTGAAGACTCCCGATACTTTCCTGCGCAGCACCGAGATCAAGCTGACCCGCAACCGCTTTGGGGTCACACTGAGCGGGGTGCTTTCAGAGGAAGCGGACAGAGCTGTCCTGCTCGGGGCACTCCGGGGGGCGGTTGATCCCTCAGTGTCGATTATCGACCGCATCGAAATGGTGAAAGACAGGGCGCGCGCCCCCTGGTTGGGATCGCTGCCGATCGTTTTCCCGGCCCTGCTCAAGGGGCTCACCGGCGAGATGACGGCTGAATTCACCGGGTCCCGAATTCGCCTGCGGGGGACGTCACCCGATGAGGAAACGTTCAGGACGATGGAGGCGGGACTGAGCCAGTTGGCAGAGACCGAACCGGCTATCGCGATTATCGCTGATATCACGATTGCGCCGCCCGGACGCTCTGAGGGGGACGGACAACGATTCCTTGCGGTTTATGAAGGGGAACTTCTCATTTTTTCCGGCAAACTTTCCGATGAGATGCTACCGGGACGCCTGGAGGAGAGGCTCGTGGCGATGTTCCCGCAGCTCACTGTTAAAAACGAGATCGAAGTGGTCCCCGCCAGTCCCGGCGACGAGTGGGTCGCCCGCCTGCCCGAGTTTTTTTCAGAGGCTCTTCGCCGGGTCGAGCGTGGCACTTTTAGGTCCGAAGAAAACCGGTTTGTGATGGAGGGCGTCACCCGTGCTCTTTCCGACAGGCAGATCATGCAGAACATTGCGGTGAATACGGTGCCAGCGAACTTCACGATCCAGAACGATCTGCTTCATGTCGATACCCCCGCTCCCAAAACACCTCTTACGCCGCCGCTGCGTGATACCCTCTCTGCGGCATTAAAAGAATCTCCCCTCTATTTTGATATGGGAAGCGAGATTCTCGGTTCCGACGAACGAGCGAAGATCTCCGCCCTCGTTGAGACCTTGAAAAAGGCGAACGTGGCGCTCTCTCTCGTCGTCACTGGTGTGGCCGATAACCTTGGGAATGCGGAAAAAAATCGCGAGCTGAGCCTGCGTCGTGCGGATGCCGTGGTTGCCGAGCTGGAGCGACTGGGGCTTGAAGTCAGTGCAATCGAAACGGCGGCGACCGTTGAGAACGTCTCCAATCTGCGCCCCGGTCAGCGATGGAGGGCTCGCCGCGTTGACATTTCGCTGAAGCCTCCCGCAGAAGAAGCCCCCGTCCCCGTGCCCTGAACCTCACTTCTACCCCATGTCGCCCTCTCTCACCCCCCATGCTGAAAGCTACCTCCTCGATTGGGGAGTAACTCTCCTCATCGGTGGAGGCGTGTGCCTGCTCCTCGGCTCTTTCATCGGCTGGATTATCTGGAGGAATACACGTAAGTTCGCCGAGAAGGTCGAAGAGGGAAATCGCGCTGCTTTCGCTGATTACGAAAAAACGAGTGACGAGATTTCCCGAATCAAGTCCGAGCTTTCCGGCGCCAAAGAGTAACTTTCCCAAACGTTTCCAAACACAAACTCAAGATGCACGATATTTCTCTCTTTCTCCTCAAAAACTGGCTCCCGGTAGGGGTCTCGGCGATTGTATTTTTCTGCATAGGTCTGCTCCTTGCCAGGATGACGTGGGGCCGCTACTCCCAGCGCCTCAGCTATGCGGTGGAGGAGAATATGAATCTTGCGAGCCAGTGGAGTGCGCTTGGCTCTTCGCAAAAGGATCTTTTCAAAAAACTGCGGGTCCGCTGGCAGGCTGACCGCGATTCCTGGGAAAGGAGTCTCGCTGAGAAGGAGAAGCGCATTGAGACCCTCACTCTGACCTTAACCTCGTCCGGAAAAGAAATTCCGGCTGAAGTGGTTGCCGACCAGGGACTGAGGGAAAAGATCAGGGAACTCGAGGCTCAACTCGATCGAGAAAGGGCGGAATACCGCCAGTGGAGAGATGAGGCCTCAGGGGTGCCGGTAGTAAGCCCCGTCGCTACGGCGATGGCGGCCGCTGCGCCGGTTGAGTCAGCGGAGGCTGTCGCCGCCTCGGAATTCCAGGCGCGGATCCGCGATCTTGAACAGGACCTCATCGACACCCACGATGAACTGCACGATGTACGCGCCGAGTATCAAAAGCAGCTCGCCCTGGTCGAGGCCCTCGAGGCCAAACTGATCGGGAATCCCCTCGGCAAGGTACCCGGGGAACCCGCGCTGGCGGTGCAACGGATCGCCACCCTCGAAGCAAAACTCGCCGCCGCCGAGGCTGCTTCTGTGGGGCAGGCGGCCGAAGTAGCCCAGTGGAGGGCTCTTCTTCCACAGCGGGCGCGTGAGATCTGTGAAATCCGCCGTCGCTCCGGCTCTCTCATCGAGAGCAGCGGTGAATCGAATGCGAGGTTGCTGCGCGATCTCGAAGAGCTCTCCGCCGTAGTCGCGGGAAGGGGGGAGGAGATTACTGCTCTTGAGACGGCTCTGAGAGTGAAGTCCGATGCACTTGAGGCGGCGGAGGGGAAGGTTGTCGAATTTGAATTGCTGCAGCGCCGTAAGGTCTCTCTCCAGGCCGAACTCAACGACGCTTATCACGAGATGTATGACGTTCGTCGTGCCCTTAATTTACGCCTCGCTGAAATCACGACGCTGGAGGAACGTCTTTCCGGGCTCGATCTCGTAGAGGCGCGGAACGAGGAACTCGCGGGGCAACTGGAAAGCGCCCGTGAAGAGCTTGCCGGCCTCCTTCAGCACGGCAGTATGAATGAAGATCGGCTCACCGCTCTCACGGAGGAGGTTGCCGACCTCCGTGCCCGTCTCATCGATCGTAATCTTGAGCGTGAGTCGCTTCAGAATGAGCTCACAAGGACACGTCACGAACTCAGTGATGCACGCCTTGCCTACACCGTCAGCGCGGAAGATTACCAGAAAGCTCTGGCGCAGATGGAGGAACTCGAAGCCATCATTGAGGACCGCAGCACCGAGGTGAACGATCTTGCCACCGAGCTCAGGACCCAGCGTGATCTGGTGCGGCAGCTTAAGAACACCCTGGCCGAGGCTGAAGGGGAGCTAGAAGCGCTCAACGACGAGTCGCGCCGGCTCAATGCCGAAGTCACTGCACGAACCGCTTTTGTCGAAGAGCAGCGCCGGCGTATTGTTGATCTTGAACTGGCTCTTAGTGAGCGTTATGACGAGCTGAACGCCGTCCGCGTTGATGTGGATGAGAGTTCAAAGCACGCCCGCTACCACGAAGCCAGGTCGCGGCAGCTCGAGGCCGAGCTGGACCGTCGCCGCGATGAATTTGCCGCGAGTGACGAGCGGGTCGCCTCCGCCGAGGAGGCAGTCGATGCGGCGCAGGTGAGAGTAGCCGCCCTTTCCGCCCAACTGGAGCAGTCGGCGAATTCCCTTGTCCAGTTGCAGGAAGAGCTGAGCTTGGTCTCGCGCGACAAAGACGACACGATTCGTGAACTTGATCACGCCATCCTGCGTATCGGCAAGCTCGAAGAGGCGGCCACACTCCGCGAGGCTCAGCTTGAGGCCATCTCGGAGGAGCTTAGCGACAGCTCCCGCAGGGCGGAAGATCTCGACATCAGGCTGAATCGTCTTAATACTGAGCTTGAAGCCGCCCGCGAAGAACAAGAGGTCTCCCGACTTGCCGTCGTCGGTCTGGAGGAGGCTCTCCGTTCCAGTGACGAGCGGGCCATTCAGCTCTCGAGTCGTCTTGAGGAGAAAGAGGCGGAAGTCAGTGCTTTGCTCGCCGAGCTTGAGGGGCTGCGGGTTTCAATTAAGACACGCGAGGCAGATGAGGCGGAGGCTTCGACCCGTCTCGAAGCGATGCAGGCCGAATACGAAGCGAGGCTTGGCGAGCTTGAAGCCGCCATTGCAGCGGCCGGTGACGAACGCGATCTGATTACTAAACAGCAGGGAGAAGAGAAATCCCGGATCACAGCCGAGGTTGAGGCTCTCCGCGAGACGATTGCGGAACAGTTGGCCAGGCTGGAGGTAGAGACCGAAGGTCGCAGCCAAAGCCTGGCCGAAGTTGAGGCTCTGCGTGAGAAACTGGAGCAGCGCTCCGAGTCGATCCGTGAGCTGCAGGATCAGTTGAGCGGTATCATGTTACAGCGTGCCGCACGTGACAACGAAATTTCTCTGCTGAAGGAAAAGTTGCTCGTGGTGGGGATCGAGCTGTCTGCAGCCCGCCAGGCCGGCGCACCCGATCCCTTCACCAGTTTCACCTCTCAGGAGGTAGCGGAACCGCTCGTGGACGAGGTAAGTCTCGCCGCCGCGATTCATCGGTCCCTCACCGCCGAGGTTTCAGGTGAGGAAGAGGGAATTGCCCTCGAAGAACTCCTACACAAGACCACCCACCACACTCCCCGGAAGGATGCCGAGCCCGCACCCACCGCGTTGACGAGCGGTGGGAAAAAGTCCGTCGCCGGGAGCGACGACGATCATACCGTCTACTTTAACGAAGGCACCGCGACCCTCAGTTCCACCGAATTGGAAAAGATCGACCTGTGTGCTCGCGTGATCCGGCGTTTCGGTCGCAAGGTCGAAGTTACCGTGATCGGCTATGCCGGGAGTGAGGGCAATCCGGACCGTAATGAGCGCCTCAGTGCCGCCCGGGCCGATGCAGTAAGGGAAAGGCTGCTCGAACGGGGGGTTTCCCAGAATCTCGTCACGGTGCGCGGTGCCGGACAGGACCGTCGTTTCTCTGATGGGAAAGCCCGCCGCGTCGAGATGATCGTTGCGCCCGTCGCCGTCGCGGAAACGGTCAACTGAGATCCCGATCATGGTTGATCTGACTGGTATTAAATCCCGGCTCGCGGAACTCGTGCCGCCGGGTGATCTGTTTTTCCTCCAGAATAATCCGGGTGGCGGGTTCTATCTGGCGGTCTGCGCCGTTTTCTTCACGACGCTGGGCATCGCTACCGGCTATTTTATCTGGCGCAAGGGCCACCTTCAGACAATCGACGCCGAGGCCGAGATCCGAAAAACCGGGGAAGACCTCGCGCGCCTGCGCGAGAATCTGCAGCTTGAGGAACTCGAGCTGGGTCCTGAGCGGGGAGGGGGGAGCTGATGGGACCGGGCGGCAGGACACGCAACGCCATCAACCCCGTCCGGGGATTTCGGGAGAGGTCCCGCCTCCGGCCCTTTCCCTCGCGGCGGAACCTTGTTCCACAACACCGTCACGATGAAAGGGCAGGGTAGGCCCGCCGCCGCGCTTCCCGAAGACACGGCAGGGGACGCTTTGACGGGCATCCCCTGCGCCGGGCGAGGTATTCTCACCCTCTGGGTCAGACGCCGAGGGTTCCGAGTTTCCAGTCTCCGCGATAGGGGAGGGCCATGAGTTGCTTCTGCGCCCCGTCGTTGCCTACCACGGTCTCGGCAGCAGGATCCCATTGCACCGCCGCTCCGAGGGCATGGGAAATGAAGGCGAGGTGTCCGGGAGTGATGGAGCGATGGGCGGTCTCGGCGTTGGCGATGGTGTCTTCGCGGGAAAGGACGCAGTCGATGAAGTTGCGCTGGTGACCGGGCGTTTTGTAGCTCTTCCACTCGCCCGCGACAAAACCGGGCTCGAGCCAGGCGGGATTGGAGGCTTCGATCTTGCCGCGATTGACATAGACCCAGCCGTTCTCACCGATCCACTTCGTACCCATGGTGATGCGGGATGACATCAGCACTTCGATGCCGCCCTCATACGTCGAGATGACATCATAGCTCATGGGCGCGTCATAGAGCTTCGTCTCAGGGAAGATCCAATCTTTTGCTTCGACCGAGATCGGGCCGCTCTTGTCCATACCGAGTCCCCAGTGGGCGATGTCGTTGTGGTGGCCAATCCAGTCCATAAGCTGGCCGCCGCCAAAGGTTTTCGTCCAGCGCCATGACCAGTGGTGACAGGCTTCGCGGT
This sequence comes from Akkermansiaceae bacterium UBA6138, assembly GCA_002422425.1. GTDB lineage: Bacteria > Verrucomicrobiota > Verrucomicrobiia > Verrucomicrobiales > DEV007 > Arctic95D-9. The sequence goes on along the minus strand of DIVG01000029.1, from coordinate 153,660 downwards.
AGGGGAGCATCTCGGCGGGGCCGCACCACATGTCATAGTTGAGGTCTGCCGGGGGCGTCTTCTCGCTTGCGTCACCTTCGGGCTGATTGTGTCCGGTCGGGAGACCGACTTCGACGCGGGTGATCTTTCCGATGAGGCCGTTGCGAACAAGCTCAACGGCCTGCTGGAAATTCTTTTCCGATCGCTGCTGCGAGCCGACCTGGAAGACGGCCTTTTGTTTGGCAACTTCGCGATGGATGGCGTGCCCTTCGGCATACTTGTGGGTAACAGGCTTTTCGCAATAGACGTCCTTGCCGGCGCGGAGGGCTTCCATGCAAATGATGCCGTGCCAGTGATCAGGAGTAGCCACCATCACCGCATCGATGTCATCTCGGGCGATCAGCTCACGGAAATCCTCGTAGGCAGCGCAGCCTTTCCAGGATCCGGAATCGGTGCGCTTCGAGTAGGCGTTCTCCACGGCGGCCTTGCCGGGGGTACGGCCATAGTCGCGGCTGCGCTTTTCGCCGTTCATTTTGAAATGGAGATCGTCGACATCACAGACGGCAAGTCCCTGGACTTCGGGGTGATTGAGGAAGGCTTCCATCACGCCAATGCCGCGGTTGCCGAGGCCGATGAAGCCCATGTTGATGCGCTTGCTCGGCGCGTTTTGCCCGAAGACGGACGAGGGGAGGAGGGTCGGGGCGGCGATGGCGGCGGCGGCTTGGCCGAGGAAACGGCGGCGGGTGGTTTGATTCTTCATGGAGCTTTGATCGGTTGGGGTTGTAGGCTGAATCGGGTTAAATATCACACAGCTGTGCGGCCTGACGAAGGGCGAGGACGGGGTCATCCCAGGTCGGGATGAACTCCTGTGCGACGAAGCCGGTATAGCCGGTCTCGAGGATAGCTTCGAGGATAGGTGGGTAATTGATCTCCTGGGTGTTGTCGAGTTCGGCGCGTCCGGGATTGCCGGCGGTGTGGTAGTGACCGATGACATCCTTATACTGACGAATGCGTCGGATGATGTCGCCGTTCATGACCGAGACGTGGTAGATGTCGAAAAGCAGTTTGAAGTTCGGCGAACCGACGCGATGGATCAGCTCCACGCAAAAATCAACGTCGTCACCGAAGTAGCCGGGATGGCCCTTCATTGGATGAGTGTCGTCACGGGAGTTGAGATGCTCGAGAACTAGGGTGACTCCCGCTTTTTCAGCATGGGAAAGGACCGACTTCCAGGTCTCGACGCAGTCGGTCGCGGCTTTTTCGTCGTCCATGCCGTCGAAGCGCATCCCGGTGAAGGTGATGACGCTCTTGCACCCGACGCCGACGGCGACATCGATGCTCTCTTTGAGCTTCGTCACGACTTCGTCGCGGAACTCCGGATTGCACGGGCCTTTGGCGAAGCCGTGGCTGCTCACGAGCGAGATCTCAAGACCGAGTTTTTTGACGGCGGCGTAGTCTTCGCGCGGGATGCCTTCCATCGCGACGAGGCCGATGTCCTTGCAATGTTGCGCGAGTTCGACCGCCTTGAAGTGCGAATTAAAGCACCAGCCCATGATGGACTGGCGGATACGGCCGTTTTTCACGACAAAAGCGGGATCAACATCGGCCCGTTTGAGCTGGGCCAGAAGATCGGGCGCTGCCCCGAAGGCTCCTCCAGCGAGAAGGGAGGCAGTGGTGAGGAAATGACGGCGGGAATTCATAAAGCTCTGAAATTACACGGAAAACTTGCCCGCTGACAAGCCTTCTGAAAGGCGCAGTCAGGGGATGGACACGGGGACGGCATATCTATTCCTTACCTTGTCGTCGACCGCTGTATCCGGATCGCCAGCGAAACCAATCTCCATTTTTACCGCAGGGTCCTTCCATTGAAATGCGCTGCGGCGGTCCGGCGTCGCAACGGCCTCAACAGCAGTGCCCCGCCGAGGCACCAAAGGGCAGGCATTTGCTAAACCAACCCGGGCAGGGCGTGCGCGATCCGCTCAACAGCGTGCCTCCCTTCCGCGATCGCTTCTTCAGCCCGGTGAAAGTCGAGCAGGCCGAGATGGCCGAGGCGCGGCGTGACGACGAGGTCGGGTGGATCACCGGCGAGGCGGCTGCGGGCAATTCGGACCTGCATGATGTAAAGACTTGAGCTCAGCACTTCGAGCATCGAGGGCATGGCGGGAGCGTCGGGTGCCAATGCCGGAATGAGGTCACCGAGGTAGTCCTCTAATTTTGCCATCCATTCTCCGTAGAAGCCGGGTTCGGGTTCCGGCGTCACTGCTGCGGCCGGGCGTCTTCCGACTAGGTCCGAGCACAAATCGACCGCGATGATGATTTCGGCCCCCATCGCCCGTGCCAGAGAGACGGGAACGGGATTGACCAATCCGCCGTCGACAAGGATGACCCCGTCGAACGCTACCGGAGTAAAAAGCCCCGGGACTGCGATCGAGGCCCGTATCGCATCGAGGGTCGAGCCCTGACGAAGCCAGACTTCGGCACCGGTGTGCAGTGAAGTGGCGACGGCGGCAAAGGGAATGGCAAGTTCCTCGATGTCGCGGTCGACAAATTTACCCCTGAAGAACCCCATCAGCTTTTCGCCTTTGAAAAAGCCGCTTCCGAGACTGAAATCGAGGTGGGCGATGACGTCACGCAGGCCGAGATTCACCGCCCATTCCTCGAAGGCATCGAGTTCGCCCGCCGCGCAGGCGGCTCCGACAAGGGCACCCATGGAGGTGCCGCAGATTACATCCGGCCGTATTCCCGCCTCCCCCAGTGCCCGGATCACGCCGATGTGCGCCCAGCCCCTCGCCGCGCCGCCGCCGAGAGCAAGGCCGACGAGCGGTTTGCGGGCGGGTGAGGGGAGATCGGGCATGCGTTTCCGGAGATCGTTATTCCGTCACGCTTCTTACGAATAGATCTCGGCGCCTTTTTCGGCGAACTCCTTCGCTTTTTCGGCCATGCCTTTTTTGAGGGCCTCGTCCTCTTCCAGCCCCAGTTTCTCGGCATACTCCCGCACCTCTTCGGTGATCTTCATCGAACAGAAAGTCGGCCCGCACATGGAGCAGAAATGGGCGGTCTTGGCTCCCTCCTGCGGCAGGGTTTCGTCGTGAAAGGAACGGGCCTTGGTGGGATCGAGTCCGAGATTAAACTGGTCTTCCCAGCGGAATTCAAAGCGGGCCTTGCTGAGCGCGTTGTCCCGAATCTGCGCGGCCGGGTGCCCCTTCGCGAGGTCGGCGGCGTGAGCGGCGATCTTGTAAGTGACGACGCCGTCGCGGACGTCTTCGCGATTGGGCAGTCCGAGGTGTTCCTTTGGTGTGACGTAGCAAAGCATAGCGCAGCCATACCAGCCGATCATGGCGGCGCCGATGCCGCTGGTGATGTGGTCGTAGCCGGGAGCAATGTCGGTCGTGAGCGGCCCGAGCGTGTAAAAGGGCGCCTCGTGGCACCACTCGATCTGCTTTTGCATGTTCTCCTCGATGAGTTGCATGGGGACGTGACCGGGGCCTTCGTTCATGACCTGGACACCTTTGCTCCAGGCGGTCGTGGTGAGTTCGCCCTGGACCTCGAGTTCGCCGAACTGGGCGGCGTCGTTGGCATCGGCGATGGAGCCGGGGCGAAGCCCGTCGCCGATCGAGAAGCTGACGTCGTAGTCCGCCATGATGTCACAGATGTCGGACCAGTGGGTGTAGAGGAAATTTTCCTTGTGATGGGAAAGGCACCATTTCGCCATGATAGACCCTCCGCGCGACACGATCCCGGTCATGCGGGTGGCGGTGAGGGGGACGAAGCGCAGGAGCACTCCGGCATGGATCGTGAAATAATCGACGCCCTGTTCGGCCTGCTCGATGAGGGTATCGCGGAAGACTTCCCAGCACAGGTCCTCGACGCGCCCGTTTACTTTTTCGAGGGCCTGGTAAATCGGCACCGTGCCGATGGGGACGGGGGAATTGCGCAGGATCCATTCGCGGGTCGCGTGAATATTTTTTCCCGTGGAGAGATCCATGACGGTGTCGGCCCCCCAGAGGGTGGACCATTGGAGCTTCTCGACTTCCTCGTCGATCGTCGAGGCGACGGCGGAGTTACCAATGTTCGCGTTGATTTTTACGAGGAAGTTCCGCCCGATGATCATAGGCTCGCTCTCGGGATGATTCACATTCGCGGGGATGATGGCGCGACCGCGGGCGACTTCGTCACGAACGAATTCGGGCGTGATGTAGTCGGGGATCTTCGCCCCGAAAGGCTGGCCGGGATGCTGGTGATTGAGCAGGTTGCGGGGTCCTTTGCTGTCGGTGGCGGCTTTAAAAGCGGCCTCGCGTCCGAGGTTTTCGCGGATCGCGATATATTCCATCTCAGGCGTAACAATGCCCTGCTTCGCATACCACATCTGCGTCACGGGATGTCCGGCGGAGGCGCGGAGAGGGCTGCGCATGAGACCGGGATACTCCTTGAGGCGGTTGTGACGGGCCTTTTTCTCATTGTAACGCGAGGCGTGTTCCTCGGAGAGGTAACCGTTGTCCTCGGGCTTGACCTCGCGGCCTTCGTATTCGGCGACGTCGCCGCGGGCGAGAATCCACTCCCGACGAAGGGCTGGAAGTCCGTTCTCAACATTCCCGGTGAAGGCGGCATCCCCCCAGGGACCGCTAGTGTCGTAAAGGCGAACAGGTTCGTTGACTTCGATCCGTCCGTTGGGATGTTTTGTCTCGGCGAGAGTGACCTCCCGCAAGGGCACCTGCAAGTCGGGAAAGCGCGTGCCCTTGATATAAACCCGTCGGCTGTTGGGAAAGACGTCGGCGACGGTGCGGGCTTCGCCGGGGGCGGTGGATTCGTTAGGTGTGATCATATCGGAAAGAAATTCAGAAGGAGGAGGAGGAGGACGCCTGAGGGGGTGCGGGATGCTGAAAAGCCGACCCTCCGGCTCAATAAAAAACCGCTCTTCTCATGAACCGGTGGATCCGGTTCAAGCTCAGGGCGGCGTGGTATTGGAAAAAAAGATTCATTTGGCGACTCCCTGCGGCAGCATTACCTGCATCAGGTTCGAAGGGTCTTGCCGTGCGGCAATCTCAGCGAGAGTTACGCTCCCCTGTCAGAACTTCTCCAGATTAACTGATCAGGGACGAAGGTCAAGGATCGCTGCTTGTCCCGGGAGGCTTTTCCGGGTTGCTGATAGTGGCGGTGTGGGGAAGATTGCCGGATTCCGCCCCGGGAAACCCGCTCGCGGGAAGACCCCTTTTTTCCATGAGGTTGCTCGACCGCTACATCGCACGCCAGGTCTTTATTTCCGCGCTTTACGCGGTGGCGGTTATTATTATTATTCTTGTTCTCGGAAATGTGTTCAAGGAGATCCTCCGCCAGCTTGCCAAACGTCCGGATATCAGTCTCGGTTTCGTTCTGAAATTCATCGTCCTTGTGATTCCGATCTCGCTGAGCCTTGCGATTCCCTTTTCGTTTCTCACGGCGATCCTCCTCACCTTTGGACGTCTCTCAGCTGATAGCGAGTTTGTCTCCATGCGCATGGCTGGTTTGAGTATGTGGCGAATCTGCCTGCCGGTCGCGGTCGTCGCTCTGTTTTTCAGCGGCGTCTGCGCCTGGGTGAATCTTTCGGTTACGCCGGCGGCGAAGACGGCGATGGAGGGAATGAAGAATTCGCTCATTAACCGGATGAAGCGGGAGCCCATGCTTTTGTTTCCGAATCAGCAGGTGATGAGCGAATTACCCGACCACCTCGTCTTTGCCCGCAAAGAAGACGGCATTCTCAAGGGGCTGCAGTTGATACGGATGGAAGACAATGTCCCCATGGCGATCGCAGTTGCTCGAGAGGCCAGGGTTCGGGTCGAGCTGGACTCCGAAAATCCCGAGCTTGTTCTCGACATGAGTGATGTCAATTTGATGGTCAAGGGAGATGAAGGGAACTTCATGGATTCTTCGCAGCCGGTGTTCATGGCCTCAGGTGCTGCGGGGGTATCGATCGAGGACTTCAAGGCGCGTAACGAAAGGGCTATCGAACAGCCTGACAATGTCAGTCTGCGCAGCCTTATTCAGAAATCGAAGGATCCCGGGCTCGATTCCGAGATCCGGGCGTCTTACCGGACCGAGCTGAGCGTGCGTTTTGCCTTCTCCGTTTCATGCCTGACCTTCGGCCTCATCGGGGTGCCTCTCGGGATCACCGCGCAGCGGCGAGAGAGCACTGCCGGATTCATTCTAAGCATGATTATCGCGGTCTCCTACTACGTGATGCTGACGATTGCCAAGATCGTGCAGGATCGGGAGGAGCTCTATCCGCACCTTCTTGTCTGGGTGCCGAATATTCTTTTTTTTGCCCTCGGTATCTCGATGTTCCTGAAATTAGCGAAGAAATGAGGCGGGTTCAGCCCGCCCCACCCGTGAGGCTGTTGAGGCCTTTAATAATCAGGCTCGTGATCAGTATCCAGGAGAGGAGGTTCAGCGCGAAGACGGTGACGACGGTCATGAGAATGAGCATGACCGGCCACCATCCACCCGCCTCCTCGTCTCCGTGCTCGCTCTCCAGATAGGTCTTAAGGAGGCGATGGTTCCGGGAGTTCGACTTGAACCAAAACGAGAAGAGATCCCCCGCGACAGGCACGACACCGAGAGCGGCATTAAGCAGCATGTTGCCTCCCATGCGCACAAGAGTTCTCACCGGAAGTCCCTTTTTTCCGGCTTCTCCCAGAATGAGGGTGCCGATGATCGTTGCCACGGTCTCGCCCCCGTAGGGAAAGAGACCGAGGATAGGATCAAGGCCAAAGCGAAATGACGTCCCCGGGACGCGAATGCACTCATCGAGAAACCAGGAAACGTTGCGGGAGATGTGAGCCTTTTTGATGGGCGTATCGGGCGGAACAGTCGGTGTAAGCGCCCCACCGGGCTCTCTGTCACCGTGATTTTTTCGTGATGTTGTCAGATCCATGAACCGGCGGGCGAGCTGCTCAGGAAAGGGAAGGTGGCTCGTCCAGAGGCGGGGCCCCGACCGTCGCTGCCTGTGCTGGAACGCGAAGCCGTTTCACCGCCATCGCGATGAGCACAGCCGTGATCACGAGGATCGCGATGCCCACGAGGGGGCGGTAGAAAATCCAGGCCACTGCGACGGTCGTCGTCCAGAGAATGCCAGCGAGGAGAAAAGCGATGATCGTTGTCCCCGTGCCGACGATGCGACCAAGGAAAGGGAGGATGCTCGCGAGCACGGCGATGGGCCGCAGGAGCATGCCAAATCCGATTGAGAGCAGAAAAAATCCTCCCACCCGGATCGCCCAGGTGAGGAAGTTGTTCCGCTTGTGCGCGAGGCGGAACATGTCCTCCGCGCTGACGATGCCATTCTCGAGAAGGGTGAGTTCGCCACCCGAGGCGGTGCGGAGACTGACGAAACTTTTGCCCGCCTGTTGGGCCACCACACTGATGGGGCCGGTAGGGACGGAGAGGAATGAGACTCGCAGGTCTCCCACGGTGGGTGAATTGGGATTGGCCCCCAGGTAAACGCCGCCATTGTGCAGGCGAGCGGAGGCTTTTATATCAGCGGACGCGTTGTCGAGACTCTCGACTGAGAGGGGGGTTGACCCGCCAATCTGCGAAACAAGGAAAGCGGGAAGTTCAAAGGCTCCCATCGTCACTCCCTCGGCCGTGAGAGTGTTGGACTGGAATTTCATCTCGCGGGGATTCTCATGCCCCGGGATGATTTTAAATTGACCGGAATCGACGAGATTGTTTCGCCATTCCCTCTGATAGGTGTAAGTCGTGGTCGTTTCACTGCTACCGCCCACGCTGGTCTTTTCTTCCGTCTTTTCGACCTCGACCCATTGATACATTTCGACCTCGCGGATGAGTTTGATCGCGGTGGCAGCAATGCCGAAAACAGTATCCTTAAGCATCCCGGGAGTTTTTGTTTCCCCGCTGAGATGAACGAGTTTGCCGTCCATCGCAGGATCCACCTTGTCGGAGGATACCGAGACCACGGAACCGGCACCCTCGTTGAGATCTTCGGCCCGCTTCACCGCCCGGCCTTCGTTCCAGAAGAGGATAACGACGGCGACGGCCAAGAGGATCAACCCGGCGAAGGCCCCTCCGAGGGAGTCTCTGCCGCGGCTACCCAGACGCCTGCGGGTCACTTCAACGTGCTTGCTCATGCCCTCGGGAGTAGCAAAGAAGCCGCTCCGCGTCAACCGCTATCATTTCAGGAGAGTGCAGTGGTCTTGATATCCATCAGCATTTGCGCATTCGAGGGGTATCTCTGCATGCACTTGAGGAGCCACTCCATCGCATCGACCTGCTTATAACCACTCAGCCCGCGGCGGATCACATAGATCTTCTCGAGGACATGGGGCGGAAGGAGCAACTCCTCCCGGCGTGTTCCTGATTTATTGATGTCGACGGCGGGGTAGACGTAATTCTGGGCGATCTGGCGATCGAGGACGAGTTCCATGTTGCCAGTGCCTTTGAACTCCTGGAAAATGGCTTCGTCGGCCTTGCTGTTCGTCTGCACGAGAGCGGTCGCGATGATCGTGAGTGACCCCGCTTCGCGGGTGTTGCGAGCGGCCGCGAAAATACGGCGGGGCACTTCGAGAGCTCCCACGATGAGGCCGCCGCTGGCGGTGCCGCGCTTTCCGCCGCGCATCTGGCTGTTGAAGGCGCGGGCAAGCCGGGTGATGGAGTCCATCAGCATGACCACATGACGCCCGCCTTCGACGAGGCGCTTAGCCCTCTCGGTTGCGAGAAGCGCAATGCGGGTATGGTCCTTCGCCTCGCTGTCATTTGAACTGGAGAAAACTTCGACGTTGGGAAAGGAACGTTCGAAGTCGGTCACTTCTTCAGGTCGTTCATCGACGAGCAGGACCATGAGGTGGATCTCGTCTTCGTAATTGTGCAGGATCCCTTCGGCGATATGGTGAAGCAGTGTTGTCTTACCGGTGCGCGGAGGGGCAACAATGAGGCCGCGCTGGCCTCGTCCGATCGGAGCCATCAGGTCAATCACCCGGGTCGTAGCGCGGGTTGACTGGGTCTCAAGAGTCAGCTTCTTGTTGGGATTGATGGCGGTGAGTTCCTCAAAGTAGGGAAGTTTGGCGCACTCTTCCGGCGGGCGGTCATTAATCGCCAGCAGATCGATCAATTGTGGACCACGAATTCCCTGTTTGGAGAGGCAGCGCACCATGAGGCCGTCTCGCAAGCCGTAAAGGCGAACCACTTCAGGGGTGATGAAGACATCCTTCGGCGACTGTTGGAAGCCGCGTATTTTCTCCCGAAGGAATCCGAAGCCTTTCGGGGATATCTCGACAATGCCTTCGGATTCGACTGCGGGAGAGGCATCCAGAGCAGCCGCTTCACGGGCACGCTCTTTTTCCTTGCGTTCAAGATAGCGCTGCTTGCGCGTCTTGTTCTGGTGACGTCCGTCCCCTTCGCCCTCGTCTGTGCCATTGTGATCTCCGCTGTCCGCTCCGCCGATCACTTCACGGGGATCGCGATCATGATCATCGTCCGCCTCGTCGCGGCGCTCGTCGGCACGATTGCCATTCGGGGCACTTTCGCGGGAACGATTTTTTTCCCGACCTTCGCGGGATGATCCCTGACCGTCACGACGCTGGTGGGCATCGCCCCCCGGTGACTCGCGATTACCCTTGCGCCGACGTTGCCGCGGCCCTCGGTTACGACGGGGACGGCCTTCGGTGCCGTCAACGGGACGGTCGGAGCGCTCACTTTCGACGCGCTCGCGAGATGGCTCTTGATGCGCCGAACTCCCGTCGGATTCATCCCTTTCGCGGTTCGCGGGCGGTTTACTGTCTCCGGGCGCGGCGACCTCACTGCCGGCAGCGGAAGGCGGAGGGACAGAGCCGGAAAGGAGAGGCAGATCATCGCGGGCTGATTCGTCGCGCGAGGCGGCTGAAGCTGATTTTTTGTCCACCCGTTCCGTCTTTTCGACCCTTACCGATTTGGTGGATCTCGGCTTGCGGGGCGACGTTGGCGTCGTCTCGCCATCGGCTGCCAATGCGGCGGCTTTCCCCGCCCTTGGTTTTTTTGCCGGGGGGAATTTGGAAGAGTCGTTGGCGCCCCCGTCAGCGGGGGAGGGTGAATCGGCGGCGCGGGAGTCTTCTAAAGGGGCGGAATCGCTCATGAAAATACGAAAGTGGACCGGTGCGGAGAAGTTCTGATTCGACTGGAAAAGGGGGCACCAGAGTCTCCCCGGATGGAGGAAACGGTGGCTGGGGGATTTCAGTTTGTCGAAAGCTCGTAAATCCGAACTCTCGGGGCGATTCCGGGTAGTCAGCCTGACGTTCGGTTATCACCTGTCCCTTAATCTGAAGGAGAGAAACCTCGCGCCGGACAGATGGGAGGCAAATGGCGCGAACTCCCGATCTGGAAGCGTTCAGAGACGTTCAAGTGTGGAGCGCTCTGGTCGCCCATGCAAGTGTTTTTTTGACTCCAGAGGGGCTTCAGCCAAGGCCGGGTAAACGAAACGAAAGAGAAGCGATTGTCGAATCTCTTTTCATGGCCGGTCGATTTCCCTGAGATAGGCGGTCAGAGCACGGCGCGTCTCACCCGCCACGTCACCATGCACGTTGGCAAAGGGAGGGACAAACCAGGGGTAGGCTCCGGTGACGTCGTGCAGAACGCGTATCTGCCCCGAACATTCCCAGCCCGAGCCTATCCCTATGGTCGGAATCGAAAGCGTTCGGGTGATCTCTGCCGCGACCGTGGCCACGACGCTTTCCAGGACGATAGCAAAGGCACCGGCTTCCTCCAGCGCCAGGGCCGCCTCGACAAGTGTTTTGGCCTCAAGATCGGTCTTCCCTTTTTTCTTGTAACCGCCTTCTTCCCGCACCCGCTGGGGCAGCATGCCAAGGTGGGCACAGAGGGAAATGCCGGCCGAGGTGATCGCTTTTACTTTTTCGATCTGCCCGAAGCCACCCTCAAGCTTCACCGCATCGGCACCCGCTGCGACGAGACGGCGACTGCTCGCCAGCGCTTCGTCGGGATCACGATAGGAATGAATCGGCAGATCCGAAACAACGATGGCGCGTTTCACTCCGCGGCGCACCATCTCGGTGTGATAAGCCATCTGATCAAGGGTGACCCCCGTCGTGTCTTCGCCTCCCGCGACAACCATACCCACCGAGTCACCGACAAGGACGAGCTGGATGCCTGCTTCATCGCAGAGTCGCGCCGAGGGGTAATCGTAGGCAGTAATGGCGGACACCGGTTCGCGAAGACGGGTCAGGAGTGAGGGGTGGGTGGGGGAATGCATGAGAAAATCAGTAGGCCGGAGCCCCCGGCGGGGGGGTATTTCAGATTCTCGCAGCTTTTTCATTAGACAATCCAATTCCCATTCTAAAACTTTATAAAAAATTTGATTAATTATTAAAATTATATTAATTTAGTCTTGGCATTAGACGGTGCCCGCCTACTTCACGGAGGCATCACTCCGGTTCCATGCCGGGGGCTCTTCCAAACCCCCCTGAAAAACGGGTCGATGGAATCCCGGTTTCGGAGTGGGCGCAAGGAGAAAGGGGCGACGCCGAAAAACAGATGGCTATTTACTATTCGATACCCAACTTTGAGATGATTGCCGGCCGGGCTCCCTTATTCGCCGACCGCCTCCCCGAAGGGGAAACGGCTCGCACGGATGAATGGGTTCTTCAGCAGCGATATGACAAAAGCAAGCGCCGTGAGATTCGCCGTGACCCTTTGTCGCGGCGGCCCCGCCACCCGGGCTGGTCGGAACGATCTATCACACCGTCGAACCCTTCGAAACATGAGCTCGCCGCACGGGGATGCTCCGCATCAGCCGTAATGGAGTAAGGAAAAAGAGCCCTCAGCGGGAGAGGGGTAGGGGTCGGAGCGCAGAGGGGGGAGGACTGTCGCCGAAGTGATCCTCTTACGGGTGGGGCTCAGTCGGACGGGGAGCTGCGGCGTTTCCCTTCGCCTCGAATAAGCAGGGTGATTTCACCTTTTCCCGGGTGAGCGGTGAAATAGTCGAGCAGCTCCGAAGCGGTTCCGCGATGATAGGACTCAAATTTTTTGGTCAGTTCGCGCGCCACACAAATCTCGCGATGGGGGTCGAGCGTTGAAATGGCGGCAAGGGTTCTGGTGAGCCGATGCGGGGATTCGAAGAAGATGCTCGTTTCGCGTTTCGCAAGGGCCTCCGCGATCTCGCGGGCTTTGCGGCCCGATTTGACCGCGAGAAACCCGCCAAAATAGAAAGCATCGGTCGGCAGACCGGATCCCGCAAGGGCAGTAATCACGGCGGAGGGGCCGGGAATCACCTCGACCCGGACTCCTGCTTCATGGCAGGCATTGACAAGACGGTAACCGGGGTCCGAAATCGTCGGGGTGCCGGCGTCGGACAAAAAGGCGATCCGCTCACCGTTCAAGGCTCGATCGACGAGCGACGCGGCCCGATGCTGTTCGTTATGCTCGTGAAGAGCGACAAGCTCTTTTCCGGAGATTCCAAGATGGCTCAGGAGCCGGTGAGAGTGCCGCGTATCTTCGCAAGCCACAACGTGTGCCGCCCTGATCGACTCGACCGCCCGAAACGTGATGTCACCCAGGTTACCGATCGGCGTCCCGATCAATTGGACCAGCCCTTGACTTTGGAGCGGATTCAAGGGGAATGATCTCTGACGCTTCAAATAGCGGAAGAAGAACTACCAGCCGTTCGCTAGCTGGGAGACGAGTTTGTCGGCAAGATCTCGGGCTGCCAGCGAAATCGCATTACGCTCGCTGACCTGAAAACCCGGGTCGATAAACTGGATTGTCTCCCCGACGACACGGCCCTGACGAGCACTGATGAGTTCTTCTTCGGTGCCGACCTTGTCGTCCGCCGGGACTTCAAGAGCGCCGCGGGCGGAACGTTCGCCGATGCGGGCACCGGTTCTGGGATCCTGCAGATGAAAATCCACAATCAGGTAGAGATTGAGTTCGCGCGACTTGAGGGTATCCGTCCGGTCGGCGCGCAGCTGCTGTTTTTTCACCTGACTTATTTCCCCCACCAGGACAGCGTCGCAATTCGCGCGGCTTGTCACCTTGTAAGTCCCGTCCGCCTGTAACTTGGAAAGGACAGCATTGGTGAGAAGGCTGGAGAGCCGTGGTTCCAGAGTGAGATTCTTAAAGGGGGGGACGTGGAGTTTCTCGATATCCCGGTAGATGGAAGGCTTCACTTCACCGAGTTGGTAGCCTGCACATCCGGAGAAGAGCAGGACGGCGGCGCTGGTGGCGATAAGGAGAAGAATCGGGAACTTCATTGGGAAAAATCAGTGAGGCGGGCGAGCCGACGGGAAGCCCGGGAAGGGATCCATTCCTCCGGATAGTAGGCGGGAATGTTTAAAAAACAAGCCATAAGAGCCTCCTCCTGCAAAGGAAATCTTTCGTATCGCCCTGCCGGGCGGGGTCAATTGGGCGCCGGGGCGGGGAGGGGGATTACTTCGTCACCCGATGTCCGCATCTCAACCTTGTCTTTCTTCAACGGATTCGGCCCGAAAACACCCGCCTTTTTTTCAACGGATTCGGGCATATTATCGAGCGCATGGAGCCGCTCCTGTGCCTTCGACGCCCATGAAGTAGAGGGGTTTTTCACGACTTCGCGGAAGTAAATTCGTGCGGAATCGGGTTTTCCGCTTTTTTCATAAAAGACTCCCGTATTGTAGAGTTTTTCCATGGAGCGCTCTTCGATACTCTGAAGATTGGATTTGATCTCTGAGGCACGCTGGTCTTCCGGGTTCTGATTCACAAAATCAAGACCCGCCTCAACCTGGGCGCGATCCTCGACCGGGCTGTTGGATCTTTCCGCCTTCACTCCGCGAAGCTTGAAAATCTGATATTGCGCTTCTTTGGCGTATTCGGTGGCGGCATACTTGTCGACAACCGACTGAAATGCCGTAATTGCCTCGGCAGTTTCGCCGACCTTGGTTCGGACGTAACCAACGTTGAGGAGCGATTTGGGCGCATAGTCTGTAAAGGGGGCGCTCGCGCTGATCTTCTCGAACATTTCGATGAGTTTTGACGGCTGGACGGGCGCTCCTACGCCCAGAAAGCCTTTTTTGTTCGACGTCCGCAGGGACTCGGCGATCTCGAACTGGCGCTTTACCGCTTCAGTAAAATTCGGCGTGTTCCGGAAGTTCGTGATGAGCGCCTGGTATTCATCGAAAGCACCGCGCTGATCACCGGTCGCCTCCAACAGGCGGGCGTAATCGAACTTCGCCTGAGTTCCGGCGTCCGTCCTGGAATAGCTGCGACTGATCGATTTATAGGCATCGCGAGCCTGGCGAGTCTTTCCGCTGCTCTCATAGGCCTGTGCTTTGGCCATTTGTGCCTCGGCACTGCCTTGCTGCGAAGATAGCTCGTCGGCGCTAAGCACTTTTTTTTCTTCACCGCGCTTCATGAGCCCGCCGAGAAATGCGTGTGAGGTGCCGGGGCTCATCGAGAAGGCGAGCAGGCCGAAAAGGAGGTAACGCAATTCGCGAGTCATGAGAGATTTTGCAGATAGGAGTTTTTTTAAAGTAAGCGAAGCCTTTTTGCGAGCAAACGCCATTTCCGATGATTTGGAAAAACTCCGGGGTTCGGCGACATCTTCGGCTGCCTGATTATTCGAGGGAAGGTAAAACCTTTTCATCGGAACATTCCAGGTGGAACGGGTGCTTCTGGAACAAGGGGACAAATTCACGAGCCGCAGCCAGTGTTCCTGGGCTGATCCGTTTATTTAAACGTCGCAGCGTGCGGGTTCCATAGATAAAGCCGGGCCCGCCAGCATTTTATAACTTCTTACAATATATGTAATGTAAAATAAAAGTGGCAAAATGCGGGACCTCGCCGCCCTTCTCCGCTGTCCCTCCCGCGAATGACCCTGCCTGCGCGGCCTGGTGATGGAATTTTCTCTGGTCAATTCCGGCGGTCACTGTAAGATGAGCGCTTACTTTTCGGTCAGGGGCAGGATCGGTACGAAGGTGCCTTGCCCGGCCGGTTCTCAAAGAACCCTTGATGACGACATTCCCTTCTCCGCCGCTTTCGGCTGACCTGGCGAGCGCTTATCCTCTCGCTGTCATTGATCTTGCTCCGAACCACCCCCTTGCCGGCGTGACTTTTCTGGTAGTCCTCGTTCTTCTTAACGCCCTTTTTGTCGCGGCTGAATTTGCCCTTGTGAAGGTTCACGTGAGCCAGCTGGAGGATGCCGTGGACGAGAAGCGGCGAGGTGCCCGCCTTGCCCTTTTGGTTGCAAAGAACATCGACACTTACCTCTCGGTCTGCCAACTCGGAATCACCGTGTCGAGCCTTCTTCTGGGAGCTCTCGGAGTCCCCTTCCTGATCAAGTGGATGGCACCGCTCCCGGCCGCTCTCCCGATCGATGATGGCCTTCTTCAGTTCATCCTTTTTGTCTTTGCTTTGTTTCTCATTGCTGTCGCTCACATTGTTGTCGGTGAGAAGCTTCCACGTGCTTTCGGGCTCCGGAGATCGGTCGGCACCACGATTTTTTGCAGCCGCCCCCTACAGGCATTTCATCTCGTCGTGGCTGGCCCGGTCTGGGCCATCAACCTGATTTCCAACACGATCCTGCGCCGCGTTTTCGGAATGGAACCGGTTAACAACAGCCACATCAGCCATACCGCCGATGAGCTGAGGCTTCTCGTAGAAGAAACCGGACGTGCCCACGAAGTCACTGAAACAGAGCAGGAAATCCTGATTAATGCGCTAGGGCTCAGCGAGTTAAGTGTGCGGGACATCCTCACCCCGAGGAATGACGTTGTGGCTCTGGATGTGCATCACACTTTCAAGGAAAACCTCGAAATTGCACTGGAATCCAAGCATACCCGGTTTCCCCTCGTTGATCGTCATCTCGATAAAACCCTCGGCCTGATCCACATCAAGGACCTCCTTCGCGAGATGCAGAAAGATTCGCCGAATCTCTTCGCGGTGAAACGCGATCTCGTCGGGGTGTCAGAGAATCTTCCCCTCGATCAGCTCCTCCAGCTTTTTCTCGCTCGCCGGGCCCATATGGCGCTTGTCGTTGACGAGTTCGGCGGCTCTATCGGACTGGTTATGCTCGACGATGTTCTTGACCAGGTCGTTGGGGAAATCCTTGATGAATTCGATGTTGAAGAAACAGGTTTCCAGCAGATCAGCGAAGACGAGTTCATCGTTGAGGGGTGGCTTCCTCTCCACGAACTGGCGAATCAGGTGGAAGAGCTCGATCTCGACGATCCCGCCGTGAGCACGGTGGGAGGGTATGTCACCAGCCGGCTCGGCCATATCCCCGAGTCCGGGGAAAATCTGGTCATTGAAGGCTTCCTCGCTGAAGTGCTCAAGGCCGATGATCGTATCGTCCATGAGATCCGTTTCACTCGGATGTCCGAAGCGTGCCTTGAGGAAAATGGGAAAAAATCGTCGGAGAAAGGCTCCGATTCCGAAACCTCCGATTCCGACGATTGAGAGAGCCCCATCTCGCGCTGAAGGATCAGGAGCCGCCCTTCGGCGGGTGTGCTCCGTCAGCCGGCATTTCAGGCGGTCGGATAAACGCCTCGTCGATTTGTGCAACATGGATGGCGGCACTTTACACCGTCATCACCGAAGCTGGCGAGCTATTGTGGGAGACGGACCGTTTTTTGAGAGTTGAGTATCATTTATGGGGTTCACGGCAATGAACGCCCTAAGAAAATGGGGGCGGATCTTGTAACGGGACGACCTTTCTCTTCGTCTTTTGAGCCGATGTCGCCCCCTCTACCCCTGCTGACGATTGCTTCGCCTCCCGACCGGGATGCAATCTCTTCCGGGCGACGGTGCCTTTCCGTTGTGGCAAGGGCGGGAGACAGGCTCCTTGGTTTCGTCGGTATCGTCTTTTCGCTCGCCACGATTTCAGCTGTCCCGTTTCTCAACTTGCTCAGCCTCGGCTACCTCCTGGAAGCGTCCGCCCGCGTGGCTGAAAGCGGGCGTCTCCGGGACGGCTTTGTCGGTCTTGGGCGGTTTTCCCATGGCGCGCGTATCTTCCTGGCGGGGTGGCTTTGGTTTCTTCCCGTTCGGCTGCTTGACAGCTACAGGCGCGACGCTGAGTTGATCGCTTCGGGAAGCGACCGGGCGGTGTCTCTGCGGGTTGCCCTGGTCGTGCTCATTCTGCTTATCGGCGGCCATCTCCTTACCGCTTGTCTCAGGGGGGGGAAGTGGCGTCATTTTCTCTGGCCCGCCCCGCTTCGCTTTATCCGGGAGCTGGGTAGCGATTTCGATACTGCCGCGCTTAGGCGCGAATTCGGGTCTTTTGTCCGCGATCTTCATGTATTTCATTTTTTCCGGCTTGGGCTGCTCGGATTCGTCGGTGCCTTTCTTTGGCTTTCTCCGCCGGTTCTTACCCTCTTGCTCGCGTCCAATCTCAGTAATTCCGGGCTCGCGATCCTCCTCTCCCTTGGTGGTGGTCTGCTTCTCGCGTTTGTGGTGCTTTACCTGCCTTTTCTTCAGACTCGCTTCGCGGTGACGGGAGTATTTCGTGAATTTTTCGAGGTCTCCGCCGTTCGGGAGCAATTTTCGCGGGCTCCTCTCGCGTTTTCGCTGGCGCTTTTGATCACGCTGCTTTTTGCGTTGCCCCTTTACCTGCTCAAAATCGAACTCACTCCGAACGAAGTCGCCTGGCTCCCCAATCTCGTTTTTGTCCTTTTTATCTTTCCCGCGAGGATCACCCTCGGCTGGGCCTTTTCGCGGGCCCGGAGACGTTCGCTGCCCCGCTGTCGGCTTTCCCGATGGACAGGCCGCCTCGCCGCCGTTCCCGTCGCGGCTACTTATGCTTTTGTTGTCTGGCTTAGCCAGTATCTCAGTTGGCACGGGTCGGTGGGGCTGATCGAGCAGCACGCCTTTCTTGTTCCGGCTCCTCTCTTCGGACTGTAAAAAGTCCTCTGCCGATCAGGTATCAGCTTCCTTTTCCTCAGGTAGCCAACGGCGAAATGCCTCAATTGCCTCATATTCCGCCATCCCCAGTGCATCGTAGGTCCTTGCTATTTCCTGATTGCGCGACGAGGCGTTGAGGTCCGCGTCGTTGATCGACATGAATTTTCGGATTGCCTCGACTTTCTGATCGAGCTGATCGGGACTCATTGGCACTGCCATATCAATTTCGTGAGCTTCAAAAGGCCGGTCGCGACCGCGGTAGAGCCAGACATTGCCTGCGGCACCCTCCTCCACAAATCGAGTCTCCCAGGCCCCGGCAAAAGCACGGAAGGAGATTGCCTGGGGTGAACTCGGATCACTCGCCTCACCGGTTGCGAAGATGCTGTGCGGTCTGAAGTTTTCCAGGATCACCGCCAGCGCCTCTCTGTCTGCCTCTTCCAGATGGAATCTTCTATATCTACCTGTTTCGTAAAATGGGAGGTCAAGAAACTGAGTGTCATGATATTTCAGTCGACAAGTCGCTGCCGCATCGCGCGCCTCGCCGCGGAGAATAAGACCTTTTAGTTTTCTTACGAGTTCCGAGTCGATGCCGAATTCCCCTTTGGCATCGATCGACTCGATGATGGAACGGGCATAGGCGGTCTGACTTTCCCACTCCGGTGAGTGTGCCGTTTCCACCATTTCGAGGACGACACGGGCGAAGTTCAGCGCCGCCACGTCGGCGACGCGCAAACTGCCGGAGGTCTGGAAGACGAGCTTGACCTCGTGCCCCTGCTCTTTAAGTCGCTCGAGCGTGCCCCCCATCCCGATGTAGGCATCGGCCGGTTCCGGGCTGAGGACAAGAATGCGCTTGGGGAAAGGTTGCGATCGCTCGGGGCGGTTCATGTCATCCGCCCCCGGCTTGCCGCCCGGCCACCCGGTGATGGTTCGCTGGACGCGGTTGAAAATGTCGATATTCACTTCGTAAGCCGCCTCCGAGGTCGAGGCGAGCAGGCCCCCGGCACCACTCTCGTTGTAGTCCTCGTCGATCAGTTTGAGGATGGGTTTCTCAAGTTTTCCGGCAAGCCAGACGACGGCGCGTTTTTTCATCGCCGCATCCCACTCTACCGGGCCGACGAGCCAGGGGTAGCGAAAGCGGGTCAAACTCGAGGCAGCAGCGCGGTCAATGAGAAAGGTGGCATTGGGGTGGTTCTGAAGGAAGCTGGCGGAGACTTGATCGGTCATGCGCCCCTCGACCGCTTCACGCACGATTCCGGCTTTATTATTGCCCCATGCCATGAGAACGAGACGGCGGGCTTCGAGAATGGTTCCCACCCCCATCGTGATAGCGGAACGCGGGACGTTTGCCATCCCCATGAAGTCCGCTGCCGCATCCTGGCGCGTGACTCGATCGAGCGTGATCATGCGGGTGATCGAGTCGGCCGAGGAACCTGGTTCGTTAAAACCAATATGGCCGGTCCGGCCGATGCCAAGGATCTGAAGGTCGAGCCCGCCGGCATCGGCGATCCGGCGCTCGTAGTCAAGACAGTGGTCGTAGACCGCTTCCATCGGGACAGTCCCGTCCGGGATATTGATCTGTGAGTCGGGGATGTCGATATGGTCGAACAACTGGTCCCGCATGAACCGGAAGTAGCTCTCGGGGTGATCCCGGGGTAGTCCGTAGTATTCGTCCAGGTTGAAAGTGGTGACATTCGTGAAGCTGAGCCCCTCTTCCCGATGGAGGCGGATGAGCTCGCGGTAGAAGGGCACCGGAGTCGAACCAGTTGCGAGGCCCAGAACGATATTCCCGCCTGCGGCAGCTTGTTCCGTAATCATCGCAGCCACTTCGGCGGCGAGCGCCGCACTGGCCCCCTCGGAGTCGCGGTGAATGAGAGTTCTGACTTTCTCAAATCTCTCCCGCTGAGTGAGTTGCTTCTGCCCTGAAGCTTCGAGGATCTTTCCTGATACGTCGGTCTTGCTCATGCCTTGCTCGTTGCTATGCTGGAGTTGGACAGGGGGCGTGTCAATGATGCGGAGCAGGACGGAATGAAGTTTAAACGCTTTTAGTGAGGGTGAACGGGGGTAGAATGGAAAGGTTCGGCGACACGCCTTACCCTTCCCTGATGAGTGAACCGAACCGGAACAAGAGCAGTAACTTCATTCCCCCCGACCGCTCTCCCCGGACGCCGAATGAGTGGGGCCTCCTCGTGGTTTTTTCTTTTTTCTTTACCCTCTTAATGGCCCTTGAGCTGGTGCAGAATTACTCCGTTGCCAAACTGAGCGTGCCCTTTTTCCTGTTATCCTGGGTCGTGCTGCTTGTCCTTCACGAGTTTGGACACGCTCTCATGGCGAAGGTAGTCGGGTGGCAGATCCTTCTTGTCTCGATCGGCCACGGAACGGTGAGGGCGCGTCTCGTGGTGCAGGGCACTCCGGTCGAGTTCCGGACCTTGCCCCTCTCGGGTTTTGTTCTCCCCCGCCCCGGCGATCTCGTCGCGCCAAGATTGAAACAGTTTCTCATCTACGCCGCAGGCCCCGGAATCGAACTTCTCGCGGTCACGTTCATTGTCGTGCTCATCGGTCCCGATGAAATGCTGCGCCAGTCTTCCGAACTGACGCTTATCGCGGCGCAGAGTTTTTGCGTGGCCGCGCTCTTCGGTGCGCTTTTCAATCTCATCCCCTTCCCTCATCAAACTGCCGCAGGCGCGGCCTGGTCTGACGGGCTGGGCATGATCCTGTGCTGGCGCATCTCAAATGAGGAATTCCGACGCCGTCTTGACGCCGCGGAATAGACCCTCACGCCCGTCTTCGAAAAAGTGGCATTACCTGATCGCCTATTCCCATCACGTTTTCCCAGCGGCGAATAAAAAGATCGAGCAGGAAAACAAAGAGAAAAGCCATCATGAGATAGGGCCAAAGTTCGACATAGCGGGCGACATCGGTCCCGGTGAGTTCGAGAGCCTCGTCAGCACTTTCCAGGTAACGACCCCCGGTGATTTCGCATACCCGGCGCAAAAGGGCTTCGTCGACCCGACCGGTGGCAACTTCGCCTGACGGTTGATGAACATACCCTGCCGAGACGATCCGGGACCCGGCGCGAGCACGCACAAGGTAGACACCCGACTCCACTGGACGGAACTGGGAAACATACCAGCCGGGCCCTTCCTGCTCAAGTTCGAGTGTCGCGACGGGTTTTAGCCCGCTGCCGAGGGCGTCGGGAGGGATATGAAAGACCTCTGCCTCGACCTTCGCTCCGTTTCGACGGGTCCCCGCGTTTTCGGCGAGATCAACCGCAATCCTGACGTCGGCCCCGCGTGCCTGAAGCTGCAGATCCATGTTCAGCCCCTGCGGCGGCCTTGCGGTTTCCCGCAAAATCTGGGACCAGAGCGCGCTGTAGCCGGGCCAGTCGGTTACCCAGAGGGCGGCCCAGCGCGATTTGCAATCGGAAGTGAAGGCCGTCACTTTTCCGAGGCCAAAACGCCAGTGCGCCAGGAGGGGATCCCCCGTATCGGTCACTAGCGGTACTTGTGCCGTCGCTTTGCGATTGGTTTTGACATACCCGAGGAGCGGCGGGGCGGCGCCGTTTTCCCAATCTCTAAGCATGGGATGGGCTTCCACGAGACGAGGTTCGAAGGCCTCTTCACGAATCATGCGTCCGGTGTGGGTGAGAGTGTCCTGGGTGAAAATGCGGACGATGGAGGTCGGGTCCATCGTGACGTAACTCTGCCCGCCACCCGCAGCGGCAATGGACTGTAGCAACCCGACCTGTGCCCCCGCGCCGACGGCTACGGTAGAGATAGTGATGCCCTCAGCGTGGCACTGCGAAGCGAGCGCCTGATAGCCCTCGCCCGATGTCTGACCGTCGGTGAGGACGATCATGTGTTTTACTTTGGCCTTCACCGCGCTGAGTTCCTCCCGGGCCTTAGCCATGCCCGGATAGATATTAGTCCCTCCGCCCGAGCCGATCAGGGCGATCTGACCGGCGATGCTGCTGGTCGAGGTGACTCTTGTCATCGGCACGATTTCGTGAGCTTGGGAATCAAAGGCATACACGCCGATGAAGTCCTTGTTTGAAAGCAACTCCGCGCTAGCCACGGCGGCGGCTTTGCAAATTTCGATTTTCTGTCCCGACATGGAGCCCGAGCGGTCAATGACGAGAGCCAGAGCCGACGACTGGGATTCTTCCTGATCGGGGGCCTTGAGCTTCACTGGCAAGACCTCCTCAATGGGGGTGCGGTAGTAACCGCCGACCCCGAAGGAGTTCATTCCGCCTATCATGACAAACCCTCCCCCGAGCTTCTCGACATAGTCACGAAGCGCACTCATGCGGGATTCGCCGATGCGATGCGCGGGAATATCGGAGAAGATAATCCCGTCATAGCCGGCAAGTTCGTGAACTGACTCGGGGAGCCCCTCGGGGCTGCGCAGTTCGAGGCGGATCCCCTCGCGCCCCATCGCATCGACGAGGTAACGGGATTCTCCTTCCTCGCCCTCGACATAAAGATAGAGGGGACGGCCTCTTACATCGACGATGCTGAGGGCCTCGTTATTTTCAGGAATGGCGTCGCGCCCTTCAAATCCCTCGATCACCGCACGATAGTTGTAGATGTTACGTTTTTCGGGCACTCGCTTGAATCGCTGCACGAGGGCCTCCCCGGCGACGAGATTGACGGACACGTCTTCCACTTCGATTCCGTTTTCGAAAAGACGAATTCTTCCCGGTCCCGTGAGCGAACTCTCGATAAGCGCTTCGAGTTCGAGGCTCGCTCCTTCGTTGAGTCTTGACTGAGAGCTGGTGAGCCGTGTCATTCGCACGTCAGGCTGAATTTCTCCCGCCACTCCGATAGCATGGATTTTGATCCCGGCGATGGCCGCCTCTCTCGCCGCTTCGAGAAGCGATCCTCTTGTCTCAACCCCGTCACCGACGAGCACGAGGTGGCGCGAGGCTCCCCCCGGGAAAAGCCCCCGGGCAAGCTGGAAGCCGCGCTCGAAGTTTGACGAGGCACCTATCTCACCGGTGAGGGCGGATGCCGCATCGATATCCGGGAAACCACCTGCACCGGGATTCTGGAGCAGCCGCCCTTCCTCCCCTATGGCGAGATAACCGATTGTGGCGGAGCTGTCGAGTCCCCGGCTCAGCTTCCGCGCCGTCTCGTAGACCTCAGCGATTCCGCTGGGGCCCTGACTGCGGCTGTGGTCGAGCAGAAAAAGAACAGATTGATCCCGGCTGGTCAGCAGCTTCGCCGGTGAAGCGAGCGCAACGACAGCAAGGATGAGGAGGAGCGAGCGCAGGATAACGAGACTCCGACGTCGCCCCGCAGGCATCGGATGAGTGGACTTCCGGTCGAACCAGAAGAGCATCGCGAGACCGGGAAGGATCATGAGCAGGGCGTTGGGATAAAGCCAGTCCATTCGAATTCCTCTAGTAAACGGCGTGGCGGTGGAAAAGCCAGCTTTCAAGCAGCAGAATGGTGAGAAGTGCGGCGAGCAGCCAGAGTTTGAGGTTGCCCGCGATTCCGCTCTGGGAGGCGAAGTATTCGATATCATCTCCCCCCGGCTGCGGGCGGGCGCGGAGGTCGGACTCCTTCGCGGACAGTAATTGCGCGGCTCCGCGGATGCCGGAGTCGGTCTCCCACCATCCGACACGATCCATTTCAACCACATCGGCGGTGAGGGGAAGGCGTTGCCGCCTCCCTTCGTGCCCCCCCGGGAGGGTCCAGGTGATACTGCTCCCGGTGACAGGGGCGAGATCGCCCGTCGAGAAAAGGCGGCCCCGATCCGGATTATCTTTTTGGTCGACACACCAGAAAAGGGCATTGCCCATCAGAATCGGGAACGAAGCGGTCAGAGGGAGGCGGTCGGAAAGCCCCGGTGAGAAACCCATGACGACGAGTCGCTGACCGTTGACTTCGCCGGCGGCGAGGATGGGGTCTTTCCCCGCCATCCAAAGAGGTTCGAGCGAACCCCTCGCCTCGAAAAGAGCGGTCCGCGTCACCGCGACACGACTGCTGCTGATGCGGAAGAGGACGGGGTGATCCTCGTTCCCGACGCTGACCGAATCGTAAGGGATACCCGCCTCAAGCTTTTTCGCGATAACGGGGCCGGAACTACCGGGAGGATTAATCACGACTACGGGGACATCGAGCGGCCATTCGGGCGGCAGCCAGCCGTCGAAAATGACCGCATCGACTTTTTCCGAGAGAGGCCAGGACCCGGGACCACCCTTGAGAAGCTCAAAAGTGCCGGTCTCCTGAATCGAAGAAAGGGCAAAGCGAGTGTAAGGATCCTCGCTCTCGTCGGGTCGGATCCACGCGGCGAGGAGGGGACTGACATCAGGGAGCGGAAGGATCACCTGGTCATCCAGGGCGAAATCGTCATTTTCACTCTCAATCCAAATCCGCAGGATCTGGTCGCGGGCTCCGTTAATGCGGAAGGTCAAGCCGGCCTTCTCCCCCGGGGCGAGCTCGACTTCGCGGAACTGGCTTGGGATACCGCCGACGCTGAGATTAAGCCGAACCGGGAGCGGCGCCGGCGCATCGCGATTCAGTGAAACCTCGACGTAGGTATCGTAGCGTGAATATTCGAGAGGGACTGGCCGCAACTGCAGGGCGGTGATGCCGGCATTACTGACTTCAGGTAACCCGAGATTGAGCTCGCGGAGAGCGATCCGGTCAGGAAGCGACACCGCGATCCCGCCCGGCACCGAAAAATCGGGATCCGTTCCGGTGGCGTCCACGCCTTCTCCTGCGTGGAGAAGCTCGTCACTGATGTGCCAAATGGCGGCCGGCGGCTCCAGCCCCGCAAGCATTTTTGCGGACTCGAAAGCGGCATCGATCCGGCCGGGGATGGGACGTGGTGTTACCGAATCGAGGCGGGTAAGCAGTTCCCGTCTCTTCAGGGTGCGGGCCTGGAGGACTTCGGGGCGAACATCGTAGGCAATCAGGGCGACGCCGACCTCTTCGGGGACTTTTTTGAGGCGTTCTTTGAGGAGACGTTTAGCTTCGTCCATCCTTGTTTCGCCGCCTTCGCCCCTCACTTCCATCGATGCGGAGCGATCGAGGAGGATTACAACAGTGCGATATTGATCGGCATCATCTTGTTTTACAATGAGACGGGAGAGCACAAAGACCGTGATCGCAAGCAGGGCGAAGGTAAGGAGGAAGGAGAGCCATTTTTTAATCCGTCGCAGCCAGGCGGACTCCTGGTGCTCTTGGGCGAGGGTTTTGAAAAAGACGAGAGTCGAGACCCTGACCCGCTTTGAGCGTCGCCGGAAAAGATAGAGCATTACCGGGATGACTCCGAGAAGCAGCAACCACAAAAGACCTGGATTGAGAAATTGCATCAATATCAGGCGGAATTAGCTGTTGCCCGCGAGCGCCGAACCTCGCGAGAGAAGGTCGAGAAAGAGTTCATCAAAGGGATAATCGGTTCTCCAGCGCTGGTAATCGATCTGCCGTGACTGGCAAGTTTTCTCGATATCACCGAGGAAATCCCGGTAGGTGGCCTCGTAGCGCTCGCGGTCGCGCGGAGTGAACCAGAGGCGACGGTGCTCTTGTGTTTCCACATCGAAGAGTTCGATTTCACCCTCAACATCGGGTTTTTCCTCCCAGGGGTGAAAGACCTGAATGAAATGCACTTCTCCAGGCCACGCCCCGGCATGGCGGATTGCCTCGCGCGCCTCGTTAATGTCGCGACCATAGAGGTCGGAAATGACGAAAATGATCCCGTATCTTCGCCTTCCGGGCTGGAAATCCTGGAAGCATCGGTTGAGATCGGTCAGGCCCCCGTATTGGAGATCGCGGGCGAAATCAATTACCCGCTGAAAGCTCCCCTGCCCTTTCATAGGTGGTGGAGGGTCGGTGAGATGGTCACCGATCGAATACAGGCTGACACGATGGTGCCCGACAAGCCCCATATAGCCGAGCGCCACAGCCAGCTTAAGACTCGTGAGCCGCTTCTCGGGAAAGGGTTCCACCATCGAGGCGCTTGTATCGACGACAATATGAACATGAAATTCTTGAATTTCTTCGTAAAGCCGCACAAAGAGCCGATCGAGACGAGCATAAAGTCGCCAATCAATCGAGCGGAAGTCATCTTTTGGAGTGTAGTGGCGAAAATCTTTGAACTCCCTCGTGAATCCTGTCGCCGGTGTTGACTGAAGACCTTTCCGTCTGAGTTGTTTCCGCTTTCGCAAGCGCAGAAAGAGAGCGCGAAGCCGGTCGAGAAACTCGGCGTCGAAGAGTTCTTCACGGGGGGGGCTGGGATTCTGTATCGACATGGAGAAGCTTAACGGGACGGGGAGAGGGCGGTCGACACAGCAGGGAGGAGCCTGGCGGACCCCGCTTCGCCCGTGGGACGGGCTTCAAGGCAGACGAGCGTGCGATTGCCGAAGGTCGTGAAGTATCGGCTGCCGCTCACGAGATCCGTAACGGGAAGGCAATAGCCCGGGTAACCTTGTCCCTCGCGGTAGATTCTTCCCTGCCAGACCGCCCTCGCCCCTGCCGAATCCGGCACGTCTAGCCCGGAGTGGTTGAGATATTCAATGAGCCTGGCCGGCAGGGGTGCCTCTCCGATCAGCTGCCCGGTGCGGGCGTTGATGACCTTGAGTGACCGGTTCCCCCGGACCACCAGTTGGTTTCCGACGATCGTTCCTCGAACGGTAGCGGGGTCTCCAAGGTCCCGAATGACCAGCTGGGAGGCCCTCTCCCTGAAAAAATCGACGTGGTGAAGGGATTCGCCATCGAGGAACCAGGCATGGTTCCCGGTTTGTCCCAGGTAGGATCCTCCCGAGGGAAGTTCCCTCGAGGCAAGAGGGAGACGGGTCGAGATGCGCCTTACCTTACCTCCCTGCATGAGCATGAGATAGCCTTCCGCAATGTCCGCATAGCTGGCATCGTCGCGACGGAGGCGTTCCCTTGCCCAGAAAACCCCGGGGCCGACCAGGGCCGAGGGAGCGGAAAGAAAAGCCGGGGGATTGATACCGCCGGGGTCGCTTTTCGACTGAAAGTCATAGAGGGTTGCTTGCCGAAGGGAGCTAACAGGATCCGGAGGCACCGCCTTGCCCGTGATCGGAGGCGTGTTTGTCAAGGCCCCCGCAGACTCGACCGGCTCGTCACGCGATTCGCGCAGGACGAGGGGGAAAACCGCCGTTTCTTCTCCGCTGAAACTCCAGACCACCTTGCCTGAACCCGCTTCAACGATCGCTGAATCCTGCCCGTAGACGAAGACATGCCCCTCGCGAAGCGTGAGCCCGGTGTTCAACGAGAACATTCCGCCGGTCTCCCCTCTCATCTCCCCGCCGATTTTAGTCGTCCAGAGGAGTTTGCCGGAAGCCGTTTCGAGGCAGGTCAGGAGTTGCGTCGCCGGGTTAAACACGACGGCCTTTTCGGCTTCCACGACAAAACTGATCGGAGGACGACTGGCCCCGTCTGCAGAATGACCCTCTTTCCCGGGAGGATTCGTCAGCGGCGCGCTCCAGATAAGTGTCCCATCGGCCACGGCAAAGGCGCAGAACGCATCCCCACGCACCAGGAAAAAGCGGTCGGAGTTGAGCGCAAACGACCGGGGAGCTTTGCCGCTCTTGTCCTCTTCGTCAATGGATCCACTCAGGAATCCGGGGACGGGAACTTCATCGAAGGCAGCGGGGCGGCGCGATGCTCTTAGCCCTGTCTGCTCCCCGTAGAATTTCCGCCAGGCCAATTTTCCCGTGACGGTGTCGATGACGTGGACGGAGTCGGTGTCATCAAAAATGACAACGGCAGTGCCTGCGTGTCCGACAAAGACAATGCGTGAGATGCCGGGCAGCTCGAAAGCCCAGCGCATCACCGGTTGATCGATGAGAAAATCGGCGGTTAAGCTTCTGCCGGAGGACTCGGAGGCGGTTCGCGGGGTGAGGAAATCCGAGGCGGCATCGACCGAGAGGACGAGACCGTCGGGAAAGTTCACCGCCGCCACTTTCTCTACCCTGGCAAGTTCACTGAAACGACTAATCGCCTCCCCCGCCTCCTCATCGCGCCCGAGCCGGGTGAGGACCAGGGCGCGAGTCCATTCAGCCCAGAGCCGTGAGCCGCTCGTGAGATCCTCGCGCTCCGCTGACGCAAGCAGAGGCAGAACTTCTTCGAGCTGCAACTCTCCCGATGCCATGAGTGCGGAAATTGAGCGCCAGTAAGACCCGCTGAGATGTTCATCAAGAGAGCGGTTGGAGAGTTCTCTGAGTGTGATTCCCGCATCGCCGCTGCGCAGGCTGCGGATCACGCTGCGGAAGACTGTCTCCTGCCGCAGTGTCACAAGAACGAGGAGCCGTCTCTCCCAGCTCAGAAGATCGCGAGGTTCCAGCCGATTGATCGCTCCAAGGGCGGAATCCGCCTCCTTGAGAAATCCATAATCGATGAGGATCTCGACTGCGTCGCGCAAGAGCTGCGCGGAGCTTATTTCGGTGAGATCGATTCCCGCAACGAGCTTTTGAGCAAGATCGACTCGTTGGTTGCGATGATAAACGAGAGCTCGCCGGAGTTCGTATTCAGGGCGGTTGGCGGGGTCCTCAGCGGCGAGCAGCTTCAACTGCCCTTCGACCTCACCCGCCGCCTCGGGATCGTTCTCCAATACGCCGACGAGGAAGTTCCGCAGTCTCATCCGCAACTGCGCGGCGATTCCAGGCTGGGCGAGCCGCTCGCGGATACCGCGCGCGACGCGATCGCTGAAGAGCTGTTGTTTTCCCACTTCGCAAAGAATGAGAAATTTCTCGATCTTATCCGCCGACCAATCGTTCTCGGCGAAGGAAAACCGGTTTTGCTCCGAGTCGAAGAATCCGGCAAGCGTCTCAAGGCGGCGGTGTGCCGCGACGGCTTCCTCAAGCCAGCGAGCGTAGCGTGGTGCCGTGTCGGCAAGCTCGCGGCTTGAAGCAATCTGTCGGTCCGCGCCGGCACTGTCTCCCGTCTTTCCGAGGATCTCGATCAAAAGCAGTCCAAGCTCAAACTGTTTTGGTTCGAGCCCCAGTTTTGAGGTCACAAGAACGCGGGCCGGTATGAAGAAGTCACGGCTGATGAGAAATTCTGCAAGGTCGATCACCCCTGAAGCATCTGCTTCAGACGTGTTTAGACTCCTCACAAGGCCATCAATTTCCGCCAGGGCCTGACTTTCGGCATATACCTCGGCAAGCTCGCGGGCGATGTCGAGGCGGGTCGGGTGGCTGCGCACATAGTTCTCGAGATAAGGTGCCGCCGCGTCGATCCGGTCAATCGACCGGAGGTAACGCTGCAATTCAAGAAGTCGTGCCGACACTTCATTGGGAGCTACCCCGGCGACCAGCGTTTTGAAATCCTGCGCGGCATCGGCGTCACGCCCGGCCGCGTAATAAGCTTTAATGAGGCGAAAACGCAGATCGGACCGATCTGGAGCGAGTTCGAGGCGCTGCTCAAGAAGCGTCACATAGGCAGCGGGATCGGGCGCTGTTTCGAGCAACTCAAGCGCCCGGCTTTCGGTCAGGCGGGAACCGGGCGATTCGGCGAGGGCCGCAAGAATGACCTTGACCGCTTCGGTTTGCCGCTCCGAAGCGGCCAGCATATCGACGTAGTCGAGGACAGAGATTTCAACGCGGGGATTGTTGAGATAGGCCGTTTTCAGTATTTCGAGCATTTCTTCGCGCTCCGTGTCAGTGGCGAGCACGCTAACCCGCAGGCTGACTATTTCGCGCCTTCTCCAATGATCCGCAGAAAGGCGTTTTAAAAGAGCGTCGAGCATACGCCCGGCATCAATCCGATTTCCCAACTGGGCCTGAGCTCCCGCAAGCATGACGTCCGCTTCCACGAGCGCCTCGGGATCCGGGCGTGCCGCTTTGGCCTTGTTCAGTGCCCTGAGGCTGAGCTCCCAGAACTGATAGCGCTGCATCAGCCTGGCGAGAGCGAGAAAACTTTCGGCAGACTGATTTTCGAGAGCGAGGAGCTTGTTGAACTGCAGGTCGGCAAGCGAGCGGGCGGACTCGGCCTCCGACAATTGCAGTAGTTGCTCAAGCCAATCGCTACGGCGGGCGGGATTTGTTTCAAGATCGATCGCGCGGGAGAGTGCCTCCGTTGCCCTGCTGTCCCCGCGCTCTTCAAGGAAGCGGAACAGGATATACTGCAGCGGGGCGAAATCCGGATGCAAAGGGACTGCGGCGGCGATCATTTCCTCGGCTCCGGCTCGATCCACCCGGCGCAGGATCCGGATGAGCACGGTCTTGGCTCCGGCATCTTCGGGATACTGCCCTACATGACTGCGGTAGAGACCAATGAGCTCATCAACCCGCTCGGACGCGCGATAGAGCTTAATGAGGGATTCAAGGGGGGGGTCGAGGAGCGGGTCATAGTGCAGGGCGGTTCGATCGCGGAGCGAGCTGGCGATAAACTGTTCTTCCGTGAGCTCCTGCCCCGTCGCGAACGGCAAACCGGCGAACGCGACGAGAAGACAGAGCCACCCCTGTCGTATCTCTTGTCGGCAGTTCGTCAGTGCTTTTTTCATCAGGCCGGACCAGTCGGGGAAATGCTGTCGATAACTTCCTGCACGAGCAGATCGACACTCTTCGATTCGGCCTCTCCCTGGAAGTTCAGAATCACGCGATGACGCAAGGCCGGGAGGGCGACTCGTTTTACGTCCTCAACCGAGACGGCGGTGCGCCCGTCGAGCGCGCAGTGGATGCGTGCGCCGCGGATGAGAGACTGCATCCCGCGAGGGCTGGCCCCATAACTGACGTATTTGGCGACACTCGCCGTCTGGCCCTCGTCCCCCGGGTGGGTTGCAAGGACGATGCGCGCGGCGTATTCGTTAACGTGATCGGCCACGGGCACTTCCGAGACGATTTTTTGGAAAGTGATCAACTCCTCCCCATTGAGGATGCGGGAGAGTTCGGGCATGTCGAAGGAGGCTGTCCGGCGCGAGATCTCGACGAGGGTGGCACGGTCCGGAAAGGGAACGCGCAGCTTGAAAAGGAAACGGTCGGCCTGAGCTTCCGGCAGCGGGTAGGTGCCCTCCATCTCCATCGGGTTCTGTGTCGCCATAACAAAGAAGGGTTTGGGCAGGGGCATTGTCTCGCCGCCGGCAGTAACCGCCCCTTCCTGCATCACTTCAAGCAGGGCTGCCTGCGTTTTCGGAGTCGCCCGGTTGACTTCATCGACGAGGACGAGATTGGCAAAGACCGGTCCCTTTTCGAAATGCATGACCCTGCGTCCCTCTTCGTTCTCGTTTACAATGTGAGTGCCGAGGATATCCGCAGGCATCAGGTCGGGCGTGCACTGAATGCGCCCCGGGGTCAGGCCGAGCACTTGCGAAAGTGTCTGAACGAGGAAGGTCTTACCGAGTCCGGGAACCCCTTCGAGAAGGATGTGCCCTCTGGCAAAGACCGCCACGAGGGTGTCCGTGAGAAGCTCATCGTATCCGACAATGGCTTTCTGGATTTCTGTCTTCAGGGAGTGAAACCTGTCTCTGAATCGCTCCAGATCCTGTCCGAGTTCGTGGCTGTTTCTCATATAAAGTACTTCAATCAATCGTCGTGTCGCGCTCGAAATCAATCCCGGGGAGGAAGGCAGGAGTCTACTCTTCCCCGTCCTTTTCAAATTGCCGCCGAATCGCGGAAAAATAGCGCAGGACGTGCTGTCTCCGTGAGAGCGGGAGCGCCTGGTCATCGAGTGCCTGCTCTTCCACCGCGATAAAGTCAGTCGCGATTTCCCGACGGGTTCGAGCAGCCTTTTCCGTCCTTGCCTCTCCTTCGATGCTCTTCAAGACGGACTCTCCCTCGGCTCCGGCACGAGCAGCCACCCGGGAGTCACCGGTCGCCTTCAGTGCTTCGGCAGCGGTCTCTTCAGTCATTTCAGCCGAGCCTGTCCCGGCCTGGTCACCTCCTTTGCCCGACTGGGCCGAGGCCCCTGCCCCTAAGCTCAAGCCGGCACCGGGGGCCGACTGACCGGGATCCATACCGGGTACCGGAGCGCTTAGCATGCCGCCTTCGCCTTCCCCTTTCTGTGATTGATTACTCATGCCGAGTGCCGAACCGGATTTGCCGTCTGCGGGCGGTTCTCCCGGGACCGGTGCGGAGAACGCCTGCTCACCCTTGTCAGCTTCACTGCCCATCCCGCCTTCGGCACCCTCGCCCGGGGCTGCCCCGGGGACAGGAACTTTCTGACTATCGAGCGCTCCGGTCGGCGGCGCGGCGGCGAGCGGAATTTCCCGGGATTCTTCGCCCCCTTCGGGAGTGATTCCCGGTGCCGCCAGGCCCCTGGAGTTGTCGCCAGGACCTTCCGCATCGAGAGATCGAAGGCCATCGGAAGGGTTCGGACCCGTCCCGGCCGTGGCGGCGATAGGCTCCATCTTCGCCAACTCACTGCCGCTAATTTCGCTCCCGGCTTCCCGCAGCACTTCGGCGAGCCTCTTTAATTTCTGAACGGCTTCCTCCCGGCCGGCGGCATCCCGAAAAAATCGGGACAATTCCTCGAACTCCCTCGCCGCCGGTTTCGGCTGGGCACTGCTCATTTTGAGAGAGGCGTTTCCGAAGCGTTCCCCGACGGGGCGGCTGCGGTCGTTGTCATTCGCCTCCCGCATAATGGACTCCAGGGAGCGGGTTATGCGTTCCTGCGTTTCGTCTGTGATCCCTCCGTCGTCCAGCAGAGCGTGCAGACGCATTGCCTCGGTGGCGGCCGGGGCCGCCGCTTTATCGCGGATAAACAGGCTGAGATCAGCCGTATCCGGCTGCTGACTCATCGCTTCGATCAGCGCTTCCGAAGCCCATCCGTCGGGAAAGAGTCCGAGGGACTCGGCAAGTTTTGCTGCCTCCCGAGCCTGGCCCTCGAGCGACTCCAGCATCTCCCCGGTAGTGAGCCCGTTCGGATCGGCCAGCTTTTCCGCCACGGCATCGACATCGATACCGAGAGCTTCGATTTGTTTTTTTTGCTCTACCGTCAGGGCTGAGAGGTCACGGAGGCGCGCGGCTTCGCGACGCAGCTCCTCCGCCTGCAACGCGGCGGCATCTTTCATGCCTTCGGTGAGTTCAAGGTCACGGGAGTCGGGCGTGGTGCGAAGCCAGGGACTCATAGCGAAGAGGGTCGCCATGAGAGGAGCGACCCAAACCCACTTCAGAGAGGGAAGCGGAAAAACCAAAGGCAGCGCCTTTACGGCTGCGGGAAGTCGTGCTGCGGCATACTCAAGATGGAGCGTCCTGGCGGCGGATGGTGCCGGGTCTTGCAGAAACTCCCATGCGGATGAAAAGCAATCTTTCCAGTTTCCCCGCCGGTCAAGCAGCAGCAGGGCGGTCATGTTTTCCGGCAGGCCTAGGAGTGCACGGATCCATGCCCCCGCAAGCCAGCAGCCAATGATCCCGAGGACGATAAAGGCATCCCCCGAGCGCCAATCCGCTCCAAGACGCAGGTAAGCAACAACGATGAGCGCAAAAATACCGATGGCAAAATGGGTGCGGCGGAGCCCGTCGGCAAAGCGCACCAGCGCGAGACGGGATCTCACCTGCCGCACGGCACCCGGGTAGTCAGAAGAATGAGAGGCAGTTTCCAAGAAATACAGAAAGGGTTACGCGGGATCAGTTGAGGTCGGCCAGCACTTTCCCGATGCGACGTGCCACTTCGGGGTCCTTCGTTGTGCCAAGTTCACGTTGCAGGACAGGTCTCGCAAGGTAGCCAAATGCGCCGAGGTCCCGGGTTGCCTCTTCCCGGGCGGCCCAGTCATCGTCAGCAAGCTGAACGATCAGGGCCTTGATTTTTTCGAGGGAATCGGGCGTCAGAAGCGGGGATGCCGCTTCGATTTCAGCAACTTCGCGGGAAGGCACCAGCCAGTTTCGCCCTTCCACCTCGATGGAGAGAAAGTCGAGGCCAAGGTATCCGGTGACTTTTCCCCCATCCCAGCGCTCGAAAGCGAAGGTCGGCGATTCCGCCGCGATGACCGGGAGTTCTCCGGTAGTGGCCTCAAGGCGTCGGATTTTTCGAATTTCAGAGGTATTCATCTCTAGTCGATTACCTTCGGTGATGACTGGCAGATTTGTGTCCAATAACGATCCAACGAGCTCCTGTCCTCCCATGACGCGAGTTACCGTTTCAATGGGGGCTGGCGAGGCACTCGGAGAAAAAGAGGAGGAATGAGGCGTAAAAATGCTCATTAACTCCCTCCTGTTTATTGATATCGATCCCAAATCCGTTTCGCCGATTGAGATTTCCTCGTCCTCTGGAAAGCCGATTACGGTGGTGCCATCCTTTAATTTCACTCGGCATCCCATCTGCCCCTCGACCTGTCGCAGCCAATCAAGCGTATCGAGCGAGACCGGAAGCGCACCCCAGGAAGTGGCCAGATTCAGGGTGAAAGCGGCAAGATCACGAATTTTGATGCGGTCTCCTCCATAGGTCTCAACCAGCGCGAGCGAGTCGGTGGTCCAGTCCCTGCCCTCGCCCCTGTCGGCGAGAACGAGCCGGTCAAGGGTGGCCGGGTCAAGACTAAGACGGGCGCCGCCCGTCTGAACAAACGAGAGGTCCGGGGCGGTCATTGCTCCGGCAAATACCTGGCCATCTTTAAGAAAAACTCTCGCCTCGCGGCGGCTGCTGTTTCCTTCGCCGGAGATCGCGGCAACATTTTCCAAGGCGATTCGGATTTCACCGTAGCGTCCTTTCAGATGGACAGGGCCACCTTCCGCTCGCCCGAAAAGTCTCGTCACGTCGCCGATAGCGAGAGTATCGATAGCGCCGGGGACGAGGCCTAGAGAGGACGGGCCGCCTTTCAGGAGGGCTTCGCGCGCCGATCCGGCGCTTTCGGCGCTGCAGTTAACAACGGCGTCAGTCCAGTCGTCGTCAAACGTGTAGCGCAGACTCCGGAGAGCGTGAGGGCGTGTCAGGGAGACGAGGGCGGGGCGATCAAAGCTTTGCGGTATCACAACCTGAGTGACGTGGTGGACAATGACAGCCGTTTCTCCCGGGGCGAGCCTGATCTGATAACGAAAGGTGAGTCCGTAACGATTCTGGGAGGATATCGTTGGTTTCACCCCGGCGCCGGGATCCGCCAGCGTGAAGAGAAAAGCCCGGGTCGATTGCGAAGCCCCGGGCATGACGATGATCCCGGACTCGGATTGGCCCAGGATGAAGGGTTCGCTTCGCCCACGGTCGCTCAAAAAGGTCTGATAATTCCCCGAAAAATGGGTCATGAGCCCGATTGAGAACTCCATCGGGTTAGTCGAACCGTTGTAAAAGAGCTCCGCATAGCGAAGTCCTCCGCTGCGGTCAAGCACGCGTACCCTCCGCTGCGCCTGCAACCCGGGGAGCTGGGCGAAGGGCGCTCCCTGGAAGACAAACTCGGCTCCGTCCGCCGTCATCATCGGCTGGAAACCGGCAAACTTTTCATCATTCACGCTCAGGGCGAGACCGCTGTTGACCATTGTCGTGCCGATTCGGCCGATATTCCCGTCACGCTCCACACTCCACGAATTCCCCTCGCGATCTGTCCGGACCCCGAAGGCGGCGGGGATCAGCCCGGGCGTTTCATGCGCGATGACCGCCTGAGTGTTCGGGGGCGGGGAAGAGGGCTCTTGTGCAGAGCATGTGTCGGCCCGTTTGACGGAGATCGCCAAGATCGCGATGCTCATCGTGAACGAGCGGAAGGATAAAAGGTGATGGATCATGCGTCAGGTGTTGCCACGACGATAGCCCAGGACCCAGCTGACCGGGATCTCGAATGCGGCACCGTTCCTTGCGATGTTGAGAAAGGATCCGGACAGTCTGCCGGTGAGTTTTTCGCCAGATGCCAGCTCGACTTCGATAAAGCCGCTTGCCTCAGGTTCGGGGGGGCGGCGGAGCTCCACAATACGCGAGGTCTCGATCTGCCATTCCTGCTCTCCTTGACGAAGCGAAATCTTTTCACTGGCGAAGTCCGCCTTGACCAGCTGATTACCTTCCAGAAGAAAACCCGTCGCTGGCCCCTGGCCTGTCGGCACTTCCGCAAAATCAAGCCACGAATTTCCTGCGGCAGCCCCGGCCCCCGTCGTGCCTCCTGCCATCCAGAGGCTGTCAAGCGCGGTGACGGGCACGTTGACAAGAGGTCCCGCCGCTGTCGGAAGTGACCAGGCGGCACCGGCGAGCAGTGCCGAGATCTCCGATCCGTCCCGGTGAAGGACGCGGAGCCCCGGGCCGGGCGGGATAACCCGGTTCGCCTCGACAAGATCGGACCAGAGCCATTGCTCCGCTCCCCAGGGGGTCACCAAGTCCATCGAGAGGCTGGACCCCGCGTTTATCGGAAGGACGGTCCCGTCGATTAACTGAACGAAATGGGTCGTGTTTGCGGGGGCTGCTCCGTCATTAGCCGCCGTCGAGAACAGCATCAGATTGAGAGCCGCTACATCTAGCGTCTCCATAGCGGCAGAGGGCGTTCCCGGAGGCTGACTCCCGATGCTCCATTCAAGAGCCCCCCCGCTGACAGGACCGGTGAGAACGCGACCGTCGCGCAGAAAAACGAGAGGTTTCCGCCCGCTACCGGCAGCCCCGCGAATCGCCGCGATCTCGGCTACCTTCACCTCCGCTTCGCCGAAGTAAGACGTGTTTATTGTCAGGACCCCTTCGCGTCTGACCGTGCCCGAAATTTGATTGGTCGGACTGATCCACCTAATGTCCTCGGACCGTCGGTGGAAGCCAATCCGATCAGTGAGGCGGTTAAGGGCAACGAGCGCTTTGATTTGGGCCGGGGCAGTCGCCTCGATCTGAAAAGCAGTCGCGGCAAAGTTGACTACCTGCGCATAGTTCGCAGGATCGATTTCGGGCACAATGAGCCGATCTCTCTGGATGAAGGGGGAGAGCGCGGCGAGGTCCCGGGTTACGTCAGGCAGGTTACGCTGCATGATCCAGTGGAGCAGGCTTCGGGACTCGCCGGCCGGAATCTCAAGGGGGTAGATAAAGGTGAGTTCCCGCGCATTGGCCGAGGCTTTCAACTCCGCCATCTGCCCGCCCTTTTCCGAGCTCATCACAAACAGGGTATCATGCCGCCCATCGCTGGGGCTGAAATGCACGCAGAGGCTGTAGTCGCGAGCCCCGAGTTGCAGCATCGGATCATGGGAGAGTAATCCTCCCCCGGTTCCGTGAAGGCTCTGCCAGGCGAAAGGGTACGTGGTGCGTAGCGAGACAGAGAAGACTTTCGCCGTCTTGGTGTTGTTTGTCAGAGTATCAAAGACACGCACGGCTGAGCGGCGCGTATCGAACCAGAGATCCCTTGAAATGATGAGATCAGGGCGATTTTCCTCAAGGCGCAGATCGATTTTTTCCCGGCCTGTCCCCGGCTCGCGGATGAGGGCTTTTACGGGGGTAAACGGACTGCCGTCAACGATAAGGTTGAGGCCGGACTGTAAGTAGGGAGTATCGCCTGAAACAAGCGCGCCGTTACCAAAAGCCTGCCAGAAAAAACCGGAACTGTCCTGCACCGGGAAAAAACGGTCAGGTATCTCGGAGAGTTCGACCGGCCTGATGTCAGGGCCAGTCGGAGGCGCAGCCGCTGAAACCTGCCCGTAGGCGACCGGAGCGCTTGGAAGGGCCAGGGTAAGGACCAAAAAAGCGCGGAAAGTTCGAAAGTCTGGAGTCAGTAGGGCCACGTCGATGCCATTGTAACGAATATGGAGCGCTTGGAAACCAAATTTCCCGGCATAAATCCCGCGCCATCGCGGACAAGTCGCTCCGAAATTGCATTTGAATACCGGCCGAAAGAATCGAATCATAGGTAAGCGTTCTATAACCTTCACCTCTTCTATTTTTGAGCGAAACCCCTCCCAGGATTCTGTATTGTCGCTGTGCCTTCGCCCAGGCCGTCCCCGTCTCCGCGAAAGACGCGGTCCTCGCCGGGCTTTGTGAATCGGGGGCAAACTTTGAATGCGTCTCCGACCTCTGCGAGATGGCCGCCCGCAAGGACGAGGCCCTCGGCGAGATGATCTCCGGTGAAGCCCCTCTCCGGATCGTGGCCTGCTATCCACGTGCCGTGAAGTGGCTTTTTCACCATGCCGGTGCGCCCTTCCCTGAAGGGGACCGCATCGAAGTACTCAACATGCGCGAACTCAGCGCCGAAGAAATCTCGCAGCGTCTTTTCGAGGAAAAATGAAAAACGACACCCGTCCCGTTCAAGTCATCGTCTACGAGGGAAACGGAGCTGAAAAGTGGCCAGCCGACTCACGCCTCGCCGTCACTCTGGCGCTGCTCGACCGGGGATACTCCGTCATGCGGGTCACAGAAACCGCCGCCCCTGACTCGCGCATGAGCCGGTCTGCCCGGGTTCCGGTTGTCGTTCTGGGGCGTTTTCCTAAAGGAACTCCCGAAGTTGTCGACGGCAGCGGGGCGATTAAAATCGCGACTCGGGATACATCCGGGCTCTCTCCCGATGAGATCGTCGCCCTCGTTTCAACCGTGCGCGACGAACTCAGTGTCGGCTTGAATCAGCCCGGGGTGCCGGGCTCATGGAAGCCCTGGTTCCCCGTGATCGACTACGACCGCTGCACCAACTGCATGCAGTGCCTTAGTTTTTGCCTCTTCGACGTTTACGGCGTTGATGAAGATAAGCGCATTCAGGTTCAGAACAACGACAACTGCAAGACGAACTGCCCGGCCTGCTCCCGGGTCTGTCCCGAGGTCGCGATCATGTTCCCGAAATACAGTTCGGGTCCGATCAACGGCGAAGAGGTGAAGCAGGAGGATGTCGCCCGTGAGAGCATGAAGGTAGACATTACCTCACTTCTTGGAGGGGATATTTACTCAAGTCTGCGGACCCGGAGTGACAAGGCCAAATCCCGCTTTTCCAAAGAGCGCAGCCCCGACAAAGCCCTCGACGAACGCAAGCGTTGCCTGACCAAGCTGCAGCAGTCCGGCATCATCCCCGCCGAAGTCCTCGCTGAACTGGACCTTGGTTCGCTCCCCTCCCCCGAGGAAATTCAGCGAAAGGCGAAGGAACTTGCCTCACTGCGTGAGCGACAGGGGTAATTCCCGGGGGGACTGAAGCAGCGGAATGACGACCTGCCTTTTCGATTGATTCCGGGAGCGCTTCACATCACACTTCTTAAATGAGAACTTCACCGATCACTTTACTTGCCTCACTCGCCTTCTTCGCGAGCCTTCCGCTTCTCTTCGCCGGTTGCACCCCCTCAGGTTCAGGCGCGGATGTTACCGCTGACGGCTACTCGGCCCCGACTCCGGTTTCCCCAATTGAGGCGACAGAGCGGATGCGCAGCCAATACCGGGAGTTTCGTTAGGCGGATTCCTCTCCGCCCCCGGCGGTTGCAGTCGTGAGTCCCTCTTCGGGCCGGTTTTTCTTCTCTCCTTCGAGGAGATATGTTATCCATGTTCCGGGAACAGGACATGGAAGAGCACAGCATCGTCGAATCGGTCCTCGATAATCTGCCTGTCGCCGTCTTCGCGAAAGACGCCACCGATGGTTTTCGCTTTGTCCTGTGGAACAAGAAGCAGGAGGAAGTCACCACTCTGGGTGCCGCGAGGGCCCTCGGACGCAACGATTACGATCTCTTCTCACAGGAGTCGGCTGATTATTTCCGCAGTGTCGACAAAGCCGTCATCAAAAGGGGCATGCTGATGAAGGTTCCCGAAGAGATCATCGAGACCAAAAACGGTCGCGAGGTCCATCTCCGCACGGTCAAAATTCCCGTTCATGATAAAGA
Organism: Akkermansiaceae bacterium UBA6138; assembly: GCA_002422425.1. Taxonomy (GTDB): domain Bacteria; phylum Verrucomicrobiota; class Verrucomicrobiia; order Verrucomicrobiales; family DEV007; genus Arctic95D-9. The sequence goes on along the minus strand of DIVG01000029.1, from coordinate 114,212 downwards.
GACCGGTCGACTTCTTGTCGTCGGCATCAGCGAGGACATTACCGAGCAGGTGAAATCCCGTGAGCAGCTTGAGCAGCTCAACCGTCACCTTGTTGCCACTAATAAGGAGCTGCAGGAGACTCAGATGCAGCTTATCCAGGCCGAGAAACTCGAATCCATCGGCCGCCTCGCCGCCGGGGTTGCGCATGAGGTGAAAAATCCCCTCGCCCTGCTTCTTCTCGGCGTCGATTACCTTTCCCGAGGCATTACTCCCGATGATCCCAACATCGCGACGATCCTGCAGCAAATGCGCACGGCGGTGGATCGGGCCGATCGTATTGTGCGGGGCCTCGTTGACTTTTCCTCGCAGCGGGCGCTTTCGCGTGAGGCGACCGAACTGGGGACGGTCATCGACGAGGTTCTTCTTCTTATCAACTACGAGCTGACGCGCTCACACACTTCGGTCAAGGTGACGATTGATCCTGATCTGCCGATGGTCTTTCTGGACATGTCGAAGTTCGAGCAGGTTCTCATCAATCTCATCATTAACGCCGTCCATGCCATGGCCGACTCGGGCGTGCGCGAAGTGAGAATCCGCGCTCGCAGTGAGGCTCTTGATGACGTCATCAAGAATGAAGGAGCCCGCACGCGGGATGTCTTTCGTTCGGGAGACCGTGTCGTCGTCCTTGAGATCATCGATAACGGGTGCGGCATCGCACCGGGCGACGCCGGGCGTCTCTTTGACCCTTTTTTTACCACGAAAGCCACCGGGCTCGGAACGGGTCTCGGTCTTTCCGTGGCCCGCCGCATCGTCGAACTGCACGGCGGGCAGCTTACGCTTCGCAACCGCAGCCGCGAACGCGGGGCCATTGCCCGGCTCACTCTTCCCACCAGGCTCGAAACCGGAAAAGTCCGCACCACAGCGAAACAGGCGCCGGTTGAATCAGGCGAAAAAGATTGACATGCCCGCCACCTCACTGGCATTCTCGGGAAGAGATCGGAAACTTTAACCGGAGAAGAGGCATGGCTCGGAAAATCTTACTGGTCGATGACGAGAAGGGGTTCACGGAACTATTGCGAATGAACCTTGAGAACGGAGGGGGCTACGAGGTCTGTATTGAGAATGATCCGACCAGAGCCCTGACGGCAGCTCGCCGTTTTAACCCTGATATTATCCTCCTCGATGTCGTGATGCCGGGCATGGACGGCGGTGATGTCCAGGCAGCTCTTCAAAGCGACCCTGTCCTGGCGCGAGTCCCGGTGCTCATGCTTACCGCCCTCGTTGATTCGACGGAGCTCTCCGAGGGGGCCGTCGCCCAGTCCGGCTCCCAGATGGTCCTGCCGAAGCCGGTCAATCTTGACCTTCTTTTCCGCGTCCTCGCTGAGATCCTCGGCGAAGCCACCCCGGCATAGTGTCGTAGCCTTCGTGTCGAACCCTTCACATTTCCGAAGTGGTTTTAGTTACGGGAAAACGGGACAAGTGGTCGCGTGAAAGACTGGCAAACTGTTCTCTTCCTCTGCACCGGTAATTTTTACCGCCGCCGTTATGCCGAGGCCTGGTTCAACTATCACGCGCCGCAGAGCGGACTCCTTTGGCGGGCGGCTTCACGGGGATTCCTCCCCCACCTCGCCGATATGTCACTCTCACCCTGCGCCTGCGAACGTCTCGGCGAACACGACATCCCCCGCAGCTTCACACGGCGCGTTCCCACTCGACTGAGTTTTGCTGATCTGACCAAGGCCAATCTCGTCGTCGCCATGCTCGAGTCAGAGCATCGCCCCATGATACGCGATCAATTCCCGCGCCGGGAAGACCGGGTTTGCTACTGGAACATTCACGACGTCGATGTCGAGTCACCTCACTTTACCCTGCCGCTCACCGAGGCCGGGGTGGAAAAACTCATCGGACAACTCCTCACCGGTCATGGCGTCGGGGCGGGACGGGATGTCATGCTCGCGAGTTTTAATTTCCGATATTACTTTGACTTTCTTAAACAAGATGGCCAGGATCTCGCTATTCTCGGTTGTCATGGTTCTCGCGAATCGATTTTTAGATCCTATGACTGACTTACAATCCGACACGGGTGCCGGTGGAAAAGCGAACGGGACCGTGCAGGTCGAGATGTTCGGAACCGGCGGAGGAACGGAGATCCAAACGGCCGGCAAGGCCAAAAAGCGCACCGTTTACGGAGGCGGACTCAAGGCGCCCTCTCCTCTCGGGAAAAACTTCGTTCTTGATACGAACGTTCTCCTGCACGACCCCAATTGCCTCAGCCGGTTCGGCGACAATCACCTCTGCATTCCCCTTGAGGTCCTCTGCGAACTCGACAAGTTCAAGAACGAGCAGTCCGAGCGCGGAGCCAGTGCCCGCACCGTCCACCGCAAACTCGCCGCGCTCTTTTCCAAGTATCCCGCAGAAGCCACCACGGGGGTTCCCAATCGCGAGGGCGGCTCCATTCGTCTCGTCCCCGCCCGGGCTGCCGCCGGAGCAAAAAGCGCCGTCGTCGAGGAGCTTCTCGACGTCTTCCGAGGACAGGAGAGCAACGACAACCGCATCCTCATCTCTACCCGGATGATCGCCGAGAAAAACACGGCACCCACCATTCTCGTGACGAAGGATCTCAATCTCCAGCTCAAAGCCCTCGCCATCGGAATCCCCTGTGAAGACTACCAGAACGACAAAGTCGACAGCGCCCAGGTCGGCGCCTCGCAGATGGTCGTCGATCTCAAGCCCAACGATCTCCAGCGCTTCGCCAGCGCCGGCTCCCTCGACCTGCCCGCCCATGTGCGGCGGGTCAGCCCGAACGAATACGTTCTCCTCAAAGCCGGTGAAAAGCGCACCATGCCCGCCCGCATGGGCACCGACGGAGCCTTTCACAAACTCGTCATCCCCGAGCAGATCCGCCTCCAGCGTGGTGTGCCGCTGCGTCCGCTCAATCTCGGGCAGCAGTGCTTTCTCGACGCCCTCCTCAATCCCGAGATCAGCCTCGTGACCTGCTACGGTCAGGCCGGCACGGGGAAGACCCTTCTCGCCGTCGCCTCCGCCCTGCACATGACCTTCGACGGAGCCTACAATGGAGTCACCGTGAGCCGTCCCGTCATCCCCATGGGTGATACCCTCGGCTTCCTCCCCGGTTCGCTTGAGGAAAAGCTCGATCCCTGGCTCAAGCCCGTTTACGACGCCCTCGAATTTATTCTCACCCCCGAACAAGTCGGCCCCTCCAAGCGCAAACAGCAGGCCCGACCCCGCAAAGGGGGGAACGATTCTTTTCCCACCGCCGGTGGAAAAAAGAGCTACGATCCGTTCCTGGAGTCGGGTCTCATTGAAGTCGAAGCTCTCTGCTACATCCGCGGACGATCCATCCCGAATCGCTTTTTTATTCTCGACGAAGCTCAGCAATTAACTCCCCTCGAGGCAAAAACCATCGTGACACGGATGGCGAAGGGGTCCAAGTTGGTGCTTGTGGGCGATCCTGCCCAAATCGACAACCCCTATGTGGATAGACTTAGTAATGGTCTTGTTTACACTCGCGACCGTCTCCGCGACGAGTCCTGCAGTTCGCACGTCACCCTGGAACGTGGCGAGCGCAGTCAGTTGGCGGAAGCTGCCGCGAGGAAAATGTAAATCGGACGGGAGTTCGGCGTTTTATTTGCGCAAGAGCGGTGTTCGCGGACTAAACTCCGGCGAAGATGGCGCGTGAATATACTGTCAAACGAGTCCCGACGAATGCGAAGTCGCAGATCGACTACGCGGCTGAACTGAA
>DIVG01000029.1:35491-110456 GCA_002422425.1 Akkermansiaceae bacterium UBA6138 | reverse complement strand
CTTCTCACCTTCACGAACAAGGCCGCGCGTGAGATGCTAAACCGCGTCGAGGAACTCGTCCCCTACGACACCCGCGATCTCTGGGGAGGGACCTTTCATTCCATCGGCAACCGCATCCTCCGCCGCCATGCCGACCTCCTCGGGTGGGAGCGCAGCTTCTCCATCATGGACCGCGAGGACCAGAAGGAGATCATGAACGCCGTCATCGGCGAGAGCGAGGTCGATACCAAGGCGACGCGTTTTCCCAAACCCGAAGTTCTCGCCGACATCTTCAGCCTCGCCACCAACACCAGCGTGGAAATCCCTGACCTGCTTCATCGTCGTTACCCCTACTTCAAGCATCTCGCCGCCTCCATCAGCGAACTGCACGAGCGATACGAGGGGAAAAAAAAGGCCACGAACTCGATGGACTTTGATGACCTCCTCATCAAGCCGCTTCGTCTTCTTCAGGAAAATCCGGGGATTCGTCAGCAATACCAGCACCAGTTCGAGTGGATCCTCGTCGACGAATATCAGGACACCAACACCCTCCAGGCCGAGTTCATCGACCTCCTCGCCGCTCCGCAGAACAATCTCATGGTCGTCGGCGACGATGCCCAGTCCATCTACTCGTGGCGAGGGGCCGACTTCCGCAACATCCTCGATTTTCCCGATAAATACCCCGGCGCGGCCAAATACGTCATCGAGACAAACTACCGATCCGTTCCCGAGATTCTCACCCTCGCGAACGCGGCGATCGCTCCGAACACGAAGCAATTCCGCAAAGATCTCGCGCCGGCCCGGCCCGATCGCCTCGTTCTGCCCGCTCTGGCACCGCTCCAGGACACCAATACCCAGGCTGCTTTTGTTGCCCAGCGCATCCTCGAGCTGCGGGACGAGGGTGTCGAACTCAACGAAATCGCGGTTCTCTATCGCGCCCATTTTCATGCGATGGAAATCCAGCTTGAGCTGACCAAGCGCGGCATCCCCTTTGTCATCACGAGCGGGTTGCGCTTCTTTGAACAGGCCCACATCAAAGACGCCGCCGCCTTCATGAAGTTCGTCGCCAACCGGCGCGACGAAGTCGCCTTTAAACGCCTCGTCAAAATGCTCCCCGGCGTTGGAGACAAAGGCGCTGATAATCTCTGGCGTGAGTGGACGCGGTGCGAAGGATGCGCCCTCAGCAAAGTCACCTCGTTTTCCCGGTATCTCCTCGCCTTCAAAGTCGCGGCCAAGGCTAAAACGGGATGGGAGCAACTCGCCTACACCCTCGATGAACTCGTCAACGCTGAGGGCGACCCCAAACCGCCCGCGCCCATGATGCCTTCCATCCTCGGCGGGGTCTACGAGGAATACATGCGCAGCAAATTTCCGAACTACGAGAACCGCAAGCAGGATCTTCTGCAGCTTGAGAAATACGCCGAAAAGTTCGACGACCTGCAGGAATTCCTCAGCCAGCTTTCCCTCCTCGCCGGACAGGACGCCGTCGCCGCGACCGAGGAAGAGCCCGACAAAGAGTCCGTCTGTCTCAGCTCCGTCCACCAGGCCAAGGGGCTCGAGTGGAAAGTCGTCTTCTGCGTCTGGCTCGCCGACGGCATGTTTCCCAACAGCCGCGTGCTCGATGAGGACAGCGAGGACCAAAGCGGCCTTGAGGAAGAGCGCAGACTCTTCTACGTCGCCGTGACCCGGGCAAAAGACGAGCTTTACCTCACCTACCCTATCCTCTGGTATGGTTCCTTCAATGGTGAAGTGCTCCAGCGTCCCTCGAGATTTCTCGAAGACATCCCGGTGGAGCTGATGGAAGAGTGGAAAGTGGGCTCAGTCTGGTGAGGATAAACGCCCCCCTGAAATCGGGGCCTCCGGCAAAAAAATCGCCGGGCGGCCCGTCCCTTCAGCGTGTCTCTATCAGATCGCGACAGGCCGGCCCGACGAGGCGGACGCATAGACGGCATCGATGATCTGCATCAGCTGGAGACCCTGTTCGGCGTTGTTTAGAGGCAGGGCGCGACCCTCGATCGTTTCCACAAAGTTGGCGGCGGAATTGATGCGTCCCATGTCCTGACACTCTTCCACTTCTACAGTCGTGTCGATACGTCTGCCTGACTCCTGTGTGTAGACTTCACAGGTGTCGATCGCTGTTTCGTCGAGACCGTCGGTGCCGAAAAGACGCTCAACCTTGCCACCAGCTTTGACCCCCTGAAAAACGACGGAGACTTCTTCGCGCTTGATCATTTCGGCCCACGACATTTGGAAGGAAAGAACCTGCCCGGTCTCAAAGGTGACAAATCCATGGGCGGCGGACTCGACGTCAGTAATCCCCCCCTCACGGTCCGGAATACCCCAGGGCCCCTTAAAATCCTTGTTATTGATGTGATCATCAAAGGTCTGTGCGGTGACATAGGCGGGCTTGGGGTTGCCCATGAAATACATCGCAAGATCAAGCATGTGGAGCAGGTCAATAACGGGGCCACCTCCGGAGAGGGTCTTGGTCGTAAACCATCCTCCGAACCCGGGGATACCGGCGCGGCGGATCCACTTGGCCTGGGCGGAATTAATGCGGCCCACCATGCCGCTTCCGATCAACTTCATCATCTCGCGCGATTCGGGACGCGCGCGGTTGTTGAAGTTGAACATGAGGTGTTTGCCGACCCGGTCACGCGCGACGATCATCTCACGCACCTCGGCCGCATTCATGGCCGGGGGTTTCTCGCAAAAGACGTGCTTGCCGGACTCGAGCGCCTGGATCGCGAGGGGCCCGTGAAACTTGTTCGGCACGATAATCGAAACCGCGTCGATGTCGCTCGCGAGGAGTTCGGCGACGTCCCCGTAAACGTGTTCGATCTCATTTGCCTTCGCAGAGATCGTAGCGGCTTCAGCATTGACGTCGGCCATGGCGACGACCTCGGCGCCGGCTTTTCTGAATCCGTCGATGTGATAGCGGGCCATGCCACCCGCTCCGATGATACCAATTTTAGTTGCCATAATGTATTGGGGGGGGAACGCGGCCCCGGCGTGTTGCGATTACTCGGACTTGGCTTTGCCCTTTTCCCCGGCATCGCCTTTGCTCTTCGCACCGGCGGCGGGAGCCGGAGCCGGAGCGGGAGCCGGGGCAACAGTGCCGGAGGGAGCGGTGACAGGCGTGGTCTCGGCCGGAGCAGTGACCTGCATACCGGCGTCGAGGGCCAGCTTGGTGGTGGCCTGCGTAATATCGACGCTGGTGGCGTAGGCGAAAAGAGGCGGGGTGACTTTCATGAGCACGACATCAAGACCTTGTGCCTCGGCTGCCTTGAGAGCAATGGGTTCGAGTCGTGCCCGAAAGTCATTGATCATGCGGACCCGCTCCTGTGCCAGGCTCTGCTGTGCCTGGGCCTTGATGCGGTTGAATTCTTCGTTGAGTTGCTGATTGGTCGCAAAGATCTGTTTCTGTTGCTCTTCGGTGGGGTTTTCACCGGCAGCCTTTTCAACCCCGTTCATCTGATTTTGCATCGTCGTCTGGGTGCGCTGGAGGTCTGCATTGAGACTGTTCTGCATGTTGAGCAGATCAACGCGGACTTTTTCTTCAACTCCGAGCTGACGCGCGACTTCGTCGATATCGAGGATCGCCACTCCGCCTTTCTGCGCTGCGGCAGGAAGGGAGAGAGCGGAAAAGAACAGAAAGGTAAGGAGGAGGTTTTTCATGATTAAAAGAATTCCCCGAAGGGGACGTAGATCCTAGAACAGAAAGGGGCACTTAGTCCAGAGCTTTTCCGCCATCCGCCGGAGGAAAATCTCCCCTTCGCCGCTCCGACGGAGGGCGTTGTTCGCTTATCTGCCGATACAGTAGAGGGTGGAGCCGGCTCGCAGAAGAAGCCGGTCGCCGAGCGGCACCGGGACAGCGCGGAAGTTTTCCTCTTTTGCCCCGTTCCCCAGAGAGTTTACAGCAACGACATCAAGAGTCTTGCCGGGTCGCAGGACAACGACATTCCCGCCCTTAACGGTCTGGTAATAGATCAGTCCATTCGCCACGAGCGGAGCGGCCGCGATCTCCATCGACTCACCAAGGCGCTCCGAATAGTGGACGAACCCGGTTTCGGCATCGTAGCTGCTGACGATGCCGCTCATACTTGAAATGACAAGGAAATCCCCCACGACCGAAGGCGAAGGAAGGTCGCGTCCGCCCTTACGGGGGGCGAGCCAGATTCGATTTGTCGCGGTGACGTTGCCCGACCCTCCCGGTAAAACACAATAGGCGTCGCCGGGTTTGCCGCAGACCACGTAGAGCTTGCCGCGTGCGTAAACAGGGACGGGTTCGCCGCGTCCGGTCGGTGCCTCGCAGAACCAGAGTTCCCTGCCCGTGACCGGGTCGTAACCCTGCACCCCGAATTCGCCGTTGAGGACGAGTTCCTTTTTGCCTTCGTGCTCTATTAGGGCCGGGGTGCTCCATCCTCCCTTGGGCTTAGTCTCTCTTGGCGTTTCCCAGGCGATTTTACCGGTCGCGAGTTCGACCGCAACGAGTCGGGAAGGGCCCTCGGAATCGCCGTTCTGGATCACGATACCATCCACAATGACAGGTGAGGCGGCAACCCCCCAGGTGCCGGTGAAGTCACCGAGAGGCACTGACCATTCCTTCTTCCCGTCGATACTATAGCAGTGCAGGCCGCCGGGACCGAAAAAGGCCACGACATGCTTGCCGTCGGTGGCACACGACGGCGTGGCGTAACTGTTCATCACATGGATGTCTTCGGGTTTTTCGCAGGCGATGGTCTCCTCCCAGAGTATCTTGCCGTCGGTGGCAGAGAGACAAATCAGGTAACGCTCCCGTCCGTCGGGAGAAGCGCTCGTGAGAAACAGTTTGTCTTCCCAGATCACCGGCGAGGACTGTCCCGAGCCCTTCAACATCGCTTTCCACTTGATCGCGGTCTCGTCCCACTCTGCGGGCAGTGCGGGATTCTCCACGACGCCCTGGGCGCCGGGACCGCGGAACTGGGTCCAGTTATCCCCCGAAGTAGCGACGGACACGGGCAACAGGGCAAAAAGAAGCGGCGCGAGGCGGGTAATCATGGAGCGGAAGGCTTGTTCTCGGGTTTTCGAAAGACGATAAAGTGTTGAATAGGGAGAAAGTCACGAATTTCCGCGAATTCAAGTCCGACGGCAGCCATTTCGGCGGTGATCTGCTTCACGGTCATCTTGTGAAGCGGCTTGATCGGCACGGTGGGGTCTTCGCCGCGGTATTCGATGAAGACGACTCTGCCGCCCGGGGTCAGCCCTTTGACAATGGATTCCATCATTTCGCGCGGGTGGGAAAACTCGTGGTAGGCATCGACCATGATGACCAGATCGACCCCGCTTGCGGGCAGGCGCGAGTCTTCGATCGTGCCGAGGAGCGGCTCAACATTGAGAATCTTTTTCAGCTTTTTCGTGCCCTCGACGAAGTCGAGCATCTCCTGCTGGATGTCCTGGGCAATGACTTTTCCCTCGGGAACGAGAGGTGCGAGAAGAAATGAGAAATAACCGGAGCCAGCCCCGATATCGGCGACGACGTCCGTCGGCCTGAGCCCCAGATGCTCGATCACCAGAGATGGTTTTTCCTCACCCTCGCGATCGCGGCGCTCCAGCCACGAGATCGCGTGCGAACTTACCGTCTGGGAAATCTCACGGCCCATATACACTTTCCCAATGCCATCCCGCGAAGCCTCCTTGACGGTGTAGGGACTTTCTTCGGCCCCGGCGCAAGGGGCAAAGAAGAGGATCCCCGCAAGGGCGGAGAGCGGAGCGTAAAAGGAAGGGCGGAGACGCATCGGATCATGGTTAACCTCGAGAAAGCCCGCTGAAAAGCGCGAAAGCGCCGGAAATGCGGTAGATCCCCATGAATTTCGCCCGTAAGCGCAGCGGTGGACCTCCTCGAAATTGTGCATTGCCTGAAAGTTCCGACAGGTTTAACAGTTCCGCTATGTCTGACGACGATACGAAAAAGCAACACTCGATCTATGGCAGCGCTGGAATGGCTGCCGCCGGAATGATCCGAACGGTAAAGTCGCGGGCGGAATCAGCCGGGGAAAAGATTGAAGACTTGGAAGCTGAATTTATCGATAGTGCGGATCTGTCCGGGAAACTCTCAGACCTCGTCATCGGTATTGGAGAGACGGAAACGTGCTCTCAGGAAAGCCATTCCGCTCCGGAGGAAGTTCCCCTTCCCGTCTTCCAGGGACACCGTGCCGCCGTCATCGGTCACACCGGCCGGGGGAACTTCGGCCACGGCCTCGACCTCATTTTTCGTCGTCTCGACGGCGTTCGTCTTGTCGCCATTGTCGATGGGAATGCCGAGGCGCTCCAGGAATCCCATGCCCGGAGCGGAGCCGAACGTGCCTACTCCGATTATCGCGAAATGCTCGAGCGGGAAAAGCCCGATATCGTCTCCGTCGCGCCCCGCTGGACGGACCAGCACTACGACATGGTAAAGGCCGCCCTCGAAGCCGGTGCTCACGTCTGCTGCGAGAGGCCGCTCTGCCGAACCCTGAAGGAGGCCGACGAACTTCTCACTCTTGCCGCCGGGAAGAATCTCAAAATCGCCGTTGTCCACCAGATGCGCTGCGACCCGCACGTCGAGCTCTTCCATCAGCAGCGGCAGGAACTCATCGGTGACCTCATCGAGATGAAAGTCTTCGGCATGATGGACCACCGCGCCGGCGGCGAAGACCTCCTCGTTCTCGGGACGCATCTTTTTGATCTTGTCCGCTGGTTCGCCGGCGAGGCGAGCTACTGCACCGCGCAGATGACCGGCGAAGGCCGCCCCGTCATCGCCGAGGATGCCCATTTTTCGGCAAAGGAGGATCTCGGCCCGCTCCTCGGTGATTCCATCCATGCCGAGTTCGCGATGGACTCCGGCGTTCATGTCTCTTACGTTACCGATCGCCGCCTTCATCTCCTTCACGGGCCGTGGGGAATCGAGTTCATCGGGAGCAGGGGCAAAGCCCGCCTCTTTGCGGGGATGCCGCCGACCTTGTCTTTACTGATGGAGGGCGACCCGGCCTCTCCCGACAGGGAGGATCGATGGGAGCGCTGGCCTGTGAAAGACGAACCGTATCATGAACCCGTCGATAAGCTCACCGGCACCGAAGCCTCGAACCGCCTCCTCGTGAATGACTGGCTCGCCGCCATCGATGAGGACCGCGAACCCAAGAGTTCGGCTCAGCGATCCATGAAATCGCTTGAGATGGTCCACGGCGTCTGGCAGGCCGGGGCGACGATGAGGCGGGCCTACTTTCCGCTCACGAACCGGCTTCACCCGCTCAGCGAAGAATCGATGTGATTTTCTCCGGCCTCTCACGACAGAGCGTGTCGGGCTGATAGGGTTGTTCGTGAGCGCGTAACTCCTGCCTTCTTGAGGGTTGAATTTCCATGTTTTCCGCTTTTTAAAAGGTCAGCTATCGTTTTCCAATTCAGCCTGAAAACCCTTCGATCCCTTGAGTTAGACCCACATCTTGTGGTGGTTTTCGATTTGACACCACAACATCTAGTTGCAACTCTGATAAAAGAGTCGCACGATGTGCGGTTTCCCTTTCGCTCTCTCCCATGCGCTGCGTCAAATGCAACAGCCTTGAAGACAAGGTTATCGATTCCCGCCTCTCGAAGGATGGTTTTTCCATCCGGCGTCGGCGGGAGTGTCTGCACTGTGCCCACCGCTTCACCACCTACGAGCAGGTGGAGCGGCGCGATGTCCTGGTCGTGAAACGGGACGGGACGAGAGAACCTTTCAAGCGTGAAAAGCTTCTCGGTGGCCTCATCAAGGCCTGCGAGAAGCGAAGAGTCTCGATCGACGAACTTGAAAGCGCGGTTGAGGAGATCGTCAGCGAACTGACCGCCGACAATCTCAGGGAGATCCCGAGCCGCATCATCGGGCCGAAGGTCATGGCCCACCTTCAGCAGATCGATCCGGTCGCCTTTGTCCGCTACGCCTCTGTCTACCGCCAGTTTCAGGATGTGGGGGAGTTCAGTGAGGTGATCGAGTCTCTTGAGAACTCTCCGATGGATCACCTTCTTCAACCCGACCTTTTCGAGTCCCGCTCCTGAGCAGGACGAAAGATTTTTTTCCGCCACCCCCCCGTAATTCAGACCACCAACCCGCTCCTCCCGCCGAGAGATTCGCCATGATCGCCCTGCCGCACGCCCTGCCCTACATTCGCATCGGTTCTTCCAGTCTCGCTCTGTGCGAGTCTGACTGGCTTACCGAGACACTTACCAATGCCGCCAGCGGGACCGATGTGCCTCTCTGGATGGCAAAAGACATTTCCCGGGGTGTCGAAAGCTTTCTGATGAAGCACTATAAGGGGACGGTGATCGATTCCGAGGATCTCTTCGCCCGCATCGAGAAGACCCTCACTTCACTCGGACTTAACCACGTCGCCGCAAAAATCGATAAGACCCCCCCGCCCGTCCGTATTTCCCTCAGCGAACTCGCTCGCCGGGCCGGGAGCGGCTACGAACTGGCCTTTTTTCACCTCCTCGAAGACCAGCTCACGTCCGCTGCGTCCGGGGGGGCTACCACCGTTGAATGCCACGGCATTCGCAACTGTGTGCGCCGCCTTGTCTCTACAAAAAAGTGGACCGGACGTTGTGAAGTATTGAAAACCGAAATCACGGATTTTGTCGACCAGATGCGCGCACGAGTCGCCGCCGTGCGCCCGGATCTGACCCTTGTGATTGCCTCCTGACACGACCGCGATCGATGACTCTCTTCGAAAAAATCATCGCCCGCGAGATCCCTGCGGAGTTTGTCTATGAAGACGATCTGGCGGTCGCCTTTCACGACATCTCACCACAGGCCCCTGTCCACGTGCTTGTGATCCCGCGCAAACCTATCCCGCGTATCGGAGAAGCGACGATCGAGGACAGTGCTCTGCTCGGTCATTTGCTCATTGTCGCGGGGAAGGTAGCCGACGGGCTCGGGGTAAACTCGACCGACAAGGGGTTCCGCCTCGTCATCAACAACGGTCGCAACGGCGGCGAGGCGGTCCCCCATCTCCACATTCATCTGCTCTCCGGACGTTCTCTCCTGTGGCCTCCGGGTTAGCGGGTGAGTCGGTTCGACGGGGGCTTTCAGGGCATTATTGACTCCCGCTCGACCGGCCTGAAATCCGTTCTTTGATCCATTAAGCATTTGGGATTGGCGAAGTTCGCGTTATCTTCAAGCGTGAACCCGTCCAGCCCCAACCTCGACATCATTGGATGGCGTGAATGGCTCTCCATCCCCGAATTGGGGATTCCGCGGATTAAGGCCAAAGTTGACACGGGTGCCCGCACCTCGTGCCTGCACACCTGTGGACTCGAGATGTATACAGGCGGCCGGGGAGAAGAACGGGTCCGTTTCACTGTCCACCCGCTGCAGAAACGTCCCGACTACGCGGTCGAGTGCGACCGGCCCCTCCTGAGTCGGCGTCCGGTGAAGGACTCCGGTGGCCACGAGGAAGTTCGCCCGTTTATCTCGGTGCCGATCGTCTTGGGGCGGCTCACCTGGGAGGTGGAATTCAGCCTCACGAACCGTGATAACATGAAATTTCGCATGCTTTTGGGCCGAACTGCGATGAATGGTCGCTTCCTTGTGAATCCGGGTCTCTCCTACCAGATCGGAAAATCACTGCGCCGCGTCAAGGCCGACCGGGTGTGACGGCCCGTCGCCGTCACCTGCCCCCACCCTTTTCCCTCTTTTCCGAATCATGAAAATCGCCATTCTGTCGCGTAACAAAAAACTGTATTCCACGAACGCTCTCTATGAAGCCGGTACAAGGCGCGGCCACGAAATGCGGGTGATCGACTACGTCCGCTGTCACATGGAGATTACGTCGATGCGTCCTGCCATTTTCCTCGGGAGTGAAAAACTGGACGGTTTTGACGCCGTGATCCCGCGGATCGGGGCGACCTACACCCATTTTGGTTGCGCGGTGGTGCGACAGTTCGAAATGATGGGCGTTAGCAGTGTCAATGAATCAGTCGCCATCTCGCGTTCACGGGACAAATTGCGGAGCCTTCAGTTACTCGCCCGGAAAGGAATCGGCCTCCCCGTGACCGGCTTCGCGCACGACCCGCGCACGACCGAAGCACTCATCGACCAGGTGGGCGGCGCGCCGCTCGTGATCAAACTGCTCGAGGGAACCCAAGGCGTCGGAGTGGTCCTCGCCGAGACGCGCAAGGCGGCCGAATCGGTCATCGAGGCCTTTCGGGGGCTCAACGCGAACATCCTTGCGCAGGAATACATCAAGGAAGCCGGGGGGGCGGACATTCGCTGCCTCGTTGTCGGCGGGAAAGTCGTTGCGGCGATGAAGCGCCAGGGGAAAGAAGGGGAATTTCGATCCAATCTCCATCGGGGCGGCACCGCCTCGGTCGTCAAAATTACCCCCGAAGAGCGCTCCACCGCAACCCGAGCGGCTAGTATTCTCGGGCTCAATGTCTCGGGGGTTGACCTGTTGCGCTCGAACCACGGACCGGTCGTGATGGAAGTGAACTCTTCTCCCGGGCTTGAGGGCATCGAACGGGCCACCGGAAAGGATATCGCCGGGATGATTATTGAGTTCATCGAAAAATCGGGTAAGGGAGAAAAAGCGACCCGGACTAAAGGGAAAGGGTAAAAACGGAACCTTCCCGCTCCATTTCATGGTTCCCGGCGAGATGAACGACTTCACTCCACTGACGATCGGCACCGTTACCTTTCTCCCCGGCGAGTCGGGCGTGATTGACCTCCCCGTTGGTTCACTGACGGGATATTTGCCCGTTACGATGAGTGTGCATGTGCGTTGCGGGCGCAAGCCCGGGCCTGCCTTGCTTCTCACTGCGGGCATTCATGGAGACGAACTGATCGGGGTTGAAATCCTGCGTCGTCTTCTCCAGGCAAAAAATTTGCAGGGGCTCTCAGGGACGCTTCTTATCGTTCCCGTGGTATGCATGCCCTCCTTTCTCAACCGGGGGCGCTATCTGCCGGACCGGCGTGATCTCAACCGGCTTTTCCCGGGATCTTCCACGGGATCCCTCGGGTCACGCCTTGCGAATACTTTCGTTCAGGAGGTGGTGACAAAGTGCACCCATTCAATCGATTTTCACGGGGGCGCGGTAGGCCGCCCGAACCTCCCGCAGATTCGCATCTCTCCGGGCGACACGGTCGCGGCGGAAATGGCGATGGCCTTCAAGCCCCCCGTTGTCATCGAGACGGGCCTGCGCGAAGGCTCGCTTCGCCACCATTTGAGAAATCTCGGCATCCCCTCCTTGCTTTTCGAAGGCGGCGAGGCGTTGCGGATTTCGTCCGACGCGGTGCGCTACGGTCTCCGCGGGGTTTATTCGGTGATGCGCCACCTCGGGATGCTGCCGAAGCAGCGCAAGGAGACTGAACCGGCCACACGCACGGTCTTTTCAAATAACACCACCTGGGTCCGCGCTCATCAGGGGGGGCTTGTCATTCCTCTGATCGATCTCGGTAAGGCCATTGTTCCCGGGACGAAACTGGGACTCATCGCCGATCCCTTCGGTCGGCATGAAACCGTCATTCACAGCGAATTCGAAGGGATCGTTATCGGCATCACCCGTGAAGGTCATGCCGACGAGGGGGACGCCCTTTTTCATATCGCAACGACCCCAAATCCGCAACGGGCTGCGGCCCATATCCTGCGAAGCGACGAAATTCTCGAAGAGCACACTGATCCCCTCGGGTGAAGAGAACGCGAGTTCAGCGCAACCACGTTATTGTGAGGCGGGGCCGGACGTGTTCTCATCCGGCCATGACGAATCGCTTTATTCATTCCTATGCCATGGCCCTCGGCCTGCTCGCACTCATCCCGGCATGGCCGGCTACTGCTCAGGAGGCGGCCGCAAAGCCCGATCCCAATCGCGAAGCGGCAAAACGGCCTCTTGCAATGCTTGAATCCGCCGCCTGGCGAGATCTCTTCAACGGCAGGGACACAAGCGGTTGGACAGGCGACACCGAGGGCTACGTCGTGCGGGATGGAGTTCTCGTCTGCAAGCCGGGCGGCAAAAATCTGGAGACCGAGAGAGACTATTCGGACTTCGCTTTCACCTTTGAGTTCAAGATGCAGGAAAGTGCAAACAACGGCATCGGCATCCGCGTGCCTTCAGGAGGTCGCGCCGCACAGGACGGTCTTGAGATCCAGATCCTCGACAACGATGGTGCCGCCTACAACGCCGAGGGAGTCATTGACGGCAAGCCCCGCAAACTTTCCTGGCTGAAACCCTGGCAGGTTCACGGATCCGTCTACGCCCATATCCCGGCGAAGACCGGTTATCTCAAGCCGGTTGGAGAATGGAACACCCAGACGATCGTCGCGATCGAGGATCATATCATGGTCATCCTGAATGGTGCGCTCATTGTCGACGCCTTTCTCGAAGATCATGCGCCGCTCGAACCGGGTTTTAACGGGCGCCGAAACCGCACTGGTCGCATTGCTCTCGCCGGCCACAGTGACCCGATGGAGTTCCGCAACCTCAAAGTCGCCGAGTTCACTCCTTCCGATCCGCTCGGCGGAGTTGATGCCGTCGATAACACCCCGCCGGTCGGTTTTACGGCCCTTTTCAATGGGAAAGATCTCTCCGGCTGGAAAGGTCTTGCTCATAACAATGCGGTCGAACGCCGTGCCCTCACCGGTGACGCCCTCGCTTCCGCACAGGCGAAGGCCGACGAGGTCATGAACGCCCACTGGAGCGTCAGAGAAGGCGTCCTAACCTACGACGGAAAAGGCGCAAGTCTCTGCACGGCAAAGGACTACGGCGACTTTGAACTCTACTGTGACTGGAAGATCCCGGCCGGTGCCGACAGCGGCATCTACCTGCGCGGCACCCCTCAGATCCAGATCTGGGATCCCTGGGATGCGACCATCAAAGAGAAAGACGGGACCCTGCGCAAACCCGCGACGCCGCAGGAATGGGTTACCGCCTACGCCACCGGACGCAACCTCGGTTCGGGCGGTCTCTGGAACAACAGGCGCACCCGCAATCAGCCTCTCGCCCTTGCCGACAAACCTATCGGGGAGTGGAACCGCTTTCTCATCCGCATGGTGGGCAAACGCGTCAGCATCTGGCTCAACGGGAAGCTCGTTGTCGATCGCACGGAACTGGAGAACTACTGGGACCAGAGCGGCATCCTCCCTCTCGTGCGGGCCGACCAGATCGAGTTGCAGCACCACGGCAACGAGCTAACCTTTAAAAATATCTACCTTCGCGAGCTTCCCTACTGACGGCAGCCCGGAGTAGTTCTCCCCGAAAAATCACTCATCCGGCGTCTCATTCGAGGCGCCGTAAATGAACCAGAGGTTCCGGATGTAGATAATCCAACCGGTGCTTTGGCCGATGAATCCGACGAGCTCTTTACGCCAGATAAAGTAGACCATCAGCATTGAAGCCCCGAGCAGACTGAGCCACCAGAAAGCGGGTGGCACGATCGAAGCCCGTGCCTTCTCGCTCGCCTGCCACTGGACAATCATGCGGGCGGTGAAGATCCCCTGCCCCGCAAGACCGAAGATGACCCAGACAACACCGGTCAGGGAGGTGACGTCGAGAAGACCGTAGATCCACGGCAGGTTTTTATGGCGGTTCTGAATCTCGGTAAAAAATTCATCCCCCGTGAGTCCGATCCCCCCCCCGTCCCGGCCGTCGAAGGTAGCGCGCAGCTGTCCGTCGTCACCTTTTGCGACCTTGATCGTGACGATACGATCAGAGAAATTGAAGGGCGGGCCAACCGGTTTCCCCGGTGAACTCACATAACCGAGCGCGATCAGAATCCACCATGCCACTGCGGGAATAAGGAGAGACAGGCCCGCCGTGAGCCACATTCTTTTCCGAATTCCCTTCATCGCTGCTGTTGCCACTTGTTCCATCCCATCAAGATCGCACTGAAGAGAGTTCCCGTGACGAAAGCGCCTGCACCACCTTTGATCATGTAAGCGGTCACCCCGAAAGATTTCTCCGCCCCGGCGGTAATCACATCAACCTGATCAGGCGCGATACCGGCATTGAGGTAATACTCCCTAATCTCCGAGATGAGGTGGGCAGGCATGAGCGGATTCACCCATCCGAGATAAAGCCCCCATCCCAAGGCCGTAAAAAATCCCGAAACCGCAGCCATGAGAGCACCTGAGCGAATCCCCTCGGAAAAAGTAATCTCGGGCTCGGCGAGGGTGATTTCACGAAAGGCAAAGACAAAACCTGCAAAACTAAAGAAAAAGCCGAGAACAACCGCCATCTGGAAAAGTCCGACGCGCCCACCGTGCCATCCCGCCAGCCATGAGACGACAAGCCAGCCGATGTTTACCAGACCAAGGATCAATCCCCACTTCCACTCCTGCGGTTTCATACGTAATGGCCCCTTCGCTACGCCAGAGGCATCCCTCCCGCAAGTCCGATCACTTCACCTTTGTGTTGCCGGGCCGGGCGCCTTCCGGCATCTCTTCGGGCCCGGCGGCTGCCTCAGCATCGTCCTCGGGCCCCATTTTGTGATCATTGGCATCGCTATCGGCCATTTCAGGGACCGGCTCTGATTCCTCTGAGACTCGACGATCCTCCTCCGAAAGTAGATCGACGACTTCCCGCTGAACCGACTCTATTTCGGCGAGCCTCAACCCCGGATCTGTCACGATGAAGACATCGCCGTTGTCGGCGTGCTCATAAAAGAGAAGCGTCCGGGTCCCGGTCTCCTTCACATCGGTGGGAATCAGCGTTTTCTTTCGTTCAAGCATCAGCGCAAGGATATACCGCGCCTTTTCGGTGCGCGGGTCATCCTCGTCAATGAAGCGGCGCAACATTCCCTCAACCGACGTATCGGCGGTGCGATGGTCCTCAGTCGCCCGCACCGGCGCTTTGTAGGTCGATTTCCAGAAGGAAAACGGAGGCGGATCGAGCTTTTTGCGGACCTTTTTCCAGGCAGTCGTTGAATAGTCGCGACGAAGGAATCCGTCCGAGGCCGGTTCGTCAAAAATACAGGTGTAAAACTGATCGCCGTCGAGAAAGGGCTCGCCCGAAACCTCGCACCGGGCGTGGGTCGAGCGTATCTTCCAGTCTTGAATAATGGCCATCGGGTGTAAAAGTGCGTCGCTCAGGAAGCGACTCCGGGTTGCGGTCGTCGGATGAGAGTGCGAAGCAGGGTCTTCAGCTTCGGGACCTCGCGGTTGCGGGCTTTCAGCCAAAGGAGAACAAGACCGGTAATGCCGACAAGAATGTTGGTCAACCACGCCGCAACGAAAGGCGAGAGCCGATCACTGTGCCCCAGCGCAAGGAAGGTGCCGCGCATCACATACATCAGGGCAAAAATCACAATAGCTCCGGTCACGCCCCCCATCGCCCCGCGCCGCGAGTAGACAATCCCGAGCGGTGCAGCGACGAGCAGCAGAAAGAGGCACGACATTGGCTCGGCGAAGACATACCACCAGTTTGTCCGGAACGCAGCGAGCGAGAAATCATCAAACTCACGGTTCGCATTCAGATACATGGTAAGTCCCGGAATACCGAGATACTCGGGATTTTGTGACGAACTCAGCACCTTCCAGGGCGTCTCGGACCACGAAGTGATCCGAAGTTCTTCCGTGCTCTCGATGCGGGGGATATGATCGTTGCCGTAGGTGTAGACTCGCACTCCGGAAAGAACCCAGGCCGGAGGATTCGCGTTCCACAGCCACTTGGCTCGCTTGGCAATGTAAATTGTCTTCGGCTGATCGCGATTGTCGAGTTGCATCACAACGACATCACCCATTTCGTCATTGAGGGCGAAAGGCACCCGGCCGACGAACCAGCTGCGTTTGTCATGCTCGTTCACATGCATCCAGCCACGCTTCGCCCAGATATCATCCCGTATCCGCTTTCCCTGCCTTTTCCCCCAGGCTTCGCGTTTGGCCGTTTCGAGGATGGCCTCCTTGTATCCGACCGAGGCGGGAGCCCACTCATACTTGAAAGCAATCCCGATGAAAGAAGTATAGACCCCCACGACAATGAGGGGAACGAGGATCCGGCTGATACTGCGGCCCGATCCGATCATGCTGATGAGTTCGTTCGATTTTGACATTTTACTCATGGAGAAAAGCCCCGAGAGCAACACGGCAATGGGCATCACAAAGAGAACGACGAAAGGAACCTGCACGATGTAAAAGGTGACAACCTGACCGAAAGTGAGACCCGAGAACGAGCCGCCATTGTCCGTGAAGTCAGCGACCAGCCAGATCGCCATAAAGGAAACGAGACAAAATAAAAACGGCGACAGAAAATTATGAACCACGTAGCGATCCATCAGGCCAAGTCTGAAGTAAAGCAGTGCCGCGACCGGTACGCTCAGAATCAGCAGAGAGATGAGAAAAAGCTTTCCGAAATAGGCCGGGATTGACGGGGTTTCCCCCGCAAGGGCTTTTCCCGAGATGGCCGCCTGCGTCTCGATGATGTCGGCGGGGAGCCAGACGGCAAGACTGGCGAGGGCCGCGATGGAAAGGGCGATCACGACAAATCCCTTTCTCTGCTCGGGCTCGGTCTTCTCTCTGATCCAGAGGCTGACAATAAAGGAGACGAGAGCGAGAAAAACCCCGAAGCCCTGAAAGACGACGGGAATGAGCGAGGGAAGCTCGTCCAGTCCCGGTTTGGTCCGGTTTTCGAGGAGCCTCTGACCGGCGTCGAGATAGTCGGAAAGAGTGCCGCTGAAGATGAGGCCCAGCCAGATGAGGAGAGCCCCCATGAAAGAGCGGATCGAGAGAGCCCCCTTGTCACGACGATTAAGGATACGAAGAGCTCCCGCCTTCACCTGTCCGGTGAGCCGCCGGCTAAATCGAGTTAGGGGGGAGCTTGTCATCATCTCACTCATGAACCATAGTGGCCGGTGGCAAATAGTGCAGGGACTCCTGACTATTTGCGAAGCCGAAGGGGACGAAGGTCGCTATATCTGATGGAACGGTCAAGAGCCAGATTAACTTGGGGTGAACCTTCTCTTCCGGAGGCGCTTTCGGAAACGGAAGCGGCGGCGGGACCCGAATCGATCAATGACCTCGCCCGCCGCGTTCTTTTTGCCACCGATCTCGATGAGAAGCTCCGTCTCGCCCGCCGCCCGCTTGCAACCGAGCCGACAAGAGGCCTCGCCGGGGACCGTGAGACAGGCTCATTCGAACATGTTCTCCCCGGGAGGCCTACGCACCTGCAATTTGCGTCCGACTTTTCCGCACGCCCCGCCCTGCCGACGCGTCCCGGCCTTGTTAACGAAGAAAATCGCGGAGTCCTCCTCCATTTTTTCGCCAATCACGAGCTGCTCGCGGCCGAGTTGATGGCGCTGGCCCTCCTGAAATTTCCCGATGCTCCCGCCGCTTTTCGCGAAGGTCTCGCCGACACTCTTCGCGAAGAACAGCTCCACACGCGCTGGTATGTGAACCGCATGCGCGAGTGCGGGGTCGATTTCGGCCAATACCCGCTGAGCCGTTTTTTCTGGGAAGCCGTTTCCTGTATGGAGAGCCCGCTCGACTACGTCTCGCGTCTCAGCCTCACCTTTGAGCAGGCGAATCTTGACTATGCCCTGCATTACGGACAACTCCTTCGCGAGGCCGGGGACGGGAAGAGCGCCTCCATCCTCCTCCGTATCTACGAAGACGAGATCGCCCATGTCGGCTACGGGTTGAGCTGGTTCCGCCGATGGAAAGAGGAAAAGGAAAGCGACTGGTCGGCTCTCCAGAAGCGACTCCCTTTCCCGCTCTCCCCGAGCAGGGCTAAGGGCAACCGCACCGGATTCAACGAAGAGGGCCGCCGCGCCGCCGGCTTCGACGAGGACTACATCCGGCGACTCGCCCTGTTTGAACGTTCGAAAGGGAGGACTCCGAACGTCTTTTATTTCAACCCCGACGCGGAACATCGCGCCGCGGTTTGGCCGCGGCCCTATCATCCCGACAGGAAGGCGCTCGCTGTGGTTCAGGATCTCGAGCTTGTTGCTGCTTTTCTTGCGAGAAAAGACGACGTCCTCCTCTTGCGCGAGCTCCCCTCGCAGGCGCATCTGGCAAAGTTACGGCGCTGCGGTCTCACTCTCCCGGAACTTGAAGCCGTCGCGGCATCGGGTAAACCCGATCCCGACGCGCTGATTCTTCATCGCAAGATCAATCGGCTCCGGCCCTGGGCAATTGCCCCCGAACTCGGGGAACTTTTTCGCGACCTCCGCCCCGGATCGGCGGGCACCCTCCCCCCCGCGTGGACGGCCGGGAGCCGTGAGCTTTTTTCAAAAATCAGTCAGGTTCGGGCGCTCGGACAGTGGATGGGGCCGTCCTTTCCCTGCGCGAACACCGGCGATCTTAACGATGCGATCGTGGAATTGAAAAAACTGGGCTACCGCGAAGGCATCCTCAAGCGTGCCTTTTCCACGGCCGGTTCGGGCATGCTGCGGATTGATCTCGTCGACGCCGCAGCCGTCACGGCGCGACCGTTCACGAAAAAAATCCTGACCGAGGGAGGCATCCTCCTCGAGCCGGCCCATGACCGGATTTTCGACTTCTCGGTGCAGTATCAGGTGGAGAACGGNNCTTGCCCGCCATCTCATGGGCGATACCCTTCCCCGGTATGCCGCTGAAGGGGCGATTGCCGCCGACCTGGCGGGCTGGGCCGCCGGGCACGGCTACGAAGGACCTCTCGGGATCGATGCCTACCTTTACCGGGATCCCGGCGGAGAGATCGCGCTGCGTCCTTTCTGCGAGATCAATCCCCGCTACACCATGGGCAGGGTCGCCCTTGAGCTGCGTCGACAGATCGCGCCCGGCTGTAATCTCCTCTTCGAAATCATCAAAGCGGCTCATGCCACCGACGGTGACGACGCCCCCGAGTTCGACGCGAACGGACGCTGGTGCGGCGGATCCCTCCTCCTCACCGAACGCCGCCCGGAAACCCACTTTGTCGTCCGGGTGACCCCTGGCAGGACACTCCCTCGTCCGGCGGAACCCCTCTCTTGAAAAAACCGCCCCCCCTTCTCATGTGTTTCCAAGGTCGTCTCGTTGCGATAAGTCTCTCGTTTTTTCTCAGTGTTCCAACGACACCGGCAGAGGAACTCTCCGGCAGCCTTATCGAAAAAGTTCGTCGCTCCTGCGTCGAAGTGATTATCAAGGGGAGGCTGCGCGGGGGCGGTGCTTTTGTTCAGGACAGCCGGGGAAAAACCTACGTGCTCACCGCCGCCCACCTTTTTCACCGGCCCGGAGACACCTGCGTCGTCGTCACCGCCGACGACCGCTCCCACTTTGCCTCCCTCAGTGCCTACGATCTCGGGCATGACCTTGCCCTTCTTGAGGTTGAGCCATCGTTGAGCCGATACGGCACCCTCCGGGTTGCGGCTGTTAATCCCTCCGAAACCAAAGCCGTCTTTAATTTCGGGCCGGCCCTGGGTCGACGCCAGCTCGTCCTCCCGGGATCCGTAGCCCATACGGGGATTACCTACACCGATTTTTCCTCCTCGCAGGATTACCTCGGCCATTACTTCGTCTCGGGGATCAATCCCGCCTTTTCGTCGGGAGGTCCCTGGGTGAATCGCGAAGGTGAGATCGTCGGGGTGCAGCACGGGCGGCTCAAGGGTGACGAAGGCGCGCCCTCCTCCGGCCTCAGTATGGTATCTCCTCCCGCCGCCGTTAAAGCGCTTATTGAAAAAAATACCATCGCCGCCACGCCCGGCATCGGAGGATTCCTCTGGGAAATCCGCACCGCCGACCGGACTTTTTTCGACAAACTGCCTGACCGCCTTGACGGTCTCGTCGTGAATCCCGTCTTCAAAGACCGGCCTCTCGCACGCGCCGGGATTAAGCCCCATGACCTCATCCTGCGCTGCGACGGAGTCGAGCTTACCCGTCTCTCGCAACTGATCGAAAGGATCAGGGCAAAACCGGCCGGATCCGTCTTCCGACTCGAAGTCCTCACCCCCGGGGCGAGCGGATCGAGAGAAGTGATCCTGACGACGGATGCGATCGAAGCGGGATGGAGGTGACGCGATGCGTGTCCTACCCGTCAACCCATGACCCTTCAACCCGCACGCTCTTAATTCACGCTGCGAAGGTAGGTTTCGATATCGAACTGGGCGCGGGCGGGTTTGTCCCTGTTTGCCTTGCGATAGCGGTTCTCCAGATTGCGGTCGAGAAGGCGGGCCTTCGTGGTATCGTTCCACTGAATGTTGAAATACTCGCCGAGCTGATGTTTTAATTTTTTGTCGTAAACGGGAAAGATCGTCTCGACGCGCGTGTCGAAATTGCGCGGCATGAAGTCGGCGGAGGAGAGAAAAACGGCGGGATCTCCGGCGTTTTCGAAAATGATCATGCGCGAGTGCTCAAGATACTTATCGACGATACTGATGGCCTCGATCGTGCAATCCTCTTCGATGACGAGAGAAAACATGCTGCGCACGATCATGCGCACGGGCACACCGGCGGTGGAGGCGCGATGGATGAGTTCGTTGGTTTCGGTATCGGAAAAGTTATTCACCTTGATCGAGATACCCGAAGGTTTGCCGGCGAGGTGGTTCCCGATTTCCTGCTCGATACGCGAGCGAAGAAAGAGCCGGAGGTCGAAGGGCGCAATATTAAGATGCTTGAGCTTCGGCATCTGATAGGAACGACGGAAAAAGCGGAAGATCTCGGCCGCGTCATTCCCGATTTCCTGATCATAGGTCATGAGAAGGTGATCGGCAAAAATCCCGGCCGTGTCCTCGTTGAAATTGCCTGTGCCGAGGACCGTATAGCTGCGGTCACGACCCGACTCGCGCCGGACGATGTGGATGAGCTTGCTGTGTACCTTGAGCCCCTGCACCCCGAGCTGCACCTGCACCCCGGCATCGCGGTAGCGCCCGGCCCATTTGATGTTTGCCTCTTCATCAAAGCGGGCCTGCGGCTCGACAAGGACAAAGACACTCTTTCCGTTCCGCGCCGCCGCCTGCAGCGCCCTCGCGATACAGGACCCTTTCGCGAGACGATACTGCGTCATCGAGATACTCTGGACGAGCGGATCGAGCGAGGCTTCCTGCAGCAGCGTAATGAGGTGACGGAAAGGCTGATACGGGATATTGATGAGGAAGTCCCGTTTCCGGATCGCGGCAAACATGCCGCCCTGTTTCGTGACGAGGGCTTTCACCGGCACCGGTTCGGGCTTTTCGTAGTTGAGACCTTTAACCCCGAAATCCGGAAAGCTGAGAAGGTCCCGCCGGTTGTGGTATCGCGCCCCCGGGTAGAGTGAGTCGGAACGCGCCAGGTTGAGCTTTCTGAGAATGAGATTGAGAAAGGGCTTGGGAAAGTTCTCATCGAAGTTCGCCCGGACCGGAAGACCTTCTTCACGCGCCTTTAGGCTGTCTGCTAATTTTTCGTAAAAACTCTCCGTAAAGTCATCATCGAAAGCGAGTTCTGAATCCCGCGTGAACTTGATCGCGTAGGACTCAAAATGATCGTAGGGAAAAGTGCTGAAGATGTCGTCGAGCCCGAAGCGAATTATATCATCGAGATACATGACCAGTTGTTTGTCACCCACAGCCGGCAGTGGAATGAATCGCGGGAGATGCTGGGGAATCTCGATGAGCGCGTGCATCGGACGCCCCGTCCCGTTGGACTTGCTCGCCTTGACGGCTAGATACATGGGGAGGTCCTTCAACTTGGGCAGTTTTGCCGTCGCCTTGAGGATAATGGGAAAGATGTGAGGGCTTACCTTCCGGCGAAAATAGTCCCGCATATAAGGCTTTAGCGAGCCCGGCACGTCCTTTTCGTTGATCAGACGGATCCCGTTCGTCTCAAGGTCGGCCTTCACGGTGGCGTAGGCGACATTAAAATCACCGGCCTGTTCCGAAACCAGGGAACGAATTTTTCGCAGCGTGATATGCGGGTCGGGAATATCCAACCCTTTCCACTCGTCGCCCAGAGAGGCGAGACGCTTCAGGGTCGCCACTCGAACGCGGAAAAACTCATCGAGATTGGAGCTGTAAATACCGAGGAACTTGATGCGCTCGAAGAGAGGCACGGCGGGGTCGGCCGCTTCTTGAAGCACCCTCGCATTAAATGACAGCCAGCTTGTTTCCTTGCTCCGAAACTCGGTCTCCATAAGGTCGGCAACCTAACTATAAACCGGTCGGGATTGCGAGGTGTTCTTTGTGAATTTATTCTGCATTTGGCGCGAGAAGGCGCACTCTTCCGGTGAATTCCGGGGCGATCTTCAATCGGTAAAAGCCATCGTCACTTTCCCCGGGTAAAAGATGATCCACTCCCTCGACGAGCCGGGTATCCCCCGTGACCAGATGAATTTGCTGCCCGGCCGGCTCGATTTCGATCAGCCCGTTCCCGCTGACCACCTCGATGACAGGGCTTCCCGGGACAGCGGCAAGTTCGATCCGCATTCTCGTTTCCGCCGTCTTGATGAGTTCGAGACGATTCACGCGCCGCCACGGAATCTCAACCGTAGCCCTCGAATCAAGCTCAAAAAACCAACCGCGAACCCGCTCGGCATAGAAGAATTCGGTGCCGTCCTCCCCGGCAGTCGACCGGCGGTTCGATGATACCCTGGAAAAGGGTATCCCGTGTCCGAGAGATTCACTCCGGATAAAGAGCCGCCCTGACGGGGAGAAATCGACTTCACCCGGCGAAAATCGGAATCTCAAGTCGAGCCGGCCCGGCTCGTTTGACAAATTTTGGAAGCGATACGTACGGTTTTCACTGTAAGGCGAGGCCATTAAAACAGCGGCCAGCATCGCGAGAGCGGTCCCGCCTGTTGCCCCTTTTCCCCAGAGCGGCATCCTTTTCAGAAGTTTCGCTCCCTCCTGAGTAAGGCGGTGGTCCAGCCCCATCGCGTAATACAGGCCCATCGGCACGACATAACAGATCAGGCCCGCCCAGATCACATCCGTGAAAAAGTGTCCTCCCTGAGCCATCCGGGCAAGTCCGATGAGACTGCCGTAGCTGATCCCGCCGAGGAGAAATCCCCGGGCAAGACCGACACGATGGCGACGCAGCAGGAAATACCCGCCCAGAAAGAAAAACCCCATCGTGGCGTGGCCGCAGGGGAAAGAGGCCCCTCCGCTCGTCAGGTCGATCGCGAAGACGGGTTCAAAGGCATCTTTCCCGCCGAACTCGATCACATCCCGCGGGCGCGGGCGCCCCCAGTATTCCTTGACGAGCCCGTTCGTGATGATGCCGGGCCCGATCACGATGCTCAGGACAATGAAGAGAAAAACCTTCCGCCAGATCAGGAAGCGCTCAAGAGTCCAGCTGAGAAAGTATAAAGCCAGCGCGGAAAAGGCCACCGCCGCCGCGGGAATCGTGCCCCACTGGTAGAGACATTTCCAGAGCGGAACCTTTCCCAGCGACCAGCCCCCCCCGCCCGACTCGTAGATCAGCTTCTGGATGCCCAGGTCAAATCCGCTAAAGCGCGCCCAGGCCGTGAGGGCCAGGGCGATGAGGAGAGGCCACGCCACCATCGCCCCGGGGCGAAAGCGGGGCCCCGACGGCGGGGATTTGAGGTCGCCGATGAATCTGTCGATCCACCCCCGCAACGCCCCCCGGGAGTGGGAATCTCCGCCCGCCTCCCGGTGCTCCGGAATCACAGCCCCGCGAGCGGATGGAGGTTTTCCCGACACCAGACGCCGTTCTGCAGCGTGACACCATCCGGGTCATCGATCGCGACATGGGCTTCGTCTTCACAAATGATCCAGCCCTCGTAGTTTCGTTGCACGAGCCACTCGGTGATGCGGTGGAAGTCAAGCTTCCCGCTCCCCATCTGGGCCCATGGCTCGGGACCGTTACCCGAATAGTCTTTAAAATGGATGTGGTTCACGAGGTGCTGCCACTTGTTCAGCGTGGCGATGACATCCATGCCACCGCGAATGATGTGCCCGACGTCGGGAGTCCAGCCGGTCACGGAGGGATCGAGCGAACTGAGGACGACGTCATAATCTTCCTGCGTGCGCACGAGAGAGTTTGGCGGGCTGTTCGGGTGGTAGGAACAGACAAGGCCGGCATCCGCAGCCCGCTTCGAGACAGCATTGACGTTGCGGGCAACATTGAGGCGCCGCCGCTGCAGGTCGTGGGTCCTTCCGCTCGGGAAGGTCACCGTTCCGAGCATGGCTCCCGGGAAATGACTGAGGAGATCGATCGTAAAGTCGGCGGCGGCGCGCTCGTTGGGAGCTTCCTCCTCCCCATCCCAAGCGCAGACGAGGGCGAGGCCGGCGAGGGTCATGTCGTGGGCGTCGAGGGCGTCTTTGAGCCGGATCGGATCACAGAAATCCCCCAGCCAATATTTGCCGCAACCGAGGGCACTCTCGGAGATCTCGAGGACCATGGGCTCGATCCCGGTGAAACCGGCCCGGGCCGCCACTTCGATCATGTGATCGAGTTTGTTGTCGTATCCCTTCCCGGTTCCCTGCATGAACCAGGTGTAAACCTGCGATCCGAATCTGATTTTTGACATTGTTCTAAAGGGTAAAATGTGGAGGTTACGGTTGCGATTAGTGAGCGTTGAGCCACGCGCGGATGCGGGGGTTGAAGTCGTCCATCACCTCCCAGTGAAAGGCGTGGCCAGCTCCGTCATAAAAGTGGGATTCGCAGTTCGGAATCCCCGCCGCGACCTGCTCACCCATCCAGAGGGGGGTGAAAATGTCGTCTTTTCCGCCGATGACAAGACACGGTGCGGTGATTTTTGACAACTCATTTGCGGTATCATGGCCGACACAGGCGGCTGCCTGACCGCGCAGGCCGTGGAGCGGTTGAGGGCGGGGGTTGGTGTCGTAGTCCTTGCGCCCGGTGACGAGACCCTCGTAGGCTTCGTTGTTGTCCCAGAAAGGTTTGGTGAAAATGAGGAGCTGGATCCACTCCATGAACTGTTCGTTGTCGAGGTGGGCTTTGCAGGCCTTCATGTGCTCGAAGACCGAGGCGGCGTAGCGGTCGACCTTTGCCCACGGGCACATGAGGACAGCGCTGCGGACTTTCTGCGGGTGACGCAGGCAGAGTTGCTGGGCGATGATGGAGCCCATTGAGACCCCGACGATGCGGGCGCTCCCGATCCCGAGGGCGTCCATGAGTCCGGCGTAATCGTCGGCCATCATCGCGCTCGTGTAGTCCCCCGCCGGCTTGTCGGTCTGCCCGACCCCGCGGTTGTCGGCCATGATACAGCGGAACTCTTCGCTCCAGTCGGCGGCGTGGGCCTCCCACACGTCACCCGTCGCGGTGATCCCCATGATCAGGATGACCGGGTCGCCGACCCCTTTTTCCTCGTAATACATCTGGATTCCGTTTGTCTCGACGTGTGGCATGGCTGGGATTTTAGAATGAATGGGAAAGGCGTCAAGATTCCACAAGGTTTCCTGAAGTGTCCAGAATAAATGACGATTTCCCGTATGGGATCGCGCCAAAATTGGTTGGTTGCGGGAAAAACCGGCCGGGGGACGGAAGCGGTGGTCTAGGGCAGCGGCGGCAGCCCGAGCGCTTTCAAAAACCCGGTGGGCGCGGCCATGGCAGCGACGATCGCCGGGAAGGTTTCGGGATAGCGGCCGGATGTTTGCGACAGGGATGTTTTGTTGGGTAAGAACACGAGCCGGAACGCCTTGCGCCAAGGCGGCTTAAACTTCGCCACCCGCCACAGTCGCACCCCCGACCACCTCTTCGCGCCGGGCAAATGCTTGACCGGTTCCGCATGGGGCGGAATAGTGAGCATGGTCGGGTGACACCCCTCACCAACTCCTCGCCCGCCTCGAACAGCTTATGAAATACCGACTTCTCGCCAGCAGGGCCAACGCCGCCACCCTTTTCATCCGTGCCATGGTCGGAGTGGTTTTCCTCTCCGAAGGCATCCAGAAATTCCTCTATCCGGCCGATCTCGGATCGGGACGGTTCGCCAAAATTGGCCTGCCCGCACCGGAGTTTTTCGGGCCTCTCGTAGGCGGCTTCGAAGTGGTCTGCGGGGGGCTTGTTCTCTGTGGCCTGCTCACCCGCCTTGCCGCAGCACCGCTCGTCGGGATCATGCTGGTTGCGCTCTTCACGACAAAAATCCCCATTCTGCTGGGGACTGAATTCCTCGGTTTTGCGCTACGTCCCCTGCCCCGCTACGGGCTTCTCAGCATGCTCCACGAGTCGCGCAACGATATCAGCATGCTCTGCGGCTCGCTCTTCCTCGTCGTCACAGGGGCCGGTCCCTGGTCAATTGATCGATTCCTGTCGCGGAAGTGACTGCCGCTCCTGCGAGAGCGGCCCGGCTCGTCTGAATTGTCAGGGCGTTTTTTTGTTCGCGTCAGAGCCGCTACTGTCGGATACTTCCCCCGTTTGGTAGCCAATCCCATGCCCGGAAAATCGTCCATCTCCAAACCGACTTCGATCCGGGTCGGGTCCTTCTTCGAGCGTCATCACGAGGGCCTTTCGATGGACCTGGTCGGCAACGATGGCGGATTTGATCGTGAAATACTTGAGCCCACGATCAACCGTCCCGGCCTCGCGCTCTCGGGTTTTTACAAGTATTTTGCCCTCCACCGCATCCAGGTGATCGGCCAGGCGGAGCGCTCCTATCTGCGCCACCTCAGCGAGGCGAACGCGGAAAAGCGCTTTTTCGACCTCTGCCGACAACGCATCCCCTGCATTGTCGTGAGCCGGGACCAGGATCTCGACGAATCGCTTCTCGAAATTGCGAACAAGGCGGGTGTCTCGGTTTTTCAAACGTCGATGGTGACGATGAACTACATCAATGCCGCGACCGTCAGGCTCGACTGGGAGTTCGCCCCCATCACGACCCGGCATGGTTGCATGGTCGACGTCATGGGGATGGGAATCCTCATCCAGGGCGAAAGCGGCACCGGAAAAAGCGAGACGGTTCTGGGGCTCTTGCGGCGTGGCTCAAGCCTGGTTGCGGACGACATGGTGCGCATCCGCAACATCGAAGATCGCGAGCTCATCGCCAGTGCCCCCGACCTCGGTCGCAGCCACATGGAGGTGCGCGGGCTGGGTATCATCAATGTCGCCGCCCTGTTCGGGGTCGGGAGCTTCCGCACCGAGAAGCGGCTCGACCTCGTCGTGACTCTGCGCAACGAAAACGGGATGAATGAGATGGAGCGGGTCGGCGTCGATCGCCGCACCACCGAAATTCTCGGTATCGACATCCCCTGCATCGAGCTTCCTGTCGCGGCGGGACGCGACATGGCCCAGCTCATTGAAGTGGCCGCCCTCGATCAGAAACTCAAAGCGTTGGGACACGATTCCGCTGTGGAATTCAACAAGAAACTCTTGAAAAGGATGCACGACGAACGTAAATCCATGTTTTGAGATTCTTAATCGTGTCCGACGACCTACCACTTCCCCCTCCGCTTGATGCCCAACTGCGAACTTACCATCCCGAACGAAGATGGCCTTCACGCCCGCCCGGCGGCGAAGTTCGTCAAGCTGGCGAGCCGTTTCGCCTGTGATGTCTGGGTGGAGAAAGATGACGAAGAGATCAACGGGAAGAGCATCATGGGTCTCATGATGCTCGCGGCGGCACAGGGTTCGGTCATCCGGGTCTCCGCCGAGGGTTCTGACGCCGACGCGGCGCTCGAGCACCTCACGAAGCTCGTCAACAGCGGCTTTGAGGCCGATTGTTGATCTTCCCGCTTTTTCTGCGAGTTTGCGCGGGTTTCTCTCTGAGGGCCATAATAATTCCGCCGCCCGACCGTTTAGAGAGCGTTACCGCATGACACCCTTCGTTTCCACCTCCGAGACCCGTTTGCAGGGGATCGGCGTCTCCCCCGGCATCGCGATCGGCCCGGCGGAGAGGCTGGGCAAGACTCTCGAGGAGCCGGAAAATCTCGCGATCGACAAGGGCCGGGTCCCCGCCGAAAAGGAACGGCTCTCCCTTGCCCTTGCCGCCACCCGCGAGCAAATTCTAGAACTCCAAAGGGAAATCGAAGCGAGCGAGGGAGAGAGCCACTCAGCGATTTTTGACGCCCATCTTCTTATCCTTGAGGACTCCGCCGTGATCAATGAGGTGTTGCGAATCACCGACACCCAGCTCATCTCGATCGAATGGGCCTACTACTCGGTCGTGAAGCGCTACATTGACTCGCTTCGCAAGATCGCCGATCCCTACCTGCGCGAGCGGGCTGTCGATATCGAGGATGTCGCCAAGCGGGTCCTCCGCAATCTCCGCCTTCAGGCCGGCGACGGCGGCGACGCACGGCCCCTGCAACCGGCAACCCGCATCCTTCTTGCCCACGATTTCACTCCGTCCGATACCGTCAGCCTGGACCGCACCCGCGTCCTCGGCTTCGCGACCGAGATCGGGAGCCCCACCTCCCACACCGCGATCATGGCGAGGTCGCTCAATATCCCGGCCGTCGTCGCCCTGCACGATATACCCGGCAGCTTCTCCGCTGGTGACACCGTTCTCATCGACGGGTATCACGGTCTCGTCATCCTCAATCCCTCAAGCGGAACGCTCGCGGAATACGAAGATCTTCTCGAAAGGGAGAAGTCCGTCCTGAACGACCTCGAACCGCTCAAGAACGAGGAGACCCGCACAGCAGACGGCCGCAAGGTCACCCTCTCCGCTAATATCGAATTCATCGAGGAGCTGGGCGGCGTTGCCGCGAACGGTGCCGAGGGCATCGGGCTTTACCGGTCCGAATTTTTCTACCTGACAAAAAAAGAACTCCGCAGTGAGGATAACCAGGCCGCGAACTACCGCAAAGTCGCCGAAGCCACGGCCCCTCACGGGGTCATCATCCGCACGCTTGACATCGGTGGCGACAAGTTGCGCCCCGAGCTCTTTGAAAACCCCGAGCCGAATCCCTTTCTCGGGTGGCGCGGGATTCGGGTGAGCCTTGACGAGGTGGAGGAATTCCGGCTCCAGCTCCGGGCGATCCTGCGGGCGAGCGCCTTCGGCAAAGTCAGGATCATGTTCCCCTTCATCTCCACGCTCGAGGAACTCCAGGGTGCCCGGGTTCAACTTGAGATGGCGAAGGAGGAACTCAATGCCCGGCGCATCCCCTACGATAATAATATCGAAGTTGGTGCCATGATCGAGATTCCCAGTGCGGTTATGATCGCCGATCATCTCGCCCTCGAAGTTGATTTTTTCAGTATCGGGACAAACGACCTCGTCCAATACACCACCGCCGTCGATCGCATCAATGACAGGGTTGCGCACCTCTACCAACCCTATCATCCCGCCGTCATCGCGATGATACGCGAGACCGTCGAAGCCGCCCACCGCAACGGAATCTGGTGCGGCATCTGCGGCGAGGTGGCCAGTGACATCCTCATGGCTCCGATCTGGGTCGGGCTCGGGGTCGATGAACTCTCCGTCGGGGCGGCTCAGTTACTCCGCGCACGGCGGGCCATCTCCCGCCTCGATTCGACGGTTTGCCGGGAAATGACCGATCGGATCCGGATCTGCGGCACCTCCTCTGCGGTGCGCGCGCAATGCCTCGAACTCGCCTCCGGAGCCTATCCTGAATTACTCCTTTAAACGACCCGGCAACGCTTCATCAATTGACGCCGCCTCATTTTTGTTGAGAATACCCGCCTCGCCCGATCGTTGTCCTGCCTTCATGATGCCGAAGATGATTAGTAACCCCTTAAGACCGCTTCCCCGGGAGACGGCCCTGAGGGCTTGCGGGATTGTCTTTGCCGTGGCAGCGCTAACGCTGATGTCACTGCCCGCGCAAAACCTGAAACTTCCGACCCTGCCGAAAGGCTTTTTCAAAAAGGATACCGACGAGTTACAGGAGACCGCGCAGGCCCCCGCCGGACCGGCGGGGATGTGCCTGCTGCCGTCTGGTGAATACATCCTCTCTTGTCATCAGTTCTTCCAGCCGCCCTTTCGGGTAATGAAGTTCGACCGGGAGGGAAACTGGAGCCCCTTTCCCAATGAGGCGATGAACACGCCGGGATCAGGCGATCCCATTTTTCTGGACTCTGTCCTCGGGGTCGCCTGTGACTCCCGCGGCATCGTCTGGATGCTGGATAACGGCCGACGGTCCGGCACGGCGGCCAAGCTCGTCGCCTGGGACACGAAGCGGGATGAGCATTTCAAGAGCATCGTGATTGACGCCCTTGCCCTCAGCCCGAACTCTTTCCTGACTAACATCGCCCTCGATCCGGTCGGTCGATATATCTACATCGCCGATCCGGCAGACGGGTTCAGCTCAGCGATCATCGTCGTTGATATTCAGACCGGCCTGACGCGACGGGTCCTCGAACGGGACCGCTCCGTGCAGATGGATCCGGGCGTAGATCTCAAAATTAACGGGCATCCCATCGAGGTTCGCCGTCCAGACGGCGTCATCGCGACTCCGCTGACAGGAGTTTATCCCCTTGCGGTCGACCGCAAGGGCGAATGGCTCTATTACGGGCCCCGCAACGGTTCTTCGCTCTTTAAGGTAAGGACGGAACTCCTCACCGATCCGGCGATCCTTCCCCATGTCCTTACGAGTCAGGTCACCGGTGTCTCGCCAAAACCGATCTGTGACAGCATGGCGATAGACTCGCGCGGGCGGATCTATTTCGGCGACATCTCGCGCGGCTCGATCGACTACGTCGCGCCGGAGGAGAATTTTCTCAATCTCCGCCTTCTCGTCGAGGATCCCCGCCTCATGTGGCCGGGAGGACTGGCGATCGGGCCCGACGGCCTCCTCCACTTCTTCAGCAGTCAGCTCCACCGGACCCCCTTCTTCAACAGCGGAAAAGACGTCACCACCCCGCCCTTTTCCATCTTCAAAGCGCGTCCGCTTCCCGCCGGCCGCTTCGGTCTGCCGGGAGGCTTCTGAGGGACCCGACCCCGCACCATGGCGACCATCCTCGACACCCTGAAAAAGGGAACGGAATACCTTCAAAAACACGGGGTCGAAGAAGCCCGGCTCAACATGGAGTGGCTCATCGCGCACGTCATCAAGGTGGGACGCATGCAGCTCTACATCGACTTCGACCGGGACATCCCGGAGAGCGCTCTCGAAAACCTGCGCGATCTCACGAAACGGCGCGGACGCGGCGAACCGCTCCAGCATCTCCTCGGAACCGTCGAATTCTGCGACCTCGATTTCAAGACCGACGGACGCGCCCTCATCCCCCGCCCTGAAACCGAGGATCTCACCCGTCGGCTCCTCGCCCGGGAGTGGTCGCGCGACTCCGCCATCCTCGACCTCGGCTGCGGCTCCGGGGTGATCGGGCTATCTCTCGCCCACGGGCTCATGGGGAAAGGAGTCAGCGTAACGCTTGCCGACATTTCCCCCGAAGCCCTCTCCCTCGCGAAGGAAAACACTATCGTTCTCCCCGAGGGCAGCGAGGTCCGCTTCTTGGAGAGTGATCTCTTCACAGCGATCGAGGGATCCTTCGACCTCATCGCAGCCAACCTGCCCTACATCCCCGCCGCCGACGAGACGAGCCTTAGCCGTGAAGTGCAGCGCGACCCTGCCGTTGCCCTATACGGGGGGGCGCTCGGCACCGAGATCATGGAACGGTTCCTCCGGGAGGCACCCGCCTACCTGAAGCCCGGCGGCTTCATCGCGATGGAGTTCGGGATCGGGCAGGCGGAAACCCTGCGCCTGCGCGCCGAAGAGGCGGGCTTCCAATCTGTCGAGATCCACTCCGACCTCGCTGGCATCGAGCGCTTTCTTTTTGCTACCAAATCGGCATAACACAGGTAGAATCCCCGCCATCGATCACGACTATTAGACAAACCGGATTTTCAGGAAAGCGAAATGGAAAAATTTATCGTCCACGGGGGGATTCAGCTCGAAGGGAGTGTCAACATCAGCGGTTCCAAGAACGCCGCCCTCCCCATCCTGGCAGCGACCCTCCTCACTCGCGAACAGTGTGTCATCCGCCGGGTTCCCGATGTCTCGGACACCAATTACATGCTGCAGATCCTGCAAAACCTCGGAGCCGAAGTCGAGCGCGCCAGCGGCACCGTTGTGATTCGCTGTGAAAAGCTTCGCAGCCACGAGGCACCCTACGACCTCGTCCGCAAGATGCGCGCCTCGGTCTGTGTCATGGGTCCCCTCCTCGCCCGCCACAATCGGGCGAGCGTCTCCCTTCCCGGCGGGTGTGTCATCGGTGACCGCCCCATCGATCTTCACCTGCGCGGGCTGGAGGGACTGGGTGCGGAAGCCACCGTCGAGGGCGGCAACGTTCATCTTGAGGCCCGTTACGGACTCACCGGAAAAGTGATCGACATGAGCGGCAAACACGGTGCCACCGTGCTCGGCACCGATAACGTCATGATGGCCGCCGTCCTCGCGAAAGGCACCACCGTCATCACCGGAGCCGCTTGCGAACCCGAAGTCGTCGACCTCGCCGATTTCCTCAACGCGATGGGCGCAAAGATCACCGGAGCCGGCACTCCCCGCATCGAGATCGAAGGTGTCAGTGAACTGGGCGGCGTCGAGCACACCGTCATCCCCGACCGCATCGAGGCAGGCACCTTCATGGTCGCCGGGGCCATGGCCGCGAAGGAGAGCATCACTCTGCGCCGCGTCAATCCCGACCACCTCACCAGTGTCACCGAAGTGCTGCGCCGCTGCGGTTGCACTGTCGAAGTGTCCAAAACGACCGTGACTGTTTCCCGCGCCGCCAATCCTGTCGGGGCCAATATCACGACCGAGCCCTACCCGGGATTCCCCACTGACATGCAGGCGCAGATGTGCTCGCTCTTTGCCGTCACTCCCGGCACCAGCGTCGTGCGCGACACCATTTTCCCCCAGCGTTTCATGCATGCTTCCGAGATGAAACGCATGGGTGCCGACATCACCGTCGACGATGGCACTGCGATCATCCACGGGGTCGGGCAACTCAGCGCCGCGCCAGTGATGGCGAGCGACCTGCGTGCCTCGGCCGCCCTTGTCCTCTCCGCGCTTACCGCAAAGGGCAACACCGAGATCTCGCGCGTCTACCACATCGACCGCGGTTACGAGCACATTGATGACAAGCTCATCAATCTCGGCGCCGAAATCGAACGTCTCCCGGCTTGAGGGGTGGCATTGGGACTACTCCAGCAGATTCAGGGAAGCCAGCAGATTTTTCGGCCCCGCGCTTGACCCGTCACTTAGGGTTTGGTTAAGGTGCCGCGATGCTGTCCCGTTCGCTCGTGATCCTTTCGGCCTTGCTGAGCTTCGGACTCGGATGCTGGGGTATTCGGCAGCTAACGCATCAGCAGGCTCTTGAGTCAGATGCGGTCGCTCCGCAGAAAACATCCCCTGCCCCGGAGATCCGGGATTACGCTGCGAAACTGCGAGCGCGCATCGAGGCGACTCCGACCGTGGGATTGGTCGCGCTCTACGAGGAACTCGCCGACCGACGCTGACCGGATCTCGATTCGCTACTGGCCCACCGGAGCTTGCTCGAGCGTTGCTTGAGGGAAGATCAGGTCGGCCTCGTGAGTTCCTTCGAGGAATCCAGCGGAGAACGTCGCGCACGGGAACCCGTTCAAGTGTGGCTGGAAATCGATCCCGATCGCTTGATGAGCCGCGTTTTTGCGGACGAAGCCACGGCGACCCAGTTGCTACGTCGAGAGGTCGCTTTTGCCGCTCCGAGTGAATTTCTAACGGCGGCGGTGGCAATGACTGATCGAGGTCCATCCGTCGAGCATGAGCTCGGCTCGGCGAGCCTTTGTCTCTCCGGGGCCGATCCACTCGCCGCGCTCTCCTGGCTAGACCGCTTCGCGCTGCGCGAGGACCTCAAGGCCGATGATCGGATAGCGGGAACCAACGCCCTCCGCGAAGTTGCCTCCGTCCACGCCGAGGTCGCGGCCCGCTACGCAGCGATCGATCCCGAGGCAGCGCTGGCGTGGGCGCAGGCGCGAACCACTCCGGCGGGGAAGCGGTGATCTCGAATACCTCTTTGAAATGACCGACCTGCCCGCAAACACCGCAGGCGATCTTCTCGAGTCGCTCTCCGAATTCCGGGATGTCGCCTTGCGGAATCGCTTCATCATCAAATTCGTCTTCGCCGATCGGCTCGACCCGGCTAAAGCCCTTGACTGGGCGGCGTCACGGAGGGATTTGAAACGTCCCGAGTCGTTTTCCAATCTGATCTTGAGCGATTGGCTGAGCCGCAATCCCGACTCGGCGGGTGCCTATGTTTCCGCTCAGTTTGATGGTTCGGAGGCATCCATTCGTCTTGTCCGCCAGTTTCTCGATCTCACGGCGACCCGTTTTCCTGACACACTGCTCTCCTGGATCCGTCGGCAGGACCGTGAACTCCTCGCGAATGCCGCGCCCTTGAAACTCCTGGGATTGAAACCAGAGGAAGAGGCATCTCTCGTCTTCGCCGATGAATTCCCCGAATTCATCCACGTCCCGACAACCTCGCCACCCGCCACCATCGCTGACCTGCCGAAAACATGGCCACCGAAATCCAAAACGGAGGCTCAAGCCTGGTTCAACACTTTCCAGAGACGGTCCAACGCGGACGATCATCTCGGGCCCGAAACCTGGACACGGGAATCCGTGAACGAGGTCCTCGATCTTCTCTCAGATCTTCCCACATCGCGCGAGAACACCATGACCTCCATCGCGACCGCATGGGCGCGTGTCGATCCGAAGGAAGCCCTCACCTGGGCGGCGGGCCTGCCCGACCAGGAAAGCATCAAAATCGCGACCTTTGCCCTCGCCTCGTGGTTGCGGGAGTCACCGGGTGACGCTCGCGCCTACGTCGCCGCCATTCCCGAAAGTGAATTCCGCGTCTATGCGGTGGAGCAGAGTGCCAGGCACTTCCCCGAGGAGAAACGCGATGAGGCAGAGAAGTGGCTGCTCGGCCTCGCTCCCGATCTCGCGCGCGACGCCGGACTCCGCGAACTGGCCAATGATTTCCTGGTGTATCGCGGAACCCCGCAGATCGACGGAGTCCGCTATGAACGGGCCGTGCGACTTTTTCAACAGGTCGCGAATCCTGTGATCCGAGCCGACGGCCTGGAATCCTCTCTTCGAAAGCTCAGCACACATGAACCGGCCCGAGCCCTCGAACTCATTGCTGAATCCGGCTTACCCGATGAGATCGCAGCAAGACTCGAGACCTTTGCGCAAAATTCCCTCGAGAACCGTCGGAAATACGAACAAAACAGAAAAGTAAAACAAGCGCGGTGAACGGACGCGCCCCGAAGATACCCGTCCACGCGAGCGCTCCCATGTCGGAGACGCCCCTTTCCCGTGATGCAACTCGGGTTGTCTAATTGCGAATTACATGTAATTTGCAATTAGTGATCGCGGAAATCCCAAGAGCCCTCAAGCTGCCCGAGCCGGGAAAAGAAACCTTTTTCCTCTGGGGGCCTCGTCAATCGGGCAAAACGACCTTGTTGCGGGAGCGTTACTCCGGCGAGGTGTGGATCGACTTGTTGAAGGCGGACGAGTTCCGCCGCTACGCGACGCGTCCCGAATTGTTGCGGGAGGAGTTGGCCCGCAGCGGAGCGGGATTTGTGGTCGTGGATGAAGTGCAGAAAGTCCCGGCACTGCTCGACGAAATCCATTGGCTGCATGAGAATGCCGGGATTCATTTTGCCCTCTGCGGTTCGAGCGCGCGCAAACTGAAGCGAGGGCACGGCAATCTGCTCGGAGGCCGGGCCTTGCGACGGGAATTGTATGGACTCTCGGCGCATGAACTGGGCACGGACTTTGATCTCCTGCGGATCCTGAATCACGGAACCTTGCCGCGTATCCATGGCTCGGAACGCCCGCGCCCGCTGCTGAACGCCTATGTGGCGGACTATCTGAAGGAGGAAGTCATGGCCGAAGGCCTGGTGCGGAACCTGCCTCCGTTCTCCGAGTTTCTCAACGCGGCGGCGCTGACGGACACCGAGCAGGTAAACTTCACCTCGATCGGGCGGGAACTGGGGGTCTCGCGGGAAACGGTGAGAGGCTACTTCGAAATCCTCTCCGACACTCTCCTGGCGCGGATGCTCTCCCCCTACCGCAAGCGTCCGAAACGGCGGCTCTCGCTGGCGGATAAATTCTACTTCCACGACGTGGGGGTGGTGAACTTTCTCGCACGGCGCGGGACGTTGGAACCGGGCAGCGAGTTGTTTGGCAAGGCCTTCGAGAATTGGGTGTTCCACGAACTGCGCTGCTACAACTCCTACCGCGAGCGCTTTGCCGAGTTCAGCTTCTGGCGATTGAGCAGCGGTGCGGAGGTGGATTTCATCGTCAACGACCTCGAGTGTATCATCGAGTGCAAGTCGTCCACAGCCGTGCAAACAAATCATTTGAAGGGGCTGCGAGAACTGAAAGAGGAGCACCCTGCCCTGGGACGCAAAATCGTCGTGTCTCGTGAGCCGAAGAGCCGCAGGACGAGCGATGAAATCGAAATCCTCTCCGTGGCCGACTTCCTCACGATGCTTTGGGCAGGTGAGTTGTTCTGACTCAAGGCCCCCCCGGCCGGGATACCGGGAAGACCTCACTCCAGCCGCCACTTCGCCTGGCGCAGCACGGCGTGTTTATGTCCGGTCATGGACTCATACCAGACGGTGAGCAAGGTGCCGTCGGTGAGTTCGACGGTACTGGGGTAACCGAGGTCGCCGCCGATACCGTCGCCGGAGATGATGATCGCCTCGCCCCAGGTCTTTCCATGATCGCTGCTGACCCGGGCCTGGTTGCCGAAGGGCGCGCGGCGATGGCCGTAGCTCATGAGAAGGCGCCCGTCGCGGAGCTTGAGCAAATGCGAAGGC
This sequence comes from Akkermansiaceae bacterium UBA6138, assembly GCA_002422425.1. Lineage (GTDB taxonomy): Bacteria > Verrucomicrobiota > Verrucomicrobiia > Verrucomicrobiales > DEV007 > Arctic95D-9. Next base: position 73,886 of record DIVG01000029.1, on the reverse strand, counting down.
AGGCCGAAGGTGATCGGATGCGGCTCGGTCCAGGTCTTGCCGCCATCCTTCGACTCGGTCTGGAGGGTCCAGCCGGACTCGGCTTTATTATGGTTTCGGATCTGGGCGATGATCGTCCCGTCGTCAGCCTCGACCGCATGGAGTTCATGATAGCTCTTCGTCGCGTCGTCTCCGGCCCGTGTCGGGATGTCGGAAAGCCACGACCACGTCAGCCCGTCATCGTCGGAGACGGATACGCCGATTTTTTTGTCCTCTGTCCAGAGCTGTTTGCCGGCGTAGAAGAGACGACCGTCCTTCAACTGGGTCGGTCCGTGCGGGCTGTTCACGATCGTGGGAATGCGTGCCGACCAGGTCGCGCCGCCGTCGGTGGAGCGAATGATCCACTCGCCGAGATCGGCCTGGCGCTCCTCGGCGCTGAGGCGCTCGTGGCAGGCGCGCCAGCGTTCGTATTCCTCGCCGGCGAGTTCCGCGGTCTGCCAGCCGCCTTTGGTCAACTCGGTGAAGATCTGCTTTTTCCCGAAATAGGATTCGTAGGCGAGCGAGGTGAAGGTCGAGGCGATGAGAGTCCCCTTCGCGGTCTCGAGCACGCCCGAGTCGCGGTCGTCGATGGCGCTGTCGAGGAGGACGCGGGGCCAGGTCCAGGTCTCGCCTTCATCCCGCGAGGTCATCGCGACGACTTGGCCGAAGGGGCACACGTGCGAAACGCGACCGCCCGACCAGGTGAGCCAGAGCTCGCCGTTGGCCCGTCTCGCCACCGTCGACCAGCCGTGGTAATAGTCGGGCTGATTGGAAATGATTTTGGTCTCGAGGATCGTCGCTCCCGCAGCGGAGAGGAATCGTGGTCCTGTGATGACTGCCCCGGCGGCGAGAGCGGCGGAGGTTTTGAGGAAATGGCGACGGGGAGAGGTGGCTTGGGGTGTCATGGTATCGATCAGCTTGAGCCAAATGGAGGCGCTTAGAGAATAGAATGGATTGTCCATCGGGATCAACTCCAGTCGACTCCTCGGCGCGATGCCGGTGAGAACAAGGAACGGGACTTGCCAAGTCCCGGCCTGGTGAGGTGGGGGCTTGGCAAGCCCCCTTCCCTGCCGCGGGAAAGACGGGAAAGACAGAGTTATTCACCCGCGCCGAACCCCGAAAACAACACACACCAGTTCCACAAGGGATAAGGCTGTCCGGCGCGGATGCCGTAGGCTTCGTCGGCAAAGGAAAAGATGGCTGGCTCTGCATCCGAGTCCCGAAGATTTCCATAGCTGCTGGAGCGCTGGGCGGTGATCGCCATGCCGGTCTCGAAAGGCGTCCCGTCACGCCATTCGCGCGGATCATAGCGCAGCGCGCTGACGCCGTCCTCCAAAGCGACCTTACGAATCGGAACACGGACGGGTTTTCCGGCGGAAAGACCGGTCACGAAGAAGGCCCCTTCGTTGACAAGGACGCGCAGTTCATTGGAATAGTCATCTGTCAGGAGAATTTCCCCCTCTGTTTCGGATGAGGAACGTAGCGCGGCGATCTTCCCGAGCGCGGAGGTGGCGGGGTGGCCGTAGCTCACCGTCCATGACTCCCCCGCAGGCATGGGCTTTGCCAATCGGATGCGAACGCGATCGGGACCGTCCAAGCTGATCGCAGTCAGGGCGAGAGTTCCGCCTGCGCTACTGCGGACCTGAAATCCGGCAAGCGAGGAGAAACCATCTTGAACCGCGAGCTCCTGTCGCGGCAGAAAAGTGGTGTCGATGACGAGCGGCGGACGCGGCACGAGGAAGTCGATGAGGACACTCTCGCGCTTTTCATCGAGAATCGCGCGGCGCGGTCGGAGCGGTTCCCAATCTTCGTCGAGATGGAGGACGCGGTGCATCACTTTTCCCACCTGCTCGCCCCACCAGCGCTCGCCGTCGGCGGAGAGATGGATCGCGTCCCCCACCCTGCCGTCCCGCTTGCGGCTGTTAAGCGCACTGGGCACGGCGTAATGAGGACCGACGAGATGGATCTGTGGATCGGCATCGGCTGCCATCAACTGTGCCTCGCCCGCCGGACCGAGAGTCTGGTAGGTGAACATCGGGATCTCTCCCTGCTGGCCGGTGATGGCCGCAAGATCGGTCGACCATTGTTCCCGGTAAGCGATGAGTTGATCGCGATACCATTCGAGTCCGGCCGGACGCGGGATCTCCGCATCCCAACGAGTCGGCACGATGCCGCCGGTGGGTCCGCCATTCCCCTCGCCCTGCATCCAGTAAAGAGCCGCGATCCGGAACGACATCCCGCGAGCTGCGACCTGCTCGACCGCCCGCCTCGCGTCGTCGAGACTGGTGCGGTAATAGCCTCCGCCGTGACGCCGCGACTCGGGCGTGCGGGGATCGATGGAGAGGTCGGCGGGGGAGAGCTCCTGAATTTGCCGTCCACCTTGTCCGGCAAAGGCGACGAGGAAATGGGGAGACGTGCTTTTGTCAGGGGTATTTCCCTTCGCAACCAGCGCCGACTTGAGATGATCGGCGAGCCCGTTCGCCACCGTCTCGCCTAGACCGCCATTCGCCTCGGCCCGCAGGGGGACGAGGGCAAATTGATCGGCCGGACGTTGTTCAGGCCTGGCCGCGTCGGGCCCGGGCAGCCAGGTGCGGACACCGCGTTTGAAGGCGAAGTTCCCCCATCCCGTGTCGTTCGGCGTCACGAGCGGGAGCGATTCGGAGCCGTCCCCAAGCGACTGCCCCATCATCCAGATCCCGTCGAGAGCCGGCTTTTCCTCCCCGACCGCAAGGATGGAGAAGAAAAGCAAAGACAAAAGACTGGCGCAGACGACTCGCATCACTCGGTGAACTGAAAGGAAAAGAGGTCCGCGTCTTTCATTGAAAAGCGCAGCCGCACCGGCTTGCCGGCGAGGGAGCTGACGTCGCTGCCTGATTTCCAGATCACTTTGCGATCGATCTCATTGCCGATCTGCATGACGCAGTCCTCAACCGAGAATCCGGGGATGGGGTTGCCCTCGGGATCTTCGAAGCCGACTTTTACGCCTCCGGCGGCGGAGGTGGAAAAGTTCAGGGAGAGTTCGCGCCCGGCAAAAATGACCGGCCTCGTTACGGCATGTCCGCCTGCATAACCGCAATGGAGCGAGGCAAAGCCGTCCAGACGCATGGAGTAGCGGCGCATGTGGGCGGTGGGCTGGGCGTAGTCCTGGTTCACGTAGACGGACATTTCGTTCGAGCCGGTCGGCACGACGTTGAGCGAGGGGTAGTTCGTGCGGGAGACCCAGTTCTGCGCCCCGATGCCGCCGCGGATGAAGCCCTCGAGAAAGGTGCGGTCGTAGTAGCCGACATGCTCGCCGCCCTCGACCGGACGCGTCGTCATGAAGATGGCGTCCGAGGTGTCCTTGAAGTAACCCGGATTCACATTGATCGCCTTGGCCTGCTCGTCATTGAGGACCTGGCGTCCCGGCATGAATCTCGCCGCGATCGCCACGTAAAGATGCTGAGCGCGGAAGTAGGGGCTCGTCTGGTTCGTGTAAAGGTGCTCGATCGGCGCCTCCATTTCGGGATGGCGATAGCCGAGAAGGACGGGCGGCGACCATTTCAGAAAATCGATGCTCTCGCTGCGCACGATGCGGCGGATGCCTTCCTCGAAGACTCGATAGTAGCAGATGTATTTGCCCTCGGCCCCGGACCAGAAGGGCACGTTCTGCGAGTCGAACATGTACTTGTAGGGGACCATCTCTTTCGTGATGACGGGATAGTCGACGATCTTTTCCCAGCGGTAGCCGTCGGCCGACTTCCATGCGGTGAGGCCTCCGCTTTCCATGGTGCCGCCGAGGGCCTTGAAGCGCTCTCCCTCCGGCACGCCGGCGCGGGTATCGAGAAAGGGGCTGAAGTTGTGCGCGGCGGTATTCGCATTCATGAGCACGACATTGTTGTCCCGCGTCCCCATGACCTCGTAGATGCCGAGATCGGGCTTGGTCCAGGTGCGGCCGTCGGTGGATTCGGCGCAGCAGGTGACCTCCTCCTCGCTGCCGTCGCGATTGGCCACGGCCTTACCGCGGTAGTAAGCGCGGAGCTTCCCGTCCTCGAGCGTGACGATGGTGGCGTAGCCGCTGAAGAGCCCCTCCCACGGTTTGTCGAAGGAGAAGGTGACTCCCTCGTCACGCGGAGCGTGCATCTGGAGACGGGTGCCGCTGAATTTTTCAACGAGGAACTGGTCCGCGAAAAGTTCACGACGCCCCCCGATGTTGATCGGATCGGCGGCGAGGGATGAGGTGAGGGCGAGGAGAAGAAGGATGGCGGGTGTTTTCATGGGAGATGTGTGGGGCGGGGTGAGAAAAGAGTCGGATTCAAGGATTCGCGGTCATTCCCCGAATCGCATCGCATAGACATCGGCGCCCTTCATCAGAAAGCGCAGCCGCACGGCCTTACCGGCGAGAGTTGAGAGGTCGTCGCGTTCGCCCCAGGTCGCGACATGATCGAGGCGATTACCGATGAGTTCGGTGCTGTCTTCGAGAGTGAAACCGGGGATGGGCGTGCCTTTTTCATCCTGAATCTCGATGCGGATGGAACCCACGGCGGAGGTGGAAAAATTCAGATGGAGACGTCCTCCCGCGAAGACAAGCGGACGAGTCACGAACTCGCCTCCCTCGTATCCGGCGCTCACGCTTGCGATGCGATCGAGCGGCCAGGAGTATCGCCGCACGTGGGCGCTCGGGGCTCCGTAGTCGTGCTGAATGTAGAACGACATTTCATCGGGTCCGGTCTGGACGAGATTGAGCAAGGGGTAGTTGCTGCGCGAGATCCACCTCTCGGGCTGCAGGCCGGGCGGGACAAGGGATTCCCGAAACGTCTGGTCGTAGGTCTCGCCGTCGCGCGAACTGAGGAGGACGGGGTCGGTCGTATCACGCGCGACTTTGGCGTATCGCTCAGGCACGCCGAGGGCGACGGTCTCCTCGATGCTCAGGGCGTTGCGGCCCGGCACGAAGCGGGCGGCGGTGGCGAGGTAGAGGTGGGGCGCGCGGAAGTAGGGATGGGTCTGGTTGGTATAGAAATGTTCGGTCTGGGCCGGCTCGTAGCGCATCGGACTGGTCCCGGACCAGGTGAGGAAGTCGTCGGACACGGCGCGCGAGATCCCCCGCAGGCCATCGAGCCGCCATTCCTCGGCGGCGCTCACTCCGGCGGTGAAGGTGCGGAAATAGGCGACGTAGCGCCCCTCGTGAGTTGACCAAAAGGCGAGGTTCTGCGAATCAAAAGCGCCCGCGGTGATGACGGGCTTTTCACTCAATTTCCTCCAGTGGATCCCGTCAGCGGAGGCAAAGGCGAGCAACCCGCCGCCGGGGTTTTTGTGAATGGCCCCGCCGAGAGCCTTGAAACGTTCCTCCGCCGGCACGCCGGGCCGGACGTCGAGAAAGGGCGAAAAGTTGTGCGCAATCGGTGATTCTGTCAGGATGATGTTGTTATCACGGCTGCCCTCGTACTCATGCAGACCGAGGGTCGGTCGCTCCCAGCGGATGCCGTCACTGCTCTCGGCGTAACAGACGACCTCGGCGATACCGTCGGACTGGAAATCGGGTTTGCCTCGGTAGTAGAGACGATATCGATCGCCCTCGTGGAGGACGGTGCCATAGCCCGAGAAAACGCCTTCCCAGGGCCGGTCAAAGCGGAGAACCTCGCCTTCGTCACGGGGCGGATTCAGTTTCAACGCGGTGCCCTCGAATCGCTCGACGAGGTGGTGGTCGACGAACAGCTCGAGCCGCGAGCCGATCTCCAGCGGATCGGCGGCGTTCGCCGGAATCGCGAGTAAAAGCAGCAGTAGTCGGATAAAGGTCTTCATTTTTTGTGGCTTTGATAGGATTTCGGAACGAGTTTCCGGAGAGCTTCCAGATCCGCCCCGGCTGCGCCGGGCTCGGAGAGTTGCCCGTTGATAAGAGTGTTTTTCCAGGTGGCGGTGCCGGTGACCTTGAGGTCGAATCCCTCGAAGGTGCAGCGTTTCCCCTCGACAAGAGCCCGTGCCGCGATGTTGCCTAATCGAGGCTCGACGAGGCGGTGGAGGTGCACATTATCCATGGTGAGGCGGCAATCGCGGGTCGCCCGTCCGGTCACGACAAAGGCGTTCTGCGCCGAGGAAAGAACGACGACGTTACTGAGCGAGTAGCGCCCTTCGTCGAGAAAGTAGAGATCAAAGCCGACGCAATCGGCGATGAAGACATTGGTGTAGCTCGTCTGCGCCGTTCCCGTATCGCAGATGCCGGTGGCATTGCCGATACTGACGAGACCATCGACGCGGTATTGGCAGGTTCCATGCGCGCTGATGCCGTCGTCGCCGCACTCGATCGCACGGATGTTTTCAAAGACCACCTCGCGGCAGTTACCGTGGATGTTGAAGCCGTCGTTGTAGGGATGAGTTGCGGTGAGGTTGCGAATGACGAGGTGGGCATTTTCGCCGCCGAACTGCACGCCCGCACTGCGCACCGGCGCGGCGATGTTTGCCTCGGCGAGGGTCTGACCCGGCTCGATACGGAGGTGAAAGACGCCCTCGATGGGCACGCCGTGGTCTTTGGCAGGCGGCGAAGTCTCAACAAAAGTCCACTCACCCGGCGCGAGTTCATCGGGCGCCTTGAGAGGGGCACTCCTCCCTTTCGAGACGCGTCCCATTCGCTGCACCTTTCTGTCGAAGACGAAAAACCAGCGGGCCAGCATCGCTCCGTTGATCGTTGGCATCAGCTTCGCGCAGGTGAAGTGCCCGGGCGAAATCTCGGTCCACTGCGACGGATCGAGCAGGTCCGATCCCTCGAGCGTCGCGCCGTGACCATCGAGAGTAATGGGTTTGCCGGGCTCGCCTTTCTTCCCGTAAAAGCCCGCGTAGTCACGATAAACCTTGCCCGCCTCGAGGTGGATCGTGTCGCCGGGCGCGGCGAGTTTGATGGCGTGGTGGATCGTTGGCACGTCGGGGTCGATGCCGACGCGGAGGTCGCGGGCGTGGAGATTGAGTGACAGCACCGCAAATGCCGCGATTGCAAAACCGGCTGAAGTCACTCTTGCGCCGGATATCCTCCGGATATACATTCCCCGATGATCACGAAGCTGCAATCGTGGGGAAACAGTCAGGGCGTCCGTCTTCCAAAATCCCTCCTTGGACGACTTCAGCTCGAAACCGGCACGAGCGTCGAAGTGGAATTGTCTCCCAAAGGCGACGCCATCATCCTGCGTCCGATTCGAAACGCCGCACCGATCCGGGGACGGCACCGTATCGAGGACCTCGCCGCAGCGATGCCGGCCAACTACGCCACCGTAGAAACACCCTGGGGAAGCGAAGGCGGGGAGGTCTGGTGATGGCGGGTTACGTTCCAAATCAGGGGGATTTTGTGACTCTGAATTTTGATCCTCAAGCCGACCATGAACAGCGCGGTCGCCGCCCCGCGTTGGTCGTGAGTAAGACGCTCTTTAACAAGGCCACCGGAATGGCGATCTGCTGCCCTGTTACCAATACCGATCGGGGCATCCCTTTCCATGTCACGATCACGGGGCGGACATGCTTGACCGGCTTTGTCATGGGCGAGCAAGTCAAGTCGCTCGATTTCCGGGTGCGAGGCTTAACCAAAATCGGCACCGCGCCAAAGGCAGTCCTCGAAGAGGTGCTCTCGATTCTCGATGCCTCACTGTATTGATTTATTCTCATGCCGGAGGCGTCGCCGCCGCCGCTGCGGAATAGGTGGCTTTTAGTCCCGGGTCCGTGGTCGTATGACTGCCGCGAAAAACCAGCAGAAATCCCAGACGCGGATGATCGGTCGTGTTCGGTGCCGAGTAGTGGATCGTGTCGCAATGATGAATCGTCGCATCGCCGGGAGCAAGCAGCGCGACGAGCAGGTCCTCTTTCCCAACGGCGGGCATCCCGGCGAGACCGATGCTGTTGCCTCGCACGCCCGAAGGTTTCGTCGGGAGCGGACCAAGACGATGGGATCCTTTCACGTAGGTAACCGGACCATTCGCCTCCGTTACCGCATCGATCGCGATCCACACCGTGAGCATGTCAGGCGGAGTCTGGCAAAAATAGGCGTTGTCCTGATGCGGTGGCACGCCCGAGCCGATCCGCGCAGGCTTATTGAAGGTCTCGACTCCGGCGAGGACGGGCTCTCCTTTTACGAGCGGCTTGATAAGCGCGTGCAGATCCTCACGCGCCCCGAAGTCGCGGAAGAAATCGTTGTGCACCTCAAGTCGCCAGAGATTGCGCAGCGTCGTTTCATCCGCCTCGAAGGTGCGGGCGTCGACCGGTTTAAAGGCGAGATCCTCACGAAGGTAGCGATCCAACTCGGCCCGAATCGCCCGGACTTCCTCCGGTGAAAGCAATTTCCGCACGAGGGCGACGCCATCGCGATCGTAGTCCCGTAAAATCGTTTCCGTATCGAAATCTTTCATCACCATTCGCAAGGGGGTAGTTTGCAGGTTGCCAACCCGGTCTGACAAGGTCAGGATACTGGTCATATAATCTAACCAGATGTCGCCTCCCCACCCCGATTTGCCGCGTCGGCTCTCTCTCGTTGCTGAAACGGCAAGGGCACTACGCCAATCGATCGCGGAAGGCTTCTGGAAAGCTCAGCTCCCGGGAGAACGGGAATTGTGCACCCGTCTTCAGGTGAGCCGCCCTACCCTGCGGGCCGCCCTCGACGAACTGCAGCGCGAGGGACTCCTCGAAGTCTCAATGCGGCGGCGACGTATCATCTGCCCCGGGGCAACCCTCTCGGATCGGGGTTCGCACCCCCGCCTCATCGCGGTTATCTCGCCCCGTCCCCTTCTCGCGATGCCGCCCTCTGCCGCCGTGATGGTCGATGAGCTGAGGACTTCCCTCACCCGGGCCGGTTTCGAACTCGACCTTATCGTGAACTCCGCCGCCTTCTCGGAAAATCCCAACCGAACTCTCGATGCGCTCGTTCAGAGAACACCTGCGTCGGCCTGGATTACCTATGGCTCGCGTGAGCCGATGCAGCGCTGGTTTCTCAAACACCAGATACCCTGTCTCGTTGCGGGATCCTGCGCCTCCGGAATCGCCCTGCCCTCAATCGACCTCGATTACCGGGCGACCTGTCGCCATGCCGGCGGCCTCCTGCGGGCGAAGGGGCATCGTCACATTGCCCTCTGCCTGCCTGAGGGAGCGACCGGTGGCGAAGCCGACAGCGAAGCGGGGCTGCGGGAGTCGCTCGAACTGAGAGCTGACCCTGCGCTCAAATTCAGCCTCATTCGGCACGATGGCTCGGCCGCGAATCTCTGCGCGCTTCTTGATGGCGTGTTGCGTTCGAGGCAGCGCCCGACTGCGATCGTGGTAGCCCGTGCAGTCCATGTGCTGACCGTGATGACCCACCTGCAGCGTCGCGGAATCGCCATTCCCGGTGATATTTCGATTCTGTCGCGGGATGACGAGCCTTTCCTGGAACATCTCACGCCGACGGTGGCCCGCTACACCGTTGCTCCCACTCTTTTTGCGACGCAGCTCTCCCGGGCGGCGAGACAGTTGGCCGAGAGAGGATCCCTGCCCCTTCGATCCACCCGGTTGATTCCGCGTTTCAGTCCGGGCGAGACGCTCTGAATCTGAGCCGAAGCGGCGATTTCCCCTCCGCAAAGCTTGATTTTCCCTACTTGCGAAAAGTGAAAAGGTATCCTAGAGTCGGCACTTCACCGAAAATAAAACTCTTTCAGTCATGTCCCAGCACGCCAGTCTCAAAAAATCCAGCAATGTCGGCACCAAGCGCAGCGTCCTCAAGCGCTTTGAGCGGGTGAAATTGCTGCAAAAGCGCGGTGAATGGCCCCAGGGGCGCACTCCCCTTCACCTGCCCAAGACGGCTCCGGAGGCCTGAATTAGAAGGCTCGGCTTTTTCTGCCGCTTTCCGGTTCGTCTTTCCTTTTGCTTCCGATGAGCACTCCGGCGGACAAGGGCGTTCGCCTCAATCGTTTTCTCGCCTCCTGCGGGGTCGGTTCCCGTCGTGATTGCGACGGTTTCATTACTCAGGGCCGGGTCGAGGTTAACGGGGAGCTCGTTGTGGCTCTCTCCACGCGGGTGCTTCCTTCGGATCACGTCAAGTTCGACGGCAAGCTTCTTCGCGAGCAGTCTCCCTTGACTCTGGTCCTGAACAAGCCCCGCAAGTTCATCTGCACAAAAGATGATCCGCAGGGGCGGCCGACGATCTTCGAGCTCCTTCCGAAGAAGTTTTCAAAGCTGAACTATGTCGGTCGGCTCGACTATGAAAGCTCCGGCCTCATTCTTATGACGAGCTCGGGCGAATTGACCGAACGCCTCACCCATCCCCGCTTCCATGTGGAGAAGGAATATGCGGTTCACCTCGATCGCCCTTTTGATCCGGACCTGACCCACAAGCTCATCGAAGGCATTCACTTTACCGAAGGCCTCGCCAGGGCGGAGTCGGTGCGGTTTGACTCACGGAGACGTCTCCGGGTTGTCCTGACCCAGGGGTATAACCGGCAGATTCGCCGCATGTTTTCCAAGTTGGGATGCAAGGTGGATCGACTCGAACGCATCCGTATCGGGACTCTAACGATGCCGGCTCTCTCAACCGGGGAATATCAGATCCTCAACCACCGCGAGATTGAGGCAGCCGCGACGAACCCGAAGTAAGATCGGCGTCTCCCGGTGGAGCCTTTTCTCAATACACCCGGACGGACCAGCTGTTGACGGGCTGGCGGGACAGCCGCAGAGTCATGAGGGCACGCGCATCGTTTTCGTGGAAGCCCTGAACCATGCGCCCCTCGTAGGCAAACGTCGCGCTGTTTGACTCATAGCGATTTGCTGACGGAAAGGGCGCGGGAGAAGCCGGAAGGGGGTCGGCTACAGTTAGATCGAATCTAACCCCGAGGATAGAATCGACCGAGTCCAGAGCCCAGTCGTGACGATGGAGATACGAACGGGGTACCCGTATTTCAAGTAATCTGGCCCCGGAAGAATCGGTCTTCAGTAGCGACGTAATACCCTTGGGGCTCAGGATCATATCATACCCTTTTCCGAAGCTGCCCAGATCGAGTTCCGGGGTAAAGCCGGGCCCGTCTGCCGCGCGTGTGTAGATGGTGACCGGCTCGACTGCGCCAAAGGATCGCACTTCACTGAGAGGTCGGCCGTCGAGATAGAGCCTCGCCTGCAGCGCTGCCCGATCCCCTAGATCGGGCAAGCGAATTCCCTCAAGCTTTGCTATTACATAGAGCGCATTCGCATCGGCATCAAATCGCAGCGAGGCGGCTTCCTGCGACCGCCGTCGGGCTGGATTCTCGGGCGCCGGCACGTGATTGGCGTAGTCCTTCCACGCCTTCATCAGGACTTCTTCACCGAGAACGAGATCGCGAGAGGCCTCCATTTCGCGGGAAAAACGCACGATTTTCCCGTCGACTTCCAACTGAATCCAGAGATCCTGCTGGAACAGGAATATTCCCTCGGGTGACTTGAAATCAAAAACAGAGAAGACCGACTTCGTGCCGAGAGGTGAAATCGAAAACTCAGTCGGCTGCCCGACCCGGTCCGCCATACCCACCTGAAAAGTGCCTGTGACCGGTTTGTCAGTCCCATTGACGAGGTCCCATTCCACTCTCATTTTATCGCTCACATTGACGAAGTTACGCGATTTCCAGATCGCCGCGACAGGGCCGACGCGCAGAGGCACATCGACCACCTCGGAGCCCACCGAATCCTCGATAAAAAAGCTGAAACGAACGAACTCATCAGATGGCTCCATTGGGAAATACAAATCGGATCCGTCGCGACACTTTCCCACGACGGGGCGCTGATAGCGGAAGTTTACCTGCGTCGCGGATCCCGGAGTGATCGTGAAGCGCTGAGCCGCCTCGGTCGGGAGCATGGCACCTCCCACGGCAAGCGCTCCAATACTCCCAACGCGTGTCTCGGTGGTTTGATTGCGAAGAACGAGGGAGATGCCGACCATGCCGGCGGGTTCGTGACTGGCGACGGCGGTGATGGTGAACTGGGAAAGCGGGGGCCCGTTCTTCAGGTCATCGAAAGCGGCCTCACCGAGAAACTGATGAATCGGCAAGGCCGGATGAACCCTTTCGCGGGTGGTGAGGTCCGGACCGAAATTGAAGAGACGTGTGAGGCGGTCGCCTAGAATCTCCATTGCGGCAGCGGGATGGGTATCAGGATCGACACCCCCGCCAAAGCGGGAGAGGTGCAGCCCGAGGTCAATGAACAACACTCCGTTCGCGGACGCCACCTCACGCGCCGCCGTCGCGTAGGGGCGTTCGGCCCCCCACTCCATCGCCCCTCCCCCGTAGTTGACGAGGCTGGGGCCGAAAAGGATGATGTCTGCTCGCGCCTGTGTCGCGGCATCAACCATCTCCTGGAGAGCACGCTTGTAGGCGTCGATTGAGAGGTAGCCGAAGGTGTCGTGGATGCCGTATTGAATGAGGACGAGATCAGGCTCATGGAGAAAGGCATCGGAGTTTACCCGGCGCAACCCGTCGAATACCGTTCCATCGACCGTGGTCAGGTTTTCAAGGGAGATTTCGTCGCCGAGATATTCGGTGAGTTTAGCCTTGCCGTTCGGTGACGGATTGAGGAGCCTGACACCTCCCGGATAGAAGAACTCGCGGGCTAATTGAGAGAGGAAGACGCCGGGGTAGGCATATAGCGGATTATTACTCTCCCAGGCCGACGGCAGCGGAGTGAACCCGCCCATAATGTCATCCCCGAGCGCGATCACATGGACAGGTTCGCGCCCTTCGAGTTTGGCAAAGCTGCGCGGTGCATATTGCTTCAACCGCTGGCGCTGTTCGAGCGTGAGCGGATAGGCGCTCGCGTTCACGGCAATCAAAAGGACAAAGAGCCCGGAGATCAAATGCGCGGAAAAATATCTCATATTTCTATCCTGACGAAGGATAAACGGGAGGTCGCGTTCCTTCCTTAGAAAAAGTAAGCGAGCCCTGAACTTCAGGGCTCTTTAATTTCCGGAATTTATCGTCAAGCAGGTGTGGATGAATTTTTCAGACGGTCGCGGAAAGCTCTCACCCCTTCGTCAGGGAGGAAGTAACCGGATATCTGGAGTCGGGCAGGGACGACTCCAAACTCTTCGAGGAATTCAAAATGGGCGACCGCGTCCTCATTCTGAAGCGGTCCGATTGTGGGCTTGACCCCTTCCTTCATCCCGGTGAGGAGACTGACAAGGACACAACCGGTAATCTCGTTTTTGTCGCGGCTTCCGAGGAATTTCATGAAAGCGCCCTGGACGCCTTCGTCAAGATCCTCGACCTCCTCCGGAAGATAAATAGTCTCTCCAACGACATCCGGGAGACGAAGCTCGCCGCCGGTGGTAAAAAGAATGTCGCCGGCCGTAACGAAGCGCCTGATTGCGTCATCGACCCGGAAGACCGGCGGGAAGCTGTAATCCACCACAAGAGTGCCGGGGCGCAGCGACTTCATGCTGAGAACTCCCGGCAGGTTCGAAGAAGCCACCACGATGCCGGCTTCGTAGACTTCGGGCGGCAGGGCCCCACCGTTCTTGACGATGTCGATCTGCCCCTGATATCCCGCATCGCGAACCCGATCCCGATGGCGGCTCATCTGGTCGTCGGTCTGGTAAGGATCACAGAGAATGAGACGTTTTGGATGTTCCATCACATCGAGCATTAGTCGCAGGGTGCCGAAGCCGATCGAGCCGAGGCCCACCACGGAGAGGGTCTCTCCGGCAAGCTGACGACCCGCCTCTTTCAGGATACCCTGAACGGATTTCACGATCGTCGCCGAGCGAGTCGCGTCCCCGGTTGTAATCGCGGGCATGTCTTTCAAACCTTCGAGCCACCCCGCGACATCGCGACCGTGATTGGTGGCTGAGGAAATCACACCGGTGAGGGAGACTGTTCCGGCCCCCGCCTCAGCGGCCATTTTCATTGCGGCCACAAGCGGAGCTTTAACCGAGTCAAGGTTCTTGTAAAAATCGACCTCATAACAGGGCAGCATGATGATACCAATGCGTCCCTGCTCCAGTTCATAGACATTGGTGAGACGGGGTTTCCCGGCAAAGAGGCGCTCTGAGATTTCATCCCGGCTCATCCCGGAAATATTGGCAAGGACATCGGGGATATACGTCAGGGCAACGGCATCAAGTGCCGGCATGATGCCGGTGGCGTCCTCAAGAGTGATATGATCGAGCGAGTCAAGACCTGTCGCTGCCGGGGAGGTTTGCTCTCCGGCTTCGACGGATTCTTCGGGCGGCACATCACTTCCGAGATATCTCGCGAGCTGTTCGATGCTGGGATGGGTGAGGAATACATCAACAGGGAGATCCCGGGCGAAACGGTCTGACACCTCAACGATGATACGCAGCGCGAGAAGCGAATCGCCCCCCATCTCAAAAAAGTTATCGGTCACTCCGAGGTCGGTCGAACCGAAATGGCGGCTGAAAACATCCCAGATCTTTTGCTCGACAGCGTCGCGCGGCGGGACCTTCTCATTTTCACCACCCGGGACCAGAGTCGGCATAGGCAGGCGCTTGCGATCAATCTTAAGGTTCGGGGTGAGCGGGAATGCCTCAAGTTTCCTGAAGAAAGCCGGGATGTAGCTCGCCGGCAGGACACCTGCGAGATGCTGACGCAAGTCTGCGCTTTCGATGACGGTGCCATCGGTCAGGTAGTAAGCAACGAGGCCTTCTCCAGTGGGAAGATCGTCCCGCTTGATCACGACAGCCTGCTTGACCCCTGCGAGGCTTTCCATCTGCGTCTCGATATCCCCGAGCTCCATGCGGACTCCGCGGAGTTTGACTTGGAAGTCGACACGGCCGAGGCACTCAAGGCGTCCGTCACGATTCCAGCGGGCGAGGTCACCGGTTCGATAAAGACGCTTTTTCCCGACGAGGGGAAGCTCGACATCGCGGAAGGCGGCTGCCGTCAATTCGGGCTCGTTGCGGTAACCTCGGGCGAGCCCGTCGCCGCCGATCCAGAGCTCCCCGGTAAAGCCCATCGGCACAGGATGCAGGTTGGCGTCGAGCAGGAAGACCTGTGTGTTGGCGATGGGATGGCCGATCGTGATGGCCGAATCCCCTTCCACAATGCGTTCAACTACCGACCAGACCGTCGTTTCAGTGGGGCCGTAGAGGTTCCACACCTCAGCCGCCGAATTAGCGAGGGCGTTCGCAAGGGGGCGGCTGAGCGCTTCACCGCCGCAGAAAATGCGAAGTTCGCGGCGACCTTCCCAGCCACTGTCGAGCAGCATCTGCCAGGTTGCAGGTGTCGCCTGCATCACGGTGATATCTTCCTCGTCGAGAAGGTTGGCGAGGCGACGTCCGTCTTTGACGTCCTCCGCCGAGGCGATCACGACAGTGGCTCCCGAGAGGAGCGGAAGGAACATCTCAAGCAGCGAAATATCAAAAGAGAGTGTCGTCACGGCAAGGAGTTTGTCCTCGGGCTTCATCCCGGGCTCACTCTGCATCGAACGGAGGAAGTTGACCGCCGCGCGATGCGGGATCTCAACCCCTTTCGGTTTGCCCGTCGAACCCGACGTGTAAATAATGTAGGCAAGCGCATCAGCGGAAACCCCGCTGACCCCCGCCGACTTTGATGTCGCCTCGATCGTGTCGAGGGTAAGGTTGACCCACTCCCCCGCAGGAAGAGATCCTGCGAGGCGGGCTGAAGAGATAAGCACCCGGGGCGCTGCGTCATCAAGCATCATTTGAAGACGAGTCGCGGGGAACTCGGGATCGAGAGGAACGTAGGTTGCCCCCGCCTTGAGAGCCCCGAGCAGAGCGGTGATCATCCCCGGCGAGCGGTCCACGAGAACCCCGACGGTGTCTCCGGGAACCACTCCGGCTTCGACGAGTTTGCGGGCCACTCCATTGGCAAGCCGATCGAGCTCCCCATAGGTCACATAAAGATCCCCGAAGATCACGGCGGTCTCCTCGTCTTTCTCCAGCGCCACGGCGGCGATGAGGTCGTGGAGCAGGGCATCCTGCTCGTAGGCGGCGGCCGTCTCGTTGAGCTCGACCATGACCTTCCGCTCACCGCCTTCGGTGAGGAGATTGATCTCCGAAATCTTCGCGGTCGGATTTTCCGAGATTCCCCGGAGAACCTGTTCGTAGAGCCCGCTGAGGGCGGCTATCGTCGCCTCGTCGAAGAGGTCGCGATTATACTGCCAGCAACCGAAGAGCTGACCGCCGGCCTCTTCGAGCGTCAGCGTAATCTCGAACTGGGCCTGACGGGTCGTTAAATCGATTGTCTCCATTGAGAGATCACCGACGTGGAAGGTGTGACCACCCTGACCGATGAGGAAGACGGCGATGCCTTCGTCGTCGATCCCGGGGACTTTCTCCATCGAGAAACTCGCCTGAAAGAGCGGCGAACGCCCCGCATCGCGCACCACGTTAAGCCGGTCAACGATACGGGCGAAGGGGTATTGCTGATGCTCAAGAGCGCCGCTGACACGCTGACTGCTTAGGGAGAGATAGTCGGACACGGTCGGGTCCCCCTCGATGACACTGCGGAGAGGCACCGGGTTAATGTAATAACCGACGCTACTGCGGAGCTCGGGCTGAGTCCGCCCGGCCAGGGGCACACCAATAACGATGTCATCCTGCTGGCAATAGCGGTGCATCAGAATGTTGTAGGCCGAGAGCAGGGTCGTGAAGAGAGTCACGTTATTCCTCTTCGAGAGGGCACCGACGGCGTCGGTGAGCGTTTCGTCGAACTGGAACCCATAAGTCGCTCCGTTGAAGGTCTGAACGGCCGGGCGCGGACGGTCCGTCGGCAGATCGAGGGCCGGGGGCGCGCCGGCGAGATGTTCTTTCCAGAAGTCGAACATGCGCTCGCCCGAATCGCTCCCGAGATGGGATTTCTCCCAGTTCACGAAATCGGCGTAGGTCGCCGCGATGGGCTCGACCTGCGGGGTCCGCCCCATCTTCGTCGAGAAATAATACTCGATGAGATCCTGGATCATGATCGCGATCGACCACGCATCCGAGACGATGTGGTGCATGCTGAGGAGGGCGACATGGGCATTGTCCGCGGTGCGGAAAAGCTCAAGCCTCACCACCGGGCCGCGTTCGAGGTTGAAAGGGCGGTCAGCATGCTCGCTGATAAGCGCCTTGAGCTGAGCGTCGTTCAGCCCCGTGCAGTCGTGTTCGCGGAAGTCGATCGTGCGCCCTTTCTGGACGACCTGGACCGGCTCGCCGTTCTTCGTCGTGAAGGTCACGTCGATGAGCGGGTGACGCTCGAAGAGCAGCGCGAAGGCCTTCTTCATCGCATCGATATCGAGGAGCGGACGGAACTTGCCCGAGAAAACAAGATTGTAAGCTGAAGAATCCGGCGCGAGGCGATTGAGGAACCAAAGCGCCTTCTGCCCTTCGCTGAGCGGGAAGACTTCAGGGAGAACGCCCGTCGCCTCGAAGGGCACGAGCGATGAAAGCTCGCTGCCCCCCCCGGCACCGACATAAGTACCCCCCGCTTCGATCAGTTTTTCCAGCACCGGAATGGAAAGGTCGCGGATGTTCGGTCCGTTCAGGACTGACCCCATTGGCATGGACATGCCGAGTTTTTCCTCGATACGGTTGACCAATTCGATCGCCATGAGGGAGTCCAGTCCCAGATTCGTCAGGGGGATATCTTTATCGAGGCGGGAAGCGTCAGTTCCGAGCACGGCTCCGACCTGCGCGGCGATGAGGTCTTCGACGAGGCCGAGACGTTTTTCGGCAGGCGCCTCAAGGATGCGCGCGGCCATGGAGTCACCTCCCCCTGAATTTGATCGAGGCACCACCTCGACAAACATGTTCGATCCGGAGACCGAGGGGCTGAAACGGGCCAGTGCGGCCCAGTCGCAACGGGCCGTGCCCAACTGGACCGCGTCCGAGGGTAGTCCGAGGCTGAAGAGATACAGGGTCTCTTCCATGGTGGTGGCGCCAAGGCCGACCATCTCAAGGTATTGCTGGGTCTTTTCGTTCCTTGCGACAAAACCGGCCCCTTCGAGAGCCCCCCAGTTAAAGGTGAGAGCGGGCAGTCCGAGAGATCGCCGGTAATGAGAGAGCTGGTCAAGAAAGACATTGCCCGCGTTATAGTTTGACTGTTTCACTGCCCCGATGACGGCAGAGAAGGAGGAGAAAGAAATAAAGTGCTCCAGCGGGATATCGAGGGTGGCGGCATGGAGATTCCATGCCCCTAGCATCTTGGGAAGGAGGACTCGATTGAAGCGTTCCTCATCAAGCTCGACGATGAACTCGTCGTCGAGAACCATAGCTCCGTGGATCACGCCGATGAGCGGCACCTTTCCTTTTTGAATTCCGGCAATGATGCCGTCGAGATCCCGGCGCGAGGTGACGTCACCGCGGGCATCGATCACTTCGACGCCCGAGGCGCGCAGTTCTTCGATCTTCCCGAGCGATTCCTCATTCGGACCGGAACGGCTCATGAGGGCAAAATGACGGGCCCCGTTTGTTGCCATCCAGGCGGCCAGTTCAAGACCGAAGCCCCCTGCCCCGCCGGTGATAAGGTACGTGCCGTCGGAGCGGAAGCGATGTCCCTCCTCGGTCGGTTGTCCGATCGGGATTACGGGTAAATCGAAGTCGAGCACGTTTTTGCCGACGTGTTTCCCTGCGGCCATGTAGCGGAACGCCTCGACCACCTCGGTGACCGGGAACGCCTTGTTCGGGAGCGGCACGTAGCTCCCGTCGTAGAACATTTTCTCCAGATCCGAGAACATTCGCGCGATGTAGGCGGGCTTGCTCTGGAGGTGCTGGGCGAGATCGATGACAAAGAAGCTGACGTTGTTCCGCAGAGGCTCGAGACCGATCTTCGAATTGCCGTAGACATCGACTTTGCCGATCTCCATGTAGCGGCCGAAAGTCTTGAGGACGCTGAAGTTTTTGGGAATGAAATCCCCCGCGAGCGAGTTCAGAACCGCGTCGACGCCTTCGCCGCCGGTGATTTCCATGATCTCGTCGGCGAACTTGAGCGTCCGCGAATCGAGGACATGATGCACGCCCATGTCTTTAAGAAGCTGCCGCTTCTCCGGACTGCCGGCCGTCGAGAAGATGGTGAGACCGAGCTCTTTCGCGATCTGAATCGCCGCCTGCCCCACCCCGCCGGTTCCGGCGTGGATAAGAATGCTTTCCCCTTTCTCCATCCGGGCGAGTTCGTTGATCGCGTAGTGCGAAGTCAGGAAAACGGTCGGGAGCGTTGCCGCCTCGACGAAGCTCATCGTCTCGGGCATGCGGAAGACCATGTGGCGGTGCACCGTCACGTAGCTGCGGAAACAATAAGGCGCCATCCCGACGACCTTGTCACCCGCCTTGAGGTCTTTGATAGCGGATCCGACTTTGACGACTACCCCGCTGAAGTCATCGCCGAACCACTTCAGGTCGACCGGCTGGCCGGGGTAAATTCCGAGCGCCTTCATGACATCGCGGAAGTTAATCCCGCCCGCTTTCACGAGGACTTCGATCTCTTCGGCACCGGGTTCGCGACGAACCGTTTCGTTGAGAGAAAGATTGGTGAGAATTCCCGGTTTGTCGATCTGGAGCCGATAAGGGAGGACGCTGCCATCGGCCTGTACCGCGTTGCGGCGACGGGGAGGCAGATCGTCAGATTTCACGCGATGGACGCGGCGCACATAGCGACCGTTGCCACGGAAGGCGATCTCGTGTTCTCGCTCGACCTGGCTGATCTCGGCGACTAAATCCTCCACTTCAAACTCACCGCCCTGCGGATCGAGGTCGATCTGCGTCCAGTAGTAATCGGGCTGTTCGTTGTTCGCGACCCGGAGGAGACCGGTGAGCGGTGCCGAGGCGAGCCCCGGGAGTGACTCACCGGGCTTCACCGGCATCGTGCCGCGGGTCAGGAAAAGAACGCGCGGTCTCTTCGACCACTCACGAACGGTGAGAGCCTTGACCAGTTCATGGGCAAAACGCACCCCGGTATCCTGTGCCTTATTCAGGGTCTCAAGGTCGAGCGTATCAGCGGCAGGATGATCGAGGGAAAGGGTGTGAACAATCGCCTTGACGGGACGTCCCGCCTCGGCCATTTCATCGAGCGCCTTTCCGATCGCGGCGATGGTGCCGTCGATCACGACGACTTCGGTCGATGCTGCCACGAGACGATCCGCCATGCCGGCGGCATCTGACGTGACCAGTATGGCGTCAGTGACGGGCGCGGTTTCTTTGGCCTCCACCGACGCGGTCCCGACTGTTTCCGCAGCCGCTTCCACGACGACGGGAGCACGGGCGACGAGACAGGCCTGCTGATCCTCCTCTTTCTTCGGAGAACTGATAAAGCTGGTGACATCGCGGAACTCAAGTTCCGTGAGGAGTGATTCCCACTGGGCACGAGTGAGAAGAGCGCTGCGCTTCCGCAGATCGCTGTCGGCGAAACGCCACCATCCGGGAAGCAAACCAAAGACGTTGTCCAGCGTGGCGCGGCGCCATGTCACCTCCAGGAACATGAGGATACCGTCCGGCGCGAGGCATTCGCGAAGATTCCCGAGAGTGGCCCGCAGATCACTCGTGGCGTGAATCACGTTCGAGGCGAGGACGATGTCGAAAGACTGAGGCTCGAAGCCCTGGGCCTCGGGAGACTTCTCGCAGTCGAACATCTTGTAATCGACAAAGGGGAATTCCTCTTCAAAACGGTCCTGGGCTGCCTGGAGGAAGCTGGGACCGTTGTCAGTGAAATAATACTCGGTGCGATCGGGCGGGAAGACGGAGAGGATGTGCCCGGTAAGCGAGCCTGTGCCAGCGCCTACTTCGAGGACCCGGATGGCGCGACGCTCGGGTAACTCTTTCACCGCCGCCGCGAGAGCGAGACGGATCTGCTCGTTGATGACGGGGAAGTCAGCGCCTTCCCGATAAAAGCGCTCCATCGCGCGGGACGATCCGTGCGGGAAAAGAACCTCAAGCGGATCAAGCTCTCCGCAGAGGACTCCGGCGAGATGGGGACCGGCGAGCTTCTGAAGCTCGGCCTCGGAGGCGAACTCAGGCATCTGCTGAGCCAGTTTATCCACCCACTTGAGCGCCTCTTCGCTCACCGGAACGTCGATGACCTCCCAGGAGTCGTCGCCGAGCGGCTTGAGGAAACCGCCCTCGCTGAGAGCGGTGAGTTGTCCGTAGACGAGCTTCCTGTGCTGATCGGCGATCATGAGATCGCGCATCTGCCGCTCGACCGTAATGATGTCGCCGAGTTTCGGTGCCCAGCCCAGGTCCAGGTAGGCATTAACGATGAACTGACGGGAAAGCTCCTCCATCGCGGGGAGGAATT
The DNA here is from genome assembly GCA_002422425.1 of Akkermansiaceae bacterium UBA6138. Classification (GTDB taxonomy): domain Bacteria; phylum Verrucomicrobiota; class Verrucomicrobiia; order Verrucomicrobiales; family DEV007; genus Arctic95D-9. The sequence goes on along the minus strand of DIVG01000029.1, from coordinate 52,689 downwards.
TGCCATAGTGGTTCGCCAGCCCTCGCGCGTCATAAAGAGACTGCAAGCCCTCGTTCGCGGCAGTCACGATATCGACCGGAGCGGGTAAATTGGCTCCACCCGCGACTCTTGTCCCTCTCAGTCTGAGCGGCACCCAATCGGCCTGATAAAGGCACTTCTCAAGATCGTCGCTGCGGTTCTGCTCGACGCGGTCGGCGCGGAAGCCGAAAATTTCACCGACGAGATTCCCCCCGTCATCATAAACCTTGATGTCAGCGATGATATACTCGCGGTCATTGTCCGAGTTCACCCTGGCGTGCCCCCAGAGACGAAGCGGCGGCTTGTCGACGTAGAGACGGATGCTCCGAATCGCGGCAGGAAGGTAGAAATAATCGGTCGCGAGCGCGCCGTCAGGGATGACCTGGCCGCCTTTTACGGTGTGGAAGCAGGCATCGAGCACGGCCGGGTGAAAATGGTGATCGGGAATGGTGTCACGAAGGCCTTCCGGCGCTACGATTTCGGCGAGGGCTTCTCCATCCTTGCGCCAGACGTTACGGAGATGCTGGAAAAGCGGTCGGAACTGGTAGCCGGCTTCCTCGTAATCCTCGTAATACTCTTCGTGGGAGAAGTGTCGGGGCAGGCTCGCCTTGATCGCCTCAAGATCGACGGTCCGGTCGGTCGGGAGCGGCTGCTTACGGAGCACTCCCTGAGAGTTGAGTTCCCAGTCCTTTCGCTCACCGACGGAGCTGAAAATCTGAAAAAGACGGGTAGCTGGGTCAAAGACCACTTCGACTACCGGAACCTTTTCCTCCGAGACAAAGAGTGCTTTCTTCATCTCAAGGTCCTCGACCACGTAGTTCTCCCCGGGGAAAAGCTTGCGGGCTATGGCAAGACCGATCTCGCCATAGCCTGCGGCCGGAAAAACAACACTGTCCCAGAAACGGTGATCGTCGAGCCAGGTGAAGTATCGCGGATCGAGTTCGAACTGCCAGGTCGGCCGGGGTGCTGTCCGGGCGAGACCTAGAAGCGGATGCTCGAAGGGCGCGCAGCGAAGATACTGCCCCTCGGCTGATTCGAGCCAGAAGCGCTCTTTCTGCCACGCATAGGTGGGCAGACGGACATCCGCTCCGCTTGCCTGATTGACCGCCTTCCAGTCCACTCTGTAACCATGGACATGGAGTCGGGCCAGGCTTGAGAGCATCTCGACCGACTCGTCGGTCTTGCGCTTCAAGCTGGAGAAATAGAACCCCTTGCGCCCCTGATCGGAGAGGCACTCCATGATGGGATTCTGCAGGGCCGGATGCGGCCCCACCTCAAGGAAGGAATCCTCACCGGAACGTATCAGATTCGCGATGGCCGGGGCGAAAAGGACAGACTCACGGACATTCTGCCACCAGTAGAGCGCGTCGAGTTTGCTCCCCTCGCAGATCCCGCCGGTCACGGTCGAGATGTAGGGAATCGTCGTCGCCTGCGGCTTGATCCCCGAGAGGGTCCTGAGAAGCTCGTCCTTGATCGGCTCCATCTGGTGCGTGTGGAACGCGTAATCGATCCGGAGCCAGCGCACGAATTTACCGGCTTCCTCCAGCGTCGCGACGAGGGCCTCGAGCGGTTCGGTGTCACCCGCGAGAGTGACCATGCCGGGGCTGTTGATGACCGCGACTTGGACCTTGTCTTCGATCCCCGCCACCGCCTTGCGGGCCTCGGACTGGGAGAGACCCACCGCGACCATGCGGCCCTTGCCGCCGGTCATGTCCTGCAGGCGCGAGCGGTGATAAATGATCGTGACCGCGTCCTCCATCGTGTAGGCACCGGCGACATAGGCGGCGGCCACTTCACCGACCGAATGGCCGACGACCTTGGAGGGGACGATGCCCCAGGATTTCCAGAGGGCGGCGAGCGCGACCTGAAGCCCGAAGATAGCCGGCTGGGCGATGTTCGTGCGGTTGATCTGCGAGCTCCCTTCGTCGCGGGTCATCTCCTCAATGAGTGACCACCCGGCAAGCGGCTTGAGATGGGAATCGATCTCCTCAAGGACCCCGCGGAAGACGGGCTCGCGCCCGATTAGCTCTTGCCCCATCGCCCACCACTGGGCGCCCTGGCCGGTAAAGACAAAAACGAGCGGATGCGCCTCGGATGCGGGCTTCCCGACGACGACTTTGTCCCCTGTCCCAGTGGCGAGCCACTCGGTCATGCCGTGGATGAGATCCGCGGGATCTTTGGCGATGAAGGCAAGACGATTGTCGTGGTGCTCCCGCTTCGTTCCCGCCGCCGCCGCGATCTCGGCGAGAACGTGATTCGTCCCGCGCAGGTAACGGCGCCACTTGATGACGGTGTCGCGCAGAGCGTCCTCTCCGCGGCCCGACAGCGGCACGAGGAGAGGACGCTCGGCCTTGACCGGCTTTTCCACGGCTTTACCCCCTATGCTCGGCGGCAGACTTTCCTTCACCGGTGGAACCGGGGCGGGCGCGGCCTCGAGAACGATGTGCGAGTTGGTCCCGCCAAAACCGAAGCTGTTCACCCCGACGACGGGGAGGAAATCCCCGAGGTGCGGCAGTGGCTGCATCTCCGACGCGACCCTGAGCTTGAATTCCTCGAAGGGAATGTTCGGATTGGGGCGCTTGAAATTGAGGCTCGCCGGAACCGTGTCGTGATAGAGTACAAGTGCCGCTTTGGCCAGACCGGCGACACCGGAGCCGGACTCGAGGTGACCTACGTTGGTCTTGACAGAACCGATGAGACAGTAGTCCCCCTCGTCGCGGCCACGCGAGAGAACCTGACCGAGAGCGCGCGTCTCAATGGGGTCACCGACCGGTGTTCCGGTACCGTGAGCCTCCATGTAGCGGACCTGCTTCGGCTGGATCCCCGCTTTTTCAAAAGCATCCTCGAGCATCTTGGCCTGAGTTTCGACGCCAGGCACCGTCATTGAAGAGGTATGACCATCCTGATTGATTACCGCCGCTCGAATCGTGCAGTAGACGCGGTCTCCGTCACGAAGCGCATCGGCGAGAGTCTTGATGACAAACATCCCCGCGCCTTCCCCGCGCACGTAACCGTTGGCGCGGTCATCAAAAGCAAAACATTGGCCCGAAGGAGAGAGCATCGTGGCCTTGGAGAACCCGATCGAAGCGTCGGGCGTGAGGAGCGCGTTTACCCCCCCGGCGAGCGCCATCGTGGCTTCGCCCGACCAGACGCTCTCACACGCGAGGTTGATCGCGACGAGGGCCGAGGAACACGCCGTGTCGACCGAGACGGAGGGCCCCTTCAGGTCAAAAAGGTAGGAAATACGGTTCGATGCGATCGAGAGCGTGCTGCCCGAGTTCGTGTGCACATCGACATTGCGCGGGTCGCTTTGGGCGACGTTCGCGTAGTCATTTGAGGCAATGCCGACGTAGACCGCCGTCTTGCTGCCGCGCAGGCTCGCGGGTGACATACCCGCGTCTTCAAGAGACTCCCACGCCGCCTCGAGCATCCACCGTTGCTGGGGATCCATGCGGAGGGCCTCCCGCGGCGAAATGCCGAAAAACTGCGCGTCGAACTTGTCAAAATCCTGGATGAAGCCCCCCCACTTCGTGATCATTTTGCTGGGGATCTCGACGTTTTCGTGGTGCCAGCGCTCGCGGTTCCAGCGATCCGCCGGCACCGGAACGATGCCGGAGCGACCTTCAACCATCATCTGCCAGAAGGATTCGGGGCCGTTCACACCGCCGGGGAGCCGGCAGCCGATTCCTACGATAGCCAGAGGCTCGTGTGTCGCTGGTTTTTGATCGAACATAGTAACAGAGAGTCAGGAAGAACATCCAAACGAGTAAGCCCGCAACCCCGCTGCCACCGGGTTCACAGGCTTAAACTGGAATCGTTAGATAATGGTGATGAGGAACTTACAAATTTTTCCGGAAAGGGAATTAAGAAATCAGAAAGGTCTTCAAAAGAGAGGGCAGTTGACTTAACCGTGAAGGCGCATTCCGTCAACAGGCTATCATCACCAGAGAGGCAGTCCCGGGTCCGGCGCAAGGAGTTTCCGCTTTAGGCCGAAGGAAGCAGCTCAGCCACCGCTTCCCGCTCCTCAAGCAGTTCCGCTACCGTCGCCTGTATTTTTCCCCGGCTGAACTCGTTAACCGGCACGTCCTGAACCATTTCCCACTTCCCGTCGGCAACGCGAACGGGGAAAGAAGCGATCAGCCCCTTCTCGATACCGTAGGATCCGTCCGAGCAAACGCAGACGCTGTTCCAATCCCCTTCGGGCGTCGGCGTGGTGAGGTTGCGGACCGTGTCGACGACAGCGTTGGCGGCCGAGGCGGCCGACGATGACCCGCGGGCCTCGATAATGGCGGCGCCGCGCTTCTGAACAGTTTCAATGAACGGCCCCTGAAGCCAGGCTTCGTCTTGAATCACCTCCGAAGCAGGTTTGCCACCAATCAGAGCATTGTAAAAATCAGGATACTGGGTCGCCGAATGGTTCCCCCAGATCGTGGTGCGCGTCACTTCACTGACATGCACTCCGGCCTTGGCGGCCAGTTGGGACTTGGCGCGGTTTTCATCGAGTCGGGTCATCGCGAACCAGCGATCCTGCGGCACGTCGGCACCGCTGTTCATCGCGATGAGACAATTGGTGTTGCAGGGATTGCCGACGACGAGCGTGCGAATATCGGAGGCACCATTGGCCGCGATGGCACGACCCTGACCTGTGAAAATTTTGCCGTTGATGCTGAGAAGATCCTTGCGCTCCATCCCCTGTTTGCGCGGTACGCTGCCGACAAGAAGAGCCCAGTTAACATCTGTGAAGCCGACGTTAAGGTCCGACGTCGCCACGATATCAGTCAGCAATGGGAAGGCGCAGTCATCAAGCTCCATCACCACCCCCTCAAGCGCCTTCATCCCCGGTTCGATTTCGATGAGATTCAGCGACACCTTCTGATGCGGGCCGAACATCGCCCCGCTCGCGATACGAAAAAGGAGAGAATAGCCGATCTGGCCTGCAGCACCGGTCACGGCGACACGAATAGGTTTACTCATAGTTATGGAAGTTAGTGTTTTGCTCTTGGAAAATGTGACGGCGCTAAAGAGCCTTGCCCGATGAGGCCGGATTCATGAAACAGGGGCTGAGACTCTTCGCGAGCGGCCGGTCTCGTTCAAGATTTTTTTGAGCGTCTCGCGGAGTTCCTGAAATTCTTTCCCGCTAATCAGTTCTTTGCTTGTCATTTCAAGGCGATAGCTCCAGTTGGTCCCCCCCATGACGCCGGGAATGTTAATGCGGTCTGACCCACAGAGGAGGTCGGTGATGAGAACCGCCACGCGATCGGAATGGGATAAGCAAAGCCGACGCAGGAGCTGCTCCCATATCTCGGGGGAATAGTCGGGAATCTCCCCCCCTTGCTGCTCGATTCCGCCAAAGGCACAGAGAGAGGAGAGAAAGCTCTTCGCCTCCCAGTGCTCCCGGGTATCTTCGCCATGCTCGCGCATCTGAAGTTGCTGGTCCTCCCACTGCGCCCGCATCGGGGCATGGTCGTGCGAGGCATAGGTCGCAAAAGAGAGCGCAGGGTAATGAAGCCCCGAGGTCACGTGTCCATCGGTGAACTCCCACTGGGGCACCTTCATCCCCGCAATACCCAGTCCGGCAAGAGAGGGGCGCACATAGTCGGGGACAGTGCCCAGGTCCTCGGCGATGACTTCCGCACCATCGGCGGCTTCGAGAATCATGCGCAGGTATTTCTCCCCTTCAGCGCGGTTTGCCGCCTTCGATTCATCCGAGTAGTCGGCCCGCGGCCGGAACCCGGGCAAGTGACCGCCACAATGGCTCGCCGCCTCGTCGTGGCTGAGAGGCAGAAACTCAGCATTCCGAACCGGATTCCATGGAAAAGAGTAAATACGGTAGAAACCGAGAGCGTGATCAACACGAAACATCCCGAAAATTTGAGTAGTTTTAGCAACTCGCTGTCGCCACCAGTCGAAATTACGGGCCTCAAGGACGTCCCAGCGGAAAAGCGGGATCCCCCAGTTCTGTCCCCACTTTTGGACAAAGGCATCGTCTTTGAAAAGTAGTTCGGGGGGGGCACCCCCATACCAGTCGAGGTCGAAAATTTCCAGATTTGCCCAAACATCAACGCTGTAGAGGCTGACACCGAAGGGAATATCTCCCATGAGAGCGACGCCTTTGGACTTTGCATGATCAGATACCTCGCCCCACTGAGTAAAAGCAATCCACTGAACGTAAGCGTAGTAGCGGAGCTCCCGATCAATCTCTTCGGGATGGCTTTTGGCTTCCTCCACAATCACCGCCAGAGCGCTGTCGCGATCCTGACAGTTAGCCGGCCATAATTGCCACACCTGACTTCCCCCTTCTCGGTCCATCAGAAAACGGAACAGACAATAATCGTTGAGCCAGTCCGCTTCATTCTGGCAGAAGGACTCAAATGACGCGGCCCGGGCATCGACGTGGCCCAGGACGCTCCCGCAGAAACTCAGGTAAGCGCGTCGAAGAAGGTCGTGCTTCAATCGGCGGACTTCGGCATACTGGACGGGTCCGACCCGAAGGGCGGCCACGTCATAATAGTTGAGGACTTCTTCAAAATCGCTCAAGGTGAGATCCTTGAGCCCGTCGGGCGAGCAGTCGAGGGTCATGGGCTCGATCGCAACGGAACTGATTGCATTATACGGGCTGTTGTCGGGTCCTGTCTCGTTGACGGGGAGGAGCTGGACAAATCCGAACCCGGTTTCCGCCGCGAAATTGACGAAGTCATGGAGCGAAGCGACATCGCCGATCCCCAGATCGTTCTCCCCCCGGATTGAAAAAACCGGAACGAGAATCCCGGCTAGTCTACGATTCATGCTTTGTCGATTCGCGGCCATTTACTCCTCCCCGAAGGTAGCGAACTTCCCGGGGAAAACCACCTCAAATAGCCGCATTTCTAATGTCTCTCCCGGCACCGGGAGTCTCCGCTCCTGAAAACCGAATCCAGGATTGCCTTCGGACTGCTTTCGCGGCGGCTGACCCACAACTCCTCAATCTGCCGAGCGAGGCGTACCGGCAGTTTCAGGTAGGTATTCGCGAGAGACCAGTAATGATCATGCCCCGCCAGCAGTGCAGCCTTGGCCTCAGCCGCGTGCCCGCTGAGGTCGGGGAGCGGCAGCGTTTCCTCGCCCGATTTTTCAAAGACACCGGAGAGGTTGCCGCCTGAAGCCTTGATGCCCACCATTCTCAATCCCGCCTTGGCCGCGACCGCTTCGAGGGTGGGTCGGGCGAAACCGAAGAGGTGCCCTTCGTGCCATTTGTGATCGAAGCGCATTCCGGGGAAAAGAATATCCGGCACTTCGATGAGGAAACGTCCGCCCGGCTTCAGGAAAAGGCTCATCCGCCGGAGATCCTCGACCGGATCGGCGAGATGCTCAAGGACATGAAAGAGGGACAGCACATCAAAGGATTCCCGCGGAAAATCGGACTCCTGATACATGCCCAGGAAAACATCGACCCCGTAATTGTCTTTCGAAAAGGTGCCGTAGCCGGTGTTCGGCTCGATCCCGAAGGACTCGCAACCGAGCGTTTTCATGTAATACACCCACTCTCCCCCACCGGCTCCGATATCGAGGCAGCGCATCCCCGCCCGGACCACCTCGCCCGCCCGCTGCAGACGATTCCGGCAGGCCCGCGCCGCGCGGAGGATGTGTTTCGGTTTTGGCGTGAACGTCTGCTTGTAGGACAACCGGTATTCCTCGCGATAAAAAGTCGCAAGGTCCCTCACCGGAAGCGGATCGACATAAATGATGCCGCTTTCGAGTGAAATGATGTTCCTCAGTTCAGACCCATCACGCGAACGCGTTGCAATGACCTCGGAATCCCGTGCCCCTGTAAGAGGGCAGGGTCGATCAGCTGTTACCCATCGAGCAGATTGCGCCATGACGGGTGTTATGTAACACGGATAGAGGATTTGGCGATGACTAATCTTCAGCATTCGAGGCCGAGCGCCTGCATCGGATTGTCGTGATAGACTTTCCGGACGTCCGGTTCACTGAGACCGAGTTGATCCCGCAGATTCGCCGCGACCTGATGCCCGCGAATAGTCGATCCGGCGAGATTGGGCGAACCGGGACGACGGGCGATGCCGGCCTCGTCGATCTCGACCGGTTCTCCCGAGAGCTCATAAGTCCCGGGACCGAGACCCGCCGCCATGATCGCATCGGTCGTAAAGATGGTGCGCTCCAGCCCGGCAATTTTCAGGTAATTTTTCAGGGCAAAAAAAGGCACATGAACGCCATCGGGTATAAAACAAAGCGAGAGCCGGTCGGAGAGGGAGAGGGCACGTTGAATGAAGTTATCATGCCGCGGCAGGATCACAGGACATCCGTTCCCCACGTGGGTGATCATGGAAAGGCCCGCGTCGATGGCCCGCTCGAGCGTTGCCAGATCGGGATCGCAATGCCCCGCCGAGACCGTGATTCCCTGCCCGACGAGGAACTTCGTCGTCACGGCGTCGTCATCGAATTCCGGCGCAAGCGTCATCAGCCGGACAAGCCCGTTCCCCGCCTCGAGGAGTCGTTTGCAATCCTCGACATTGGCCGGACGCACCCATTTCGCCGGATGCGCCCCGACATACCCGACCTCGGGACTGATGAAGGGCCCTTCAACGTGGAATCCTTTCACGATCTCGGCGATCAAAGGATCTTCTTCACGAAAACGCACCATTTTCTCTAATCTCGCCGCGAGCGCCTCGACCGAATCGGTGATCATCGTCGCGAGGATGCCCTCGATGCCGTCAGCCCGCAGCGCCTCACAAGCATGATGCATCTGCTCGATCGTCATCTCGCGGGAACAGAAATCCGTTCCCGCGTAACCGTTTATCTGGAGGTCAAAGTAGGACATGGTCTTGTCTTATTCCTCTATCTCTACCGGAGCATCCGGCATCGCATCGAGAAAAATCTTCCCGTAGCGCTTGCTCAGGACACGGTTGTCGAGGATCACCACCATGCCTCTGTCATCGCCGTTGCGGATGAGACGTCCGACGCCCTGGCGTAGCTTCAGGATGGCCTCGGGCACGCTGTAGTCCATGAAGGCGTTACCGCCGCGCTCCTCGATAAACTCGAGACGGGCCTGCGTGAGCGGGTGGTCCGGTACCCCGAAGGGCAGCCGGGTGATGATGACGTTGGTGAGGGCCCGGCCCGGCACATCCACCCCGGTCCAGAAACTATCGGTGCCGAAAAGCACGCTGGTCTCGTCCGTTTTAAAATCGTCAATGAGCTGATTCCGGGATATTCCCGCCCCCTGCGCAAGAAGCCGGATCTTCTCCGTGAGAAAAAAATCGGAGAGCTCCGCCACCATGCGCTGGAGCAGCTTGTAACTCGTAAACAGGACAAAGGCCCTTCCGCCCGATTTCCGAACGAAATGCCGTATCCACTTCGCCAGCGCCGCCTCGTAGCCGCTTTCAGACGGGTCGGGCATCCTGCGGACGAGGTGGATTTTCATCTGTTTCGCATAGTCAAACGGGCTCCCGATCCTGACGGATTCGACATCCCCCGCCCCGACACGGTTGCGGAAGTAACTCAAGTCACGCTCCCCTGTCCCGAGGGTCGCACTGGTAAAAATACACGGTCGGTTCCGCTCAAAGAAGACCGGGCGCAGTAGTTCCGCCACATTGATCGGGGCTGCATTCAGGCTGAGCGAGTCTCGGTCGCCTTTCTCAACCCAGTAAACTAGGCCGTCGTCGCGCTGGTCAAGGAAGGTGGCGAGGGCGGCCCGGCAATCCGCGAGACGGCGGGCGAGTTCGGTCAGTTCACTCTTCGTGGATTCCTCCGCCAGTTCGGCGATCGCCCGGGCGCGGCGACTCACCTCGATAAGTCCTCCCCCGAGGGTATCCTCGACGAACTCGGGTTCGCGGATGCGATACTCGCGCCCGTAATCTCCCCACCGGCAACTGCCCTCAATCGCCTCGAAAAAATCATCGATTTCATCGAGCAGTTTCATCGTTATACGCCGCCCCTCCATGTCTCCGGTCAGTTGGAAAAGGCCCTTTTTGTTTTTCGGGTTGAAGAGACGATGCAAATCAAACTTCATTCCCGTCTGTGAAAGTGAGATTCCCAGTTGCCGGGCCGCGACGTGCTCCAACGTATGCGCCTCGTCGAAGATGAGAAAATCTTTCGCAAAGAGAAACCCCTCGCCGGATTCATTGAATTCACTCTGGCTGTTGAGCAGAGTAAAAAAAAGGGTGTGATTCACCACAAGGATGTTCGCATCGGCGATTTGTTTGCGAACTTCCTGATAAAAACACTTTCCGGAGGGGGCACAGCGTTTCGGAGTGCAGGCATGTGTCTCGCTACAGACGTGCGACCAAAGTCGCTGGGAAGGGGCGAAATCCAGGTCGCTGAGGGTACCGTCCTTCGTTTTTTCCGACCACTCCCAGATGCCCTTCAGTTCTTCGAGCTCTGACGCCGTGAACAGTTCGCCGCCTCCCGACATCGCAATCCGGAGACGCTGGGGACAGAGATAATTGCGTCGCCCCTTCAGTAGGAGGGCCCTGAAAGGCTCTCCGATGACCGATTGCAGGAGAGGTATGTCTTTCTCGATCAGTTGCTCCTGCAAATTAATGGTATGCGTCGAGATGATCGCTTTGCGCCCCTCCTCGATCGACTTCCTTACCGCCGGCGCGAGGTAGGCGAGTGATTTACCAACGCCCGTGCCCGCCTCGATCACGAGTGGCCGCTCCTCCTCAAGTGCCTGTGCCACCGCAACCGCCATTTGCTGCTGCTCGGGGCGGAACTCGAAATCTTTCAGACGCGACAACGCGCCACTTTTTCCGAAAAATTCGGAAGTAAAGTCTACCAGGGAGTCTCCACTACTCCCGAATTCTGTCAGAGAGATCACGGCTTCCAGCCTTTCACTGAAACGGGGGGCTAAGCAAGGGCAAAACGCTCCGATATTCCTGATCCCTCCGAACCGACGAGGATCAAGGCGAAACCGTTGCGTTCCATTCGATCCTCTCTACCGTCTCAGCGTTATGAAAATCTTCGCACTGCCCGCCCTTCGTCTTTTTACCCTCATCCCCCTCTCGATCCTCACCGGGCTAACCCACACCGGCTGCGAAGAAAGGGCGGAAAGCCCGGCCCTGCGGGTCGAATGGCCCGAATTGACTCGTTTCGAGGCCGTTCTTCGCGAAGCCGAATCACTCGTTGCAACGCAAAAAAACATGGAATTACTCCAAATGCGGACCACCCTTCTCAAAGTCGGCTGGTCGGTTACCCCGGCCAGCCTTCCCGGGAAGGTGCATGACATGGAAAAAATCCGGCCGCTCCTCGGTGATCTCGCCGCCAAGCTTAACGCGCTCGCCGTAGCCACACTCGAAACCCGAAAAATGAATGAGCTCCTCGCCGCGACCCGCCCTATCCTTGAAGAACTATTCGAGGCAAGCGGGGTGCCTCACCCCTGAATTCGCCTCATCCGGAGACGCGGGAAGAAGCGGCCGCTTCTGGTCATGTAGTCGCGATATTCTCCGTCAAAGACAGCGATGAGGTGGGCCTCCTCATCGCTCGCCTTGATCGACGCACAAATAAAATGGAGGACGAGAATAGCGAGGGAGACCGGAGTCGGCAGCAGCAGGGCGGCACCGGCGATCATCACCATTTGAAACGAGTAGATCGGGTGTCTCATGCGGCGGTAGGGTCCCGTCTGAACAAGAGAGGATGACCCCTCCCTGTCGATCCCGATCCGCCATGCCGCCCCCATCGCGGCGTAACACCAGAGCGTCGCGAGATAGCCCAGCACGATGAGTGCCCCCCCGCCGATCAGAGCAGAGGGATGCACCAGCGCGGCGATTAGGGATTCGCTTCCGATGAAAAAAGGCTGAGCGATCCAGCCGACGATCACGATCATCCAGCCTGCCCAGAGCAATCGCTCCTTCGTTCCCCTCGGTTTCAAATTCGGAGTACGGCCGATTCGTTTTCGGACACGGCGGGCCTGCAGGAGAACCCCCCCCCAGTAGATCAGGCCCGAAGCACTAACGAGCCCCCCGCGAAGCAACATCTCGGCGGACGGAATACCGCTCGTCCCCGCCACCTCGGAGGGTCGTGTCTCGGCGACCACCGGAGCCCCTGATGCCGCCGTGAAAAAAAGAAGCGAAAGGGCGATGAAAAAAAACGCTAAATTCATGCCGTTTCCTCCACTCCGGTGAGCAGTGCCGTAAAACGATCCACGATGCCACGAACGTCAGCCTCGGAGAGCACGGCGGGACGGTAACTGATGCCGAAATTGAGCCCATTCCCGAGTCCGGTTACTCCAATCACCAGCGGCATGGCCGGCCCTGCCGAAACGGCGCGATAATAATCAAGCAGCGGGATGTCATTTTCATCCGAGCAGAGAGAGCCCATGTTCATATTTGTGATGCCGCCCCAGAGCGGATAAGATTTACGATAAAAATTGCGCTGCTTTTCAAGAGGCAGGCGCCCAAACATGAAGCGGGATACCATGAATTCAAGTGGTGCCGCGAGATAAAGCTTGTGGCGTTTCACCTCCAGAGTCCGCGCCCGGACAGCGGCAGCCAACTCGCGCATTGAGACATCACCGGAAAGATCATGCGTCAGTGTGAAGGACCCGAGGAAAAGCCCGAAGTCACGCTGCCTTTTTTCAGGGAGATCAGGCCGCACGTTGACGACACAGCCAACCGAGAGAAGGAGTTGCGCCTTTTCAGATCGGCGTTTTCCCCTTGCGCAGACCGAGACTGCCTTGAACAGAGCGGCGAGACAGAGGTCGTTTACCGTCAACCCCCAGTCTTTCGCGCGCGTGAGAACCGCCCCGGTCTGATCCGGGTCAAAAGAAACGCCGAAATACTCGTTCTGAAAAGCATTCGTTTCGCACCTGGGCGGCCGGACCGACCGCCGCATCAGCTGAAAACGAGTGAGAGCAGCGCGAGTCCGTTGCAGAAAGTGCCTCGGATCACCCGTCGGCATGCGGGATCCGCGGAGCGGGCGGAGCGACTCATCCGCCAGTGCCGGGGCTTCCTCTGCAAAGCTCGCGCGGGCCACGGCGAAAAGAAGGCGACTGACGGCGGTGGCATCGGCGACGGCATGGAAATAGGTGATCCCGAGGTAAGCGGCCCCACCGGAATTCATCAGGAAAAACCGAAACGGGGTGAACGGAGTCTCTCTCTCGATCGGTTCGTTGAGCTGCCGCACCATCTCCGCATCAATTGCCGCCATCGGGTCGCCCTGATCCTCAATCTCGCGAACACAACAGGCCGGATCCCCCCCCTCGTAAGTATAGGTGCCGAGTGCCTCGCGGATGTTGAGACCAGCGAGCCCGCACTGTTTGAGGACGAGATTGAGGCGTTTCTCATAGCGTGTCCGCTCAAGCGGTGCCCCCACTTTGAGGACATGAACCGCGTGATACGGGTGCACCCGGCCCCATTGCAGCATCGTCCGCTGGAACTGGTTGAAACGAAGCGGTGGTCCCGTGCGCTCGCTTTCCTGCATCCCCGCCGTCGCGGCGGAATGTTTCCCGGGTGCTCCCATCAATCCACCTTCCGGTCAATCCGTCGTTTACCGCCGCCGACGCAGTTGCGAGAGAACTGCCGCGATGGCAAGATCCTGCACCTCCCTGACCTGCTCGATCGTGAAGTGATTGGCACCGAATTTGGAAACGTCGACCTCAGTCAGCGTACCCCTGAATCCGGGTCCCTTCACGTAGGGGCCCATCGCCGAAGAGCGGTAATTGATGACCTTCTTTGCGCCCTTATTGAAAACGCGGCGCCCCGTCGCATCGAACCCGATCACCAGATCAACGGCGATGCCGTGCTCGCCGAGGTAATTGGCGAACTGCGGGGCCGCGTCCGCTCCGAGCGAATGCCCGAGGAAAATGATGGGATAGGAGACCCCCTTTTTAATCTTCGAGCGCCGGATGATGTCGTCAGCGATCCCCTTCCACGCCATGATGCTGTGAGCGCTCGCCTTGATGCCTTTGGCCTTGAGTTCGTTGGCCATTTCGTTCATTCCCACCGAGAAAATGTCAAACCCGCCGCGAATGAGGTAGACCTCCTCGGCACGGGCGGCACCGGGGGAAGCGAGAAAGAAGCAAAGGGCGGCAAAAAACGGAATCTTATTCATGGAACGCGGTAAAAATGCCCCATCCGGGGGACACTGCAAAGCGGACATTTCATCCCTCCCCGAGGTGGGCTTGTCAATGTGAAAGGTCGGGAGGAGCGGGAGAATCCGCGGGGTGGAAAATGGAGAGATTCTGGGCTGGCGGGCTTTGGGTATTGTCGGCCCAACGTCTCAACCCCTGCGGGAGGTATGTCAGTCGCAGGGGGCCCCGGTGTCGAAACCAGGGGAGAAACAGGATTCGGGCGTTGCCGAATGCACGGAGCGACGGTATATCGAAGGGCTTTCCCCACCTGCAGGGCTTCAAGTAACAGGCGAGCGGACCGAACACCATCCTTTGAATACAAGATCGGCGAGATCTTCAGCGAAATCGAAAACCGCATTCAGAGCGGCTACCACCTGCGCGAGATCATCGAATACATCGACGAGCTCCGCTTTGCTTCCCAGACCGAGAAGCGCGAGCTCTTGCACCTCTGCGAGGCGAAGGTCAAGAAGATGGGCAACGCGGGCGCAACGGAGGCAAATATCACACCCGCGCCCGCTCATCCGAGCCATCAAGGCCGTCACTGCGCCGCCGCCCGGCGAGACTATCTGTGATTCTGCGGTCGGGTCAGCGGGCTTCCTCTGCGAGTCCTTCGACTACCTGCGGGAGCAGAATCCCAAGCGCACCGCAGCGTAGGACCGATTCCTGCAGGATCGCACTCTCTACGGAAAGGAGAAAAAGTCCCTCGCCTATGTCATCGCGATCATGAACCTGATCCGGCACGGGATCGAGGCACCGAACATCATCCATACGAACACGCTCGCGGAGAATTTCGGCGATGTGCAGGAAAAGGATCGCTACGACACCATCCTCGCCAACTCGCCCCTCGGCGGGAAGAAGCGCCAGGAGGTGAAGCAGAATTTTTCCCGCCGCACCGGCGAGACCGCCTTCCTCCTCCAGCATTTCATCAAGCGGCTGAAGGTGGGCGGACGCGCCGGGTTCGATGCAAAGAACTGGGATCTGTCGGTGAAAAATCCGAACGGCGGCGAGGAAGTGGCGCACCGCAGACCGCAAGAGATCCTGGACGAAATCGCGGCGCTGGATGCGGATAGTAGCAATCGCACGGCTTCCGCGGCCCCCTTCCCCTCACACAATCAGCTCCGGAATCGGCTTGCCGTGATCCACAATCGGTGTCGGTCTGCCGTTGAAGTCCTCGATCATGATTTTCGCGGAATCGATCCCGAGATGATGATAAATCGTCGCGAGGAAGTCGCCGGGGCCGCAGGGGCGCTCGATGACGTCTTCGCCGCGTTTGTCGCTGGCTCCGATGACGCCTCCGGTCTGGATGCCGCCACCGGCCCAGATATTGGAAAAGGCGCGCGGCCAGTGGTCGCGTCCGGGCTGGAGGGTGCCGGCGGGGGCGCTCGCGTCCCCTGCCCCGGTGCTGCGGTCAAAGCTGATCTTCGGAGTCCGTCCGAACTCGCCGGTGACGACGACGAGGACGCGCTTGTCGAGGCCGCGGGCATAGATGTCCTCGATCAGGGCGGAGACGGCGCGGTCGTAATTCGGCATGCGGAAACGAAGGGCCTCGAACTGGTGCTGATTGACGGCATGGTCGTCCCAGTTGCCGACGCGTCCGCAGAGCGGACCGCTGAGACTGCTTGTGACGATTTCCACTCCTGACTCGACAAGGCGGCGGGCGAGGAGGAGCTGCTGCCCCCAGCGGTTGCGGCCGTAGCGGTCGCGGGTCGCGGGATCCTCTTTACCGAGGTCAAAGGCGTCGCGGGTCTGCGGGTTTGTGAGCAGGGTCATGGCCTGGGCCTCGAACTCGTCGAGCGCCCCGAGCTCCCCTTCTTTGTCAAAAGCGCGCTCCAGTTTGTCAAGGTTGCGGCGCAGGGCGAGTCTGTCACCGAGGCGGCGAACCTCGGCGGGATCGGAGAGACCGATATTCGGCACCTGGAAATTGGGGCGATTCGGATCGTCGCTCACGGCGAAGGGCGCGTAGGCGTCGCCGAGGTAGGCTGGACCGTTGTACTCAAGCGGCGGGTTCACCCCGATGTAGTTCGGCAGCGGATTGAGGCGCTTTTCCCCCTGCCCGCGCAGGTAATGGGCGACCGACATCCAGTCGGGAAGACGCGGCTTGGGCTTGTCGCGCTCGTCAGAATCGCCCGAGAGCATCTGCATCGATCCGGCGGGATGACCGCCCGCCTTTTGGTTCATGGAACGCAGGATCGTGAACTTGTCGGCGATCGTCGCACTCATCGGGAGCAACTCGGTCAGTTGCATGCCCGGCACGTTCGTGGAGATGGTCTTGAACGGCCCGCGGTACTCGCTGCCGATGTCGGGCTTGGGATCGTAGGTATCGACGTGGGACTGGCCACCGGGAAGCCACACCATGATGATGGCCTTTTTCTCGCTGTTCGGCTTCAGCGCATTCTCGGCGCGGAGCTTCAGCAGGGCCGGCCACGAAAGGGTCGCCATGCCGGTGAGGCCGATCTGCATGAAACCTCGGCGACTAAGCGGGCCGGAGCAACGGAAGGGTGAAGAAGTAATCATAGCGATTAGCGGTTAGCAGTTGGGCAATCGAAGCGTAGCGAAGACGGACGGAGCGCAGCGAAATCAATGGACGGTGAGAGGTTGGGAGAAGGAGTGCTGAAGTTTGTCAGGACTTCCGGCTGGTTGGAGTTGCGGCTATTTGCGTGTCATTCGCGCCCATTTGCGTTCCTTTCTTTTTAACGCAAATGACCGGAAACGGCCGCAAATTTTCGCAAATGGGTGAGTAATAGTCAGATTTCGTACGGTTTAAAATGAAATGAATTACCTTGCGGTGAAGGCGGCGATTTCTTTGCCATCGGCGCCGTTCCAGACGCGGAGAGTGCTGTCTTCGCCGCCGCCGACGAGGGTCGTGCCGCTTGGATTGCTGGCGGCGGCCTGCATAAAGTCGGGGAGCCCGGCGATGGTGCGGACCTCGGAGCCGTCGTCGCGGACGATGCGGACACGGTTGTCACCCGAGGAGGTCACGATCTGATTGCTGGCACCGATGAACTGCAGCGAAGTAATTTCTTTGGACCAGCCCTCGATCTTCTTTTTTCGCTCGCCGAGGATCATGTCCCAGGAGGTCACGACCCCATCCGCTCCGCCCGTGGCAAGGACCCGCCCATCC
>DIVG01000029.1:15042-35418 GCA_002422425.1 Akkermansiaceae bacterium UBA6138 | reverse complement strand
TCGCAAGATCAAAGAGGGTCAGGTCGCCGCTACGAGAGGGTTCCCCCCCGCCGGTGGCGAGCAGTTTGCCATCGGGACTGAAGCGGACCGCGTTAACCCGATCGATGAAGAGAGACGGGTCCTTCTCACCGCCCAGGGTCCGCTCGAGTGCCCAGACCTGAGCCGGGGCGGAAGTAAGGATCTTGCCATCGGGTAAAGCGGCGGAAAAGATCCCGTCGATCCGGGCGGTCAGCGTTGTTGTCGGTGCGGCAGGACCGGTCACTTCCTCGACCGGTGTGCCCGTGGCAACGGCCCAGACGGAGAGGCGGCCATCGTCAAAGACTGCGGCGGCGCGCTGACCATCGGGCGTGAGAGCCACCGCGACCGGTTTGCCGTTCGGCTTCGCGACGCTCTCTTTCGCAGCAGCGAGATCGGCGGTGGCCTTGTCCTGCAATTTTTTGGCGGCTTCGGCCGCGGCATTGGCAGCCGCCACCAGGCGAGTGTTTTCCGCCTTCGAATCGGTGATCCGTTTCACCTCGGCTTCGGCGTCCTTGATGTTGTTCTCCGTCGCAGAGACGGCGGCGAGGGCCGAGGTTTCTTTCATCGCGACGGGCGCCAGTTTTTCCTGGGCGTCTTTGAGCTGTTTCTCGAGGGCGGCGTCGGCTTTGCCTCCGGGAGCTTTGGCAATGAGGGCGAGCACTTCATCGACAGCCTTCTGAGCAAGTGCCTTCTCATCCTGAGTCGGCTTCACCGCCTTCTCCTTTTCGGGGAGGACCTTCTTCATCTCCACGATGGCGTCGTTGGCCTTTTTGAGAAGTTCGTCGAGGGCCTTGTCCTGCGCTTCAATACGGGCGACTTCGGCTTTTTGGAAAGCCTGCTCGAGGGTCTCCCGGGCGATGGCCCATTCGAAGGCGGCGATCTCCACAGTGAGAACGGGACTGCCGCGCAACTCGGCGACGGGCTTGACCTCAGCCACGTCCCAGACCCGCACCGAGCCATCGGCGCAGCCGGTCACGGTCTGTTTACCGTCGGCGGAAAGGGCATGACAGACCACCGACACCTTGCCTGCCTCGGCAATCTTTTTGAGGAGCGCTTCATCGACCGGCGTCGCCGACGCCGACTCGGGTGCCGACGCGGCCTCACTGGCTTTGCCCGGACTGAGCTTCCAGATTTTTACCTCGCGGTAGCTGCCGCTCGCGAGCCGTGTGCCATCGGGACTGAAGGCGAGTGACTGAATCATCGCGCGATGCGCTCCGCCCGTCTCTTCCGCCGGGTCCGTGATCTCGGCGACGAACTGGCGCGTCGCGAGGTCGTAAAGATGAATGCGATTCGAACGCCCGCAGGCGGCGTAACGTCCGTCCTTTGACAGGGCGATGCTGTAAATGGGATCGACGCCGGGAGCAAGGGCCTTCCAGGTGACCTCCCGCTCCTGCTGGACCGAGGCCTTGGCACCCTGATCGATCCAGGTCTTGAGGACGGCGATCTCGGAATCGGTCAGCTTCACCGCGCCGGATTTGTTGTTCGGCGGCGGCATCTCCATGTCCGGCGAGTGGACAGACGCTTCGACGATGAGACTCTCCGCGCTTTTCCCGGGAACGATCCCCGGCCCCGAATCGCCCCCTTTTTTCATCAGTTCGGGCGTCTCCATGTTGAGCCCGGCCTTGGTCGTCGTCTTGTTGTGACAGGAGATGCAGTTCGCCTTGAGGAAGGGAAAGACGTCCTGATAGAAATCGGGATTTTCCGCAGCCTTAGCCGAAAGAGCGGCGCCAGACAGAGCCAACGCGGTTACTTTCACAGACCTTGAAAGGATGATTGACCGGTAAAGCGTCATTTCTTTACTGTGGTAACCGCCGCCGCCGGAGCGGGCTCGGCCGATTTCACGGAGACGCGGATCGGCTTGGAGACGTAAATATCGACGATGTCTTTGGGCGCAGCGGCGTCGGTGACGACTTTCATTTTTTCAACCGCTTTGGCCATGATCGCATCGGCGGCCTTTTGTTTTTCGGCGGCGATCCTCGCGGCATTGGCCATCTCGGATTTCTTCTCGGTCGGCGCATTGGCGGCGTCGCCGGCGAGCTTCTTGGCTTCCGCAGCCACGGCGGCGGCTTCAGCTTCGGCCTTTTTCTTGAGCTCTTCGGCGGCCTTCACGGCGTCGGGATTATAGGAATACTTCGCGACAGCACTTCCGTAAAAAGCGATCGTGTATTCGCCGGGAGGCGTTTTCAGGGCGGCGAGGTCAATGATTGCCTCGGTTGAGGTGGCTTTGACGGGCAGGTCGAATTCCTTGATCCCTTCGAAGCCGGCCCCGTAGGCCTTGAGCTTCATCGAGGTCCCGGAAAATTCGCCGCGCCACTCGGCCTTGAGCGGAATCTTGAGCGTCTCGCCCGCTCCGACCTCCCAGACTTTGTCCTCGGCGGCGCTAATAGTCAGTGGCGAAGGTTCGGCATCACTCACGGAGACGGGAATGTCGGCAAAGAGACGGGGGCTCGGGATCTCGCCCTTCGCGTCTTTGACCGGCCACTCCATCGAGGCGAGGCGGCAGGACCTCGTCACGACCTCGCCGTTGATCGTCGCACGGCCGACTACGTTTGCGAGCGAGGCTCCGCGTTTCGCCGCCGCATCGGCACTGATAACGAGGTGTCCGACATTTTTTCCGGAGGGGATCTTTAAACCGCTCGCCGTCACCCCGGCGGGGAGACCGTCCATGCTCAGCTCGATCTCGCCGTCGAATCCATCGCGACGGACCACGGCCACCTCGAAGACCATCGAGGCTCCGGCGCGCAGGGAGATGGGTTTGGAAAAAGCGGCGCGGTCCCCGTTTCGCAGGGTCATGTGAACGGCCCAGGTCGCGAGGGCGAAATCGGGCTGCGCCTGGCGCACGAGGAGCCGGTATCGGTTGCCAGGTTCATTGCGGGTCCCGCCGAAAAGGTCGCGCACCTGCAGCCGGTAGAGACCGTCCTCCTTGATCTCGACCTTGCCGAGGACATCGGGCGAACCGGCGTCATAGGGCGGACCGTCGTAAGAATAGCCGTTTGTTGAGACTTTCATCGGACTCGCGATGTCATAGAGTTCGGCAACGTCGATGAGCGTTTCCTCTGCGCCGGTGCCGGTGACTTTTTGCACGAGGACAAAAGGATCGGTATTCAGTCCGAGCCGCTCCGAAGCCACTTCGACCCACCAGACTTCGCCCTTCTTTGCGGAGAACTCGTAGGTGTCCACATCGGCCGCCGGGTAAAAGCTGCCGGCCACATCGAGGGGTAATGTCACCTTCTGGGCCTCTGCGGCGGAGTTATTAGGCTCGGTCTCGGATTCTCCGGGGTTGGGCGAGAGCCCGTCCGGCGGCCACGAGACCGCACTGACCGAAGTCGTCGTCGGCTGCTGCGGCGCGGGGCCATCGCCCGTTACCTCCTGAAGAGCGAGACGGTAAAAGTGGCGCTCCCCGCCCTGATAGGTCAGATCGTTGACTTTTACGAGATAGGTCCCGTCTGCCGGGGGCGTGAAATCGATGACACCGCCGGTGCGATTGACGAGGAGGTCCTGCCCTTTTGTATCGGCGATGATCACGACTGGCGTCAGTCTCGAATCGATCCCCGCCGCAGCGCAATCGACTGCGACACGCTGGCCTTTCCTTCCTTCGAAGGAGTAAAAATCGATGGCCCGTTTTGTCATGACCGCGTTGCAGATCGTGTTCGCGGGTAGCTTCAGGGCGGTCTCGATGGAATTATTCGCCGCCGTGCGGGTCATTTCGGCGAGCGTGTTCACCGAAAAAGCGCGCGCCGTGGACATCCCCAGCCGCGACATGACCCGTGCGTCATGCACGCCAACGGGAGCGTCGGGCGCGATCGTAACGAGGAATTTGTTCTCGACCAGCTTGCCGTCAGCATCCGTGACGGGCCTGGCCGTGATCTTCGGCGTGGAGAAAAGAAGCTCACTGACGTTCTCAATATTCTCCCCCGTGATCGTAACCTCAACTGTCGAACCGACCTGACCGCCCATGGGCATGGTCGTGAGCAAACGCGGCGCCGGCAGCACGACGAGCTGGGCACTCGCGGTCGCGGTACATGACAGCACTAGCAAGACAAGAACAGAAGAGAGGGAAAAGGCGCGGGAGATCATGATTCAGTGGTTATACAAAAACTCCTTCGTACTCAGAATCGCCCAGAGCAGATCCTCGTAGGCCTGCTTCTTCGCGACAGCAGGGGCAACCGGCTTGCCGGCGTCGTCGAGGCGCTCTTTCACCAGATGCTCCTCCGCGATACTTAATTCCTCGCCGCTGGGTTCACGACTGAAAGCGGCAAGGTAGATTTCGCGAATCGCCGCGGCAACAGGCGTCTCCGATTTACCGAGCCGATCGGCGCGGCCACCCGCGAAGGCAAGCTTGCCCTTAACCTCTGCGGAGTTCATCAGGTGCAGGCTTTGCGCGAGGCTGCTTGACTGAACCCGCTCACACTCACAGACGCTCGCGCCCTCGGGGCGGCCGAACACTTTCAGGAACGGAGCCGCGCGGTTGTAACTGTTGTCGGGCAGGGAGATCGCGCGCGTCCCGGGTGGGAGATCGGCAAAGTCGGTCTTCGCACCGGTGAGCATGTCGATGGAATCGAGCAGCACCTCGGCCTGGAGACGCTTCGGATAAAAGTGGGAGAAATTCTGTCGATCGACCGCGTTGTGCTCGTTCGGCAGGGCGCTGAGCTGGTAGGTCTGACTTTGCGTGATGACGCGGATAACGGCCCTGAGATCGAACTCGCTCTCGATAAAGTGTCTGGCGAGAGCATCGAGCAGCTCGGGATTCGTCGCGGGATTCGTGTCGCGGATGTCATCCTCGGGCTCGACGAGACCGCGTTTGAAGAAGTGTTTCCAGTAGCGGTTTACCAATGCCTTCGCAAAGAAAGGGTTCGAAGCCTCGCTCATCCAGTCAGCGAGAAGGAGACGCGGATCTTCGTCTGGAAGAATCTTCGGTGGTTCCTGCCCGAGCGCCGCTGGCAGCACTTTTTCCTGCGTCTTCTTATTTTCGACAAGAGCCACGCCGCGCTTATGGAAAATCAGATCCTCCCCCGCGATTGCAGTGGGCTTGCGCCCTACCTGCGTAAAGAAAGCGGTTAGCGCGTGATAATCACGCTGACTCCAGCGCTCGAAGGGATGATGATGGCACTGGGCGCATTGCGTCCTGACGCCCAGAAAGAGCTGGGCGACGTCCTCCTGCTGTAAATTCGGCTCTTTAACCCGCTTATACCAGGCCACAGGGGGATTCGAAACGATCGTCCCGGTCGCACCGAGGATCTGGCGCACGAGATCGTCGTAGGGCATGTTCGCCAGCAGGCTGTCCCGCATCCAGGCGTGAAAGGCAAAATTCGCGGTGATATCTGCGGCATCCTCCCTCTTGTTTTTGAGCAGGGCCGTCCACTTGTTGGCAAAAAAATCGGCGTAGTCAGCGCTACCCAGAAGCCGTTCGATCGCCAGATCGCGCCTACCGGGGTCAGAGTTGGAAAGAAACGCTTCGACTTCCTCGATCGACGGGAGCCGACCCGCGATATCAAGAGTAACCCGGCGCAGAAAGGTCGTGTCATCAATGACCGGGGAGGGCGGTATACCGATCGATTTCAAATTGGCGAAAACAAGCTCATCGATAAAGTTTTTCGCCGGCGGCAGCGCCTCGACCGGAGCTCCCAGCGGTATCGAGATGCTGAAAACGGAAACTTTACCCGCATAGCGCACCATGACCGCCACGTTGCCGGGGAGATCGAAGGTCTTTACGACCCCGCTCGCGTCCACCTCGGCCATGCTGCGGTCGTTCGCCTCAAACAGCGAAAGATCGGTCACGTCGCGCGAGGTGCCGTCGGAATAGCGGGCCGTCACCTTGAGGGGCTGGGTCGTTTTGACCTGCATTGACATTTTCTCAGGCATTACCTCGATCGCCGTAAGAGTCGGGTCCTCATCCGACCGGTAGGGCATGCCCTCTGAAATCCATCGCACAAGCGTCTGATAACCCTCTGACTGCGGATCCAGCTTTTTTCCGCCGCCATGAGGAACGATGTTCGCCGCTTTGAGAAGAAGCAGGCTCTGTTCCGGCGCCGCAGGAAAAACCCGGCGTCCCCTGCCCTCTTTCACGATGTGCTCGTAGTCATCCTCCGGTTCGAAACCAAGCAAAGAAAGACGGAATCCGCGCTGCCCGGTCACTGCTTTGGCGTGACACCCTCCCGTATTGCAGTCCGCTTTTGTGAGAACCGGGACAACGTCGTTAACGAAATTGAGCGGTCTTGATGCCTCCTCCGCCTGTCCTGACCAAGGCACAAGAGCAATAAGGCCCGGAAGGAGATACTTTCGGCTGGGGAATGTCATACGGCAGGACGTCGGGAAGAAACCTCGCTAGAATAAAGGCATTTCACCCGCGGCCAATCCGCCCATTCGCGCCATGCGCGTTCATGTTGCCCCCGGCAGCCGGATCGGTCCGGTTTAGAGAAAGCCGCCCTGCCTACCTCTCACTGCCTCTTGATTTTCCTGCTCCCCGACATTAGGTTCCCGCTTCGATCAGTTAAGGCCGGTGTGGCGGAATGGTAGACGCGCTCGATTCAAAATCGAGTTTCCAACGAAGTGCGGGTTCGAGTCCCGCCGCCGGTATTGAGCAATCTCGCTCCGTGAATGAACGGTGCTCGCCATAATCCAGCAGGCCATCCCCATCGAAGTGAGTCTCCGCCAAATGGTGGAAACCCGATTTCCCCCTTTTGCCCACCTGGATTCCATTACCCTTTTTGATGATGCGTAACTCATTCAAAATCAGTGGGCCCGGTGGGGTTCGAACCCACGACCAAGGGATTATGAGTCCCCTGCTCTAACCGCTGAGCTACAGGCCCGTAGAAGAGGAGTCTACTGTCGGAAGTCCCGCGATCAACCCTGATGTATCGGGATTTTTGGGGCCGGAGCTGGCCGGATCAAAGGGATCGGATTCGGTAAATCGGCTCTGTCTGGCCGAACGGTTACTCGGAAAGAGACTCAAGGTAGCGCAAAAGGGAGGCAAATTCGTTCGTCGGGAGCATTCCGGCGGAATCGCAGACCATGATTCCGCCTGCCGCCGGAACCACCCTCGTGATCTGGCCTGACTCGACTGAAAAAGCATTGCCGGCACGATCCCGGAGATCCCGTTGGCTGCCCCGGCTTCCCGTCTCAAATCCGAACAGTCGACGTCCTTCCGTCAGCTCAAAGAGAGCCACGCGTGACGGAGCAGGCGACAACTCGCCGCGGCTGAGAATCGAGTCGATGAGATGGGGAAGGGAACGCCGGAGGGCGGAGTTAGTGAGGTCAGGCCCGAAAGCGGGCCCCTCTCCGTGGACATTGTGACAGGCATCACAGGCAAGCTGCCTGAAAAGGTGTCGCCCGACAAAAGGGTCTCCGAGTGGCGAAGAGACCAGCGCCGTGAGTGCCCCGGTCCCGACCTCACCGGCAGAGGTCGGCCGGGATCCGTCTCTGCCGGAAAAGACCCGCTCGAACACCATTTGCCCTGCCTCTTCCCGGAAAGTCTCAGCGGGGTAATCGCGGGCGGCAGCAAGAATTTTTGAGGCTTCTTCCTCTCCTGCCCAGGGTAGCGCCGCGAGGAGCGCTCCTAGAGGACCGGGAGTTGACCTTTGCGCCAGGGTGGCGTCGAAGTGGGCGGAGATCCGCTCGCGTTCGACTTCTGAAGTCATTTGTTCCGCTTTGACGGCGAGGATAGTCGCCCATGCGAGAGCTGCCGTGCTTTCCTGCTCGCTGGCGCTCTCCTGAATCAGCCACGGAAGCTGCAAGAGGTGATCCCGCCGGGCGAACCAGCGGCTCAACAAATCGCGCCCCCCCTCACCGTCCGGTGAAATGGCACGGAAAGTCACAAGATCATCAAAACGAGACCGATAACGCTCACTGTCCCCGTGGGTGATAAGAAGTCCAAGTGCTTTCCTGCGAAGTTCGATATCCCGCTTGGGACTTTTTGCCACGTCTTCGAGCCACGGCATGACTCGACGAGGGATCGCCGCCGCGTCGGAAGAGCCAAGTGACGACAATGCCTGAACCACGAACGGCTCGAGAGGCACGGAATCCGCCGCCAGATCAAAGAGGATCGAGGGAGACGGCAGGGAAACACCGGCGGCGGCCATGCCGCGGAGAAGCCCGGCATGATCGACCCGGTGGTCTTGCATGAGGGAGTGCAGATACGAATGAACGGCGGCGGTGCCCTCCCAGGGGCGACGGTTTACAGTGTCATCATAATAGAGCGCCAGAAGCGCCTCGATACCGAGGGTTCGCATCCGGGCGGACCCTGTTTTTTTAAGGCGCAGGACGATACCATCGACCACGGAACGCTGTCGAATACCGGAGAGCACCTCGAAGGCCACGGGCCACGCTTCTTCTTTTGATTTGTTATCAATAGTCGAGAAGCACTCCGCTACCGAACCGCGGGCCCGCAAAAAAGCTCGTGACGTTGCCGCAAGAAGCTGATCGGGGTGCCCTGCGAGGTTCATCGCCAGTTCATCGAGTCCTGGTGCGGCCGAGCCGGTGCGTTCCATCGCCGAGAGAATCTCACCGGTGACCGCCGCCACCGTGGAACGACTAATCTCGCCGAAAACGGGGTGATTTCTCACGCCGGGATGATCGCCGAGATGGCGAAAAGCGAGTGCCTGAAGTGGCGGATCAGGACTGGAAGTCGCCCTGATAAGCCACTCGATGGCCCGTTCATCCCCGGAAGCAGAGAGCGCTGCCGCCACTACCCCGGCTGAACCGAGGGCCGGGTCTGACCCGGAGAGCATCGCCCACTCACGGAGAGGCGGGTGTTTTCTTCTTAATATCTCAAAAACTGCCTCGGTCCTGACGGCGGGGATCGGCGACGAAAGAGTAGCCCCGAGGTCCCTCGTTGCGATTACGTCCCAGTCCACACGCCGTTCACGTTCTCTCCCTGCCCGAGTCATGAGACCAAGTCCACCGGACCTTCCGGGTTCGCCGCCCTTGGTGACGAACCAAAAGCGACTGCGGCCGACGCCAGCGGCTTGAGCAAGCCCCTCAATTTCAGCCGTTAGAGTAAAAATACCATCCTCCCCTCTAACATAGAGACGATTATTGTCCTCTATAAATTGAAAATCGCCCCAGCGATAATCTCCGGCATGAGATGGCGGCCAGACAAGAGGCGGCAGATCCTGCCAGGCTTTTCCGGGAAGGGCCGGAAGGTGTCGAATCTCCGGACCGCTCTCATTCCAGCGGCTGCTCCCGAGAAGCGATGATCGAAGAAAAATCGCTCCCGACTTCCCGAAATGAAAATCAGCGAGAGCGGAATCGGCCTCCGCCACAACGCGAAGCCCGGATCCTGACCCGCGAAAACGCATCAGACCATGTCGGGGCAGACAAACGGGATCGCGGAGGGAGTTCACTCCGGGGATTTTGTGAGGGGTTTCGATGATGGCGTAGAACCAACCGTCGGGCCCGGCCCGGAACCGGGACCAGGTCGGCTTGATCGGCGCGATGCGTTCCGAGAGAGTGAAAATTTTTCCGATACGTGACCGCTCGTCCGCCGCACCATCGCCGTTTGTGTCACGATAGGCGTTCAGCTCGAACCCTTCGAGAGTATAGAGCCACTCCCCATCCCAGCTTACGGTCGTCGTCGCAGGGAGGTCGGTAAGGAATCGTCGAAAGGTAAACTGCTCTTCACCTGTCGGTGTCGCGAGGTAAACATCGCGCGACCCGCAAGCCCCTCTCCGCCCCAGCACAAACGCTCCGCCGGAAGCAGTGGGAGTGATCTCAATGACCTCCAAGCCCGCCGGAAATGTCTCCCATGCAGCCAAACGCCAGTCTCGCGCCACTCGTAAAGGCGGTCGCGGTTCTTTCGCTGCTATCCTCGGGAGTACGGCACGCGGAGCCCCATTGATACTGGTAAAATCCGGAAAAGCGGAGGGCATATCGTCCATCCGCTCATAAGCCGCGACTTCACGGATTCCCGGGACAAAACCCGGGGTGGTCTCTGATATAGAAACCCGTAAGTAGCGGACCGGCCGGGCGTCGAATCCTATCGTGATCGGCTCTGCCCCTGCCCCCGAAGCGGCCAGGAGAGACCGCCACGAGAGACCGTCCCTTGAACTCTCTATCTCGAACCGTCGGGGGGCCTCGCTTTTCCACGAAACCATCACCGCACCGAGGTCACGTTCTTTACGCATATCGACCTGCCATGAACAGGGGCCGGGGCCGGCCGCCTCCCAGTAAGTATCAGGATCACCGTCAATCGCTACGCCAGGTGCGAACAGGGCTGACCCGGCCGTGGAAATAGCCGAGGCTCGTCCGTGCGTGGTCAGTCCGGGGCCCGGTCGGGGCAGCGGAACGGCCGGCTCGGAGAGAACAAGCCCGGCGAGGGAGTCTGCCGGTGCGATCGAGACGAAACGATCTTCCTTCAATTCATCAAATGCCCAGAGAAAACCCTTCGCGAGGAGGTCGAGGTAGGAAGGGTTCAGAAGAGTCGGAATCTCGTTGCCGAGAGTGGTGGCGAATATCCTCGCCTGCTTCGGTCCGTAAAAATGACTCCATGTCGTTGCCTGCGCCGTCCCCTCGTTCGGGGAACGGGATAAGGTCAGCGCTGTAGAACCGGGGTGCAGTCGCTCCGTCCGATAGAGCTCACCACGGTGAATTGTCCACGGATCCATCCCCGCGAGAATGGGGCTTTCACGGGACGCCGGTTCGACCGTAAAATCCCCTGGCGTGTCGTGGTAGTGTGAAGTCGCCCCGCAAAACTCAAACCAGCTACCATCGCCGGTGCGGAAGGAATGCATCACCCCATGGACAAGAACGGCGGGAAGTCCTGCCCGATGTGGGGCAAGGATGCGATCCACATAGCGCTGATCCCTGACCCTGGGAAAACAGTAGTCATGAACGGCAAGATCGTATCCGACAGCCCAGCCACTGTTCTGAAACAGAGAGATCTGGACGTCACTCTCACCATCACCCTCATGATGAACGACCCACTCGATCCGCCGTGCCACCCGCTCGCTGATCCCCTGCATGAGAATCTCCTTCCGGCTCGTGTAGTCATGTGAGGCACCTCCTGTGACGAGGATTACCCGGATCGGCGGGAGCTCACCTCCCCGGAGCGGGCTCGCGAGAGAAAATAACACGACGACAAATCCTGCCAGCAAGGGCCTACCTGGAGAGTTGTTCATCGGGCAAGGGACGGGAATGGAGGACCGGCCGGGATAACCGCAAGGGAAGAATCCAGGCGGACAGGGTGAACTTACCCGGGGACGGCGACAGACACAGCCGGGGCCACCTGTCGTCCGTAAGGCAATTCGGCGGGCAGCTCGCATATCCCGCAGACTGCCGCAAAAAGATCGTCAAACTGATCCACAAAAATATTTCCAACGAGAAGATCCGTGAGGGCCGGTCGAAGATCGGGATGTCTTTTGACCAATTTTCCGAAGCTGAATTCGGGATGATAGAAGGCGTAAACGATCTTTCGCATGCGCTCAATCGCGAGACAAAGATCCTCACCATAGCGACGGAACTGCTCTGCCGAGGTGTCGTCGCATGAGAGCGCCTCGTGGATCGCATCTGCCGCGAATTCCCCCGATTTGAGTGCGAGGAAAACCCCCGAGGAAAAAACCGGGTCAAGGAAGGCGAACGCATCACCCGCGAGGAGAAGACCGTCGGCCGCGCAGTAGCTCGAGCGATAGCTGTATTCACCCGTGACCCAATATTGCCCAACCTGACGCCCCACCGAGAGATGCTCTTTAATCCAGACATTTTCCTCAATCTCGCGCTTGAAAATCTCCGCCGGATCACGGGAGTCGCGATAGAGATAGTCGCGATCCGCAACGATCCCTACACTGACCCTATTGTTCCTCATCGGAATATACCAGAACCAGCCCTTTTCGGGAACATAGGCGACGGTGGTGGAACCGGCATCGAGTCCGGGATCGCGCAACGCCCCTTCAAAGTAGGTCCATATCGCAATTTTGTTGAGTTCGGGATCCCGCTTGCGCCACTGATTCTTCGAAGAGACGAGGCAGTCCCGCCCCGAGGCATCAACGACGACGCGGGCATGGAACTCATGACGGCTGCCGTCAGCGGCCCCGGCGGCCACACCGTGAACCTTCCCTTCACTGTCACGGAGGACGTCAAGAACGCGGTGCTGCTCCCGAACCTCGGCCCCGCACTCGCGAGCTCTCTCGACCAGCATCTGGTCAAACTCGCTCCGCTCCACCTGCCAGGTCACGGCGGAAGGGTGCGCATCGTGTTCGAAGAAATAAAACGGCTTCGAGATAACTCCGTCGGTCGAGACAAACTGCACGCTATGCTTCTGCTGATAGCCAATTTCCTCCATTTTCCCGACAAGCCCGAGACGGTCCAGAGTGAACCAGCAGAAGGGCATCATCGACTCCCCCACGTGGTAGCGGGGGAACTTCTCTTTCTCAAGCACGAGGACCCGATGGCCACGGGCCGCAAGGAGCGAGGCGGTTGTCGAACCGGCCGGGCCGGCACCGATCACAATCACATCAAAAGTCGCATGATTCATAGCGGGAACGGTTCTTTCACCGACTGGATACGTGTTGCACCCATTTTTCGGACTCATTGCTCCGCGGTAAAATTTCAACGATATCAGCGAAAACGATTCCGTCGCGGTCGAGCAGTTGGTTACAGCGTCCGTAGAGGATCTCGCCTTCGCTCTGATTGAGCGCCTTCGCGATTCTTTCGTCAGCCGGCACAGCAAAATAGGCCGAGGGACTGCCGTAATGCTCGACGCCAAATTCTCCGAGCAGAGCCCCGAGCGGCTTACTTCCCGCGACGACCTGTTCCTGCATCTCCCCCGGAAGACCGCCCAACTGAATCGCGATCGCGCCAAATTCCACCGGGATGTCGGAGGAGGCGGCGTGCAGCGTCACGAGACGCATTACGAAATCGTCGCTCGATTCATGCTCGTGCACCTCAAGATAGAGCTTAGAATGATGGAAGGCCGCCAGGGTCGGTGTCATGTCGTTCGAGTGAACGAGAAGAGACCGGTAAGGATAGGGGACCTCCTCACCGGGCATAAAATGAAAATCCGGCAAAGGGATGCCCCCTTTTTCATAAAAAAAATGAAATGGAAGGAGCCAATTCAGCGCTTCGGCGAGATCCCGTGCGAACTCCCGACGTCGTAACGCCTCGCGATCAGGTGTAGCGTGCATCGCGGTGTTGTTCGAGGAAAAAGTCATGGAGAAGACGGTCGATTTGGAGCAACCCTCCCCGACTGACGACAACATCGTCGCCTTCGATACTGAAATAGCCCCGGGCTTCAAGGTCGGCGAACTGGGCAGCGAAACGCTCAAGGGGGTCGACACCGTATTTCCTGCGGAAATAACCGAGGCTGGTGCGACCTAACTTTAACTGCAGGATGAATTCACGAATGCAGCGTTCCTCATGATTCGTCGGGTAGGCCCGGTAGATCGGCAGTTCGCCCTTGTCCAGCTCCATCATGTAGGGTCCCACGTCGGCCTGGTTTTGGTAGTGCACTCCGCCGAAGTGGCCAAAGCTCGCCACCCCGGCCGAGAGCAGATCAGCCCCCTCCCAGAGACTGTCCCGGTAAACAAATTTGGTTGTTTCCGGATTTTTCACCACAGTGTAGGCACTGCTCACGGTGTAGCCGGCGGATTCGAATTCATTAAACGCCCAGTCGACCCAGTTCCGCTTCGTTTTCCAGTCGGCGACAGGGGCGGTGACTCGACCGGACTCCTGCATCTCTTTGAAAATGGTTGTATTGTAGGGAATTTCCATCTGGTAGATCGTCACACAGTCCGGAGATTGCTCTATCGCAGTGCGAACACTGCGCTCCCAGTTAGCGGGCGTTTCGTCCATCATTCCGGCGATGAGGTCGATATTGACCTGATCAAATCCCAGCGTCTTCGCAAATTCCAGAGCTCGAAAGGCCTCTTTTGAGCGATGAGCACGGCCGTTCACCTCGAGGAGGTGATCATCAAAACTCTCAATACCGAGACTGAGACGAGTGACCCCGATCTGGCGAAGCGCCTCGAGCTTTTTCTCCGTAAGAGTCCCGGGCTCCGCCTCAAAAGCGACCTCCTCGGTCTCATCCCAGGGGAAGAGATCCTTCATCCGGTTCGTGAGATCGGTGAGCTGATCGATCGAGAGATAACTCGGCGTGCCTCCACCAAAATAGACGAACTGCGGCTTGCGCCCGGCGAGGTAGGAGGTGCGGGAATACCGCTCGAACTCTTTGATCCCCGCATCGAGGTAGGCATTGATCTCCGCCGCATTCTTGTCCGTGTAGACCCGAAAATAGCAGAAGTGGCAGCGTTTCCGGCAAAACGGGATATGGAAATACAATCCGAGCTTGGTATCGTGCGGCGGCGGTGAGTTGAGAACCTCATGGACGGCGCTCTTGTATTCCGGCTTCCAGAACGAGAAAGGCGGGTAATTCGCCACAAAATAGTTGCCGACCTCGGTCTGCTCTTCCGAAGCGGGAACGAGCGGCACCGTCAGTTTATCAATAACTCCAACGGAGTCCCCGGGTTTTGAAGGTGCGGCCATAAAAAGTCAGATAAGATTTCAGAGAGGTTGCATTCACCTCTTAAAACCATACACCACGCCGTCATCACCGCAAACGACGAGGGTCCCGCGCGATGCCGCCGGTGAGGCTTTGATCTGCGCGCCGAGTTCAAAATTCCAGATTTCGCTTCCGTCCGTCCGGTTCACCGCATAGAGGCGCCCGTCCATGCCCCCCTGCCAGACAATTCCGTCGCTCACCAGTGGCGAACTCGCCAGAGCGCGAGTCGCGAGGAAGGCCCATTTCTCCGACCCGTCGACCCGGTCATAAGCCACGAGTCGCTTGTCCGGGCCGGCCACGTAAAGAGTCTCCCCGTCCACCGCAGGAGATGCCGTATACTCGATACCCGTCTTCGTCTTCCACACTGTTTCGCCCGAAGCAATATCAATCGCAACCACTTCCCCGCCATTGTGGGCGATGTAGCAAATCCCGTCCCGCACCGCCGAGGTGTTGGCGATGTAGGCTCCTATCTCAATCTCCCGTTTTTCGCCGCCGCCATCGGCGGGAATCACGTGAAGGAGACCGTCGCACCCCCCGAAGGCAAGCGCCGGCTCGCCCCCGGTCTGAATCATCGAAGGGGTGGAGACGACGTAGTTCCCGGTCTCGTGCTTCCACAAGACCTCGCCCGAGTCAGCGCTCAAGGCGTAGAGAAAATAGTCGTGGCTCCCGATAAAAACCCGGTCCGGGCCCGCCCCGGATACCATCGTGTTCACCCCGCCCTCGATCTTTCCCCCGGTCTCGAAGCGCCAGAGTTCTTCACCCGCCGCCGCATCGAGGGCATAAACGAACCCGTAAGTGTCGCCGAAGAAAACCCTCGCGGACAGAACTGCCGCCGGCGCCGTCACGGGGCCTTCTGCTTTAAAACGCCACAAAAGCCCTCCACTCTCCAGATCGAGGCAGTAAAAATGACCGTCCTGGCTTCCCACGAAGACCCGTCCGTCAGCCACCACCGGAGAGGCCTCGATCGGGGGACGCCGCTTTCCCTCTTCCGCCGACGGCTCGAATGACCAGGACAGGCGCAGCGGCGGCAGAATTTTCTCGTCTGTGATGCCCTGCATCTGAGCATCCCCCCGGAAAAGCGGCCAGTCAGCCCCGATTTCTGCTGCCTCCTCTTCAATCACCGGTGGATCCGCATCCGCCTTCTTTTCGCCGCTGCACGAACTTAGAAAGCCCGCCAAACTGAACACCAGCATCGCACCCCGTATCGAAACTGAAGAAAGAACCATTGCCGGGATTGCATTTTTCATCGTTTTATGATTACCTTGAATTTTCAGAACATCAACATCTCTTAGTGTTGTCCGGTCTGCCGTTCCTCTATTCGCCCCAACTCCAATGAAAGCGAGACTTCCCGGCTTCTTTCTCTATCTTTTTTTGTCTGGGAGCGCTTTTCCCGAAGAGCCCATCGGCCCTCCAGACTGGATGAAGGATATCACCCGGCTTCCGCCGGGCAAGCACGCGGATTTGCGGCCCGTCGCCCTTGAATACACTCTCGACTGGAACAACCGGGTCAACGCCGGTCGCGTCGATATCACGATCGTGAGTGATGGACCGCGCAAGGAAAAATTTATCGGCGATGCCTCGGGTCGCAGCACCGGTTTTGCCCGGCTTCTCTACCCCTACGAATTCCAGGCACGCTCCATTGTCGCCAGTGATTCCCTTCGCCCCCTCACCTTTCAGCTCAGTGAAAAAGATCGCAACGAGGAGAACCGCTATGATATCATCTTCGAAAGAAGACGTCAGGTATATACCACAACATCAAAGCAGAAAAACAAAATACTCTCGGCGACATCGAAGTTTAAATTCGATTTCGGCCAGGATGTTCTCTCCTCCGCTTTTTACCTACGCAGCCATCCCCTCAAGGACGGAGACACTATCACGATGCTCGTAACCCCGTTCAACCGGCCCTACCTAGCCTCCTTCAAGGTTGTCGGACGCGAGTCCCGCGAAGTAAAGGGCACCAGTTATGAAGCGATCCGTCTCGATGCGGCTGTCGGCAAGGTCAATACCGACCTCACCATCAAGAGTTACGAGAAGATCAAACGCACCACCCTGTGGTTTACCGACGACCAGTATCGAATCCCCCTTGAGATGCAGACCCATCTGACTTTCGGTTACGTTTCCGCACGACTCGACGCGCAAAAATGGCTGGATTGACCCTGCAAAGGGAACACCGCTTGGGTGGAACGGCCTGAGTCTCCGATTCCGTGCGTCTTTGTGCGATCCCGCAAATGCGTCCTTGTCACGGCGTTCGCTTGCCACGAGCCCTATTGAGCTCTATAGAGCGCTATATCATGGCTGACAATCATTCCCAGAAAGCCTATCGCCACATCCGGCAAAAGCTGCTCGACGGATCTGTCCCGCCCGGCTCACGCCTTTCCTACGGAAGTATCGGCAGGGAGATCGGCATCAGCGCGACGCCGGTCCGCGAGGCGGTCGGACAGCTTGCCAGTGAGGGATTTGTCGAGCTCGTGCCCCAACTGGGCGCGATTGTTCGTGAACTGACGCGGGGAGAGGCCATCGAGCTATACGAACTCCGCGAGGCTCTTGAATCCTTCGCCGCCAGGCTCGCCGCCGAGCGCATCAGCGACCGGCTCCTGCAGGAGCTTGATCGCAACCTCATCAGCTCAGCGGGGATAGTCAGGGCGGTGAGGCTCTCAGGAAAAGAATCGGCCGACCGATCTATCGCGAACCAGTTTCACGCCCTCGACCTTGCCTTTCACATGACCGTTATCGAGGCCTCGCGCAACCGTCGCATGCTCAAGGTCGTTGGCGATTCCCATATTCTCACCCGCACCTTCCAGGCGGACCGCCACGCCTTTCGACTCGATATTCTCGAGACAACCCAGTCCGAGCACGAAGCCATCGCCACCGCCATCCGCAGTCGCTCGGGCGACGAGGCTCACGAGGCGATGCAGCGCCACATCCGCAACAGTCTCGACCTTACCCTGACAGAAGCCGACAACGACCCTTCAGGCCGCTGGTGGGCGGAGTGAGACGCCCGCTCTAGAGACCAACCCGAAGATATGGACATCGTAGTAAAGACATCCCCTCGACACCGCGAGTTTTTCGTAGTCCCCGGGATCGACCAAACCAAATCGCCTACCCTTTACCAAGAGCGGCGACGGTTCACCGGCAGACCCGGATGAAAGGTTGGAAGGCACATTGCCCATGCTGTTCAGAAAAACTTACCATGCCCCCGCTAGCAACCCGATTTCCTCAAACCGTAGACTCATGAAAACCAACCCCATCCCCGCCCTCGCCGCCAGCCTTGCGGTCTTCGTCCTCCCGCTCTCCGCGGAAGAGGCCGACTGGAAATTGCAGCCGCTCCCCTACAACCACCCGGGCCTCCAAGTCGATCTCGGCGTCGGTCTCTGGGCCTGGCCCATGCCGCTGGACTATAACGGTGACGGCAAGACCGATCTCGTCGTCGCCTGCCCTGACAAACCCTCCAACGGGGTCTGGTATTTTGAAAACGCCGGCGAACCCGGAGAAAAACTGCCCGTCTTCAAACCGGGCGTCCGCCTCGGCCCCGCTTCGCAGAACATGCAGGTTTCCTACGTCAACGGCGAACCCCGCATCCTCGCGCCCGGGGTCGAGCACGTGGACTTCCGCGAGTCGAAGTTCGAAAAGCCCCCGAAAATTTACCCCAAATCCAACATTCACGAAAACGCGGTCCGTGCGAACATGTGGCGCTACGTGGACTACAAGGGCAACGGCGTCCACGACCTCATCGTCGGCGTCGGCGACTGGAGCGACCTCGTCTGGGACCAGGCCTACGACGCTCAGGGGCGCTGGCGCAATGGTCCCCTCCGCGGCTACGTCTATCTGATCGAAAACCACGGCAGCGATGCCGAGCCGAAGTATTCCGACATACCCGTCAAACTCACCACCGCCGAAGGCAGCCTCATCGAGACCTACGGGTGGCCCTCGCCGAACTTCGCCGACTTCGACGGAGACGGCGACCTCGATCTGCTCTGCGGCGAGTTCATGGACGGCTTCACCTACTTTGAGAATATCGGCACCCGCACAGCACCCCGCTACGGCGTCGGACGCCGCCTCGACGGATCCGACGGCAACCCCCTCATCATGCACGTGCAGATGATCACCCCTACCGCCTACGACTGGACCGGGAACGGCCACACGGATCTCATCGTCGGAGATGAAGACGGGCGCGTCGCCCTCATCGAACACAGTGGCGAGGTCCGCAACGGACTCCCCGTGTTTCATCAGCCCGTCTTCTTCCAGCAACAGGCCGACACCCTCAAGTTCGGTGCCCTCGCCACGCCCTATGTCATCGACTGGGACGGCGACGGACGGCAGGACATCCTTTGCGGCAACACCGCTGGCAACATCGCCTTTTTCAAAAATTTGGGCAAAGGCGAAAACAATCTCCCCAAATGGGCCACCCCCGTTCTCCTCGAAGAGGCTGAGGGCGTCCCCTTCCGCGTCTTCGCCGGACCGAACGGTTCCATTCAGGGCCCCTGCGAAGCCAAGTGGGGTTACACCACCTTGTCCTCCGCCGATTGGGACGGCGACGGCAAGCTCGACATCATTTACAACTCCATCCTCGGCCGGGTCGGACTGCTCCGCGGCACCGGCGATCCGCTCCGCGTCGAGCCGACCACTTTCGACAGCGGGCAAAGCGAACTCGCTCCGAAATGGCAGTGGTGGCAGACTCCCTCGAGCGACACCCTCACCCAGTGGCGCACCACCCCGCTCGCGCTGGACTTCGACAGTGATGGCAAACTTGACCTCGTCATGATGGATCAGGAAGGCTACCTCACTCTCCGCCGCGGAGGAGGCAAAGCCGAGCGCCTTTTCATCGACGAAGACAACGAGCCCATCCGCCTCAATGCCCGCAGCGCCGGACGCAGCGGACGCACCAAGCTCGCCATGGTCGACTGGGACGGCGACGGACGCCTCGATCTCTTCATCAATTCCGAAAATGCCACCTGGTACCGCAACTGCGAGGACCGGGACGGACGCGTCGTTTTGAAGAAGATCGGCAACGTCACCGAGCGCAATGTCTCGGGCCACACGTGCAGCCCGACCGTGGCCGACTTTGACGGAGACGGCAAACCCGAACTCGTCATCGGTGCCGAAGACGGTCGCCTCTACCACATTCGTCAGCAGGACTCCATCCAGTTCTCTGCCAAGCAACTCCAGGCCCGCGCCGCAGAGGAAAAGGCCGCCCCGAGATTCCCCGGATTCGTCAAAGAAGAGTTCATCTACGAAAAGGCACCCTTTCCCCAGTGCCACGCCAGCAGCATCATCGAGAACGATCGCGGCCTCGTCGCCACCTGGTTTGGCGGAACCGCCGAAAAGAACCCCGACGTGGGTATCTGGACCAGCTATTTTGACGGCGCCGAATGGTCCAAACCGGTCGAGTGGGCCAACGGCATCCAGCACGACGGCAAGCGCCACCCCTGCTGGAATCCCGTGCTCTGGCAGGCACCCGGCGATGGACTCACCTACCTCTTCTTCAAGGTCGGACCCGACCCGCAGACATGGTGGGGCGAAGTCATGGTCAGCTACGATGACGGACGTTCCTTCCGCGAACGCCGCCGTCTCCCCGAAGGCATCGACGGCCCCGTCCGCGGTAAGCCGCTCCTTTTGCCTGACGGAAACCTGCTCTGCCCCTCCTCGACCGAGCATGACAACGACTGGCGCTTTCACTTCGAGATCCTGACAGACCTCTCAAAACCCGAACTCGGAACCTCGTGGCAGCGCTTCGAGCCCGAGACCCAACCCTATCAGGTCATCCAGCCAACCGTGTTGACCCTCGCCGACGGCAGCCTGCGCACCCTCTACCGTTCGAAGAACAAACGCATCATCGCGAATCGTTCCACCGACGGCGGCAAAACCTGGAG
>DIVG01000029.1:12235-15030 GCA_002422425.1 Akkermansiaceae bacterium UBA6138 | reverse complement strand
GATCGGGAAAACGGTTGGGGCAAGCGCAACGTCCTCAACCTCGCCGTCAGCAAAGACGGACTCGAGTGGGAGGCAGTGGCCTTCATCGAGAAAGAGGAAAAAGGCGAGTTCTCCTACCCCGCCATGATCCAGGCAGAGAACGGCCTCGTCCACATGACCTACACCTGGAACCGACAGAAGGTGAAGCACGTCGTGGTCGAACCGGAGAAGCTCGAGACGCAGCCCATCGAGGTGTTTGAGCCAAAGTAGCATGGGCTTCCAGCCCATGCATCGCAGACACGACGAGATGAAGCGGATGGACCTCAATCGCTCTACGACGCCTCCCCGGAAATACATGGGCAGGATGCCCATGCGACTTCTGCTGTTATTCGCGATACTCCTGACCGGAGTCCACGCTTCACCGCCGAACGTGCTCTTCATCGTTGCCGACGATCTCAATTGCGCCCTCGGGCCCTATGACGATCCCGTAGCGGTGACTCCGAACCTCGATCGGCTCGCCGCGCGCGGACTTGTCTTCGAACGGACTTACGGCCAGCAGGCGGTCTGCAATCCTTCGCGATCATCCTTCCTCACCGGACTGCGACCCGACACCATCGGGGTCGATGATCTGCGCAAGTCGTTCCGCGAGACCGCGCCGAACGGGAACGATCTCGTCACGCTGCCGCAACACTTCAAAAACCACGGATGGTTCTGCCAGAATATCGGCAAACTCTTCCACAACATAGGCGAGACGCAGGATCGCCGCTCGTGGTCTATCGACGAGGCCTTTTTCAAAGGCACCCATGCCGATGACACCGTTTTTGCCAACGCCGCGAGCCCGCCGGGAACGCCCCCGCCTGATTACAAAGCGCCCGTGACCGAGTCGCATGAAGTCCCCGACACCGCCTACCGCGATGGCCAGATCGCCGAACTGGCCTCGGGGTTCCTCCGTCATCACCCGGCCGGAGGACAGCCCTTTTTCCTCGCCGTCGGCTTCTGGCACCCCCACCTCCCCTTCGTCGCGCCGAAGAAATACCGGGATCTTTACGACCCTGACAAAATCACCTCGCCCGATCCCGCTGTCGCTCCGGCAGGCGTCCCTGACATCGCCCTACATGCCTCGCGCGAAATCCGCGGCTACGGAGAAGTAGCGAAAGACCGTGAATTCAACGCCGCCGAGATCCGTCACTACCGACACGGATATTATGCTTCGATCAGCTTCATGGACGCCCAGATCGGGAAGATCCTTGATGCCCTCGAGGCGGGCGGACACGCGCGAAACACCATTGTCGTCTTCACCTCCGACCACGGATTCCATATCGGAGAGCGCAACCTTTGGGGAAAGACAACCAACTTCGAGCTCGACGCGCGAGTTCCCCTGATCGTCGCCGATCCCCGCGAAACGGCAGGACACGGGAGAAAAACCAGCGCTCTCGCCGAGCTCGTCGATCTCTACCCCACACTTGCCTCCCTCGCCGGAATCGCCGATAAACTATCGCGGAATCTCGAGGGCGACGACCTTTCGACTGTTGTTAGATATCCTGACAAACACATAAAAGATGCCGCCTTCACCCAGCACCAGCAGCCCTTCTACGGTAGCAGGAACGACTGGAAAGCCTGGGGCTACTCCGTTCGCACGAAACGCTGGCGCTACACCGAGTGGCGCGCCAGCGAGGGAGGCGAAGTTGTCGCCCGCGAACTCTACGACCACGAAACCGATCCGCTGGAGACGCGGAATCTCGTGGAGGACTCTGCCCATGCCGCGACCGTCTCCACCCATGTAGCGCTCATCGCCGGGCAGTTCGGAGCACCGTAAATTCAGTCGGACCACCTTTTCCTTTTTCACCTTTCACTTTTTACCGCGGCCGAAGGCCGCCTCCCCATGCAAACGCTCGATACTATCGTCCTCGCGTCCTACATCTCCCTCGTTATCGCGGTCGGCTTCTGGTTCGCCCGGCGCAGCGGGGACTCGGCCGGTTTCATGAAAGCGAGCGGACGCCTCCCCGGCTGGGTCGTCGGACTCAGCCTCTTCGGCACCTACCTCTCCAGCAACACCTTCATCGGGGTGCCCGGAAAGGCCTATGCGGAGAACTGGAACTCCTTCATCTTCTCGCTCTCCATCCCCTTCGCGATCCTCATTGCCTCGCGCTATTTCGTGAAGTTCTACCGCAACTCCGGAACCATCTCCGCTTACGAACATCTTGAACAACGCTTCGGGACCTGGGCGAGGATTTACACTGTCATTTGCTACCTTCTCACCCAGGTGGCCCGCAGCGCCACGATCATGCTCGGCGTCGCGATCGGCCTGCAGCAGGTCACCGGCTGGAGCATCACCAGCATCATCCTCGTCGCCGGCATCCTCGTGACTGCCTACACCCTCATCGGCGGAATCGAGGCGGTCATCTGGACTGATGCGGTGCAAAGCGTCGTCCTCACCGTGGGAGCGCTCCTCATGGCCGGGACTCTCATCTTCACCCATCCCGACGGGGCCGGTGCAGCCTTCTCCATCGCGGCGGAACAAGGCAAATTCTCTCTCGGGAGCTGGTCCTTCACCGACCTCACCACCTCCACCGTCTGGGTCGTGCTTATCTACGGACTCTTCATCAATCTCACCAATTTCGGGATCGATCAGAACTACGTGCAGCGCTACCACACCGCCGAGTCCGAGGCTGCCGCGAAACGTTCCCTCTGGATCGGAGCCGTTCTCTACATCCCTGTCTCGCTCCTCTTTTTCCTGATCGGATCACTCCTCTTCAGCTACTACCAGGCCATGCCGCAGGAAGTCGCCGCGATCCAGTCCATGGCCGGAGAACGCA
>DIVG01000029.1:0-12187 GCA_002422425.1 Akkermansiaceae bacterium UBA6138 | reverse complement strand
CTCAAGGATCTCTGGACCCGCCTCGTCCGCAAGGGCAAAACCGTCAGCGAAGCCGAATCCATGAAAGTGCTCCGCGTCTCCACCGTGATGTGGGGCCTCATCGGCACGGGAGCCGCCTTGCTCCTCACCGGCAATGCCAAAAACATCCTCGACATCTGGTGGCAGCTCTCGGGAATGTTCGCCGGAGGAATGCTCGGACTCTTCCTTCTTGGCATCATTGTCAGGAAAGCCGGCAATGCCGCCGCCGTTACCGGCGTCATCATCGGCGTGTTCGTGATCTTCTGGCTCACCTCCTCATGGGTCCCCGCAAACCTGAAGCCCCTCCTCCACAGCAACCTCACCATCGTCGTCGGGACACTGTCGATCTTTCTTGTGGGACTGGGGGTGAGTCGGTGCTGCGGTCAGCGGTCAAACTAAATCCAAACGCATCCCTAAAAATCTCGATGAAGCTATTCACCATCAGGATCGCCTCGCGTGAGTTCGGCAAGGTCCGCGAGGTCGGTGGGAGGGCCCGCCCTGCGTTTGGCGGCAACAAGGTCGAACTTGGAAAGATAGTTAATCCCAACTCCATCGCATTCAGCGATCTCCCTCCTACTCCAAGCTTCCGGAAAATTCACGCCGGGCAGAGACGTCAGGAAGTCAATCGCCACCGGCGCGACGCCCACATTCAACTGTGTTCCCTCGCATTCAAAATCCTCCTGAATAAGACCGAACGTGGAAAGGCCAAAAACGGCGAAGGCTCGCATCAATTTAGCGGCATTCTCCGGTTCAGGCCGCACCCAGATGTCGAGATCCTTCGTGTATCGAGGCTGCGCGTAGTGAATCACCGCGTAACCTCCCACTACGAGATACTCAACTCCTTCCCGATCGAGAATGACCAACAGATCTCTGAAGTCGGAGTTCATCTTCGTCAATTCCCTTCACCTGTGTCCAGTAATCCCGCGCCAACTCCCAGGCTACGCGGTTTCTCTCGGCGCAAGAGAGACTTTGCCAGTCGGCGACTTGCTGCGACCTCATGGCGTCGAATGATTCGAACTTTCGAACCGGCCAATTTCGACGCGTCAGCGCTCTCTCAATTAATCCATCCATCGACCTTTAAATAGCCCGATCTTGGACCGAAAAGCGAGAACAAACTTCGCGCGGCTCGATCCACCTTCCCACCTTTTACTCTCCCCTCCCACCCCAATGACCCCACGCTACCAGGGCATCATCCCGCCCATGATCACTCCGCTGACGGGTCGGGATACCCTCGACCTCGAAGGACTCGAAAGGCTCGTCGAACGCCTCATCGCGGGCCGCGTCTCGGGTCTTTTCATCCTCGGAACGACCGGCGAAGCCCCCAGTCTTAGCTACCGGCTCCGGCGCGAATTGATTGGGCAGACCTGCCGTCTCGTCCGCGGTCGCGTCCCCGTGCTCGTTGGCATCACCGACACCTCCATCATCGAGTCGGCCCGTCTCGCCTGCGACGCCGCTGACTACGGAGCCGACGCCGTCGTGACCTCGGCGCCCTTCTATTTTCCCGCCGGACAACCCGAGCTGCGCGAGTTCATCGGGGAGCTCCTTCCCGAGCTCCCCCTCCCTCTCATGCTCTACAACATGCCGGCCCTGACAAAAACCTCATTTTCCCGGGAGGTCGTGACCTGGGCTCTCGATCAGGAGAATATCATCGGTCTCAAAGACAGCTCCGGCGACCTCGTCTACTTCCGCAAAATGCGCCACCTCGCCGCAACGGCAAGGCCTGACTGGTCGTTCCTTGTCGGCCCCGAAGAGCTTCTCGGCGAAGTCGTCCTCATGGGCGGCCAGGGCGGCATCAACGGCGGAGCGAACCTTCATCCGACTCTCTACGTCGATCTCTACGAAGCCGCCAAATCCGGCGACCTGGCCCGCACCTGCGAGCTCAGCGCCCGGGTCATCGCCCTCGGCGAAGCACTCTACCGGGTCGGCCAACATGGTTCCGCCATCATCAAAGGCCTGAAATGCTCGCTCTCCATTCTCGGCATCTGCGATGACTTCATGGCTGCGCCCTTTCACCGCTTTCACGGGACCGAGAGGGCGATCGTGCGGGAGCACCTGAGCGAGCTGGGAATTGAAAGATAAAAGAACTACGCCGGATGCAGAAGAACGCGCCTCACCGTGCTGCCATCGATTACGGCTAAAAGCCCCGGGACGAAAGCATAGCGGTAGGATTCTTCTCACGATCGGGCGGTAGCTGAGAAAAGAAATTACCACTCTTTCCCCCGGCCTTGACCAACGCTCACATTGCGGCACGTTCCTCGCGATGACCGTCCGTACCCGTTTTGCCCCCTCACCCACCGGCTTTCTCCACATCGGGGGAGCCCGCACAGCTCTCTACAACTGGCTCTACGCCCGTCACCACGGAGGAACCTTCATCCTGCGGGTCGAGGACACCGATGCCGACCGATCTACCGCAGAGTCGATGCAAATCATTCTCGACGGTCTGAAATGGCTGGGACTTGAATGGGACGAGGGGCCGGAGGTAGGTGGAGATTACGGCCCCTACTTTCAAAGTGAGCGCAACGAGGTTTACGACCGCTACCTCGCGAAACTCGAAGCTTCCGGTCACCTCTACGAAGACGAGGGCGCGATCCGTTTCCGCGTGCCGGACAAAATCATCACCGTATCCGATGTGGTCTGCGGGCAGGTCTCGACAAATCTAAAGGAGCAGGGCTCGCGCCGCTACGATGCTGAAGCGAAACAGGAAGTCGAAGCGAATCCCGATATCGTCATTCGGCGGCCAAACGGCGGGTATATCTTTCACTTTGTGAATGTTGTCGATGACATCGAGATGGCGATCACTCACGTCATTCGCGGAGAGGATCACCTTTCCAACACCCCGAAACACCTCGCCCTTTTTGAAGCGCTTGGCGCGACACCGCCGGTTTTTGCCCACATCCCGCTGAATCTTAACCCGAGTGGCACGAAGATGAGCAAGCGCGACCAGGGCGCGCTTATCCATGAATATCAGGAGGGCGGTTTTCTCCCTGCGGCCGTAGACAACTAC
Source organism: Akkermansiaceae bacterium UBA6138 (assembly GCA_002422425.1). Classification (GTDB taxonomy): domain Bacteria; phylum Verrucomicrobiota; class Verrucomicrobiia; order Verrucomicrobiales; family DEV007; genus Arctic95D-9. The sequence goes on along the minus strand of DIVG01000029.1, from coordinate 9,165 downwards.
ATGGCCCTGCTCGGCTGGTCGACCAAGGACGATCAGGAGATTTTTTCGCTCGAAGAGCTCCGGTTGCGATTTGATCTGCCTGGCGTGAACAGTTCGAACTCGAAGTTTGACTACGACAAATGCCGTTGGGTGAACGGCGAACATCTCAAGCACCTCCCGGCGGCCGACCTGTTCAAGCATGCGAGTCCTTTTCTGAGCCGCGCCGGAATCGACCCCGGCGACGCTCGGGTTCCAGCCGCGCTCGAACTCGCTCGTGACCGCGTCCAGCTTCTAAGCGAGATACCCGGCGTTATCGCGACGATCTTTGCCGACTCGGTGGCCTACGACGAGGCGTCCATCACGAAGGTGCAGGAAAAAGAGGAACTTCCCGTGATCATCAGCGCCCTCACCGCCGGTATTTCAGCGGCAACTGACTGGTCGATTGACGGGATCAAAGCCGCTATTCACGAGGCAGCCGGTCAGATAGGTCTTAAAATGGGTGCCCTAATGCTTCCTTGTCGCGTTGCGGTGATGGGCAGCACCTCCGGCGCGGATCTTGTTCCTGTCCTCGTACTGCTCGGAAAAGAGGAGGTCATCAAACGTCTGAAAACCTTTTCCGAAATGCCGGGGCTTGCCGGTTAAAGGCGCGGAAGCGAACCCCTGGGGTAGAAGCGGTCTAACGCCGCCGCCGATACTGTGCGAGTATCATGGGCACGAGAAAGTGCGACGCGCGCACCAGCACGTCCCGATAGGCCTCCCACCCGAGACTCGTCATGCGCGAGAGCGCCGTCACGAGTCCCCAGACCGCCATCCACCAGAGGAGGGCGGGGAAAGCCCTGACAAGAATCGCGATACCGGCCGCGATATCGAGCACACCGATGAGCGTGAGCGCGCTCCTGGCCTGCGATTCGGTGATACGCCAGCGGAAGAGATTTTCACCGCTCCCGATGATGAGATCAATGAAACGCGGGTAATGCATAAGCGCTTCGGCGCCATGGGTTACAAAAACAAAGGCGAGCGAAACGCGCAGTAACATCATCACCTGGGCCTCACCGAACGGTTCCTTCATCGCAAGCAAGGCGAGTGCCAGAGGTGTCCCGTAACGCAGCGCATGAGCGGCCGGAGCCCACTGGGCGTGCCCGACACCGTCCATTTTTGCGATGAAACACGATTCGGTCAGGAGGAAGGCAAAGGCCGGAATCATCAAACAGGTGCCCCACCGCCACCGTCGGAGAAAGAGCCCGGCAACAGCAAAGCTGAGTGTCGCAAGAATCAAGATCAGTTCAGTTCGATACGCAGCGCGGTGGGAAAACCCCTGATCGAGAAAAAGCCAGGCGTTCCACCCCGAGCCGCCGCCGCGAAGAACCGTGACGAGGACTCCTGCGAGCGTTACCACGACCGCGATGGAAAAAACGAAGCGGGCCGGACTATGCGAAGAAAAATCCGGCGGAGAATCACCCGGGGATTCCGATCTGGGAGTTGCCATGGGTAAAAAGTGCCGGAAGCGCCGTTTGGGGAGGAGTGCTGCCCGATTCGCACAGACACCAGCCGGTCGGCACGCTCATGATAGTGTCGGTAAGAAACGATGAGAGAGCGGAACAACGCGCCGCAGGCTCAACGATACGCATAAATAACAGACCACTTCTGCGGTGTCTTAATCGTGGTTTGGAGAGAAATCCTGAGGTAATAAACTCCTGTCTCACGCGGGCGGATAATAAGCCCCGCCACATTGCCGGAAGCATGGGTGACATTCCCGGTCTCGATAAGCTCGCCCTTGCCGTTGTAGATGCTCACATTGACGCCCGCTTTGCGATCAGGCACGGCCATCCAGAACTGATACTCGTTCCGCTTGAAGAGTTGCAACTGGATGAGGCGGGCTTTACCCGGATCGATCACCCCGCTCCAGGACGATTCGCGGAGGACGAAGGGATCCTCGCCGCCGAGCGAAGCAATCGCGGCACGCTGCGCTATTAGCTTGACCTCGTCGATCACAGGGGCTGCCCCCTCTTCTCCCTTCAGCGAAGGGACTCCGCCTCCTGTATTCTGCGCGCGCAGCGGAACAATGGAAACAACACCCAGGGTGAAGACTACCAGGAGAGGGAAAGACCTAACTTTCATAAATGGCCTCGACCAGATTTTTTGTCGAAAGCGAGATCTCAATGATCGCCTCCTCACCGATGGCACCCGAGGCATCCGTTCGCATGAGAGATTCAAGATGACCGAGTGTTTTTGACACCTGGTCAAACATCCTGCCCCGTTTGGCTCGATCGGGGAGCCGGTTGAAGTCATCTTTGAGCTGTTTAACCAGTTCAGGCTGGTTCAAAAGATCGGAACCCTCCACCGAGTAGTTTCCCTGAAGCACTGAAGCGAGCGCCCTCGTCCCGCCGAGCCAGCCGCCCAGACTGACAAGGTCGACGAGCTCCGCATCGCGTAGTTCAGCCATCTTATTCAGCACTGTCTGGCGAGTCTTGTCGAGCTCCCTTCTGACGACGGGCCAGTCACTTTTTCCGGCGGCGTTCACGATTGAGTTGGCATGCTCTTCGACCGAACCGGCCACTCCAAGGGAAGCAGCAAGCCGCAGGACCTCGCGACCGATCCGACGAACCGCTTCCTTATCCTCAGCTTGGACGGCTATAAACCCTTCCGAAACGGTGAGCCCGAAGAGCATTGCGGTGCGGGAACGGTTTGTATCGAGGCGGATTTCGCGATTTTCAACCTCGCGCCCCCAATCCTGCTTGCCGAGCTTGTCCAGTGACGCAAAAATCTCCAGCGGTATGGGAATCACAGAACCATCGACAATCTGCAGATTCGGATCATTCAGATTTATCTTTGACGGCGCTTGCTCGGAAAGCAACATCAGGGGGGATCCGGCAAGGCAAACAGACAGAAGGAGGATTCGACTCATGACTAACCAGTTTACAAACGTTTACTATTATAGTCGCTAAGGCGGCAGTTGGAAACCGAATTTTTAAAGCGCCCTCGCGAATGCGCCCCCGTCGACAAGGAGCATCTCACCGGTAATATAACTGCCCGCCTCGCTCGCGAGGAGGAGAGCCGGCCCGGCCAGTTCTCGCGGCTGCCCCCAGCGTTTCAGAGCGGTGGCGTTGGAGAACTCTTCTTTTTCCGCTTCGCTCAGCAAAGTCATCGGCATATCGGTAAGAAAGGGGCCTGGTCCGATGCAGTTCACGGTAATCCCGAAAGGACCCAGGTCGAGGGCGCTCGCCTTTGCCAGCCCGAGGAGAGCGGCCTTTGAAGCGGAGTAGGCGTTGCGGGCCGGCTTTGATCCCACGCCGAGCACGGAGGAGATGTGAATGACCCGCCCCCATCGCTGTTTCTTCATGGCAGGAACAAGGGCACGAGTGAGCCGCATGATGGAAGTGAGGTTAATTTCGAGAACCCGGTCCCATGCTTCATCGGTGACCTCATCAATCGGTTGCGGCATGTTCACCCCCGCGTTGTTGACCAGGATATCAACGGTTCCATAGGCATCGAGGACGGCCGTGGCGAGGGCATCGACCTGGCCGCGTTCGGACATGTCAGCGACCGCGTAACGAACTTCAGCATCGAGGCCGTCCGCGATTTCACGAACGGCGGCCTGAAGCTCCTCCTCATGGCGGCTGGTGATCATGACGTCGGCGCCGCACTCGGCGAATCCGCGGGCCATCGCCTTTCCGAGCCCCCTGCTGCCGCCAGTGACAAGCGCACACCGCCCCTTGAGATTAAACAAATCGCATTGCATGTTTGACGATGCACTGCGGCTCCGTATACGCAAGTGTTGCCACCCGCCTGCTCCGCCCCTGCCTTTTACCATTCCTATGAAAGAATCTCTCCTCATCGATCCCGGTGACAATCTCGGGGTTGCCCTGCGCTCCCTTACCCCGGGCGAGATCGTGACCCTCGGGGAACGCCGTGTCGAGATCACCGCGGCGATCCCCCCGAAACAGAAATTTACGCTTCAAGCGATGGCTGCAGGCGAGCGGGCCCGCATGTATGGGGTTACCGTGGGCATCGCGACGCAGCCAATCGCGGCGGGTGCGCTGGTAACGACCGGCAATCTCAAGCACGATGCCGATGGGTTCACGGGAACCCGGAGCGGAAAATTCAACTGGCAGGCGCCTGACGTTTCCGTGTGGCGGAATCGTCATTTCGAGGGGTATCACCGCAGTGACGGCTCTGTCGGAACGGCGAATCACTGGGTCGTCATTCCCATGGTCTTCTGCGAGACCCGAAATGTGAACGCGATTCGCTCCGCTTTCGAGCGAGCGCTTGGCTACGAAAAGACGACTCACTACCAGCAGCTAGCGACCCGCCTCGTCGAGACTTACCGCGCCGGAGCCGACCGTGACGCCATTCTCGAGGTAACCTGCGAGCCGCTCGAAAGTAGCGCTGCTTCCCGTGTCTTTCCGAATCTCGACGGGATCCAATTCCTCACGCACTCGCTTGGTTGCGGCGGCACGAGGGACGATGCCAACGCTCTTTGCGGACTTCTCGCGGGTTACATCACCCACCCCAACGTGGCAGGGGCGACCGTGCTCAGCCTTGGCTGCGAAAATGCCCAGCTTGAGATCCTTGAGGAAGCGATCCTGGCCCGCTCACCGCACTTTGATAAACCGCTCCTGACCTACCGGCAACAAAGTTACCCGGACGAGAAGACCCTCCTGGAAACGGCGATTAAAGATACCTTCCTCGGGCTCGTCGAGGCGAACAACATCAGCCGTGCTCCGGCCTCGCTCGATAAACTGTGCATCGGCGTGGAATGCGGCGGCAGCGACGGTTTTTCCGGCATTTCTGCGAACCCGACCCTCGGCGCGCTCTCTGATCAGGTCGTGACGCTGGGCGGGCGGGTCATCCTGTCGGAATTCCCCGAACTTTGCGGAGTCGAGCAGGAACTGGTTAACCGCTGCGTCACCGACGAAGTCGCCCTGCGCTTCACTGAACTGACCTCTGCCTATGCCGCCAGAGCCAGAGCGGTAGGAAGCGATTTTTCCCAGAACCCCAGCCCCGGGAATATTCGCGACGGGCTCATTACCGACGCCATCAAATCCGCCGGAGCAGCAAAAAAAGGCGGCAGCTCCCCAGTCGTCGCAGCGCTGGACTATCCGGAGGTCGCGACCGCGCCGGGGCTGAACCTGCTCTGCACTCCCGGGGGGGATGTTGAGTCAACCACGGCGATGGCCGGGGCCCACGCCAACATCATCCTCTTTACCACCGGTCTCGGAACGCCGACGGGAAATCCTGTTTGCCCCGTAATTAAGGTCAGCACCAACACGGAACTCGCCGAACGGCTCCCCGACCTCATCGACTTCGACACGGGCGGCATCATTCGCGGCGAATCCGGCATCGAAGAACTCGGCTGTCGGCTCCTCGATCTCGTGATAGAGGTTGCTTCGGGCCGGGTCCGGACAAAAGCCCAAATCCTTGGGCAGGAGGACTTTCAACCGTGGAAGCGCGGGGTGTCGCTTTGATTTCCCAATCCGGAGGTCACAGCGCAATTCTTAGCTTGCGGGAGAATGCCACGCCCTTACATTAGAGGGAGGTTTCTTCTCACCTAGATTCGACATGTCATTCATCCAGCCGGCTATGGGCGTTACTGCTCAAGCGACTTCCGCTTCCCCGTTTGGGATTGCGGGCCATTGGCTGCGAATCGCGGGCAGTAAGTCCTTTTTAACCCTTCGGAGTTTACTCTTTGATCATAACCGTATTCTGACAGATGCCCCGCCTTTGGCGATGGGCCTGCCACCGACTACAGGCGAGGCATCTTCATCCCGGATGAAGCGCCACTCCCGCGCGGGATCGCCCCTTTATCGGATTCAGAATCCCTTCATCGAGAGGGCGCTCGCCGGAATGGCGACCGGCTCTCCTTTGCCGGACATGGCCGAAGAGCCCTCCGTCCCTAAACCAAGGACCATTCCAACCGGATGTCCCAACCAGAAAGCTTCCACACCAGATGGAAAACAGATCACAAAAAAATCAAAATCGCCGCCACAGCGGCAATCGTTCGGGCGGGCGCAGTCGCAACCGTCAGGGAAGCCAGTCAGGCAACAGCGGAGAGTCCGGCTCAGGCGGGCGTAATCGCTCTCGTAACCGGAGCCGCAACCGAACCGGGACTAAGTCATCGAGGCAGACGACTTTTCAAAAGATCCTTTCGCTTCTCAGCTTTGGTCTTCTCGGGAAGCCGAAGCAGAGGAGCCGTTCGGGCAGGGTTGGAAAAAGCACCCGCAAGACCGCAGAGAACTCCGCCCCGAAACCCCGTGCGCCGAAAGGCGGCTCCGGTGATAAGCCGAAACGCAACCGCAATGAGGTAACTTCGGGCCGCCTCTACGTCGGAAACTTGGACTATGCAACCGGTGAAGCGGAACTCGAGGCGCTCTTCCGGGGTGTCGGTAATGTTCTAAGCGCCGAGGTTGTCACTAATCCCCGCACCCAGCAGTCGAAGGGCTTCGCCTTTGTTGAAATGAGTTCAATCGACGAAGCGAAGCGCGCCGTGAGTGTCCTGGACGACCAGGACTTCATGGGCCGGAAACTCGTTGTGAGCGGTGCCCGCAGCGACGGTCCCAATGACGAAACCGGTGAGGAGTCGGCCATGGCCGGGAGCTCCAGCCAGAACGGCTGATCCGGCAGACGGCATCGACAGCTTTTCCGACGCCGGAACGGTCCCAGATCGTTCCGGCGTTTTTCTTTCCCGATGAATCACCCCTACCCGCCTCTCTACCTCGCCGGCCAGACCGGTTGCGGGAAAACGGTCGTCGCTCTCGAACTGGCGCGGCAACTTGCCCCCGTCGAGATCATCAATGCGGACGCCTACCAGATCTATCGGGGTCTCGAAATCCTCTCGGCAGCGCCTTCGCCCGCAGAACGCTCGCAATGCCCTCACCATCTTTTCGGAGAACTCCCCGCCAGCGCCGAGTGTGACGCCGCAAGTTTCGCCCGCCTCGCCGGGACGAAAATCGACGAGGTCTCAGCTCGCGCCATCCCCCTCGTCGTGGGTGGCAGCGGCCTCTATCTCAAGGCGATCACCCACGGACTCGCCCCGACGCCGAAGGGTGATGCCGCGCTCCGCAGCGAACTCGACCGTTTTTCCCTTGAGGACCTCGTCGAGCGTTACCGGATCCTCGATCCCGATGGGGCGGCAAAAACCAACCTTCTCAATCGCCGCTATGTGACCCGGAACCTCGAGATCTGCCTGCTCACGGGACGCCCCGCCTCGCAGTTGAAGAGCGAATGGGCGGAGAATGCGCCGGCGATCCGCGCCGTCTACCTCCATCGCGACCGGGAGGAGATCTATGCCCGCGTCAACCGACGCACCCTTACGATGTTCGAAAACGGCGTCGTTGCCGAGGTCTCCGCCCTCGGAAATCTTTCCTCGACGGCGGAAAAGGCGATCGGGCTGCGCGAGATCCGGGCCCATCTCGCCGGGGCTCTCGACCTGCCGACCTGTATCGAGACAATACGGCAGATGACGCGCCACTACGCCAAGCGTCAGGCCTCGTGGTTCAAGCGCGAGACCGCCTTTCACCGTCTTGAGATCGCGCCGGCGGAAGATCCCGCCCGCACCGCCGCCCGCATTGCTGCCTTTTACACCGACTTCAGTCTGCACCTTACGCGTTGAAAGTTCCCTCCGCCGCGTTCATCATTGCCGCTCCATGCCTACTGTCACCGAAGGAAACCCCACCACGATCTCCCTGACCCTCGCCAACGACCGCTACACCGTACTCGTCGGTTCGGGAATGCTTGCCGCGACGGCTGACCTCATCGCCGCCCACACGGGCATCCGCAGCCGCACCGCCGCGATCGTGACAGACTCGATCGTCGGCCCGCTCTACGCGCAGACGGTAATCGATTCTCTCACCGCAGCGGGGATTTGGTCCTGCCTCATCACCGTGCCGGCCGGAGAAGCGTCGAAGAGCATGGCTCAGGTAACCGAAGTGTGCCGCGAGATGCTGCGCGCCGGGCTTGATCGCAAATCCTTCCTCGTTGCGCTCGGCGGGGGCGTTGTGGGCGACCTCGCCGGATTCGCCGCCGCCATTTTCCAGCGCGGCATTCCCTGCGTGCAGATCCCGACGACGATCGTAAGCCAGGTCGACAGCTCGGTCGGAGGCAAGACCGGGGTGAATACGCCCGAGGGTAAAAACCTGCTCGGAGCCTTTCACCAGCCGCGACTCGTCATCGCCGACGTCGCCACCCTCGACTCGCTCCCCGAGCGGGAATTCAACGAGGGGTTCGCCGAAATCATCAAACATGCCGCGATCCGCGACGCTTCCCTGCTTGATCTCGTCGAGGCGAAATCCTCCATTCGCGAGCACCTTGTCGAACTTGTCGCCCGGAATGTCGCGATCAAAGCCGCCGTCGTCGAAGAAGACGAGCGCGAAACCACCGGGACCCGCGCCCTGCTGAACTTCGGACACACCATCGGTCACGGGATCGAGGCGGCCGGAGGCTATGGTCGCTTCCTCCACGGCGAAGCGATCAGCCTCGGACTCGTCGCCGCGACGCGCCTCTCGGTTGAGAAATCCGGCCTCGATCCGGCGGCGGGAGAGCGCATCCTCGCCGCGCTGACGACCTACGGCCTGCCGACCGCACTCGCTGAAGACGTGCCCGATGATGCGATCCTTTCCGCGATGGGGAGGGATAAAAAGTTCGAGGCGGGACAGATTCGGTTTGTCCTGCTGAAGTCTCTTGGCGAGGCGTTTGTGTCGGATGCAGTGACGCAACGAGAGCTTGAGACGACACTTGCGGGGCTGAGAGAGTGAATCATCCGCGATAGACATCTTTGCGATGTCCTACTTTCACGATCTCGATCAGGACGATGTCGTCAAAAATATCGTAAACAACACGGTAGTCGCCCACTCGAACCCTGAAACTCCGTTCGGTTCCCGATAATTTAATGCACCCGGCCGGTCTCGGATCGTCGGCAAAGGACTCAACCGCCGAAAGTATCTTGGGAACCTGATCTGCGGAAATCTTCCGCAGTTCCTTCAACGCGGATTTTCTCCACTCAATTCGGAAGGAGGCCATCCTTTATAAGCTCTGCAACCACTTGCTCATGAGGGATCGTTTCTTCATTACGCCGTTCAGCGATTGCGGCCAAATCCTCAAGATCTTCCAGCAACTGCTCGTACTCATCAATTGGAACCAAAACGGCCGTTTTTCGGCCGGTATCGTCAGTTAAGAATTGAGCGCCCATCC
>DIVG01000059.1 GCA_002422425.1 Akkermansiaceae bacterium UBA6138 | reverse complement strand
TGAATGAGCTGTGCAAGCTCCCCGCTACATCCCCCACTGGGGCAGGTGATTCTTATTTTCGCTCATTTTCACTTCAGCCCGATTCCAGCCCCTCCCCAAAAACAGTTTTGTTCATTTTCAACGACTTACATACCTTCCCGGCACCATTCTTATTTTCGCTCATTTGCACTTGAGCCCGAATTGCGACATTCTGGCACACTTTTTACCCATGCCCAACATCTCCTCCATCATCAAAAACGTCCGCAACATCATGCGGCAGGACCGTGGCGTCTCGGGCGATGCGCAGCGGCTCGAACAGCTTGGCTGGCTCCTTTTTCTGAAGATCCTCGATGACAAAGACCAGGAGCTCGAGCTCATCCGCGACCGCTACCAGTCCGTCATCCCCGCGAAGTTCCAGTGGCGGCACTGGGCCGCCGATCCCGAGGGCATTACCGGCGAGGAACTCATCCTCTTCATCGATCATCCCACCGACGGCCTCTTCGCCGCGCTTCGGAGCCTCAAGGCCCCGCACGCCCCGCAGCGAGCCGCCCTCGTTCGCGAGGTCTTCGACGGCTCGAACAATTACATGAAGTCGGGCTACGAGCTGCGCAAGGTCATCAACCAGCTCAACGGCTTTGACTTCAACAACAGCGAGGACCGCCACGTCTTCGGGACCGTCTACGAGTCCATCCTCGTCGAGTTGCGCGACGCCGGGAACAAGGGCGAGTACTACACGCCCCGCGCCATCACCCAGCTGATGACGCAGATGACCGCGCCGAAACTCGGCGACAAGATCCTCGACCCCGCCGCCGGCACCGGCGGCTTCCTCAGCGCCGCGATCGATTACATCCGCGAAAAGGAGGTCCGCACCCTCGACGACGAGGCCATCCTGCAACAGTCCATCACCGGCTGGGAACTGAAGCCCGTCTCCTACGTCCTCGGTCTCACCAATCTCATCCTCCACGGCATCGACGTGCCCGACTGGCATTACCTCGACAGCCTCAAGACCGAATACAACGCGATCGGGCCGCGCCAGCAGGTCGACTGCATCCTCGCCAATCCTCCCTTCGGCGCCAGCATCGCCGACGGAGTGGAGACGAATTTCCCGCAATCCTTCCGCTGCCGGGAATCGGCCGACCTCTTCATCATTCTCATGATCCAGTTGCTTAAGCCCGGCGGTCGCTGCGCCATCGTCCTGCCCGACGGCTGCATCACCGGCGACGGCTACAAAGAGCGCATCCGCGAAAAGCTCCTCACCGACTGCAATCTCCACACCATCATCCGCCTCCCGCAGTCGACCTTCTTCCCCGCGACCGTCTCGACGAACCTGCTCTTTTTCGAAAAAGGCACGCCGACGAAGGAGATCTGGTACTGGGAACACCGCTTGCCTGAGGGGCAGAAGAGTTACTCGAAGACCAAGGCGATCCAGTTCGAGGAATTCGCGCCACTGATGAAGTGGTGGGGCAAGCGGAAGGAGAGCGATGTGGCGTGGAAGGTGAAGGTGGGGGATTTGAAACGCGGGTTCGATTTGGATGTGAAGAATCCAACGTCCGGCATTGAGGAACGCGAACTCAGCGTGAATGACTGCCTTACCGAGTTCCGGAAGTCCCTTGAACGCCTGGGCAAAGCTCTCGCAGCCGTGGAAAAGGAGTACGCCGACAAATGAAACGCATCGGCGACATCCTCGCTCGCAACAAAACTGCCTTGGTAATCGAAGACGGCACCAGCTATAAGCAGGTCACCATTCGCATCAACTACAAAGGCGTCGTGCTGCGCGGCTCGCAAGACGGCGCAACCATTCTCACCAAGAACCAATTTGTCGTCTCCGCAGGTCAATTCATCCTCAGCCGCATTGATGCCCGCAATGGCGCATTTGGTATCATCCCGGAAGAACTTGAGGGCGCGATTGTCACCAACGACTTCCTCGCCTTCGACATCAACGAGGACGAGGTCGAGCGCGAGTTCTTCAATGTTTTCCTTCAATCGCCAGTCTTTCTCGAGGCATGCATCAAAGCCAGCCGCGGTAATACAAACCGGAAGCGCGTGGATGAAGACTTTTTTTTGAACTACCAGGTCAATCTCCCGCCACTTCCTGAGCAGCGTGACCTGATCGAACAAATCAACAAAGGGCGAACCCAGATTGCCATCGCGCAGGGTGAAATCACCCACCAGCAATCTCTCCTCGCCAAGCTCAAGCAGGCCGTCCTGCAGGAGGCGATCCAGGGCAAGCTGACCGCCGACTGGCGCGCCGACTACCCGGACGTGGAACACGCGAGCCAGCTCCTCGACCGCATCCAAGCCGAAAAAGACCTCCTCATCGCCACGAAGAGATTCCGCCCCGAAAAGCCCCTGCCCAAAGTCACCGCTTCTGAAATCCCCTTCGAGATTCCGGAGGGATGGGAGTGGTGCAGGATGGGTTCGATACTCGAAGAGAAACCCCGAAACGGCGTTTCATTAAAACCTGTCGAGTTTGAGACGAAAGCTAAGACCTTGAAACTTTCGGCCACTTCTTCAGGCACATTCGATGGTAGTCAAACCAAGTATCTCGATCTTGATGTTGAGGCGGACTCTTACCTTTGGCTCAAAGACGGTGACATCTTAATCCAGCGTGCGAACTCGTTGGAGCTTGTTGGCACCGCTGCTGTGTATCGCGGAGCGGCGGCGGAGTTCATTTACCCGGATCTGATGATGAAATGCCGAGCGGTGTTCCCGGAAAGCACAGACTACTTACATCATGTGCTTTCGGCTCGAATCACTCGGGATTATTTCAAGAGCAAAGCATCGGGATCTGCGGGCAATATGCCGAAGGTCAATCAAGACACTGTCAGTAACACGCCCATCCCCCTCCCACCCCTCGCCGAGCAAGTCGAGATCGTGAAGCGGGTCGAAGCGCTCATGGAAACCTGCCGCGCCCTCGAAACCGAGATCGCCCAAGCCCGCACCCACGCAGCCGACCTCCTCCAGGCCGTCCTCAAAGAAGCCTTCGCCCCTGCATCCTCATGAAAGCCCGCTCCAAAGAACTTCTGGATCGCGCCGTTGCCGCAACAGTCGCCGCCATCGAGATTTACAATAAGCCGGATTTCCTCTACCGCGAGGAAGCCTTCGCCGTTCTAGCCATCAATGGCTGGGAACTGCTACTCAAGGCCAAATGGCTGGCCGACAACGGCAACAAGGTCAGCGCACTTTACGTAATGGAGCCGCGCACCAAGAAGGATGGCACCAAGAGCAAGAAGTTTCAGATCAAGGAGACGCGCTCTGGTAATCCGTTCACTCACAGCCTCGACTACCTCGCAAAGAAGCTCGTTGATTCGAAAGCCTTCGACGCCAACGCATGGGCGAACATTCAAGCCCTGCTGGAAATGCGCGACTCCTCCATCCACTTTTACAACCGCTCCGGGGCATTCCCCGTTCGTCTTCAAGAAATCGGTACCGCAAGCCTCAAAAATTTCGTCGCCGCCACCAAGACTTGGTTCGGCCGCGATATGTCAGAGTTCAATTTCTACCTGATGCCATTGTCTTTTGTCGCGCTTCCGCATCAGACAGAGGCCGTCGTGCTGAACCACGAAGAAAGGAAGTTCCTCGCCTTCGTCGAGAGCCTCGAACCCGCCAACGATGATTCGGCTTCGCCCTATTCGGTCACAGTGAATATCGACATCAAATTCACTCGGTCCAAAGCAAAAGATGCGCTCGGTGTGCAGGTGACGAACAACCCGAATGCGCCTGAAGTCCGTCTCACTGAGGAGCAAGTTCGTGACCGGAACCCCTGGGACTATGAGCGTCTGACTGAAGAATGTCGGAAGCGTTACGTGGACTTTAAAGCGGCGAAGCAATATCACGACGTTCGCAACGCCTTGCTGAAGGACAAGCGTTTCGGAGAAGTCCGTTACCTCGATCCCGGCAACACCAAAAGCTCCAAGAAGCCGTTCTTCAATCCGAACATCCTCCAGGAACTGGACAAGCACTTCTCCAAGAAATAATCATCGCGTAGGATGCGATCCTAATTGAGCCCGCACCCACGCCGCCCACCTCCTCCAGGCCGTCCTCAAAGAAGCCTTCGCCCCGGCTGCGTGACGCCAGCGATCCGCGAAAAACCCCCGAGGAATTCGCGATGCTCCCGTGAGTCAGTGCTGTCGCACCGCGGTGTGTTCGCTGAGCGTCCGGGCGAACGCCACTTTGAGTGGCAGGATGAAATCAAGGAGCAGTGATTTCCATGTCCGACGCGAGCGAGCGGAAATGGTCGAGATTGTAGGTGTAAATTCGTGTGCAGCCCGCCTTGCGTGCCGCGACGACATGCAGCGCGTCGTAAACCCGCCCGCTGATGCCGCCGCTCGCTGCCGTCAGCTTGATCGCGGCCAGGGTGTCGGCTTGCGTCAGGTTGAGAATCCTGAGGCGTTTCAGGAAATTGGTTTCGATGAGCTGCACCGCCTCGGGTCCGGTGATGCGGCGCGGCAAGGGCAGCGCCGTCAGCGTGGCATAACACTCGGTCAGCGCGTGGGCACTCGTCATCACCTCCGCACCGCGCTCCTTCAACCGCGCCACGAGGCAGGCGAGCGCCGCCGGATGGTTCGGCAACTGATCCGTCACCGCAGGAACCAGCACCGAGGTGTCGAAAAACACCTTCATGTCGATGAATTCCCTTTTTCCAGCGCCCGCCCGTCGCGCTGGCGGTTGATAAACTCCGCCACATCGATCCCCGCAGCCACGGTCGGCCCATGATGCACGAGGATCCCGTCTTTCTCCACAAACGCCGGAGCCCCTCCCCGCAGCCGGAGCCGAATGCCGTCCGCCGTTCCTTCGACATCAAGCTCCGCCCCGGGAACCAGCGAATACCGCTCCCTCAGGGCCTTCGGAACGACAATGCGCCCCGCCTTGTCAATGGTAATGCTCATACCAAAATGGTAATTTTAATTACCATTCCACGCAACCGGAAAAGTGTTTCACCCGGCGCGACGCCGGCGCGGGTCACTTTAAGAATCTAAAAACCCCGCCCGAGAATCCAACGACAAAACAAAACTTCCCCTCTTCCTCCCTGAGTCAACAAGGCGATACGCATCAACGATCTCCTCAAAGGCGAAGCACCGGTCGATCACAGGGCGCAACTTTCCCTGTGCGGCGAGCTCGGCTACCGCCATGGGCGGTTGCTCTGCCCGACTGGATCGAAGTCTGCCGTGAATTTCCCCGTCTTCCCGGGCCGGTGCGAGGCCTTTCAAACGCCGACTTGGTGAGGCCGACCCCCGCCTCCCTTGCGCAGCGTCCCGATGCGCGTAGATTGAAGGCGAACAACGACCTCACCGGAAACGGTGGAAGCGCTTAAAATCATGCCCATGGACTACCGAGAACGAATCACCATCGTACCCGACCAGCGCAGCGGCCAGCCGTGCATCCGCGGAATGCGCATCACCGTCGGCGACATCCTCGAATACCTTGCTGGCGGCATGAACCGCGAGCAGATCCTCGAGGACTTCCCGTACCTCGAGAACGAGGACATCACCGCCGCCCTCGCCTTCGCCGCGCACCGCGAGCAGCATCTCAGCCTTCCCGCCTCTTGATGCTGCTTCTCGATCAAAACCTCTCTCCGAAGCTGGCCGGAATACTCGGGACCGAGTTTGGAATGGTCGTTCATGTTGATACTCTCGGGATGGCCGGCGACAGCGACACCTGCGTTTGGGAATACGCTAAGAAGAACGGATACGCCATCGTGACCAAGGACAAGGACTTCTACCAGCGCAGCACCCTCGTCGGCCACCCGCCGAAGGTCATCCATCTGACGTTGGGCAACTGTTCGGTCGCCCAAACCGCCACCGCACTGCTCGACCGTTCCGGTCGTGTGAAAGACTTCATCAAGCATCCATCCAAGGCCTACCTCGTTCTTCCTTAGCCGTCCCGATCTTGCCATCATTACTTTAGACTCCCGGGCTCCCAACCGGGACCACCCGTTTCAGAATTCACCGAAGCCCCCGATTTTCGGATGCCCCTACTCCCGAAAAACGACACTACCCTCTACCCCCTAAACCCCGCGCGGGGATCCAGCACCAGAACAACACTTCCCTTCTTCCTCCCCGAGTCCACAAGTCGATAGGCATCGACGATCTCCTCAAAGGCGAAGCATCGGTCCATCACGGGGCGTAAGGTTCCCTCTTCTGCCAGCTCAGCCACCGCCATCAAATCCTCGCCTTTCTCCGCGGCGGGACCGGCGATGACGCGATGCGATCTCATGCGTCCGGCAAAGACGGCACCGAGCATGGCGGGAAGATCAGCAAGCACGGCGAGCAATCGTCCGCGAGGCGCGAGGACTCCCTTCACCCGGGAATAGGGCGCATTTCCCACACAATCAATGACGACGTCAAAGGGCGCTCCTCCGGAGGCGAAGTCGCGGGAGGCGTAATCGATCACCTCGTCCGCGCCGAGCGACCGAACGAGTGAGGCATTCGTGGCGCTGCACACCCCCGTGACGTGCGCTCCGAGGTGTTTCGCGAGCTGCACGGCGGCCGATCCGACGTTGCCCGAGGCGCCGTTGACGAGGACGCGTTCGCCCGCCTTCACCTCGCCGCGTCGGAGAAAATCGAGCGCGGTCATGCCCCCGAAGGGAAGCGCCGCGGCCTCCTCGAAGGTGAGGTTTGCGGGCTTGGGCACCACGCACCCATCCTCGCGGATCACAAGAAACTCCGCATGGCCGCCCATGGCGATGCCGGGGAAAGCGAGCACCGGATCACCGACCTGGAACCTGGTCACACCCGGGCCGACCGCATCGATGAGACCCGCCGCGTCGGTTCCGAGGACAGCCTTTCGCGGACCGCCGAATCCGAGGGCAGGGCCCCGTAGCACGCCGAAACCGCGCGGCAAGACGCCGCTGCGGATCCGCCAATCGGCTGCCGTCACCGCCGTCGCAAGGACTCGGACGCGCACTTCTCCGGCTCCGGGCGACGGCGTGGGCACCTCGCGGAACTCGACCACCTCGGGAGGGCCATAGCGGGCGACAAAAGCGACTTTCATGGCGGCGATTCTAAGAGCGGGGAGGACTAATGGCCAAACCAATTTACGAGGAAGCGAGAGGGCACCGGCCTCGCTAAAATGCGCTACGCGATGCGCGACATCGGCTGGCACGACGCCCGGGTCCACATCGAAGGCACCCGAACGGAGTGGCGCAGGATGTTCGCGATGATGCGGAGTATTTGCGGGACGAATTTGAGCGTTAAGTGAGTTGGTCGTTATTGGTGGGAATGGACGCATGCGGGTTGCCTCCCGGCTGCGGTCACCGGGCTCTTTCTGTGATTTTTTCACACTTTATTCTTGAATCATCATGCCATCTGTGATTTTCTCACACTTAGATGAAATCCTCTCTCGGCAAAGTTCCCATTCCTGACTTCAACAGGACGCAGTTGCACATCATGCAGATCCTCTGGGACGCTGACGATGCCCTGAAGCCGTCCGAACTCGAAGCGCGATTCGAGTGGCCCATCGAGAACGCGACGCTCCGCTCGGTTCTCGCGCTCCTGCTCGGGCGCGGGGACATTGATCGCGTGAAGCGCGGAAAGGCGTATCACTATTTTTCCCGGAGACCCAAGTCAGCCGCCGTGAGTGAGATGCTCTCCGGACTGGCGCGTCTCTTCGGTTCCGGTTCCCGCGTCGGGCTTCTCTCACAGCTCATGCAGGAAGATTCCCTCACCGACGAAGAAATCCGGCAACTCAGGGAACTTGCCGGACAATCACAAACCACCAAAACCACCCCCCGAAAATCATGAAGATATCTCTCTCATTCATTCCCGCGCTGCTGCTCGCGCTTTTTCTTCCCCTCTCCTCCGGGGCCGAAGGTCTTCCCGGCACTTGGCGGGCTCTTGAGCTCGACTCCGGTTACTTCAAGCAGGTAGAGTTCGTGGTCGAGAACGGCACCCTTGCGATGCGCTCATGGAGTTCTGTCAACGGAGGCGAAATGGCAGCAGAAGCGCTCCTGGTCAAAAGCCGAATCTCAGCGAAGGAGGTTTCCTCGATCACCCCGGGCTCGAAACCGATCACCCTGCACCAGCAGTCCGGTTTCAAAAACTCCACCTACGAGGTCTCCCTTCGAAACGAAGGGCTTCACATCCGCGTGACCGATGCCTACACCGACGATTCCGGACGCGGGACGAGAAAGCATGACCTCCACTTTCTCCGCGGCCGCTACGAAGACGCCCTTGCCCTCGCCCCGGGCAAAGAGAGCGAAATCATCGAAAGCGGCTGGCTGGGGATCTGGAAAAACCGTGACGAAAACACCCGGGGCATCGCCCAGCTCACGATCCGCGATCTCGAACCCGTCGCGATGAGCACCTGGGGCATCATGGGTGCAAAAATCGCGACGCGACCCGGCACCGCTATCCACCTTCCTCTTGAGGGCGACGAGGCGCGCGACCCCGACGCAAAGGGCCGCATCGAAGCGACGGAGGATCTCGGCTGGGCGAAAGTCACCTACAAGATGAAGCTTCACCGGGATGGATTGACCGTCGTCACGGAAACAGATCACACTGACCCAAATCGTCCGGATCAGGAGTTCGAATACGAATTCGTTCGCGGGGCCTGGACAGATTGAAGGACCACCCGGTCGGACCGCTGGATTTTAAACATCACCACCATAACATGGACTTCCTCGACAACCCGGTTTTCCGACTGACCCTTCTTTTTCTCGCGGCGGCTCTCATTCTCATTGCCCTGAAACGAACCGAACCGTCCTGGCGGATCGCGCTCATCAGGGGAGCCTTCCTCGGTGGCCTCCTTCTCTGTCTCGCTCCCCTCACCGGGCTTCGCCTCGAGGTGCCGGGCTGGAAGGCGACACCGTTCCCCGCCCGCGTCCTGACGAAACCCGACTCGGGGCTCGCTGCCAAAACAGCCGCGCTCACGCCCGCTCCCGAGACCGGCACCGCATCCTCTCCGAATCCGCCGCCTCCCTTCCGGCTGTTTCCCGGTCTCTGGCTCGGCATTGCCTCTCTTCTCTTTCTCCGGCTTGCCTTCATCCTGACAAAAGAACAACTCCGCCTTTATTCCGCGGAGACACCCCCGGCATCCACCGCCAGAATCTGGAATGAGGTCTGCGCGGAATTCGGTGTCAAGTCGAAGGGGATTATCGTCGTCACCGAACCGGTCTCCCCTCATCTCTCCCTCGATGGAAAGCTCGTCCTTCCCGCCGTGCTTCTCTCCGATTCTGATGAGACACTCATCCACATTTTCCGGCACGAAGCGGCGCACCTCAGGGCCGGGGATCATTTCTGGTTTCCTTTCCTGTCCGTCCTCACGGCGATACTCTGGTTTCACCCGCTCGCATGGTGGCTCGCCGGACGTCATCTTGTTGCCTGCGAGGAAGCCCGCGATGCCGAGGCAGCCCGCCGCGGGGGGCCCGATGCCTACCGCCGCTCGGTCGCCGGGGTTGCCCTCGGCCTTCTTCCCACCGCCACTGCCTCGCCTTCTCTGGTCCGAAAAAACTGTCGCCTCATCCGTCGCCTCCAGCGAGTCGAAAGGATATCACTTCAATCACCACCGGTCGCTTCGGCGCTCCTTGCCCTCCAGTCGGCACTCGTCCTTATCGCTCTCGTCACGGGAATCGCAGCACCAGACCTCAAGGCGGCGCTAAAGCGACAGGACCTCATGGGGATGTGGAGCCCAACCGATGCTGGGAACCGCTTTGCCGCGCAACTTGAGATCTATGAGTGGGGCGGTGAAATCAAACTCCGCATCTGGCCTGCCACCGGCGCCCCTCGGATTCTCAACGGAGCCACCATCACTTCCTTCCACCTGACACCGGAAGAATTCGAAACGGCTCTCTCGGAAAACAATTCCATCTCCGTCGCACACAACGGGAGCTTTCAGGAATCGATCTATACCCTCTCAAAGCACAACAGCCAGCTTGAGTTCCGCCTGCAATCCCGCTACACGGATGACTCGAACCGCGCCGACCAGGACCTCGTTTTCTACTACCGCCGCTCGCCGCAGTGAGCTTGATCGCGGCCAAGGCGTCGGTCTGCGTCAGGTTGAGAATCCTGAGGCGTTTCAGCGTCGCCCCGGTCCAAAAATTTAGAATCTCCCCGTTCTCGCGACCTGTTTCGGGGGCACGGAAGGCCTGTAATTCCAAATCCCCCTGCTCCCGAAACCCTTTCTCCCGCCCGCCGCGCTTGCCATCATCCTCAAGATTCGCGGGCTGCCACTCCCCGCGCGATCTTGAGGTCGACGTGCCTCATCTACGGCATCGCGCCCACCCTCAACGTAATCATGTTGGAAGCGATCCTCGATGCCCCGGCCACTTCCCAAAGCCTGATGCTCCCCGCAAGAAAATGGCCGGTGAAAAATGGCGGACCGGCTTTCAATTTTTTACCGCTCCTCTTTTTGCCGAATCCCCGGGTGCGTTGAAGCGGGCGCAGGGGGAACGCGGGAGCCCTTTTCGCCGCGAAGGATGGGACGCAAATTATAGATTCCAGGACCGACCCCGCCCCCGATCCATACAGGCACGGCACCACTGTGTAAGACCGCCCGGTTTCCTAGCAGAAACCGGGCGGAAGCGAAGCTCTATGCCGGCAGACGCGATTTCCAGCCTGAATTATTCACGAAAAATTTCATCAAAACACGGCCAGGCTTGAATAGCACGGAATTAAGCCTCATTTTGCAGGGCGCGCCGGCACGGGCACGCGGTCTTTTCCTCGTGCGCCCAAGGAGGGGCGACATTCCTGTCGCCCTTTTGTGCTTCGTCTCCCGCACGATGAAACGAGAGAACCAAAAATGTCCCTCCTCCTTGCAGCAGGAAAATGGCGGGGCACGGTCCTCCGTGCCCGTGGCGGAACACGATGGCGATCTAGTTTAGCAACCGAACCATGGCCTTAATCCCATGCCATTCAGGAGTGACCCCAATTCTGTTCAAGCGCCTTGCGCTTTCAACGCCCGGCTGCGTTTTGACGAAACTCTCACGAATAAATCAGCGCCAGCCACCTTGCCGGGCACTCCATTACGGCAAGCCATACCAGGTGCCTTTGCCCGCCCCATATTTGACCAAATGACCTTGTTCCAGCAAATGCCGGAAATGATCTTTGAGCGTGTTGCGGCTCGCTCCAGTCACCTTGATCATATCACCCATGGTGACGCGGCCATGTTGTCTGGCATGGTCGACGATCTGCACAGCCAGTTCCGGCAGTGCGGCCATGACTATTTTTTCGCGCTCAACTTTTACCGCCAGGCGACGCTTCTGCTGCTGCAGGGCACGTAGAAAGAAGAGCAGCCACGGCTGCCAGTCGGGTAGGTGGGAGCGGATCGTTCCCTGCGTCTGACGCAGGCCGAGATAGTAGCCCTCTTTGCTGTTCTCAACGACGCTCTCCAGAGAACTGTAAGGCACATAGGCATAGCCGGCCTTCAGCAGTAACAGGGTCGTCAGAACGCGGCTCAAGCGACCATTGCCGTCCTGGAAAGGGTGGATTTCCAGAAACACCACGACAAACACACCCGCGACCAGCAAGGGGTGCGTGCGCTTCAACTCTAGGGTCTCATTCAGCCACGCGACCAACTCGCTCATGAGCCGCGGGGTATCGAACGGCGCCGCCGTCTCGAAGACGATACCAAGCTGCTGGCCGTCTTCATCGAAGGCGGCAACGTTGTTGGAAAGGGTTTTATAGTCGCCGCGATGACGCTCATCCTTCTCGCTGTAGCGCAGAAGGTCGCGGTGCAGCTGTTTGATGTGATTTTCGGTGATGGAGATGTCTTGCCATGCATGAAAAATGGTTTCCATCACCCCGGCATAGCCCGCGACTTCCTGCTCGTCGCGAGTATCGAACTTTTTGATTTCCAGGTTGGCAAGGAGCCGCTCGACCTCGCGATCAGTGAGCTTGCTACCCTCGATGCGGGTTGAGGAGCCGATGCTCTCAATCGTCGCGATGTGGCGCAGCGCCTTCAACCGTTCAGGAGCCAGCGTGCCCAGCGCTCGCCAGGCACCTTTGAACTCGTCAATTTCGGCGATCAAGGCCAGCACTTCGGACGTGATCTGAATGGTATCGGTTTTGAGCATAAAAGTCTCCGAGATTCCCTAAACACACCCATAAACACCCATAACGGTCATAAGTCCAGCCGGAAATACACCCATAAACACCCATACCACTCCAGAAGTGGCTAATTTCCGCCGCCTTGCGCCTAACCTGACTCCGCACCCGTTGCCCAAAGCACGGTCAATCCGAACGCGCCCTATTCAGGAGTTCCGCAATCCACTCCCCCCTCACCCAAACAACTCCACGACGGGCTTGCCCTTATCAGCAACCGTAAACGGCCGCATGCGGCGAGTAGAGGACCTGATCGAGGGGCAGTCCGAGGGCGTAGCCGATCGTGGCGTTGAAGTCGGTCACGGTGACGGGGTTCTCGAGGATTTTGGCTCCGCGCTCGTCGGTTTTGCCGTAGATCGTGCCGCCTTTGATCCCGCCTCCGGCGGGGAGGCAGGTGAAGGCCTCGGATCCGATCAGCGAGTCGACAAGGGCGGCGCGTTTATCGGGATCGTTCGACTCGAGGAAGTTCAACGTCTCCCGCTTCGTCGGGATGCGGCCGGTGAGGTCGAGGTAGAGGCGGCGGACAAAAACGTCATCCGGAGTGACGGGGTTCGGCGTCAGCTTGTTTTCGACGAGCTTCGCGGCGATGAGCTGATCGATTTTGGCCGCCGCTTCATCGGGATTGACGGGAGCGGAACGGGCGTCAAGAACGGTGGCGGTGAGAAAAAGCACCATAGCGATGCCGTGAACATGGATCTTCATAAAAGAGTGAGTGGCTGAGAGAATCCCGGAATCATGCTCCGGTTTCTGAAAAAATTGGCGCGCAGCGCTTGCTAAAAAGCGGACTCAGCGTTTCAACTCGGCGAAAATGAGCCGGCCCGCGCTGGTCTGCACGGCACCGGCGACCACAACAAGCTGCGTCGTGCCGATGTGGCGCTTCCCGTGATTGACGACGATCATGGTCCCGTCGGGCAAATAACCGACAGCCTGATGGTCGTCTTTTCCCTCTTTCACGAGCTCGAGATCAAGCTCGTCGCCGGGCGAAACGACGGGGCGCAGCGCGAGGGCGAGTTCGTTAAGATTGAGCACCTTGAGCCCCTTGAGGCAGGCCACCTTGCCGAGATTGGAATCGTTGGTAAGGATTCGGGCACCCATGAGGTCGGCGAGCTGAACCATCTTCGCCTCGGAGGAGAGACCGGTCTCGAAGGCCTCCTCGCGAATCTCGATATCAATGCTCGCCTGCTTCATCGCATTGAGGGAGTCGAGACCGCGTTTGCCGCGACTGCGTTTGAGCTCATCACCGGATTCGGCCATTTTCTGAAGTTCATCGAGGACAAAACGCGGCACAACGAGCGAGCCGCCGAGAAACCCGGCCGCGCAAATCCCGGGAATACGACCGTCGATGACGATGTTCGTGTCGAGCAGGGTCGGGAGATCCTGGAGGGCGTCCTGACGGAAACGCACGTAGGGAATGAGGAGAGAGAACTCCTCGCGCTTGCTTCGCAAAGCGAGCATCACGCCGATGAAGCCAAACGCGAGAAAGACGGCGAGATTAAAAATATTTCCGGCCAGTTGAAACTGCTCGACCCATCCGGCCTGAAAAAATCCGATCCGGGTCACGAGCCAGGCGCAAAGCAGGCCGATGAGGAGCCCGAAAGTCCCGTGCGAAAAAGAGCGAATGCTGAGATGGCGAAGCATCACGTCCAGAACGATGACGGCAAGGGCAAACCCCAGCCCGACGAGAGCTCCGAGCCACCAGATATGGGTCGCCTCGCCCATCGCGACGGAGGCTCCGATAAATCCGGCGAGGAGCAGGAAGAGCAAGCGGATGACATTGAGCAGGGAAGCGGTATTCATCGGAAAGGGGACGGTCGCCGGAGAGTGGCGGTCGTCTCGCAGTATACCCCCGCCGGTCACTTTTGCGACGACCGCTTTTCTCCCGTCGTCCGGGCGGCCATCCATCTGCCCCGCCTCAGAAAACCCCCGAGAGACAGGCCGGCCTCCTCCGCATGGCGCGAAACAAGCTCGGCCTGGGTGGCGAGGAAGCCGGAGACAATAACGCCGCCGCCGGGAGCGAGGCGTGCCGGGAACAACGGAAAAAGGACCGCGAGGAGATCGCTGAAGAGGTTTGCCGCGATAAGATCATAGCCGACACCACCTTTTTCCGCCATCAGAGCGATCGCATCGCCTTCGACGAACTCGATTTTATCAGCGACGCCGTGGCGGGCCGCATTTTCCCGCGCGTAGCCGAGAGCCATGCCGTCATTCTCGACCGCCACGACCCGGGAGGCCCCCAGAACAGCGGCCGCGATCGCGAGAATACCGCTGCCGCAGCCCAAGTCGATGACACTCCACTCGCGTCCCGCCCGCTGCGCCGCGAAGTCGGAAAGGAAGCGCAGGCAACCCGCCGTCGTGGGATGCTCGCCTGTCCCGAAAGCGAGCTGGGGAGGGAAACTGAGAAGGATACGCCCCGGATTTTCACGCCGCAGCGTGGCGAGAGTTTCGGGATCATCGGATCCCGTGACGAGGAGCGCATCACGCACCCTGATGAGGGGGCCGCCGTTCGGAAGCGGCTTCGGCTGCCATTGCTCGGGAAGAACGGGCTTCACAACGCCGCCGTAGCGGGAACGGAAAACCTCAACGACTTCGCGGGAAGTCGCGTAGCTACAGATCTGCCAGCGCTTGCGCTTGACCGGCTTGTCGAGGACGTAGGAGACCTCGGCGAGGATGAGCCGGGTTTCCCACTCCTCCAGCCGGTCTTCATCGACAAATTTGGACCAGCAGTAAATCGTTTCCACGAAAAGAAGCTCCGCAAAACTTGAAAGAAAAACTGGAGCGGGTGATGAGATTCGAACTCACGACATCAACCTTGGCAAGGTTGCGCTCTACCCCTGAGCTACACCCGCATTTGCCACCCGGAGGCAGCGCGGACGGCAATTTGGCGGGAAATGATCATTTTTCAAGGTGAATTTTTTGAAATTCGATTGGCGGGGGATTCGATGGCGGCGTAACGATGGCGACCATTCCAGACATGAAGAAATTCGGGAACAAACTCGACGAGATCATCGCCGACAAACAGCTCGAGGTGGAACGCCTCCTCCCGGTGGCGGAGAAGTTGCGTTTCGCGGCCCAGGCGCGGGAGGATTTCCGGTGTTTCGAGACCGCACTCGGCGGTGCCCTCAGGCATCAATCCGACGACGAAGGCTATGGCACAACGGAGCTCGCGGTCATCGCCGAGGTAAAAAAGGCCTCCCCTTCAGCCGGCACGATCGCGACCGATTTCGACGCCGTCGGGATCGCGCAGGCCTACGCGGCGGCCGGGGCGAATGCCCTCTCCGTCCTGACAGACGAAAAATACTTTCAGGGCCACCTTTCCTACCTCTCGCAGATCCGCGAGGCGGTCGACCTGCCGCTCCTGCGAAAAGACTTCATCATCCATGAGGTGCAGATTTACGAAGCCATCGTCGCGGGAGCCGACGCGATTCTCCTCATCGTCGGCGCGCTCGAGCAGGATCAGCTCCACCACCTCCTCGGGGTGGCCATGAACTACCAGCTCGACGTCCTCGTCGAGGTGCATGATCTCGAAGAGATGGAACGGGCCCTCGAGACAGAGGCGAGAATCATCGGGATCAACAACCGGAACCTGCGCACCTTTGAGGTCGACCTCACCACGACCGAGCGCCTCAGCGAGGAGGTCGGACCCGACCACATCCTCGTGAGCGAGAGCGGCATCTACACCGGCGAGGACACAAGACGAATCGAGTCATGGGGAGCGGACGCCGTCCTCGTGGGCGAGGCGTTGATGCGCGCTCCTGACAAAAAGACTAAGATGGCAGAACTCAAGGGACTCGGTGATCGCGTCTGACGGGGCTGCGCCACGGGCCTTCCCGCCGGTGCGCCCCCTTTCACTCCGGCAGAACCCGCCCACGGCGGCTTCCTCCGAAGCGTATCCATTTCTCCAGCTCCACCGCGAGGAAGGAGACCAGGGCGACCGCGACGATACGCCCCCAGCTCTCGAGAGAGAGCGGTGTGGAATGAAAAAGGCGGTTCATAACGGGAAGATACGTGAAGAGCATCTGCGCGGCGATCATCGCGGTCGCGCCCATGATGGCGAAGCGATTGGACCCTAGGCCGATGCTGAAGACGGACCGGTGCAACGATCGGCAACTGAAGAGATAAGCCGTTTCGACAAGCACGATGACATTGATGACGGCGGTGCGGGCTTCGGCGAGGGTTTCGCCTGCGATTCTGAGCTCGTGGAAAAAAAGCCAGTAAGCCCCCGCGATCATGATCGAAGTAATCAGTCCGGTCCGCATGAAAAGCGGAAAGGTCATAAGCGGCTTCGCCGGATCCCGGGGAGGGCGGCGCATCAGGTCCTTCTCATTGGGTTCGAACACGAGCATCAGACCGAGGAGAACCGCAGTCATCATGTTGACCCAGAGTAGCTGCACCGGCACGACCGGCAGCGTCAACCCGAAAAGGATGGCTACCAGAATAATGCACCCTTCGCCGAGATTGGTCGGCAGCGTCCAGACGATGAACTTGCGCAGGTTATCAAAGACGCCGCGGCCCTCTTCGACGGCAGCAGCAATGGTGGCGAAATTGTCGTCCGTCAGGATCATGTCGGCCGCGCCTTTTGCCACATCAGTGCCGGCAATGCCCATGGCCACCCCGATGTCCGCCTGCTTCAGCGCGGGAGCATCGTTGACCCCGTCCCCTGTCATCGCGACGACATGACCGCGGGTCTGGAGGGCCCGAACGAGGCGGAGCTTCTGCTCGGGAGCGACCCGGGCGAAGACTTCGGTGCGGTGCGCAAGATCGGGAAGGTCCTCATCACTGACGTTTTCCAAGTCACGACCCGTCACCGCTTCGATCGCATCCTCTCCCTCCCCGGCGATGCCGATCTGGCGGGCGATGGCCCGGGCAGTGACGACATGGTCTCCGGTGATCATTTTCACGCGGATCCCCGCTTCGCGACAACGGGCGACGGCGGCAATCGCCTCTTTTCGGGGCGGGTCGATCATGCCCTGAAGACCGAGAAAAGTAAGCCCCTCGCTGACATGGTCGTGATGGAGCTCATTCGCTTCGGACTGGGCATGCCGCCTCGCCAGTGCGAGGACGCGGAGACCATCGGCCGCAAACGTTTCGACGAGACGGTGGACTTCGCCCGGATCGAGGGGCTCGAGCTCGCCGGAAGGACCGAGCATGTCCGAACAGCGCGGGAGGAGGCGCTCGACCGCCCCCACCTTGTAAATCGTCCTCCTGTCATTTTCCCCGCCATCGTGAAGCGTGGCGCGGAACATGTGCTCTGACTCAAAGGGAATCATTCCGAGCCGCGGAGCTGCCTGAACCGTCTCGGCATGGACAAGCCCGGCCTTTGCCCCGGCGACGAGCAGGGCAGCCTCGGTCGGATCGCCCTGCATGTCGGGACGCCCGTCTTCGAGAACCAGTTCGGAATCATTGCAGAGCACCCCGGCGCGCAGGCACTCGAGCAGCGCGGGAAAGGCTGTCGGATCGATGATCTCATCACCACGATGAATCCCGCCTCTTGTGTCATAGCCCCCGCCACTCACCGAAAAAATTTCCCCGCCGGCAAAAACGCGCTGCACCGTCATCTGATTCTCGGTCAGGGTGCCGGTTTTATCCGAGCAGATCACCGTGGTGCTACCGAGCGTCTCGACTGCGGGAAGCTTTCGGATAATCGCACGGCGCCTCGCCATGCGACTGACCCCGATCGCAAGAACAATCGTGACCGCTGCCGGCAATCCCTCGGGAATGGCCCCGACCGCGAGGGCCACCGCCGCCATGAACATATCGACCGCCGATTCACCACGCACCACCCCGATCGCGAAACAGCCGCCGGCCAGTGCCACCACAAGCCAGAGAAGAAGCCGACTGAAGGCGGCGATTTTTTTCGTCAACGGGGTGGAAAGCTCCACCGTATCGGCGAGAAGCCGGGCGATGCGACCTGTCTCGGTCCCGTTCCCGGTGGCGCAGACAACCCCTTCGGCCTGGCCATAAGTCACCATGCTACCTGCGAAGACAAGATTGCGCCGATCGGCGAGAACCATCTCTTTTTCCAACGTCACCGACTCCTTGAAGACGGCCAGAGACTCCCCGGTGAGAGCCGACTCATTGACCTGGAGGCTGTTTACCTCGACGAGGCGGAGGTCTGCGGGAACGAGATCGCCACTCTGGAGCAAGACGATATCCCCCGGCACGAGTTCCTCAGACGGGACCCGCTGCCGCCTCCCTTCACGCCTTACCGTGGCCGCCGTCACCACCATGCGGCTCAGTGCCTCGATCGCTTTTTCAGCCTTCGATTCCTGAAAAAAGCCAATGATCGCATTCACCATGACCACCCCGAATATCACGGCGGAATCGACCCATTCCCGCAGGAACGCTGTGATAATGACGGCGGCGATGAGGAGATAAACCAGAGGCTGATTAAACTGGAGGAGGAAGCGCTTCCATCCGGGAACGCCCCCCTTGGCCGAGACAAGGTTTAGACCGTATTTTTCCTGTCGCCTCGCTACCTCGGCACCGGAAAGGCCCTCAACCGGATCGGACTCCAGTCTCCGCAAGACATCACTCAACTCAAAATGGTGCCAATTTTGATCCTGATAAGGGGAAGTCGATTTCATGGGGCTAAATAGAGGGTTTCCCGGGAAACCCCGGCGGCCCACCATAACCTCCGATGACGTGAGGGTAAAGGAACAGTCCCCGGCCTTTGCTTGAGCCGCGGTGCTTCAGGAAGTTGTGACGTGATGGAGGCG
>DIVG01000050.1 GCA_002422425.1 Akkermansiaceae bacterium UBA6138 | reverse complement strand
GCTTTCTTCGCCGGGGCTGCTTTCGTTTTTACGGCTTCCTTCTTGGACCCGGCCGGTTTAGCGGCGGGAGCGTTCTTCGAGGCTACTTTTTTGGCCATAGATTTCTTCAGCGGATGGGTGATAAGCTGGATGAACCCCGGACAGGGCGAAACGGAAAGCGCCACTTGTAAGGCACCGGGGGCATCGCCGCAAGGAAAAATGGCGGGTTTGCAAGTCGCCCGGGAGGCGGGCGGTTCTCCGCACCTGGTGCGTCCAAAATCCGTCAGGTATCCCCCGTGGGCCTGGTGGCGGAACTTGAATATTGCATTTTAGAGTGGATGGGGGCAGCGTCGCGAACTCCTTTTTTCGCATTTCGTCCCTCTCTTTCAAAGGCCATGGAAACTCTCCTTATCGCTGCCGGATCATTTGTTCTTTACCTCGTCGCCTACAATACCTACGGGAAGTGGCTGGGCCGGAAGATCTTCAAGCTGGACCCGGAGGCACTAACACCCAGCGTTGCGATGAACGATGACAAGGATTATGTGCCAACCGACAAGTCGGTCATCTTCGGGCATCATTTTACCTCCATCGCCGGAACGGGCCCTATCGTGGGGCCGGCTGTGGCGGTTATCTGGGGATGGGTCCCGGCTCTGCTCTGGGTGCTTTTGGGTTCCATCTTCATTGGTGCGGTCCACGATTTTGGTTCCCTCGTGGTTTCGATGCGCAACCGCGGGCAAACGGTCGGCGATATCGCGGGGCGTGTCCTTGCTCCCCGGACACGGGTGCTCTTTCTATCGATCCTTTTTATGGCCCTGACGATCGTTCTCGCGATTTTCGGTCTCGTTATCGCCGCTGTTTTTAAGCTTTATCCGGCGTCGATCATTCCCTGTCTCATCCAGATCCCTCTGGCGGTGGCGATAGGGATTTGGATGCATCGTCGCGGGATGAGCATCCTGGCTCCTTCGGTGATTGCGCTGATTCTCATGTATCTCACGGTTTTTTACGGAGATGCGGGGTTTCTCCACTCTCTTAACAGCTGGCTCGCTGAAATGCCGGTGATGACCTGGGTCGCGGTTCTTCTGGTATACAGCTACATCGCCTCGGTCCTGCCTGTCTGGGTGCTGTTGCAGCCGCGCGATTATATTAACAGCTTGCAGTTGCTGAGTGCTCTGGGCTTGGTCCTGATCGGGTTGATCGTTGCGGGTCTGGTCGGCGGCGCCCCCGTCGCGACCGGGGAGGGCCGTCCTGCCCTGGAGATTGTGGCGCCGGCCTTTAATCTTTCGCCTGAGGGAGCTCCCTGGATTTTCCCTTTTCTGTTCATTACGATCGCCTGCGGGGCGATTAGCGGCTTTCACTGTCTCGTCTCGAGCGGCACCTCGTCGAAACAGATCAAACGGGAGACGGACGCCCGATTCGTCGGGTATGGATCCATGCTGACCGAGGGCTTCCTCGCCGTGCTGGTGATCCTCGCCTGCGTCGCAGGGATTGGACTTGGAGTAGCTGCCGCTGACGGGAACGGGATCTTGACCGGGGAGGCGGCATATCTGCAGCGCTACGCGACCTGGCACGCGGCAGATGGACTCGGGGCAAAAGTGGGCGCCTTTGTGGAGGGGGCTGCCAATTTTCTGAAAGCGCTCGGGCTCACCCCGGGTTTTGCGATTGCCCTGATGGGGGTATTTGTCGCGAGTTTCGCGGCGACCACGCTGGACACGGCCTGCCGTCTCCAGCGCTATGTTATTCAGGAGCTCGCTTCGACTCTGGCACCGAAAATTTCGCCCACCGCGCTGGCTGCCGAAGCCTACGACTTCGACAACAATATCGCCGGTGCCTCGCGCACCACCGGGGAGGCCGCCGATCATCGTCCTCACGCCCTTAATCCTCTGACCTGGCTGACGAACAAGCACGGAGCCACTATTTTCGGTGTCGTCATCGCCACCGCTATTGCGGCACTTCCCGCTGCCGGGGCTACGGAATGGTCGTGGAACACGGCCGGCAAGGGAGGCTTGCTGCTATGGCCCCTCTTCGGTGCCACGAATCAGTTGCTGGGCGGTCTTGCCTTCCTCGTCATCGCGTTCTGGATGTGGCGACGGCGCCTGCCGATCTGGTTTGTTGTCATCCCCATGTGTTTCATGCTGGTGTTGCCCGGCATCGCCATGGGGCTCAATATCTTTAATGCCGGCGGTTACCTCGCTGAAAAGAACTGGTTATTGGTCTTTATCGGCATCGCCACGATTGCCCTCGAGGTCTGGATGATCGTGGAAGCGCTCATTGCCTGGCCTAAAGCCAAGGGAGTCCTCGAAGAGCAGTTGACACCGCTTACCGCCCCGACTCTCTCGTCGGAAGGCGGAAGATCGTGCTGAAGAAACAGGACAGAAGTCAGAGCTCGGGAAGCACTTTAGCGACCCGCTCCTTGAGTTCTTTGCCGGGCTTGAACTTTACGACAGCTCTCGCCGGGATCGGGACGGCGGCGTCCGGTTTATTCGGATTCCGCCCGATTTTCGGTCTGGTTTTGGTAACCTGGAAGGCTCCGAAATTTCGCAGGACGACATCATCATTGGAGGACAGGCTTGTTGTCACTTCCTCGATGAAGCTCTGCAAAACACTGAAGACCTCCTGTTGAGTTAATCCGGTCTCGTTGCTGATCCTAATAACTAGATCCCGCTTCGTAATGGTGGCCATGGAGTCAGTTTTCGAATTACTTGCTGTTTACTACTCTGAGAGACATCGATCATTTGGCAATCAATCTTTGCGGAGAATTCTTGATCACCGCGTTACAAAACTGACGTCAAAGCTTTCCAATCTTGCTGAACCTGGAATAGCGGGATTTGTGCCGAATGTTGAAACTAATTCATTTTTAGTCGTTTTTATTGTGGGGCGCTGAGGTTCTGTCGTAGTCCTTCTCAGGATCACGGGGCGTT
Organism: Akkermansiaceae bacterium UBA6138; assembly: GCA_002422425.1. Taxonomy (GTDB): domain Bacteria; phylum Verrucomicrobiota; class Verrucomicrobiia; order Verrucomicrobiales; family DEV007; genus Arctic95D-9. Next base: position 20,611 of record DIVG01000050.1, on the reverse strand, counting down.
TTAGAGATGAAAGAGCAATACGAAAAACCGGATGCCGCAAAGGAAACGGAAAAGGGGGTTGCCGCGAAAGGAGGCGTTTTCCGCACCCAGGGGGAACTCGCCGCTTATCAGGAGGCATTGGCGGGGTGGTTCCGATTTTGCGGGCGGGATTACCCGTGGCGCCGGACTTGTGACCCTTACGCCATTCTGGTCTCGGAGACGATGTTGCAGCAAACGCAGATCGCGACGGTGCTGGGTCGGGGCTACTACAGTCGCTGGATGGAGGTTTTCCCTCACTGGGAGGCGCTCGCTGCCGCCCGCGAAGAGGAGGTGCTGAAGCTGTGGGAGGGGCTGGGGTATTACAATCGGGCGCGAAATCTGCAAAAAGTCGCCACGATTGTGATTCGGGACCACGGAGGGCGGCTTCCCGGCGACCTTGAGAGCCTTCTTGCCCTCCCCGGGGTTGGTCGTTATACCGCCGGGGCGGTCATGAGCTTTGCCTTCAACACCAGCGCGCCCATCGTTGACGGGAATGTCAGCCGTTTTTTTTCGAGACTTTTCGCCTGTGAGGTTCCCGTGGACACACCTGAAGGTTCGCGTTTGGCATGGGCGCGCGCAGAGGCGCTCACGCCCCTCCTCGAGCCGCGAACCTACAACTCCGCCGTCATGGAACTGGGCCAGAGGATCTGCACGCGCACTTCTCCCGATTGTCCGGCCTGCCCCGTCGAGGCCTGGTGTGAGGGCCGTCGCCGGGGGGAGGAAGCTCGATTTCCGATCAGGAAAGGACGGCCGCAGGTTACGCCGCGCGAGGAACACGTCATTCTGGCGGTCCGAGAGGGGAAGGTGCTGCTATGTCCGGAGTCGGGGACCCGACGCAAAGGACTCTGGCGTCTTCCGGAGGCCGGTGAGGAAGCTGCTGCAGATCTTGAGGAGGTAGTTTGTTTCGATTACGCGATCACGCGCTACCGGGTAAGGCTGCGGGTCTTCCTCGCCGTCGCCGGTTCTGTCATCGAGGCGGGGGGGGGCGGGGCCCGATGGTTTGCCCTCGCGCGGGAGGACGAACTGCCCCCGCTCGGCTCGCCATACCGCAAAGCGCTCCGGTTATTTGCCGAAATTCGCGAAGACTTGAAAGAGCTGCGTTAATTTAGAGGTGACAGGAAGGCGATTTTCCGCTAGATGAGACTTGTTTTCGCCCGATTTTTTTTTAATTGTGAAGAGAGGGCAAAAGTTTGGGGTTGTTTTTAAGAACTCCACTCGCTACTTTGAGCCCTCGAAGCATAAGGCATTTTAAATAAACACGCAGACCCATGTGGAAGGTATTGTTAGTCATCGCATCTGTAGTTTTGGGTTTTGCCCTCTTTCTGAGCTGGAGCAATATGGGCGCTGTGAAGCAGAGGCTCGCTGAAGTCGGCGAACAAAAGGCCACACTCGAGCAGCGGACCGCGTCGCTCGCCAAAACGAACGAAGAGATCGCTCAACTCACCCAGTCCATTCAGATGCTTCAGGACGAGGCCGAGTCGCTCCAGACTAAGAAAGTTGATTTTGATGCGAAGTTGGTTGAGGGCGAGGCCAACCAGAGGGCTCTCGATGCCGGTCTTGTCACCGCCAAGGCGGATCTCGACAAGGCGAAGCTTCTGATGGGTGACGTAGTTCTGATCGAGGGGATTCAGAAGGAGATGATCCAGATTCGCACTCAGATCGAAGAGTCCGAGATCGAGCTGACCCAGCTTGAAGGTGCCGTCGCCGCTGCCCAGGTCGAGCGTGAGAGGCTCATCAAAGTGGCGGCCGAGCTCGGTGCCTTGCGGGTTGATCAGGAAGCCGGGGTGATTCGCGGGGATTTTCAGAGCACCATCAAGAAGGCTTATAATCAGTGGGGTTTTGTGGTGGTCAATGGCGGTAACGACCAGGGTGTCGTGAATCGCGCCCAGCTTGACGTCTATCGTCGCGGTCAGCCGATCTGCCGTCTTCTCGTGACGTCGGTGGAGGCGGGTGAAGCCGTTGCCGATATCGTGGCGGGTTCTCTCGCTCCCGGTCAGACGGTTCAGGTTGGCGACACTGTCGTGAAAGCGGTGAGGGCTCAGACCCCCGCAGTGGTTCCTGTGTCGGCTCCTGCGGGCGGTGCTCCCGCCCCCATTCCAGCAGGCGGCGCTCCTGCTGCTGCGCCGGATCCGTTCGGTGGAGGCGGCGCGATGGGGGCACCTGCTGCCGCGCCTGATCCGTTCGGTGGTCCCGCTCCGGCTTCCCCGGCGGCTCCCGATCCGTTTGGCGGCGGGGCAATGGAGGGTGGAGCGCCGGCTCCGGCTGCACCTGATCCGTTCGGTGCGGCTCCAGCGCCCGCGCCCGGTGAGGCAGCTCCTGCAACCCCCGACCCGTTCCAGTGAGTCCCAGATTTAAGGAAATATCCAAGCTTTATAGACGATGAAAAAATTTATCATGATTCTCTCCGGCCTCGCCATGATTGGTGCAGCGGTCGTGGGTGTTCTTAACAAGAATGACTTCGAGAAAGTCAACGATCAGGCCAAGGCGCTGCGCTCCGAGGTGACGGACGTGACCGCGAAGCTCGGAGAGGCAGAGGACAAGCGCGACGAGTCGGTTGAGAAGGAGACCCAGGCAAAGGATAGTCGAAACCAGGCGGCGGCTGCCGTTTCAGAAGCAGAGCAGAAGCTCAAGGTCGTGCAGCGTGCCGTGGATGATGTCTCCGATGAGTTGAAAAAGGTCGAAATCGAGAAAAAAGAAATCGATCTTGCCGTTCAGAAGATCTTCCCTGATGGAAATATCAAAAGCTCCGAGGATCTTCAGATGACCCTCACCATGCTCAAGGATTCCCTAACTGAAGCGCAGAACAAGAAGACGGAGCTAAACGCCCAGCTCGGCACTGCCGCCCAGTCAAAGCAGGTCGAAGTAGCGAAGGTTCGTGAAGAGGAAAAGTTCCAGATGCAGCGCGCGCAGAAACTCGCGTTGAACGGGCTTGTGGCCACGGTGATCGCGGTGAACCGGGAGTGGGGTTTTGTCATGATCAACGCCGGTCGCCAGCACGGGGTGTCTCCTGAGGCGTCGCTCCTCGTAAAGCGGGGGAATTCCCGCATCGCACGTCTTCGGATCGTGAATCTGGAGGAGTCCAGCGTCGTTGCCGATCTCGTGGATGAGTCCCTTGCCAACGGAATCGATGTGCAGCCCGGGGACAAAGTGATCTTCGAAAATGTTCAGTAGAATTGAGTTGGAAAAATTGCGGAATATGAAATTGGTTCGTTTTTTTCTCGGTGGAGTGGTCGGAGCGGGATCACTTCTTCTCGTTTCCTGTGAGACGCTGGACAGCAGTCCTAAGCCGCAGCGAGAGCGTCTCAGCAGCATGCCGCACAATATGCCTGCCTCATGGGAAGGGCAGGCCGGCATGCCCGGAATGATGGGCGGCCAGTAGTGAGCGAACCGGGGGCATCCCGGGCATCCTTCTCGACACTTCTTTTTTCGAACCTATCATCATGTCCTCTGAAAACGCCATCCTGCCCGAAATGGGTTTTGCCGCTGACTTCGACGCTGAGGAGCGCGCGCAGTTAGGAAGCTTCGGGGAATTTATCTCCCTTGCCGATGGCGATACGCTCATCGAGGAAGGCCAGAATCAGGAGGGCCTCTACATGGTCGTTTCGGGGACTTTTCACGTGCAGACGGTCGTAACCGGTCGCTCCGTGTTGCTCGGCAGCATGCGTGTCGGAGACACTATCGGCGAGGTCAACATGTTCGACCCCGGTAAGGCAAGCGCCAGCGTCGTGAGCCGTTCCTTTTCCGAAGTCTGGCGGATTGACCGGGTAAGGCTGGAGCAATACCTGGAGGCGCATCCGCGCACGGCGGCACGGCTTCTGGTTAATGTCGCGACCCAGTTGAGTAAGCGGCTTCGAAGAACGAACGAGAAAGTGGCCATGGCTCGCGAGGCCATGCTCGATTCCTTCTGAGTGGGGAGAATCCCCTGCCGTTTCTCCCTCCAAGTGTCGTAGCCGAACCGGTGAAAGCCGCACGCTGAATGTCAGAGACCCTCACCCTCCCGTTATCCGTTCCGACCGGAGTCGCTTCCGCACTCGTGATGTTGTTCGCCCTTGCGATAGGGCATGCCTTTGCGGATTTTCCTCTTCAGGGGGACTTTCTATCGCGTGGTAAGAATCGCAACAATCCTCCGGTACAGCTCGCTGACGGAAAAAGGGGGCCTGAGAATCTCTGGGCTTATCTCATGAGCGCTCATTGTCTCATCCACGCCGGTTTCGTTTGGGTGATCACCGGCAGTGTGGTGCTGGCGCTCGCCGAATTTTTCCTTCACCTGATTATTGATGTGGCCAAGTGCGAGAATAAAACATCGTTTGCGACCGATCAGTGGCTTCACATTCTCACCAAGGCTGCCTACGTTGCCGTTTTGTGGGTAGGCTGGTTGTAAGGGTCCGCTTCCTTGGACCGGTCTCCCGTTGCCCTGAACGTGGGGGAGATTCAGCGAAAGACGGGTCTTGAAAAGATCGGGAGCGTGGCGGAACATTCTCCTGATGAAAGAACTCCGGTATTTCTTACTCCTCGCGGGACTGGTATCGCTGCCGGTATGGCCTGTCGGTTCGGGCGCACAGGAGGCGGGGGAAGAGGCGGATTCGGGATTCAAAGAATTGGAACTCTTCACCGAAGTGCTTGAAACAATCCGTCAGGGTTACGTTGATTCCGATAAAGTCACCTACGAGAAACTCATCAACAGCGCCCTCGAAGGCATGCTCGCTGATCTCGACCCGCACTGCCAGTTCATGCAGCCGAAAGTTTTCGACCAGCTGAAGCGGCAGACAGACAGCACCTATGAGGGGATCGGCGTCACCATCTCGACGAAGAGTGATACTCTCACCGTCGTGACCGCGCGTGAGGACGGGCCGGCTGCCCGTGCCGGGGTTCTCCCGGGCGACCAGATTCTCAAGATCAACAACCAGCTTACCGAGGATGTCGGGATCGCTCAGGCGGTCAACATGCTCAAGGGCAGGCCGGGTGAATCTCTCACTCTCACGATACGGCGCCCGGCAACGCAGAAACTGCACGAGTTTGAGATGAAGCGTGAGGTGATCAAGCAGTCTTCGGTTAAGGATGCCCGCATCCTCGACCCCCGTCTCACCGCTCCCTATCGTATGGGTTACGCGCGCATTCTCCAGTTCAGCGAACCAACCGCGGTGGAGCTTGCGGATGCCCTCGACAAGCTTGAGCAGGAAGGCATGGACGCCTTTGTTCTCGACATGAGGAATAATCCCGGGGGACTCCTCAACAGTGCCATCGACGTCTGTGGCGAATTTGTCAAAGCCGGGACTGTCGTCCTCACGACCGAGGGTAAGCCCGGTTCGGGCGAGATCAAAATCTATCGCACCAGCGCCGAAGCCAAACGGCGGATCCGCGACTATCCTCTCGCGATTCTGGTGAACCATTCTTCCGCGAGCGGGGCCGAGGTCGTTTCGGGGGCGCTTCAGGATCTCAAGCGCTGCATCGTGGTGGGCGAGACGACTTTCGGGAAAGGCTCGGTCCAGTCCATTATTCCCATTGGCGAGGGCAAGGCCATTCGGATGACGACCGCGAAATATTACACGCCCAGCCATCGGACCATTCACGAGAATGGAGTCGTGCCGAACATCGTTGCTCCCCTCACCCCTGCCCAGGAGCAGGCCCTCGCCGAGTGGTTCAGCAAGGATACCCTTTCTCCCGAAGAGCAGAAAAAACTCGGGAACTTTAACGACTCGCAACTCATCCGCGCCGTCGACGCGATGAAAGGGGCCCTCGTCTATTCCGCCATCCGTGAGGAGGGCGCGCCTGCTGCGGCTCCCGCCAAGGGGGAGACGCCTTCCATTGAGACGGAGAAACCGGATTCGCCCGCCGCGCCGGAAAAACCCGAGGCCCCTGTCGCGCCTGCCCCGGCGACTTCCCCCGAGTAATCCTCTATGGGTGCCAATCTTGTTCTCGCCATCGAGACCTCGTGCGATGAGACGGCCGTGGCAATAGCGGATCCTGCGGGGAATCCGCTCGCCAGCCTCATCGCCTCGCAAATCGCGATCCATGCCCCATACGGCGGGGTCGTTCCCGAACTGGCTTCGCGCAATCACAATGCGGACCTGCGTCCCCTCATTGACGGGGTGGTGAGGAAGGCGGGAGTGGCGATAAGCGATATCGGGCTCGTCGCCGCGACTTCGGGTCCGGGGCTCGCCAGTTCACTTCTCGTCGGTGATACCACTGCGAAGGCGCTCGCGGTCGGGTTGGGATGTCCTTTTTACTCCATTAACCACATGGAGGGGCATCTTCTGTCGCCCTTCATCGGTCGAAGCGGGGAGATCGGGAGGCATGTCGCCCTGATTGTGAGCGGCGGGCATACGCTACTCATCGAAGTGGAGGCCACGGGCTGCTACCGTCTCCTCGGGTCAACGAGGGACGACGCTGCCGGGGAAGCCTTTGACAAAGTAGGGAAAATGTTAGGTTTACCTTATCCGGGCGGGCCTTCGATAGCGAAGCTCGCCGCAGAGGGCCGTCCTGCGGCCTTTGACCTTCCGCGTAGCATGATCAACAGTGGCGACCTCAACTTCAGTTTTAGCGGTTTGAAAACGTCCGCCCTGCATCTCACGTCATGTCTCTCCGATCCGCCGGGGGAGCGCGAACTCGCGGATTTCTGCGCGTCTTTTCAAGAGGCGATCGTCGATGTCCTTGTGGCGAAGCTGCTTGAGGCGGCGGATCGATGCGCCGCACGCCTTGTCACGGTGAGCGGAGGGGTCAGTTGCAACCTGAGGCTTCGCGAGCGGATCGGTGAAGCATGCGGGAAAGCAGATCTTGAGCTGGCTCTCGCACCCGCTGCTTACTCGACCGACAACGCGGCGATGATCGCTTATGCCGCCGCCGCTCGTCGCCGGGCCGGGATTCCCCCGTCACCGCTTAATGCGGATATTGATCCGAACCTCAGGCTCGCCTGAGCGGGGTGACGGGTTTTCGCACCGGGTAGGGAATTGCGCCGACGATCCTGAATATTGCGCTGGCGTCGTTTCCTGGAATCGACTAGCTTGAGCACTGGAATTTCAGGTATGTCGCAACCCCTTTCACGCTTGCCCCTTCGAAAATTCGTGACTCGGGAGGGCAACTCCCGTTCCGGGACTTCAGGCCTTTTCCTGCCTTCAGATTGTCAGGAAGCCGTCAGCCGGGTATCCGGATACGGAAGTCAGAGGGGGAAACCCTATCATTTTACCTATGAGTGAAGAAAAAAAACCCCAAGAGAGAGAGGTCTCGCGCCGTCGTTTTGTCGGTGCGGCGGCCACGGTTGGTACTGCCGCAGCGATGCTGCCGGTGGAATCCTGCGCCCAGGTGGCGGGAAGTGATGCGGTGAAGATCGGCCTCATCGGGCTGGGCGGCCGAGGTTCCGGAGCGATCATCCAGAACCTCACTGCCAACGACAGTGCCCGTCTCGTGGCGGTGGCTGATGCCTTTCAGGATAAGGTCGACGGGACAGGCCCGCGCGCTTCGGGCTTGCCGAAGATCCAGGAGCAAATCGACAAGCTTGGGAAAAGCGCCCAGGTCGATCTTCCCAAGAGCCGGCAGTATGCGGGCTTCGATGCCTACAAGGGAGTCATCGACGAGTGCGACCTCGTTGTCATCGCGACTCCTCCCGGCTTCCGTCCCATCCATTTCGACTATGCGGTGCAGCAGGGGAAACACGTTTTCATGGAAAAGCCCGTCTGCGTCGATGCCTGGGGCTTCAATAAAGTCGTCGAAGCGGCGAAGGTTGCCGACCAGAAAAACCTCAAAGTCGTCGTGGGACTCCAGCGTCACTATCAGCAGGTCTACCTCGAAGCCTTCAAGAAAGTGCACGAGGAAAAACTCATCGGTGACATCGTGAGCGGTCAGGTGTGGTGGAACGGTAGCCGTCCCTGGATCGTCGACCGCCAGCCCGGCTGGACTGAGATGGAGTACCAAATGCGTAACTGGTATCATTTCAACTGGCTCTGCGGAGACCACATCGCCGAGCAGCACATTCACAATATCGATGTGATGAACTGGTTTGTCAGCGGTGATCATGCCGCAGGCGGCAACCCGGTCCTCGCCCAGGGCATGGGCGGTCGCGCGGGTACCGAACCTCGCTCGGTCGGGGAGATTTTTGATCACCATTACGTCGAGTTTCGCTACGGGCAGGAGCACAATAACGCCATTCTCAACAGCCAGTGCCGCCATATCAAGGGGACCTGGAGCAAAGTGGCCGAGGAGATCGTCGGTTCCGAGGGTGTTCTCCAGCTGGGCGGGGGGCGCATCACCGACTTTAAAGGCAATGTGAAATGGCAATACCGCGCCGACCGTGCCGGTGATCCGAATCCTTATCAGGTGGAGCATGATGTCCTGCACCGAGCGATCAAGGAGAACACGCCTCACAACGATGCCTATTTCGGCGCAAAGAGCTCCTTTACCACCGTGCTCGGTCGCCTCGCGACCTACAGCGGCCAGGAAGTGAAGTGGGATGCTGCGGTGGCTTCGAACTTCAGCATCATGCCTGCCGAGTATGACATGAACGCGGAAGCCCCGGTGAAGCCCGGCCCGGACGGGAACTACGAGATTGCCATTCCCGGCCAGTGGAAGCTTCCGTGGGCGTAACCGCGAAATTCGGAGGCCCTTTCCCCCCGAAGAGCGGCTCCCGCGAGAGCGGAGGCCGCTTTTTTGTCTCGATTCGATTCGGCGAAAAAATCCCTGTCTAAAAACAGAAACCGCTCAGCCCGAAGGCTGAGCGGTTCCGAAACACGAAACACAAACAGACAGTTACCGAGAAAGTAACTGATCTAAATTTAACTGATTATCAACAGATGTCAACGTTCCGCTTATAAAAAATTCATTTTCCCGAAAATGGGTCATCCATCATTCGCCCCGGTCAATCTTTGGTGTAGATTCCCCGCTTTAGAACATGAAGAGACGGATCCTTATTTTTAAAACCGGTTTTGGCTTCGGAGCGATCGCTCTCGGTGTCTCCTTTTTCCAGGTGTCGTGTGTGACCAAACCCGAACCTGCGGGGCCCGTGAGTATGGCGGTGCGCTACGGCACCGTGACGAACCCGGCGAACGTGCAGGTGAAAGTCAGTCTCAACAACCGGGCCGTTTATGTCCTTGAGGGGGACGAACCCCGGTTCGTCGCGGCGGTCGCAATAGGCAAGGCTGACAGTCCGACGCCGAAGGGAACTTTCAAGGCTTTCAACAAGTTGCCGCGGAAGCGCTCCGGCACCTATGGATTCTACGTGAAAGGCGAAGAAATACGCCCCGGGAAACGCAGTGAGATGCCGGCCGGTTATCGCTATGTCGGTTATCCGATGCCCTGGTGGGTTGAGTTTCAATCCGGTTACGGTTTTCATGCGGGCGGCGTTTGGCCCGAACCGAGGACAAAGGGCTGTCTTCGCCTCCATCGATCGATCGCGAAAGAGTTCTTCGACCTCGTAAGGGCGGGGGCCCCGATTCACATTGCGGACACCCAGCCCGAGGATGCGACGATCGGGAAAAACGTGCCGCGCCCGACCGACTATGCCGACCCGGACGCCCCGCCGTCGGTTCTTATCACCGATGCGCCCCTTGACCGAACTGACGTTCCCTTTTGATCACGATCCCCCGAGGCTCTGCGACCCATGCCCACTTCGCCTGAACGACAAAAACGCCGCGTCAATGTCCGCACCCCCGAGGTCATGGAGCGTGTCCAGGCGGAAGTGGCGGATCACTACCAGAGTTCTATCGTTGAGAAAGTGCGGGCCCGGAACGGGGTCATGACCATCGGCAATACCACGATTCGTCTCGCCAAGCAGTTCGGATTCTGCTACGGCGTCGAAAGGGCCATCGATCTGGCCTATGCGTCGCGCCGGGTTTTCCCCGTGCATCGCATTTTTCTGATCGGTGAGATTATTCACAACCCCGAGGTGAATCGACAGCTTGAGGCAATGAATATCGTTTCATTGCCCTGGCGCGAAATGAACGGGCAATACGACGATCTCAATGAAAACGACGTGGTTATCGTCCCCGCCTTTGGCGCGCCGATTTCCTTCATGGACAAAGTCGAGAGCCGCGGCTGTCTCACCGTTGACACCACTTGCGGTGATGTCATGAAAGTGTGGAAACGGGTCCGCGGTTTCGCGAGGGACGGGATCACTTCCATCATCCACGGCAAGGCCGATCATGAAGAGACCCGGGCAACCGCCTCACGCGCCGTCGGCGAGGATGGCCGGGGTCATTATCTTATCGTCCTCACTCTGGAAGACGTCGATTTTGTTCTGGATTACCTCCTTCATGGAGGGAGTGCTGATGCCTTTCGCGAGCGTTTCGCCGGTGCCATGTCCGAGGGTTTTAATCCTGACATCCATCTCGCCCTGCTTGGCGTCGCTAACCAGACCACGATGTTGAAGTCCGAGACTGAAGAGATCCAGCGCCGGGTCCGCGAGGCGATCGTGAAGCGTGACGGTCATGCCGATAACTTCTCGGTCTTTGACACGATCTGCGGGGCGACCCAGGAGCGGCAGGATGCCCTCTTCGATCTCCTCAAACACACGATGAACCTGCTCCTCGTCGTCGGTGGCTACAACAGCTCGAACACGACCCACCTCGTCGAGATAGGAGAAAAGGAGCTGCCGACCTTCTTCATTCGCAGTGCCGAGTGTATTGTCTCGCTCGAAGAAATTATTCACTACGACCTCCATCAGAAAGAGGAAGTCAGCGCCTACTCCGCCCTCTTTAGCGCCGAAGAACCCATTGTCGTCGGGATCACCGCCGGGGCTTCGTGTCCAAGCAATCTCATTGAAGACACCATTCTCAAGATCTTCGAACTTCGCGGCGTCGACGCGGAGGCGGTCCGGTCAGCCTGAGCCTGCCGTTTTGGCTATCGTTTTCTGAAGATCGGCCCGCTCTCGGGATAGAGTTCGGAAAAGACCGTCTCAAGGAGCCGCCGGAGTTGTTTGACGAGGCTCCCCGAGATCCTTTCGTGATCGGCGGAAAAGCCGCCTTTTTTCCAGAGTGATCTCCACCCGGCTTCATCGACCTTCATCGCGGATTCGACCACTTTCTGCCAGCGCGCGGGATTGTTAATGGGATCCTGCCAGGCTCCCCGCCCGCGCCCGAAGTGCGAAACGGCCAGATAGAGCATGACAATGGACTTCACCTGATCGATGAAGTGCGCCTCGCTCCAGCGCACCATATTTTGCCCGCTTTGAGTCAAGTTGTAGCCGCGGACAAGGGCGTAGGTGGTCGCTCCACCCACAAGCATGCCGACGATGGCCCCGCCGCCGAGGGTCATCCCGCCCGAGATGAGATCGGCGCAGATACCGCCGAGGAGCCCGCTGCTGACTCCGCCGAGAACGGCGGCAACGGGCTCTTCGACACCGCGTTTCACCGCAAGCGTCTCTCGTGAAGTCTTCGCCAGGCTGGCGGCCGATTCGCCGGAGATACCGTTGAGGAGAATGAGCTGATTGACCGTCTCTTTCGTCTTTTCCGCGAGCCGTTTATACATCGCCGCCTGGATTTTTTCGAACTCGCGATTGCCTTCGCTTTTCTTAAGGATGGAAACGAATTTCTCAAAGAGACTCCGCTGGGGAAGCTGCTCAGTATCGGTCATGGCAAAGTAGACGAGACCGGAGATGGATCGGATCGATTCATCAAAGATCGAAAGATTCCGGGCGATCCAGGCGTCAGTGAGGAGGCGGGCGGTCCGCTGCTTGCCCCCCTCCATGACTTCGGCGGCATGGGCGAGAATCTGGTGCTCGACCGTCCAGCATCGCGTAAAGGCATCAAGGGTTGAGACCTTCTTCACGATCGCGTGACGGGCGAGATGATCGCGCCATTCCTGTTCGTTTTGCCGGTCGCGTTCCCCGTCCGGAGCTCCGGTCTGGTTCAGGAAAACGAGAACCGGTTTGCCTATCCATTCAATGATCTCTATCTCAAGATCGACATACCCGATCGTGGCGGGTGACTGCGAGGCGTCGACAAGATAGAGCACGACGTCGGCGTCAGACTGGACATTGCGAATCGCCTCCTGGCTGCACCAGAGAGATTTGTCTCGGGTGCGGTCCCAAAACTGATGGAGGATCCAACCGACCGGATTGCCGCTTGAACGCAAGCGTTTGGCGAGTTTGGCAAGATTGGATCCGAAGCCCGGGGTATCCCAAAGCTTTGCGATCACCCCCCCGTCTTCGAGGAGTGTGTATGATTCCGGGATAACCGTGACATGGGCACTATCGGCCACTTCACCGACGTCTTTGCGAAGGAGGGTACGGGCAAGGGCCGTCTTGCCGACGTTCGTGTGTGAGATGAGACTGAGGACGACCTCTCTGTCAGACGTAGTTGAGGGCATGGTTCAGGATGGTGTTAGTGCGGAACTGGCGGAAAAAGGGATGATGGTGATATCTTTGCCTTCGAAGAGCCTTTCCCAGGCTGCCCTGCGTCCTTCCCTTCGAACTTGTGCATCGCTGAATGTCAGGGACCTGCGATCAAAGCTCGTTGTATCGAGAAGGACGTAGCGAACGGGCTTGGGCGAGAGGCCTGAGAGGTTTTCATAAACAGTCAGGTGGGTCTCAAGCTCGGGCGTCGCGGCAAAGTGGAAGAGGGGCACGATCTCCGCATTTTCAACGTCTCCGCCCAGGGGCGCGAGGGTGACGGTTTCCTCTTCGCCGAAGGGAATTGCCGGGGCAAGGTGGAGCGTGACGGTACGGCCGAACTGTCGTTCAAGCTGCTCCGCCGCAGCGCTCCGGCATGCGGCGTCCGGAGAAAAAGCGTAGGGGACAAGACGCAGCGGCAGGGACGCTCCCGTCGATGTTGAGAGTAACCTTTCAAAATACAACGGCGAGACCTCGCGGAAGGGCAGGGTGCGGGCGAGCCGATTGGCGCGAAGCCTCCAGACGAGGGCCAGCACCGCGCGCGGCAGCAGGACAAAAAGCCCGATCGTGATCGCATACCAGTGGATCCAGCGCGCTGCATTCTCTCCCTCCGAAGGCCACTGCATCGCGTTGAGCTCGGCAGCGACGGGTAGGGTGCTACCGCAGAGCGCGGCTGCGGGCCCTAGCACCAGCTCAAGGAAGGGGCGGAGTTGACTCCCGTCGGTGAAAAAAGTACTTTCCCAGACGGCTCGATATTCGTTGGCAAGACCTTTGACATACATCCCGCCTACGGCTGAAGCGGCGAGGATAAAAGCAGTGGCGTGGAGCAGCGACTTGAGCCGTGCCACCGGGACGGGAGCGGAGAGGAGGAACCAGCGTTTTTCAAAGAGAAGTCGGGCATTTTTAAAAGAGTCGGTCGCCGCATCGAACGCCTCGTGGCGGGACTTGAGCCGCTCGCCCAGTGACTCAAGCCAGACCGGAATGGTTTCCGCGGTCCTCCCCCGGAAGAAGAGAAAAATCTCGCGAAGATAGATGATGGCGCTCCAGAGGAGGATGCCGAGCAAGGGAAACGAGAGGATGTTGATACGTTTTTCCGGTCCCAGTTCGTTCGTAAAAAACCCGGCAAGGGCCGCGATGATCCCGAGACCGGCGGCAAGCGCTCCGGCAGGGAACCGCTCCGGTATCTGATCGATCCACCGCGTTGCTTCGGGAGAGCGGGAACGAAGTCGCCGCAGGAGAATATCGGCTCGTTTTGCGAGGAAGGCATCCTCGTCGGCCCGGCTCGCTCTCCTGTCGAGCGGGGCACCCGAGGCACTATTTGCCGAGAGTATCTCGGCCTCGGGAAAAAAATCTCCATCCCCGTTTTTTTCCTCAAACGCCTGGAGCATGAGGATTTTCCGAATGTCATCGACGTGCATGGGAGAGCGTGACGGTTCGGATTAAAGTGAGACCGGCCGGTCGGCGGGGGCGGTGACGCGGTTCGGATCCCGCGCGTAGCAGTGAGCCAGGCCGATGGCGAGGGCATCAGCCGCGTCGGGTTCAGGGGTTTCGGTGAGGCCGAGGAGGGCGCGCATCATAAAGGCGACCTGCTGCTTGGCGGCGGCCCCGTTCCCGACGACAGCCTGCTTGACGCGACGTGGAGCGTATTCGAAGACGTCCAGCCCGTGCTCGGCGGCGGCGAGGATGGCGGCCCCGCGGGCAGCGCCCATCGTGATTGCAGTCTTGTAGCTCTGCACGAAGATGACCCCCTCGACCGCACAGACTTCGGGCGAATGGGCGCGGATGACCTCGACGATCTGTTCGCGGATCGCGACGAGACAGCTGCTTTGACGCAGGTTTCGGTGGTTTCGGATCACGCCGTAAGCCAACGCGCGAAACCCGGGCTTCCCAGCCGCAGCGAGCGATTCTTCAATGACGGCGAAACCGGTGTTCCGCAGCGCCGGGTCGATGGCGAGGACACGCACAGGAGGAACTTACACGATTTTACTGCTTCGACACCCCCGATTCGCTATCAGCACGGCTCAAAAAATCAGTTGTCGTAAATGCGAACATTTGCATCCCGGCGAAGCTTTTTGAGCCAGCCTTCAAGTTTCTTCTGCCGTTTCTCGCCGGTCAGGCGCCGGTCAATCTCTTCTTCGAGCTCCTCGTAGCCCGGGGTTTTCTGCCCGACGCGTCCTTCCACCTTGAGGATTCGCCAGGTCGGGCCATCATCGAGCGGTTCGCTCACCTGACCGGTGGGAAGGCCGTAAGCGACCCGGGTGAGTCCCTCGTTGAGGGTGTCTTTACCGAGGACACCGACAGAGCCCCCCTTGCTCGCGAAGCTGTCGCCCGAATACTCTTTCGCAAGGGTTCCGAAGTCGCCCCCGTTTTTCAGCTTGGACATCACTGTTTCAAGGACCTTTTTCTGCGCTTCGTGACTACTCGACTCAGTCTGCTTCGGAATTGACATGATGAGAAGCTTCGGTTGGCCTTCCGAGGCGAATTCGCCTTTGATTTCGTCGTATTTGGCCTTCTTTTCCCAGGGGGTGTTCGGGATCGCGTCATCGCCGCTGTGCTGTGAGCGAAGGGCCTGAATCGCGATCTGATCACGCTGGACTTCACGAAACTGGGCGATTGTCATGCCGGTCTTTTTGAGCTCTGCCATGAACTTTTCCTTGTCTCCCTTAAACCGTTCGGTGATGAAACGGTTCACCGACTCATCGACATACTGGTCCTTGATCGCCCCGCCGAGTTTTTTGAATTCACTGAGAATGAGGGTGCGGTCGATGAGATCGTCAAGGGCCCGCTCTTCCATCCGACGAATTTCGCGTTCGGCCTCGGTGCGGCTGACCATACCTTTGTTTCCCATCAGCCATACCTGGACCTGGGTTTGCACCGCCTGGTCGACCATCGTCTGAGTGATTGGTTCCCCGTTGACGACCGCCTTCATGCGGTTCAGCTCGACGGGTGCCGCGGCCGCCCCGGTGAGAGCAAACCCCGCCAGTAGGGAAAGCGAGGTCAGGGCCGCGCGACGAGGCGATGGGATCAGAGTCATCATAAAAATGGGGGGAGTTTCGGAATCGTAAAATCGCCTCACAAGTCTAAAACCCAGTCGAGGGCTGACTCAAGCCATTCTTCTTCATTGTCCCCTATTAAACGGGGAAACTTGCCGTTTATTTGAATGAACTTGCCGTTTTTGGTCAGTTTCAGCTTCTGATCCCGGACCTCGAGGGCTCCGCATCCCTTGCGGGCGGCGCGGATTTTGATCTCGGTCGCGGTGAGGAGATGAATCGCCGGTTGCGGAAGGTGACCGAAGCGATCGGCCCAGTTTTCCCGCAGGGCATCGAGGTCCTCGACCTGCGAGGCCTCGGCCAGTTCGCGGTAGGCGGTGATGCGGAGGCGCGCCTCGGGCATGTAGTCGGCAGGGATGAAGGCGGGCAGGCTGCCTTCGGGATCCTTGTGGTAGCTCGCCTCGTTCGTGCAGAGGAAGTCGATGTAGATCGACAGCTCGACGCGATCGGCGGCGGGTTCGCCTTTTAACTTGGAGACCGATTGCTTAAGGAGCTGACAGTAGAGGTCAAAGCCGATTGCGGCGATATGACCGCTCTGCTGGGTTCCGAGCAGGTTGCCCGCTCCGCGAATCTCGAGATCGCGCATCGCGATTTTAAACCCGGCACCGAGAGAAGAGTATTGCTTGATCGCGTTGATGCGCTTGCGGGCGTCACCGACGGTGAGCATGTCAGGCGGCAGCATCAGGTAGGCGTAGGCGCGCCGGTCCGCCCGCCCGACCCGTCCGCGGATTTGATAAAGGTCCGCAAGACCAAAGCGGTCGGCCCGGTCGATCATAATGGTGTTCGCGTTCGGGATGTCGACCCCGCTCTCAATGATCGTGGTGCAGACGAGGACGTCGAACTCATGCCGGATGAAGCGGCTCATGACGTCCTCGAGCTCGTCGCTGTCCATCTGCCCGTGCCCGACCTCGACGCGGGCACCGGCGACGAGGTCCTCGATGCGGCGCTTCACTCCCTGGATCGACTTGACCCGGTTGTGGAGGAAAAAGACCTGACCCTGTCTCGCGAGCTCCTTCTCGATGGCCGAGCGAATGATGCGCTCGTCGTAGGGGCAGACTGTCGTCGCGACGGGGCGGCGGTTCGGCGGAGGCGTGTCGATAATGGACATCTCCCGCACGCCCATCATGGAGAGGTAGAGCGTCCGTGGAATCGGGGTGGCGGAGAGAGTCAGGACATCGACGAAGCGCCACATTTCCTTGAAGCGCTCCTTGTGCTGGACTCCGAATCGTTGCTCCTCATCAACGACGACGAGGCCGAGATTCTTGAACTGCACGTCCTTCGAGATGACGCGGTGCGTGCCGATAACGATGTCGGTCGTGCCGGCAATGAGATTGCCCAGAGTGGTGCGCTGCTCCGCCGCCGTGCGGTAGCGGCTGAGGGTCTCGATTTTCACGGGAAAGTCCGACATGCGCTCCCGGAAGTTCCGGAAATGCTGCTCGGCGAGCACCGTCGTGGGCGCGAGGATCGCGACCTGCTTCCCTGACATGACCGCCTTGAAAGCCGCCCGGATCGCCACCTCGGTCTTGCCGAAACCCACGTCGCCGCAGATGAGCCGGTCCATCGGCCTGGCGCTCTCCATGTCGGTCTTGGTTTCCTCGATCGCGCGAAGCTGGTCGGGCGTCTCCTTGTAAATGAAGGCATGCTCGAACTCCCACTGCCATTTGTTGTCGGGCGGATGCGCAAACCCGAGCTGCGAGGCGGCCCGCTCGGCCTGGATCGAGAGGAGACGTCCGGCGTAGTCGAGGATGGAGTTTTCCGCGTCGCGGCGGATCCGTGACCAGCGCTTGTCGCCGAGGCGGGAAAGCTTCGGCGCGCTCTTGCCCGTGCCGATGTAGCGTGAGACGAGATGGGCCTGATCGAGGGGGACAAAGAGACGCGCCTCGTCCTCATATTCGATCTCGAGGACTTCCTGACTGCCGTCGGTGGACTCGCGCGTGCGGATCCCGCGGAATTTTCCGATTCCGTAATCGATGTGGACGACGAGGTCTCCGTAGTTGTATTCGCGCAGACTGCTGACCTGCTTGCTCGCCTGCAACTCGCGCGCGAGGCGGTAGCGGCGGCGTCCGCGCTGATTCTGATAACGGCCGAAGATCTCCGCGTCGCTCAGGACTGCGAGCTTCGCATCGGGAATCGTGAAACCCCGGCTCAGGGTCCCGATGACCGGCTTGAGAAATCCGTCGTTCCACGCATTCTCAAGGATCAGCTCGGCGAAACGCTCTTTCTCCCCGTCTGAGTGGAAGGCCATCAGCACGGTCCACTTGTCCTTCCGCCAGGACGCGATCTGACGGGAGAACTCGTCGCGTCGCGCCTCCTGCAGGATAAAATCGCCCGCGCCGAACTCGCCGAGAGGATTGTCAAAACAGGCCCCGTCAAAGTCCTCAGGCCCCGATGGGTCGAGATTGAGGCCGCTGCTGATGCGGACGTGGGCAAGCTCGCTGTCGCACTCCACCGCGATGATGAGATCCTTTTCCCCGATGTAGTCCGCGATCTGACCCGACTGCTCCAGATTCGCCTCGCTCAGCAGGATCTCGCAGGCATCGACCTTGCCGATCGAGGTCTGGGCATCGACGTCGAACTCGCGGATGGACTCGATCTCTTCGTCGAAAAGCTCGATCCGCACCGGATGCAGCGCCTGCCAGGAAAAAACATCGATGATCCCGCCGCGCAGGGCGAATTGGCCGCGCTGGAAGACCTGGGCTTCGGGTTCATAGCCGGCGTCCTCGAGCTTTTTCGCAAAGGTCGCGAGATCGAGCTTGTCCCGCGGGCTCAACTTTTCGGCCTGTCGGGAAAGAGACCCCGGAGGAGGCGCGCCCTCGGAGAGTGACTCCACCGTCAGCACGACGACGGCGTCGCCCTTTTCCCGCGTGATTTCGTGGATCTCCTTCAGCACTGCGAGCCGCTCCGCGGCGGACTCGGGATCGGGCAGGGTTTCCTCGAATCCCGCCCATTCATACTCGGGTAAAAAGAGAGCCTCGTGTCCCCAGACGCTGATCTCACTCTGCATCACTTCCTGCGCCTTCACCTGGGAGCAGAGAACCCACACCGCCGAGTCGAGTTCTCCCGCCTCGCGCCAGGCCGAAATGACGGCGGCAAGATAGAGCGGCTGTCCCGCCTCCGCCACATGATCAAAAACCACCGGATTCTCCGGCGTCGCCAACGGCACCGCCTTTAGGGCAGCCGCCAGCCGACGGCTACGGCGCAGCTGCGGAGCGACTAGATCTGGTGCGGCTGTATCCCCTCGACTTTTCAAGACGCCCCGACGCTACAGGCAAACCTCTCACAGAGAAACCGGATTTACCGGCCAATCCGCTGCTTCAGAGGTAAATTGTCATGAGAAGCGGGTTTTTTAAATTCCGTCGACAAAAGCCGCAACCAACTCCAATCAATTATGTTAATTATGAGAAAATTCCAGATTTGTAATTTCATTCTTGCAAAAAAACTTCATCCGAACTAAATTTTCGCCCGAATGTCAAAGGAGAACGCCGCTATAGCCGACCGTGCCAAAAGAGCCCGTCGTATCGTTAAAAATCCCGCCCTTTACAAGGTTTGTATGGGCTGTGATTCCATCGTGGCCAGCAAGGTAAATATTTGTCCGAACTGCCACGCTTATCGCTTTGAGTGTGATGAGAACGCCGTTGTCAGCCAGGCCCGCGTCCTGTCGAGTCGCGAGCAGAATTCCGTTGTAGCGGAGGATCTCCTCTGATTTTTTTTGCGCGCGATGGTGCCGGGGGCAGGGCTTACGCATGAGTGAAAATGGTAATTATAACTTGTACAATCGATTGTGACTGGCATAGGGAGGGATGCCCAACCCTTCCGACAGCCCCGACGATCCTTCCGCCTCCCCCCTCGAACTGCTCCGCGCGCGCTTCGCGCTGATGCCCGACGCGCGCGAGGAAGGGCGTGTCCTTCACCGGATCGACGAGGTTCTCATGATCGCCTTCTGCTCCATGCTTTCCGACAACGACGCCTTCACCGACATGGAGGCCTTCGGCAAGACCCAGGAGCGGTGGCTGCGCAGCTTCCTGCCCCTCCCCAACGGTCCGCCCAGCCACGATGTTTTCCGCAACGTCTTCATCGCGCTCCGGCCCCAGGCCCTGCTCGACATCCTCGCCGACTGGTGCGGCGACCTGGCCGGACGCCAGATCAAGATCGACGGCAAAGCCCTGCGCGGCACCGCCGCGGCCAGCACCAAGCAGGAGATGGTGCATGTCCTGCGCGCCTGGGTGAGCGAGGCCGGCATCAGCGCCGGGCAGGTCGTGTGCCGGGAGAAGAGCAACGAGCTGGAGGCCCTGCCTCGCCCGCTGGAGCTGCTCGAGCTCGAGGGCACGCTCGTGAGCATCGACGCCATGGGCGCCCATCCGCACATCGCCGCGCACATCCACGAAGCCGGGGGCGACTACATCCTCGCCCTCAAGGCCAACCAGAAGGAAGCGATGCGCGCGGTTGAGGCCCGCTTCGCCCAGCTGGACGCCGCCTCGGGTTTCGACGCCGCCGCCATCGCCGCCGCCATCGCCGCAGGCGTCGTCCCCGGCGCCCTGCTCGCTCCCGGCCCTCTGCGCGACGGCCAAAGCGTCGCCCTTTCCCACGGGCGCTACGAGCAGCGCCTTTGCACCGCGCTGGACGACCTGGACTTCTTCCACAAGAGTTGGAAGTGGGCCGGCCTGCGAAGCGTCGTGCGCCTGATCCGCACGACCTGTCGCGGAGCCAAGCGCGAGGAACTCTCCGTGGAGACCCACTACTACCTGAGCAGCCTTCCCGCCGACGCTCCGAGGCTGGCCAAGCACATCCGGGAGCACTGGGCGGTGGAGAGCTTCCACCACGTGCTGGACCTGACCTTCGGCGAGGATCACTGCCAGGTGCGCGAGCATACCGCCGCCCACAATCTCTGCATCCTGCGCGAAATGAGCGCTCAGACCCTGCGCAATCATCTACCGAAGTCCTCCATCCGCTCCAAGAGAAAGCGGGCCGCGCTCGATCCCGCCTTCCGCTCCGAACTCCTCGCCTCTATTTCCCATCATTTTGGTGCGTAAGCCCTGTGCCGGGGGCGAGTTTGCGAAGAAACTCCTTGCAAATCCGCCGCATCCCTACATCTTGACGTCATCGCAGATCGGCGGTTCCCCCCCGCTGGTTTTGTGTTACGGGTAGATTCCGGAGCGGTCAAACGGGGCAGACTGTAAATCTGCTGGCTATGCCTTCGAAGGTTCGAATCCTTCTCTGCCCACCACCT
>DIVG01000083.1 GCA_002422425.1 Akkermansiaceae bacterium UBA6138 | reverse complement strand
TCGCCGTGGTCATCGTCATGTATCACGTTCTCATCCTCGAGGCCGGATATGGCATGGCCGCTGTCATCGGCATCCTCGCGATCACCACCCTCGCCGGTCGCCGCCACTTCATCACCAGCCTCCTCGGCCCGAAGTAATTCCCGCTCCACTTCCCGCTCTCCTTATTTCCGCCCTTTCATGAGCCACGCCGCGCTTTTTCAACCGCTCCGGGTCGGCGCTTTCGAAATCCCGAACCGCATTCTCATGGCCCCGCTCACGCGGGCCCGGGCCGAGGCGGGCCATGTCCCCGGGGACCTCATCGCCGAGCATTACTCACAGAGGGCGAGTGCCGGTCTCATCATCGCCGAAGCGACCATGGTGATGGAGGGGAACTCCTCTTTCATCAGTGAGCCAGGGATCTACTCCGCTGCCCAGGTCGAAGGATGGGAAAAGACCACCTCGGCAGTACATGCGGCAGGCGGGCGGATCTTTCTGCAGCTCTGGCATGGCGGACGGGCCTGTCATCCGATTCTGAACAACGGCACCCAACCTGTTGCGCCCAGTGCCATCCCGATCACGAACGATCGGGTTCAGACCCCCGAGGGAAAAAAGGACTACGTCGTGCCCCGGGAGCTTGCCGATGCGGAGATCCCCTGCATTGTCAGGGGATTCCGCCTTGCCGCCATCAATGCCAAAGCCGCCGGATTTGACGGGGTGGAGATCCACGGTGCCAACGGCTACCTCATCGATGAGTTTCTTCGCGATGGATCAAACCGGCGCTCCGGTCCCTACGGCGGTTCCGTGGAGAACCGGGCTCGCTTTCTCCTCGAGATCGTCGATGCCGTCATCGATGTATGGGGCAGTGACAGGGTCGGCTTGCGCCTCTCGCCGCTCAACAGCTTCAACAGCATGCTCGACAGTGACCCTGTCGGGCTCGCAAGCTACCTTGCCGGGGTTCTCAATGAGCGCCACCTCGCCTATCTTCACATCATGCGCACCGATCTCCTCGGGATCCAGAGCGGTGATGTCCTCACCCCGGTCCGATCGGTCTATCAAGGAGCGCTTGTCAGCAACATGGGATACACC
Organism: Akkermansiaceae bacterium UBA6138; assembly: GCA_002422425.1. Classification (GTDB taxonomy): domain Bacteria; phylum Verrucomicrobiota; class Verrucomicrobiia; order Verrucomicrobiales; family DEV007; genus Arctic95D-9. The sequence goes on along the minus strand of DIVG01000083.1, from coordinate 46,541 downwards.
GCAGGAGAGGCCGCCAGGGATATTACCGCCGGAAAAATCGACGCGGTTGCTTTCGGGGTGCCGTTCCTCGCCAATCCCGACCTTCCCGAGCGCTTTGCCGCCGAAGCCGAACTCAATACGCCTGACCCTGCAACCTTTTACGGTCCCGGGCGCCGAGGTTACAATGATTACCCGAGGATGGCGGCAATCCCGGCGGTCGTCTAAAACGTCATGAGCACGCCAACAGATTCGTCACCGTGCGCTAAGAAGTCCATGAAGCCCCGGTTACAACATCGCAATTGAGTTCAGCACAGTCTGAGGAAATCCGGTAAATCGGACTTTCCCTATTTTATAAGGCCTTCAGACGGTTGAAAGGCCTGGTGCGGGTACGGAGAATCGAACTCCGGTCTCAAGCTTGGGAAGCTCGCGTCCTACCATTGAACGACACCCGCTTTAGTTCTGTGAACGAGGTAGACTGCTCCTTTTTGAGAGGGGAATCAAGGGGAAGTCGCAGGAACTTAGGGATTTCCGGTCTGCGGCGAAAGCGGGCCTCTACCGGATGTCGCGCGCGAGACGGAAACCGAGGTTATCCCGTCGGGTCGAGTCACTCAGCCCGTCGCGCCAGGAACTCCGGAGAAGCCTTGGCAAGTAGTCCCAGGCCCCGCCGCGAACGGTATGACGGCCGAAAACAGAGACCGTTTCGGAATGAAGATCGGGCCTCCAGCCGGACGCGGTCCATTCGGAGACGTTTCCGTGGAAGTCGTAGAGCCCCCAGGAATTCGGCGGATAGGTAGAGACGACAGTTCGACCTCCCGGTCCGACGCGCTCGATAGACTCGTTGAAGAGAAAGTTCGCTTCCGACCGGTTCAGATGATCGCCGGTGTTGAAGATCGTTTCCGTTCCTGCCCGACAGGCATACTCCCACTCCTCTTCGGTGGGAAGGCGCCATGGCCTACCTGTTTGATTTTCATTGAGCCAGAAAAGATAACGGGCGATATCGCCATACGAGACATTCACGACGGGGAGATCGTTTGCGGCGAGGACACGGTCCGGCTCAAAGCTCGCCCATTCGGCTGCGGTGACCGGGAAGATCCCGATTTCAAAGGACCGTTCGATCTCGACAAGACGGCGCGGACGCTCGGTGTCATTGGCGAACTTGTCTTCGTCGCACGCGCCCATCAGGAAACTCCCCGGCGGAAGGGCGCAAGTGGGGGAAATAATCCTCGTCATCGGTCGTAGGTGATCTCGCGGCGGTGTTCGGGATGTTCCCGCACCCACGCGGCCAGCTCGGCACCGCGGCAGAACCAGGCGTCGCCGGTCGAGATGATGTCGTTGAAAAGTCGCTCGAGCAGCCTCACCCGCGAGGGACGTCCGCTCAACCAGGGGTGCAGGGTCAGGACAAAACAACAGCCGAAGTCACGCATCGCGATGAACTCCTGCCACCAGAGCTGGTAAACCTTGTCGCAGTCTTCGGGGATCACACCCCACGCCGGATCGGCGTTGAAGGCGAACTGCTCCCAGTCCTCAAGCATCCAGTTGCCGGGGATTTCGACGAGACCGTTCCCATGGAGAAAGGGGACATCGTCACTCATCAGGCTGGCATTATAGTCGAGACCTTCGCGACGCAGCAGGTCGGTGGTGCCGGGATTGATCTCGAACCAGGGCGCGCGGAAGCCGGTCGGTCGCTGACCCGTGACGCTTTCGATGATGGCGAGACTTTTTTGGAGAATGTCTTCCTCTTCGCCGGGCGAAAGAGTGTGAAGCTTCTCGTGGAGATGTCCATGGGCCCCGATCTCGTGTCCGGCGGCGGCGATGGCGCGTGTCATGAGGGGATGATGCTCGACGATGTAAGAAGGGATAAAGAATGTGGCGGGGAGGCCGAGGTGCTCGAGCAGCCCGAGAAGCCTCGGCACCGCGATGCGCGGACCGTATTCGCACTGCGACATCGTCGTGAGCCGACTCGCGAGTGCGGGATCTTCGGAGAGGGCGGTCGTCTCTCCGTCCACGTCAAAACAGAGCATCACGGCACAGCGTTTACCGTCGGGCCAGATGAAGCGCGGCGGAGGAGAAAAAGGAACAGGTGGATCGTCAGGATTGCGGGTCATGCCATTCGCCGCAGAGGCTGATTTCGTTTGGTAAAGAGAGATCGTAGCGTTCCCAACCCGCACTGATCCCGCCATCGACGGGCAGGATCGCCCCCGTCACGTAGGAGGCCTCGTCCGAGGCGAGGAAATGGACCGCCGCGGCAACCTCATCGGGCGCGCCGAGTCGGCCCATCGGGGTTCGAGTCTCAGCGAAAGCGATCTCGGGATTGTCGGGGATACCGGTGACGGCGGGCGTCAGGATCGTGCCCGGAGCGATCGCGTTCACCGTGAGGCCGCGAGCGGCGAGTTCGATCGCGGCGCACTTGGTCAGGTGAATCACGGCAGCTTTCGAGGCGGCGTAGGCCGTGCCTCCCGGGACGCCTAACAATCCGACAAACGAAGCCATGTTGATGATGCGTCCTCCCTTTTCCATGAGCCGCGAGGCATGTTTAATCCCGTAGGTCACCCCGTGGACATTGACTTCGAAGGTGCGCCGCAGGACCGAGCTCGTGACGGTGTCGAAGGTGACCCCAAGCGGCTGGATTCCCGCGTTGTTGATGAGGATGTCGAGCCTGCCGTGGCGCGACCTCACTCCATCGAGGAGGGCGGCTACCTCATCCTCGTTTGAGACATCGGTTCGCACGTAGTCGCCATCGTCCCCGGCGGGCGGGAGACGGTCGGCGATCGTGACGAGAGCACCGGCGGCAAGGAATCGCGCGACGATGGCCGCGCCGATTCCTGAGGAACCACCCGTGACCACGGCGATTCTACCTTCCAGCGAAAAAGGAAGATTCATTTTTCCAGAGTTGCAGAGCGGACTCTTTGATTTTTCTGGCGAGGTAGCGTTGGAAATGCCAGATCGGCTCCTCGAGGTGGCTGAGTCTTCCCTGTTGATAGGCACTTGAGCGCATTCCTTTCTGAGTCGCGGCGCAGACTTCCATGTCTTCGAGATGAAAGTTGATCGCGGCTTCGACTTCCTTTTCGTAGACCTCGGCATAGTCGTCCCTCGCGATCGTATCGGGGTGTAGCAGCATCGTGGTGGTGAGGCTGCAGGTCTCGGGACCCGTCGGGATCAGACGATACCAGTAGACGCGGTCCGGGGCAGTGAAGAGGAGGAAGTTGGGGAAACCGAGATAGACCCACCATTCCAGGTATTGCTCGGTGGTCAGTCCGGGAAAGGGAGCCATCGTCGTGCCGGCGTCTCCGGTCTCGCGTATCGTCTCGACGAGATCGGGACGCAGGGGCAGGTGCATCGCGGAGAATCCGGGATCTTCGGCCTCGGTCCAGCATCCTTTGGCGGGGAGGAAAGGCTCAAGCGTCTTGCGATGGGCACCGAGATGATGGTAGGCCTCCATGAAATTTTCGAGGAGGATCTTCCAGTTGAAGGAGCAATCCCAGTGCTGATCCCAGACGAGGATGGCTTCTTCCATCTTCACGCCTTTGAGAAATTCATCGCGGAGCCTCCCGTAGGTTTCGGCGAGAGGCGCGGCCTTGCCGTCGAGATTAACGAAAAGGAATCCTTCCCAGATCTCGCTGCGGAATTCGTGGAGACAGACCTCACTGCGGTCAAAACCCTCGGCTTCCTGCATCTCGGGCGCTCCGACCATTTTCCCGTTGAGGTCGTAACTCCAGAGATGATAGGGACAGAGGATGACGCGCTGATTTCCCTGCGGGGCATGGCTGCCGCCCTCGGGCATCAAGTCCATGCCGCGGTGACGGCAGACCCGGGAAAGGACGCGGAGACGGTCGTCTTTCCCCTTCGTCACGATGAGCGGCTCGCCGCAGAGATCGACGCGCAGGTAGTCGCCCTGCTTCGGGAACTGGGAAATATGGGCGAGTGAGATCCACTCTTTGCGGAAGATCGCTCCCGTTTCCCAATCGAGAAATTCGGAATTAGTGTAGACCCCGGCAGGAAAAGAGACCGCCTGCGGGCGGGGCAATTCGGCGGCCTCGGTGATCCGGTCAAAGAGCGTCCCGAGATCGGTCACGCTGGCGGGGCTGCGCGGGAAAGTGTAGCCTGGCCGGGTGGTGGCGGATTCAGCGGTCGCAGGAGGAGCGGAAGCGGCGGTGCTCATGAGCTTGTTTTGTCAGGGTATTGGTTGAGAAAGCGGTCGCGCTGGCGCAGAGCGATCCAGCGATTGATCTCCCAGAGATCGGCCACCGGTTTGCCGGTGTAGGGTTCGCAATGGAGATAGCCGTCGGGCCCGAACTCGGGAGTCAGCGTCGCGAGGCCGACCCCGCGGGCGACCTGGCTTTTCCAGACCTCGTCCCACCAGCGTTCGTGCGCGGCGAGATCGTCGGCATGCTCGGGGGCGCGCGGGTCGGGCACCTGCGGTCCCTGGGCATAGCCGACCCGGGTCTGGAGGTGGAAGGCATGTTCGCAACAGAGCGCGAGGATGTCGGGCTCCTCATCGAGGACGAGCCTCTCGGCGACGACGACAAAATGGCTGAAGTCGCAGGTCAGTTTCAGGTCGGGCACTTCGCGGAGGATGTCGCGCGCCATCCACGCGCTGTTGAGGGGGCGTCCGCGGTGTGTCTCGACGCTGATGGCAATGCCGTATTCGGATTCGAGCCGGACGAGGGCAAAGTGAAACTCAATTTTTTCGCGGAGCGTCCACGAATCCGATCCCGCCATCGTGTTGATGAAGCGTGGACTCGCAGGCAGGCTCCACTCGATCCCTTTGCGGAGCGACTGGAGGTGCTGCGCCGGAGTGGCGTGGGGCGTCGGCACGTAGAATCCCGGCGGGGTTGCCGTGCAGACCTCGGCGATGAGGTCAAGACCGGCGTCATCGAGCGTCGCGATGAATTCGTCCCGGGCGCTGTCACCGGCGGGGACGGGACCTTCGATGCCCGAGAATCCGGCTTCGCGGGCGAGGTCGGCGGCTTCGGCGATGGTGCCTTCGTGGCCCCAGAGTGTTTTGAAAAGTTGCAGTTCCATCGGGAGTTATTGAGCGGGGAGATCGGCGGCAACGCGGAAGCCGAGGTTGTCGTAGCGCGCCGTTACGGGAGCCCAGTCGCGCCACGAAGAACGGAGAAGCCGCGGGAGGTGATCCCATGCGCCGCCGCGGATGGTTCGTTTGTCCGGGTCAGGCGTCCTGCCCGCTCCGGAGCGATCGTGCATCGGGACCCAGTCGTCGGCGGTCCATTCGCAGATGTTTCCTATCATCTCATGGAGGCCAAAGGCATTGGGCGGGTAGCAGGCCACGGCGGTCCGCTGCCCCGCGCCGACGCACAGACCGGACTCATCGTAGAGGTAGTTCGCCAGGGTGGGCGAGATGTCTTCGCCACAGGGAAAAATGGAGCGGGTTCCGGCCCGGCAGGCATATTCCCATTCGGCTTCGGTGGGGAGGCGGCAGCTCATTCCGAGTGTTTCTGATAACCAGGCGATGTAGTCGTTGGCCTCGTGCCAGCCCACGCAGACGAGAGGCAGAGGCGAAGCGGAAAAATGGTCGGGAGCATGGCTGCCGGGGAATTTGGCCCAGTCAGCCTCAGTGACCGGGACTCTCGCGAGGAGAAAGGCTGCCACGCTGAGCTCGCGCTGCGGCAGTTCCACCGCACTGACGAATTTATCATCCCCGACCCCGCCGATGAAAAAACGACCCGCAGGTATCCTGACAAAAGTCTCCCGGATGGCGTGTCGGTCATGGAGCGCGCGGTAGTTCAGGGATGACATGGGTGAAATTAATAACCGCTCTCTTTGAGCATCTTCATCGGTTCGGCGGCGACTCCTGCCTCCATCGGATGCGATTTCTCGACGACGCCGAATTTGATCCACCAGTCGTTCGTGAGCTTCCAGTGGTCGGCGATCTGGCCGTTTTTGCCAAAGGGCGGGACGCCCTCATTGAGTCCCATGAACTGCGAGGCCTCCATCCAGTTGAAAGGATAGATGCCGCCATCGGTGGCACTGCCGTCGGCACCGATGACGAGCTCGACATCGGCTACGGTAAACTTGAGGCCCTCGGCGATGATCTTGTTTCCCTCGGCGGGATTTTCCTTCCAGAATCTCACCGCCTCGAAGTAAGCTTTCATTGTGAGCATGGCGGCCTCCTTTTTCGCGAGGAAGGAGCCGCTCATGTACATCCCGTCACCAAGCAGAGCGGTCTCTTTGAAATAGTCGCTCTTCGAGGTATCGACCACTTTTGCCTCGGGCAGAGCCTTGAGCACGTTGCTGCCGAAGGGCTCCCAGAACTCACCGGCGGCGACCTTGCCGCTCACCATCGCGGCGACGGCATCGTCCATGATGAGGTTCGTGTATTTCACCTGATCAAAGGCGACACCGTTGTTCTCGAGCCAGATGCCCATGTAAATCTGGGTGAGACCGCCCTCAAGAACCGCGACCTCTTTGCCCACGAGGTCTTTTGCGCCGGTGACGCCGGGAGCGAGAATGATCTTGTCGGTGCCGTAGGAGGGATTCGTGTAGGCGACGAGCTTCACCGGGACGCCTTCTTCGGCGGCGATGGGACCGTATTCGACGGTGGAAGAGGTCACGTCGAGCTGTCCAGCCGCCATGAGACCGAAGCTCTCATACGGGTCTTCGATGATCTGGATATCGAGAGCGATCTCGGGCACGAGGTTCTTTTCTTTCGCGATGAACCAGAAGCCGTAACCCGGCCAGGAAAAGAGCGAGACTTTCACCGGGATCGGTCCGGCCGGTGCCGCGGCTGCAGGCGGGGCTGGCTCGGGAGCAGGTTCGGCGGCCGGCGGGGCAGGTGGCAGTGTTTCCGCTGCGGGAGCCGGGGCAGTTTCGGGAGCCGTTTCGGCCGCAGGCGACGGAGTCGTCTCTGCGGACGGTGGCGCGGGCTCGGAGCAACTCGTGACGAGCAGGACGAGCACGAGGCCGGCGGCGGTGAGGGTGCCGCGACCGTGACGGGTCAGTAGGGTGGTGATCTTCATAGGTAGGTTCAGTTCAGTTCAGAGAGGAGAGAGGAGCTCAATGGAGGTGCCGGAAGCTGAGCCGGTGGATAAGACGGAAAAGGAGATCAAAGGCGAGGCCGAGGAGCCCGATGACGAGAATGCCGGCGAGGATGTCGTCAACGCGGACGAACCGCTTTGCCCGCATCATCATCGCGCCGATGCCGTCGGTGGCGGCGACGATCTCGGCGATGACGAGATAGGTCCAGCTCACCGCGAGCATCTGGCGGGCGGTGTCGAGATAGCTGGGAAGGGCCGCGGGAAAAATGACGCGGGTGAGAACATTGCCGCGCGTCGCTCCGAGGGTGCGCGAGCATTCGACGAGCTCTTCGCGGACCGCCTTGGTGTTGTCCATGAAGAGCGTCACGAGAAACCAGACCACACCGAGAACGAGAAGCGCGATCTTCTGGCCATCACCCGTCCCGAGCCACATGAGAAGGAGCGGGACGAAGGAAGGTGCCGGGAGATAGCGGAAGGGCGATACGAGCGGATTGAAAAAACTTTCCACCACGGGGAACGCCCCCATGAGAACCCCGAGGGGCAGCGCGATCGCTACGGCGATGGCGAAACTGATAAGGATGCGTTTCACGCTTTGAGCAATATCAAGACCGAAGCCGCTATCCGCAAGGAGCCGCCAGAGTGCCTCGACCACCGCCACGGGGCCAGGGAGGAGCGCGTCGGGCGTGAAGTCCGAGGCGGCGAGGAGATGCCATCCGCCGATGAAGAGGATCCACGCCGTGATGCCCAGAATGATGGCGAGTCGCCGGTCGACCGTCTTCCTGAATTCGAAGAGCAACGCGACACGATTCACCCGCCTCACGGCTGGTGCAGGCGCCGGCATTTCTGAATCGCATGTCGTGACACGGCACATCGGAGGGAGGAATCCACCGGTCAAGGTCACGGCGGACTCTTGAGGAACGAAATGCAAGTGTCGTGCCAGCGGGTGAAAGTATTTGCATCGGCAAATACTTTTTGCCAAGCTGCTGTTGATCAGGGCCTGACATGTGCTTTGCTCCACCGTGTTCCTGCCAAGTCGACTCAATCGTCCCACCGATGTCCCGTCCGCGTAATCGCAGCCAGCAAGTCGCCTGGCGAATCTTTCTGAGTGCCCACGCCCTGGTTACGAAGCGCGTTGATGCGGCGCTGCTTGAGGCGGGCCGTATTTCCTACGACACTTACGATGTCCTTATCACCCTCTCCGAGGCACCGGGGCATCGCCTTCGCATGAGCGAGCTCGCGGACGCGACCTTTTTCAGCAACAGCGGCATCTCCCGCCGTGTCGGACGACTCGAAAAAGAAGGCTACCTCCGACGCGAGGGCTGCGAGTCGGACGGTCGGGTCTTTTACGCGATTCTCACCGAGGCCGGCAAAGAAGCTCTCCGCCGCGCCTGGCCCGTCTACGAACAGGTCATCGAAGAGCACTTCGCCAAAGCCATGAGCGCGGCCGAGGCGCGGGAGCTGAGCCGCCTTATGAAATCCGTCGTCACAAAAATCGACGGCTCCCTCGCCGGAGAAATGACCGAAGAGCCGAGGTGTTGAGCCCGGGGATGGTAGACATCCTAGCTAGTCTGAATTATCGTGACAGATGAAACATTTCCTTCATGCCCTCTTTTTTCTCTTCGGGATCGCGGGTTCCCTTGGTGCCTTTGAGATCCCCGCTGAATCCTCCCAAATTATTGTGGGCAGAGCCGACGGGTGGAATGCGACTCATGTCACTCTCAGCATCCACGAGCGCGAACCGGGCGGCCCCTGGAAAGGGGTCGGTCCCGACTGGACGGGGCGTCTCGGCAAAAACGGCCTCGTCTGGGGACGCGGACTGCACCCTGTCCCCGCCGGAGCAAAAATGAAAGTCGAGGGTGACCGCCGCGCCCCGGCCGGAGTCTTCGATCTCGGCGGTGCCTGGGGCTACGCGCCCTCCATCCGGAAAGCGCCCTCGCTCAGCTACATCCAGGTGACGAGTCGGGATCTCTGGTTCGAGGACGTGAACTCGCCGCTCTACAACCAGTATCTCCGCCTCAACCACGAGCCCCGCACAACCGAAGAGAAAAAAGCGCAGATGAAGCAGGGCGATCACGCCCATTCCCTGAAGCTTTTCATCGCTCACAACGCCTACCCGCGCATCCAGCCCGGGGCGGGCTCCTCGATCTTTTTCCACATCTGGCGGAACGGCGGAAATGCCACCACTTTCGGCTGCACGACGATGTCCGAAGAAAATCTGAAGCGACTCATCGCCACGATCGATCCGGCGAGACGTCCCGTCTACGCGCTGCTGCCAAAGGCCGAGTACGAGCAGTACCGTGCCGCCTGGAAGCTGCCCTGATCTTTCCGATCACACCGTGCAGATCTCGACAGCCTGCTTCAGCGAGGCGATTTTGTCATCGCGCCTGGGAATGAACTCCTGCGCGACCCAGCCGGTGAAGCCGGTCTCGACGATGGCACGCATGATCGCGGGGTAGTAGAGCTCCTGCGTCTCGTCGATCTCGGCGCGACCAGGCACTCCGCCGGTGTGATAATGGCTGAAATACTGGTGACGGTCTTTGATCGTCGCGATGATGTCGCCCTCCATGATCTGCATGTGGTAGATGTCGTAGAGCAGCTTAAAGCGCTCGGACCCGACCTTGTCGCAGAGAGCCGCGCCCCACGAGGAGAGGTCGCACATGTAGTCGGCGTGATTCACCTTGGAATTGAGTAGTTCCATGGTCAGGGTGACGCCGAGTTTTTCACAAAGCGGCATCAGTTTCTTCAGCCCGATCGCGCAGTTCTCAAGACCCTGCTCGTCGTCGAGTCCGTCACGATTGCCTGAAAAGCAGATCACCTTGTTGAATCCCGCCGCCGCGCTTTCCTTGAGGAGCGGTTCATAGATTGCGACGAGCGTATCGTGATGCTCGAGCCGGTTGAAGGCGTGCGGGATCGAGCCGATCTTCTTTTTGACCCCGCCGATCTCGACCTCGGCCGAAGGGAAGCTGACCATGGGGCAGTGCATGTCGTGCTTCTTCATCGTCGCGAAATCCGCCGGATCGAGCAGGTCGATGGCGTGGAGACCGAACTGCTTCCCCGCCGCGCAGAGATCGTCGAGGGAGATGCCCTTGTAGCACCATTTGCACGCCGAGTGGTTGATCTTCCCACTGACACCGGCTCTGGCGGCAGCTTCTTCGGCGAGGGCAAAACGTTCGTTCATGGACGCCGCTACCGCAGCTACCGAGGCAGTGCAACCGTTCACGAAAGAACGACGCGAAAAAGGGGCGGGATTTTTCATACCCGGAATCTACCCGCTCGGTCATATTCCGACAGCAAAAGAAATTCCTGCGAGTGGCGCTTTTCGATTCCTGGCCAAATCCGCCATCCCAAATCCCCCTACCCCCGTATCAGCTCCAGCAGCTCCTCGGGCGAGAGTCTCACGTTCGCGTCCTCCGCTCCCGTCAGGAGCGACTCGGCGAGTTCGCGTTTCTGATGATGTAGGGCGACGATCTTTTCCTCGATCGTTCCTTTCGTGATAAAACGATAGATCGTCACCGGTCGGGTCTGGCCGATGCGGTGGGCGCGGTCCGAGGCCTGATCCTCTGTCGCGGGATTCCACCACGGGTCCATGTGGATGACGTAGTCGGCCGCGGTGAGGTTGAGCCCGAAGCCGCCCGCCTTCAGCGAAATCAGGAAAACAACACCCTCCCCGCGCTGGAAGGCATCGACCGCCGCCTTGCGTTTTTTCGTGGGCGTGGAGCCGTCGAGATATTGATAGGCGATACCCTTCTGATCGAGCTCGGCGCGGATGATGGCGAGGTGATCGACGAACTGGCTGAAGACGAGGACCTGGTGACGTCCGGCGAGGATCTCCTCGACCGTCTCGGAAAAGGCGGCCAGCTTCGCGCTGCTGATCGTCTTCCCGACTTTCGGATCGACGAGGGCGGGGTGGCAGCAGGCACGGCGCAGTCGGGTGAGTTCGGCCAGGATCATGAAGGCCTTTTTGCCGGGGTCATCCTGCGCTTTTTTGGCGGCGCCGGTGGCGGTCAGTTCCTCGACGGCGCGGCTGCGGAGAGCCTCGTAAAAGGCAGACTCGGCCTCGCTGAGTTCGATCGTGAGATTGATCTCGGTGCGCGAGGGCAGGTCGCGGAGCACGCCCGACTTGAGCCGCCGCAGCAGGAAAGGATGAATGAGCCGCCGCAGCCGGTCCCGCACGACAGGATCACGATCGCGCTCGATCGGGTCGGCGAAGTTCTTGCGGAAGTGATCCCACGAACCGAGGTAGCCGGGGAGGATGAAGCGGAAAAGGGTGTGAAGCTCGGAGAGACGGTTCTCCACCGGCGTACCGGTCGTGACGACGCGGAAGTCAGCCTGGAGATTGCGCGCCGCGCGCGAGCGGTTTGTCGCGCTGTTCTTGATCGCCTGGGCTTCGTCGAGGATGACGGTGTGCCATTGGATCTTTGTCAGGGCTTCCTCTTCGCGCTGGAGAAGTCCGTAGGTGCAGATGACGAGGTCGAAGGGACCCGCCTCGGCGAGCTGGACCTGGCGATCGCCGCTGCCGAAAATCGCGGGCCGCAGGGTCGGGGCGAATTTGATCGCCTCTTCGAGCCAGTTCGCCGCGACCGAGGTCGGGGCAACCACAAGAGCCGGTCCACCCGGGGCCCGTTCGAGGAGCAGGGCAAGGGCCTGAACCGTTTTTCCGAGACCCATGTCGTCGGCGAGGCAGGCCCCGGCACCGCACATGGCGAGACGGCTGAGCCAGCGGTAGCCTTCGAGTTGGTAGGACCGCAGCTCGGCCTGGAGCGTCGCGGGCACTTCGGGATCGTGATCCCGCGCCGCGCGAAAGCGCTCGATCTTTTCCTTCCAGCTCTTGCTGCGGGCAGCGCTGCCGGTCTTCTCGACAAAGTCCTCGAGGGCGAGCGCGGCGAGCGGCGGCAGCTTCACGAGATCGCCTTTGCCCGGCTGGGCGAGCGACTGCATGTCCTCAAGGTAGTGGCGGAAATCCGATTCGAGCGCGAGGAACTGCCCGTCGCCGAGCTCGACGAACTCGGCCCCGCGCGGCATCGTCGCGACGAGATCGAGGAGTTGTCGCATTGTCAGGACGAGATCCTCACTGACCTTCACCTCGCCCGAAGCGGTGAGCCAGTCACCCGCGGTGCCGAGGGAAAGTTTCGTGTTCGTGACCGAGGCGACGCCCGAGAGGCGGTAGGGTTCCTCTTTCGGCCATTCGAGCACGACGCCCTTGTCGCGGAGCGGATGGAGGTCACGCAGCAGGGCGAGGCAGTCGTTCGCATTGGGGAAACGCCACTCCCACAGATCGGATTGCTCGCCGCGGCTGTCGCGCAGCGCCGGGCAGGCGGCGATGACGGCCTCGGCCGCAGAGCGTTCGTCCCCGAGCGGACGTCGCGTCTGGAGTCTCTCGTCCTTCACCACCCCGAAGACGATCTCTTTTCCCCCGCCGGGGGCGAAAATGGCGTCGCTACCCTCGATCGGGCGCACGAGCAGGCGCACCGCGAGCCCTTCGCCTTCGGGTAGAAGGCGCAACCGTATCGTCGTGTCGGGCTCGACCTGTCGCAGACCCGGGTCCGCCGCAGCGACGGCGGAAAACGATTCCCCGTCCGCCGCGATATCGACATCGGCGGCGAAAGTTGAGATGGCTTGGAAAAAGCGCCCTTTCGCCTCACCCGGGATTGTCATGGACGAACTCTCCCCGAGAATCCCGGCGAGGCCTTTGACCGCTGCATTGACTTCGTAAACGACATAGCTTGAGGGACTATCCTGCACCGTGTGGATCGCCGTCTTCGTGCACAGGGTAGGTTCGAGCCTGATCTCGAGCTGGCCGTTGAGGAGCTCGTGGGTCTCGAGCCGGAACCGCCCGCGGCGGAAGGTGAGGGGTCGCGTCGCCGCGTCGTCGCCGAAGACGAGCGGATGCCCCACGAGATCGAGGAGGGCCCCGGCCTTGTCGAGATGATAGGACTCGCGGTGGTAATAGTCGCCCCGATCAAGGCGGATGTGGCGGCAGATCGCCTTGTCCTGATCGGTGAGGTGGGGAATCTCGTCGGGTGATTCCTTGAGCCGTTTCAGGGCGATGCGGCGACCCTTCGAGGCCTTGCCGTTCGCCGCAATGCTGCGCTCGATCGGATCGAGCGACCAGTAACCGCTATTCAGATCCTCCTCGTCGAAGGCGGAAAAAATCCAGACGACCTCTTTGCGTGCGGCACCCGTCTTCGGCACCGACGGACCCGCCGCGGCGAGCTTGCCGTGCTTTGCGGCGAGCTGTTCGAGGGCGATGAGGCCCGATTCCCAGCGCGGGCTCGGATTCAGCGAGGTCGAAAAAGGCACGTAGACCGCCATGGCCGGATGGGTCGCGAGAAAGGCTGCGGCCCTCCCGGATTTGCCCTTCTCCCCGCCGGTGATCAGGTCGCAGAGACTGAGGTATTCCAGGGCGAGCCCTTCCAGACCCATCTTTTCCGTGGCCTCGGCATAGAACTCCAGGATCGGGACCCAGTCGCGGAGGATCTGCTCCGGAGCCTGGGAGAGGCGCGCCAGCATCACGAAGAAGATCGCCGTGAGTGTCTTTGCCTCTTCGTTGCACATGCTTTTGTGCTGCGCCATGATGGCCTGACGCGATTCGCCCGGGTTGCCCGAGAGGCAGCCGATGAGATCAATGGCCCACGAATAATAGATCCCGACCTCAAGGCCCTCGAGTTCCGCGCCCCATTTCCCCGTCTGGGTCGCCGTCTCGAAGTCTCCCGCCACGCCACGCCGCGCGAGGGCGAGCTGGTAAAAGAGGCAGCCCAGCCCGCGCGGGGCCATCTTGCGTTTCCGGCTCGCCTTGCGGCGTATCGCGAGGCTCTCTTCGTACCCGGCGATGGCCTCGTCGATGCGGCCGCTGAAAAAATCGACCCCAGCGAGGAGCGCCCTGGCTTCGGCGAGCGCTTCCGTGTCACGCATCGTGCTTTCCTCCGTGCGCAGCAGCTCCGCATAGTCCCGCGCCGAGCCGAGTTTCCCCATCAGGAGGAGCGACTCGCCCATGGCCCGCCCCACCGTTGGATCGATAAAGAGCGGATTCGGCTTCTCCGCGAGGTAATGGATCAGCTCGTTGAGGGGACCGATCTCCGTCAGCTTTTCATAGAACATCGCCGTCACCGCGTCGCGCCGGATCGGGAGAGAGAGCCGCTCGAAGCGCTCGTGGTCCAGCGGTTCGGTAAGGAACAGCAGGCTCGGCATCATCCAGCGGAGCCGCTCGACCTCGGCATGCAGCTTTTCCAGCTCATCGAGACGATCGAGGTAGTAGAGCGCGCGTATCTTGCCCTCGATGTGCGGCATGTTGCCGCGGAAGTAGGAATTGTAATAACCGCTCCGCGCCGGGAAAAACGCCTCGGTGTAGATCGCCCGCATCAAGGGAAAATGCTCGGGCGAGCGCGAGGCGAAGGCGGCCACGTAGTTCCCGTAGTAGAGCGGGATGCGCCAGCCGCGGCCCTGCTCCATCTCGATGATGTTTCTCTTCGTCAGGTCCGTGAGGGTCTCCTTGATGCGACTGGCCGGGTAGGCTTTCCCGGTGTTTTGCCTCAGGCCCGCGCGGGTGAATGCCTCCACGACCGCAGAGAGGGAGAGCGGTTTTTCCTCCCTTCCGAGCACGAGAATGACCTCCACCTCGAGCCTGGTAAGGTTCTCGAAGGCGCGACGGAATCCCTCGCCGACGGGAAATTGGGGTAAAGATGTCTCCGCCATGAGCCGCTCAACTTCCCCGAAAACACCGACATGAAAAGGGAGATTGTGCCCTGTTTCTTGATTTTGGGATCTCCGTGGGGTAAGAGGCAACTCCGCGAGACCGCCCGCGTCTCCGGGAAAATAACGATTTACTGGTTCCACTGATCATGTCCAACGCCCCCACCATCCTCTACACGAAGACCGACGAAGCCCCCGCCCTCGCGACTTACTCGCTGCTTCCTATCATTCAGGCTTTTACAAAATCTTCGGGAGTCGCTGTGGAAACGCGCGACATCTCCCTCGCCGGACGCATCCTCTGCGGATTCCCCGAGTTTCTGAAAGAAGACCAGCGTGTCTCCGATGCCCTCAGCGAACTCGGCGAACTCGCCAAAACGCCCGAGGCGAACATCATCAAGCTCCCCAACGTGAGCGCCTCAGTCCCCCAGCTCAAGGCCGCCATCGCCGAACTGCAGTCTCAGGGTTTCGCCCTTCCCAATTACCCCGACGAGGCTACCACCGCTGAAGACAAGGACATTAAGTCCCGCTACGACAAGGTCAAGGGCAGCGCCGTGAACCCCGTCCTCCGCGAGGGCAACTCGGACCGCCGCGCCCCGAAGGCGGTCAAGGAATACGCCCGCCAGAATCCCCACTCCATGGGCGCCTGGACCGCCGATTCGAAGACCCGCGTCGCCACGATGGGACGCGACGACTTCTTCTCGAACGAGAAGTCCATCACCGTCGAGGATGCCACCGACGTAAAGATCGAGTTCGTCGCCGCCGACGGCACCATCACAACCCTCAAGGCCTCGACCCCGCTCAAGGCCGGTGAGATCTTTGACGGTGCCGTCATGCGCAAGGCCGCTCTCGTCGCCTTCCTCGAAGACCAGGTCACCGCCGCGAAGGCCGAGGGCGTCCTCCTTTCGCTCCACCTCAAGGCCACCATGATGAAGGTCTCGGACCCCATCATCTTCGGCCACGCCGTTCAGGTCTATTTCAAAGACCTCATCGCCAAACACGGCGAGACGCTGAAAGAACTCGGCGTCGATTTCCGCAACGGCTTTGGAGACCTCACCGCCAAGCTCGCGAACCTGCCCGCCGATAAAAAGGCCGAGATCGAGGCCGACATCGCCGCTGCCTACGCCACGGGCCCAGATCTCGCCATGGTCAATTCGGACCTCGGCATCACCAATCTCCACGTCCCCAGCGACGTCATCGTCGACGCCTCCATGCCCGCGATGATCCGCACCTCGGGCCGCATGTGGAACAAGGACGGCAAAGAGCAGGACACCCTCGCCGTCATCCCCGACAGCAGCTACGCCGGCATCTACGACGCCACCATCAACTTCTGCAAAGCCCACGGCGCCTTCGACGTCGCCACGATGGGCACTGTCCCCAATGTCGGACTCATGGCCCAGCAGGCCGAAGAGTATGGCTCGCACGACAAGACCTTTGAAATCCCCGGCGAAGGCACAGTCCGCGTCGTCGATGCGGCCGGCAATGTCGTCATCGAACACGAAGTCGCCCCCGGAGACATCTGGCGCGCCTGCCAAACCAAGGACGCCGCCGTGGCCGACTGGGTCAAGCTCGCCGTGACCCGCGCCCGCGCCACCGGCAGCCCCGCCGTCTTCTGGCTCGACGAAGACCGCGCCCACGACGCCGAGCTCATTGCCAAAGTCGGCAGCTACCTGCTTGATCACGACACCGAGGGGCTTGAGCTCAAGATCATGGCCCCGACCGAGGCGACCCTTTACACCCTCGAACGGCTCATCAAAGGCGAGGACACCATCTCCGTGACCGGCAACGTCCTCCGCGACTACCTCACCGACCTCTTCCCCATCCTCGAGCTCGGCACCAGCGCGAAGATGCTCTCCATCGTCCCGCTCATGAACGGCGGGGGCCTTTTCGAAACCGGAGCCGGAGGTTCCGCCCCCAAGCACGTCCAGCAGTTTGTCGCGGAGAACTACCTGCGCTGGGATTCACTGGGCGAATTCCTCGCCCTCGCCGTCTCCCTCGAGCACCTCGGCGACACCTACGGCAATGCCAGAGCCAAGCTCCTCGCCCAGACCCTCGACGCCGCGACCGGAGAATTCCTCAAATGCGACCGCTCCCCCGGACGCAAGCTCGGCACGATCGACAACCGCGGTAGTCACTTTTATCTCGCGATGTACTGGGCCCAGCAACTGGCCGCGCAAGATGACGATGCCGCGCTGAAGGCGGAGTTTACCCCGATGGCGGAGGCTCTCACGGCCAATGAAGAAAAGATTGTGGCGGAGTTGCTCGCTGTCCAGGGCAAGCCGGTCGAGATCGGCGGGTATTACCATCCGGATGAGCGGCTGGTGGAGGCGGCGATGCGGCCCAGTGCTACCCTGAACGGGATTTTGGGTTGAGGCGGGTTGATTAATCCGCGGTATTTGGGATTTCCATACGCTGGAATTTCAGATATTGAAACATCGAGCCGCTTGCCGAAAAACGCTGAAGGCACATAGGCGTTTTGGACAAGAACCCGCGAAGCGGGTGACGTACCACGAAGGCGTGAAGGGCCGGGAGGCTGCCCCGAAACCACTCTTCCACCACCGCTTCCTTGCCCTGCTTCGCCAGGAAAAGCGCATCAGGGAACGGCAGCTCCGGCAGCTCCTCGCCTGGCCCCCCAGTGGTTTCATTACGCAGCGACCCGGGCACGAAAGAAGTCACACCGGCGGGTAATCGAGTTGGGGTAGAATCATCCGCCCGAACCCGCACTCATCGTTCTTCCTATTCGCCCACCTTCTCATCGAGCTCGATCAACTCGGTCACGGTGACAAACTCGTATCCCTGGGCGAGGAGCTGATCGAAGGTCGAGGGCATCGCATCGACGGTGGGTTTGTGCAGATCGTGAACGAGGAGGATACCACCGGGGCTGGCACCGTTAACAAGACGGCTCGTGACCACGGCGGGGCCGGGCCGCTTCCAATCCTCGGGATCGACCGACCACAATATTGTCGGATAACCGAACTCTCTCAACATCAGCTCTTTCTGACTTTTTTTAATGGCTCCTCCGGGCGGACGCATCGACCGGGGGGTCACGCCTGTCTCAGCGACGATCTGATCATGGGCGGCCCGGAGCTCCGCGCGAAGTGCTTCATCCGACATGCGGGCAAGATTGCCGTGGGTGACGGTATGATTCCCGATCTCGTGGCCTTCGGCGATCATGCGGCGAAGCAACTCGGGGCTATACTTGACCATGTTTCCCACCACGTAGAAGGTCGCTCTAATTTTTCGCTCTTTGAGCATATCGAGGAGCCTTGGTGTGTTCTCGGGGTGTGGGCCGTCGTCAAAGGTGATCGCGACGACCTTGCGGCTCGTCGTGACGCGGGTGTAGGTATCATTGACCGGCTTGCTCCAAGCCGACAAGTTCTCCCCGCCCGGTCGGACCACATCCCAGGTCGGGCCCTCAAGTCCGACAATAAGCGGGGGCAGGGCGACTTTCAGCTCGCCGGGGAGGGGCATGGCTACCGCCGACCTGGAGATCGAAGACGGGACCTGGCAGGCACTCAGAAAAAAGAGCGGCAGCAGTGAGAGGATGGCGGCTTTCATGAGGTCGCGTGATAGAGAACGCCGGTTGCGTGAGAGCCGACAGACTGAGCATCCGGTCTGCACGAGAAAATTTCAAGGCTCAACTCAGGCCAACACGCGCGACGCCACTNNAGCGGTTTTCACGTTCCGGCTCCTCTTCCTGTCTTCCCTCATGTCCCGATTTCTTCAGGCGCTCCTCCCGGGCATCTTTTTCCTCACCGCCCTGCCAATCGCAGCCAGCGATCCCGTGCCCGACTGGAAATCCGTCGAGCCGATGCTGAAGGCAAAATGCTACTCCTGCCACGGCGGCGAGGACATCAAAGGCGAGGTCGATCTTAAAATCCTCGCTGCAAATCCGAAAATGGAGGAGGAATTCGAGCTCTGGCATCGCGTCCTCGACACGATCGAGAACGGCGAGATGCCGCCGCGAAAGTCCGATCCGCTTGAGGAACACGAAGAAAAAGCGATCGTCTCCTGGGTCAATCATTCCCTCGACGTCCTCGCCTCGACGAACGCCGGTGATCCCGGCCCGGTCACGATGCGGCGGCTTACGAACGGGGAATACGACCGCTCCATCCGCGACCTCACGGGGCGGGACTACAGCCTTGCGAGAGAGTTCCAGACCGATGGCGGCGGCGGCGAAGGATTCTCCAACACCGGCGATGTCCTTTTCATGAGTCCCGCCGCGCTCGACAAGTATTTCAGCGCGGCTCGTCAGCTCGCCGACCACGCCACGATCATGCCCGGCACCGGGATCGTTTTTAACGAGGGCCGCATCGGCCTTCGCGGCCCCGAGCAGTTCAAGGCCCACGCCGAGCAGGGGCTCTACGTCTGGTATCAGCAAAAAGCGGCCCCACACCTGCCCGGCGATTTCGACGACATGCGCGAAGGCGATTACCTCCTCGCCTGCTGGAAACATCAGCATTTTAAAACGCCGCTAGAAGCCCTCGCTAAAGAGACCGGGTTGAAGCTGCCCTTCCTTCAGAACTGGTGGAACCTCGTCACCAAACCCGAGCCCAAGTCGCGCTTCCTCGACCTCGTCCGTGTCCCCTGGCGGGAGCTGCCCGCTCCCGACGCGGCCAAGCCGACAGCAGTGCCCGCTGCCGTGACCGCACGCATCGCGCAGATCGAGGCTGACCTGCTCTCGTGGAACAATCCGCAAAAACCCGGCAGCGGGGTGCAGCGCCGCCAGCAGGACTCCGACGGGATCCGTCCCTATAACATGGACGCCCAGGTGAAAGGAAAGAACCAGGTTCACCTCTGCTTCGGCGATCTCGGCGACGGCAATGTCGGCGACATCGCCCTCGTCACGAAGATCGAGGTAAAACTCGAGAAAGGCGGCGTGAATTATTTCAACTGGCTCGAAAAAACCATCGGCGACCTGAAACCCCAGATCACGGCAACCCCCGCACCCGCGAACCTCGAAGAGCTGAAGAAAAAACTCGCCTCCCTCGAGTCGACCCGCGCCCTTTTCGGCAGCCATCCCGGGCCCGACCGCAAGATTGAGCCGCAGATCCTCGCCGTCGCCGCGCCGAAGGTCGTCACCCTGCCCCTGCCTCCCGGGGCCGTCTCGCTGCGGGCCGAGACGAAACTCGATTACGAAAACCCCGAAGTCGAACAGGCCACGATCCAGTGGACCGCGACCACCGACACGCCGCGCGATGTCACAAAGATCATCCCCGGCGTGCTCACGATCTGGAAGATTCAGACCGAGGCGGCGAGAAATACGATGAGTGACTTCAATGTCATGAAGACGGCTTTCCCCGACATGATGGAACGCCGCCTCGAGCAGGTCGCGCGCAATCTCTACCGCAATACGCCTAATTACACCGTCTATTACTTCAGCGACGAACAGCTCGGTGAAGTCCTCGGCGATAAAGATAAAGCCACCCTCGCGGCGATGAAGAAAGACTGGCGCCTCGCCGGTCCGAAACAGCTCAACGATCAGCAACAAGGCGAATTCGACGGAGCCATGATCTGGCATCTCCATCAGTTCGCCGCGAAGGCCTGGCGACGTCCGCTCGCCGATTCCGAAAAAGAGACCCTCTCCGCCTTCTACCGTGAGCGCGTCACGCAGGAGCTCGACCGCGAGTCGGCGGTGCGCGAAGGTATCGTGCTGGCTCTCGTCTCGCCGCATTTCCTTTTCAAAGCCGAGACCCTGCCCGCCCCGGGCACCCTGACAAAGGCACCTGGCGAGGGTGATGTGCCGCTTTCGGCCTGGGAAGTCGCCTCGCGCCTCAGTTACTTCCTCTGGTCCTCCATCCCCGACGGGGAGCTGCGCCAGGCCACCGAAAATGGCAGTCTCCTCAAGCCCGAGGTTCTCGCCGCCCAGGCCAAGCGCATGATGAAAGACCCGCGGTCCTCGGCCCTCGCCCACGAATTCGCCGGGCAGTGGCTGAAGTTCGGCGGTTTCCTCGAGCACGACGGCGTCGATCTGAAGAAGTTCCCCGAGATGACGCCCGCGCTCCGCGCCGACATGCACCGCGAAGTCGTCGAGTATTTCGCGAGGCTCTTCCGCGAAGATAGAAAAGTGATGGATGTCGTCGCCGGCGAGACTTCCTTCATCAACGAGCGACTCGCCAAATTTTATGGAGTCCCCGGCGTGAGCGGAGACGAGTTCCGCGAGGTCAAAGTCTCCGATCATCACCGCGGCGGACTCCTCGGGATGGGCGCGGTCCTGACAAAGACCTCACGGCCGCACCGCACCAGCCCGGTGATTCGCGGAGAGTATCTTTACGCCGTCGTCCTCGGGCACTCCTCCCCGCCGCCTCCGCCGAACGTGCCCGAAATCGACGAGAACACGACGAAACCCGCTTCGCTCCGTGAGGCGCTCAAGCAGCATGCCAAGGACCAGGCCTGCGCCGTCTGTCACGACCGCATCGATCCGCTCGGTTTTGCCCTCGAGTCCTTTGACCCCATCGGCCGATTCCGCCCCGCCGACGAGAGCGGCGGTGCCATCGACGACACCGGCATCCTGCGCGACGGCACCACCTTCAAAGGCATGGACGGCCTGCGCCACTATCTCGCCGCCAACGATGCCCAGTTCACCGGCCATTTCAGCCGCAAGCTTCTCGGTTATGCCCTCGGACGGTCCGTCCTCCCCAGTGACAAAGACCTCCTCGCGAAAATGCAGGACTCCCTCAAAAAAAACAGCGGCGCCGTCTCCGCCATCGTCACTGACATCGTCACGAGCCGCCAGTTTCTCAATCGCCGCAACGAAACCCCCGCCCTAGCCGCCAATCCCTGAAAGCCTCAACGCCTCAATTCCTGAATCCCTTCCTCCCCATGAACACCTCCCGTCGTCAATTTCTCCGTGGCACCGGCGTAGCCCTCGGTCTGCCCTGGTTCGAGTCCATCTCCGTCTTCGGAGCCGAGACACCCAAACAGAATGTCGCACCGCGCCGACTCGGCGTTTGCTTCACCGGCAACGGGGTCAATCCTCACCACTGGGGGGCGAAGATGGGAGCCAACGGGATCGAGTTCGCCAATTCGCTGCGTCCGCTCGAGCCGATTAAAAATCAGGTCGCCGTCTTCACCGGACTCTGGAACCCCACCACGATCGAGGGCGAGGGCGGCCACTACCCGAAGATGAACGTGCTCTGCGGGCTGCGCGTGAAAAAGACCACCACCGATGTCGAGGTTGGCACGACGATGGACCAGATCGTCGCCGCTCATGCCGGACGCGACACGCCCGTGCCGAGTATTGTCCTCGGAACCGAGCGCCCCAGCTATGCGACCGACTCGGGCTTCACCTCGATCTACTCGGCCTACATCTCCTGGAGCACTCCCACGACGCCCGCACCGAAAGAGATCTTCCCACAGCAGGCCTTTGACCAGCTCTTCGATGACGGCAGCAAACGCAGGCGTGACAAAAGTATTCTCGACCTCGTCCTCGGAGATGCCAAAGGGCTCCGCACCCGTCTCAGCCAGCGCGACAGTCAGAAGCTCGACGAATACCTCACCTCCGTTCGCGAGATCGAGCTGCGCGTCGAACAGGCCGAAAAGATCAGCCAGGCCGAGACCGGCGGGAAAGGCTGGCAGCCGAGTGTGAAGACTCCCACTCTCGGACGTCCCGAGGCCGGGATTCCCGCCAGCTCGGAGGACCACCTGCGAATCATGTTCGACATCCTCCTCCTCGCCTATCAGATGGACCGCACGCGGGTCGCGACCTTCATGCTCAACAACGACTTGTCGAACATGCGCTTCCCCAGTCTCGACGGCGTCAGCTCGGGTATCCACGAACTTTCCCACCACGCCAATGACGAGACCCGTCTCGCCCATTATCAGAAGGTCAACGAGTTCCAGGTGAAACTCTGGTCCGAGTTTCTTCAGAAAATGGCGGCGACGAACGAAGGCGAGCGCTCGCTCCTCGACAACAGCATGATCCTGCTCACGAGCAGCCTCATGGACGGCAACGCCCACGATTCCAAGCAACTTCCCGTCGTCCTCGCCGGCGGCGGCGGTGGCACCGTCAAAGGCGGGCAGGCCTACGACCTCAGCAGCGACCCGAACCGCAAACTCTGCCGTCTCCACCTCGCTCTCATGGATCGCATGGGCGTGAGGGTGGAACGCTTCGGCGACGCGGAAAATGCTCTGGCGATTTGAGCCGGGACCGACTCAGCCCGCTGAGGCAAGGCCCCCGCTTCGCCGGGGCGGGGTCTTCGAGAGAATTACGGTCATTTCCCCGCTACCTTCCCCGCTTCGGCCTCGGGGCTCGGGAATGAGCCGATAAGAGCTTTCGCGCTACCGTCCCAAAGCCTCAGGATACTGTCCTGCCCCCCCGCAATAATCCTTGTGCCATCGGCACTGGCCGCCGCAGTATGAAGAAACGTATCGCCAGCTTCAGGGAGGGGCTGGTTGGCGAGCTTCACGACCTTGTCACCGCTCGCGGTAAGGAGCGACTCAGTGTCGCCGAAGTAGGTCACCGTGCCGACCTCTTTGGTGTAACCCTCGACGGTGCTTTTGACACGTCCGTCGGCGAGATCCCAGATTTTCACCTTGAGGTCGGCCGAGGCGCTGGCAAGGGAGAGATCGTCGGCGTTCCAGGCAATATCGAGGACGTGACTGGTGTGGCCTTCGAAGGTCTGTTGCACTTCGAGAGTTTCCGCGTCAAGAATCCTGATGAGTTTGTCGGTCGAGGCGCTCGCAACGCGAGTGCCGTCGGGAGAGAAGGCGAAAGCGGTAAGGGTATCGACGTGCGCCTTGGGATTGGCGACGAGTTGACTCCAGGTTGCGGTGTCCCAGATCGCCGCCTCTCCATTGCGCGAGGGCACCCCCGTGCCAGTGATGAGCCGACGGCCTTCGGGGTCAAAGGCGAGAGCGGTGACCCGATCGACGAAGGGATCGGGGCTCTTCCCGTCACCGAGGGTAGCAGCGAGAGTCCAGTCGCGGCCGGGGGGAGTCCATGCGACAAGTTGCTTGTCCTTGCTCGCCGTAAGGAGCTTCTCTCCCGCTGCGGCGAGGGCGAGGACTTCTTTCCCGGAAGCGACATCTTCGAGCCAGGCGGCGGCCGTGAGAGAGAAAAGACGCATCGTTCCTCCGGCTAGTGACTGGATCAACAACGATCCATCGGAGGAAAAGGTGAGAGCTCCGGCAACGGCTTTTTTCTCCTCTTCGGGCGCGGCTTTTTGAAGAGCTTCGCTCTCAGCCTTAAGGGCGGCGACGAGGCTTTCGGCTTCTTTGGAGCCGGACTTCGCCGCGGTCTGACGCCCGAAGGCTTCGCCGGCCAGGGTCGCGGAGAGGTCGCGATTGCGGGCGGCCCCGCTAACAGTGCGCTCTGCCACCGCAACGGCCTCCCGGGCCTTGATAAGAACGTCTTCGGCGCTTGCGGGCGTGGCCGACTCGAGGGCGCGGAGCTCCCGCTGCTTAACAGCAAGATCGCGACGGGCTTTCGCGAGTTCGTCGCCGGCCTGGATCGCTTTTTCGCTCTCCGCCTTCCAGAGCGTTTCCGCCTCGGGAGCGAGTCTGTCCCAGTGCGCCTTGCGCCGCGCCGCGATGGTCGACTCGCGCTGGAGCGCAGCGAGACGGGGCGCGAGGGTGGGGTCGCCTTTGAATTCGGTGATCTTTGTGCCGTCAGCCGGATTCCAAAGATTCACCGGACCGGTCGCGCCGGCGGTGGCGAGGCGAATGCCGCCGGGGCTGTTGAAGGAGACCGCGAGGTGGGTCAGGGCGGAGCCGTGAGCGAGACGGCGAAGCTCGGTCGGATTGTCTCCGGGCTTGGCGGGGTCGATTTTGAAAAGGATGACAGTGCCGTCACCGTAGGCGGCGGCGAACTCGGTCCCGTCAGCTTTGATGCTCGCGACCGCGATGAGAGGCTGGGCGTGCGGTTTGAAATCGAGGATCTTTTTGGTGGCAGGAGCGGGCTGCGGGGCGGGAGCGGGAGCGGGAGCGGGAGCGGGGGCTGGTTCTGCTACGGGCGCAGGAGCGGGTTTTGGCGGAGGGGGCGGGGTGAAAGCGAGGTCAGTGTTGAGATCAGCGGCGCAGAGGCGGACAGTTTGGTCGGCGCAGGCAAGGAGAAGATGTTTGCCTCCGTTGATCAGGGCAATGGAGGCGGCGGGTGCCCCGAGGGCGAGGCTGGTGGCTTTGGCGGGATCAGCAATGGAACGGGATTTCACGGTCTTGTCGGTGCCAGCGGAGTAGAGGGTGCCGCCGTCGGCGGAGAAGGCGAGGGCGGTGACGGCACCGGTGTGGTCTTTCACGGTCACGGGGGCGGCATCGGGCTGGTCGTTGTTCACCAGAAAGAGGGACCCGTCGGCGGCGCCGATCGCGGTGCGTTTTCCATCAGCCGAAACCGCCATGCCGACGGGATCTCCGGCGAGGGCGACGGCTTTCGCGGCGACAGCGGGATTTCGCTGGAAGACTTTGACGACACGATACCCGGCGGTGGCGAGGGTCTCTCCATCGGGGCTGAAGGCGACGGCCTGGACGATGTCCTCGTGGGTCACGGGAATGGCGGCTCCCGGATCGCGCAGGGTCGCGGCGAGTTTACCGAGCTTGAGATCGTAGAGATGGACCTGCTGCCCGCGTCCGGCGGCGGCAAAACGTCCGTCGTTTGAAATCGCGGCGGCATAGATGGGCTGTGGTCCTGTCAGGAGCGTCCACGACTCGGGCGCGGCGGTGGAGACGGCATCCCCTTTTGCTCCCTGATCGATCCAGAGCTTGAGCAGGGCGAGTTGATCGGGCGTGAGATTCTCGGCCTTCGACTTGTTGTTCGCCGGCGGCATCGTCGGCTCTTCGAGATGCGCCGCGGTGGTGAAGAGGAAAGACTCAGCGCCCTTGCCCGGAACGATCGCTGGGCCGGACTCGCCGCCCTTGATCATGTCCTGCGGGGACTCGAGAATGAGGTCGGCCTTGGGTTTGCTCTGGTTGTGGCAGGCGAGGCAGTTGGCCTTTAGGAACGGATAGACCTCGGTCGCGAAGTTCACGGGAGTGTCGCGCTTCAGTTCGGCGACGGGAAGTCCCTCGGACCGGACGAGGGCCGGACCGGCGAGAACAAGGGAAAGGAGGAGAGAGCGGGTTTTCATCACGAATCTTTTTTCGGAGCCGGTTTCACCTCTACTACGACGGGCAGGGTGTAGGCGGAAAATTTAATGTCTTTGGCGGCGGCGGCCGTGGCAAGGGCTTTGGCTTTTGCCTCGGCATCGGCTTTTGCTTTTGTAAGGGCATCCTTGTTCTCCGGGGTGGCGGCTTTAAGCGCTTCGTCGGCTGCCTTCAATTCGGCGGCGGCGGCCTCGGCCGCCTCGGGTCGGTAACGATAAGAGGTCGTCCCGACGGCTTTGATGACAAAAGTCCAGGTGCCCGGCTCGGGGGTGAAGATGTTGTTCTGCAGGGTGAAGTTGAGCGTCAGCTTACCCTCGTCGGCATTGTCCGCCAGCGTCAGCACGGGAGACTGGCGCAGGCCCGTGAGACCGTCGGCGGTGACCGTGAGCGGGCCTTTAACTCCGTTGCGTACGACCACTTTCACGGGGATCTCGAGCTTCTGACCCATCTCGACAGTGAAACGCCCGCCATTCCCCACTTCGAGTAAGAGCGGCGCTTTCTCGGTGGCACTGACGGAGAGCGGCAGGGCAAAGTCGAGACGGGGACGGAGTCGCTCCTTCGTCGCGTCGGCTGCTCCGTGGACAAAGGCGGCAGGGCGGGCTTCACGCGTGATCTCCTGCTCCCCGAGTTTCGCTTTTCCGGTGATGCGGATGTCGCCATTCCAACCCGCGGCATCGGGAGCGGCACTGAAGACGAGGCTGACGGAGTCCTCCTTGAGCGAGGCGGTGACGGACGGACAGGTGACCCCGGCGGGCAGTCCGGTCGCCTCAAGGGTAATCGGCCCGTCGAAACCGTCTCTTCGGTGGATGAGGACACGGACCGGCTCGGTCCCCCCCTTGCGCAGGAGCGGGGCGGCGGGAAAGGCCTGATTCAGTTCATAATGCGAGCGCTCCGACACCGCGACGAGGTCGAAGTCGGGACGAGCCTCGCGCACGATGAGTCGGTAGAGGTGGGCGGGACCGCCGCTCCCGAACTGGTTCACCGCAGTGATACGATAGTCGGCGGCATCGCCTGCGGCGATCACGATAGCGGTGTCGCGCGAACCCGAAGAGAGGCGCGTTCCCGCCTTCGCGGCGGTGTCGTCGCCCTCGCGCACGGTCGCAAAGGTCTCGGAGCCATCAGCGGCTTTGATGACTTTTTCCACCAGCAGATACGGATCGACCTTGCCGGCGAGCCTATCCCCGATGACCTCGACCCAGTAGGCAGTTCCCGCTTTCGCCGCGAGGCGGAAATGGTCGGTGTCGCCGGACTTGTCAAAGCGCGCCACGATCTCGGCGGGTCCGGTCAGGGGCGGCAGTTCGGCATCGCCCGACTCGGTCACGACGGGTTCTTTCGCGATCCCGAGACGGACCGCATTTCCCTCGCCGTGGCGAAAGCGAAATCCCGGCAGCATGCCGCTGGCGGGCAAGTTCGAGTCGGCCTTCGGTCCCTCGGGTGCGGGCACGGGAATACTGACAGTGAGCGTCTCAAGCGGCTTGCCATCGATGGCAAGGCCCTCGCCCTGACTCCCGCCGGGGAGGTTCCGACCCAAGAGGGTTGCCTCGATGACCTGACCCTCGTGGCCGGCCGGAGGAAAGACGGCGTCAATCCAGGGGCGGGTGCTCGCGGTAAGAACGTAGTGATACCCTGCCCCGCCGTTGTAGAGAAAATCGTGGATGCCGACGAGGTAATCACCGTCGGCAGGGGCGGTAAAATCGAGGAGCGGATCGCGTCCGATGACGTTGTGGCTGCTCTCAAGAACTTTGCCGGCGGGGTCCGTCATGATGAGACTGGCGTCGGCGCGGGAATCGAGACGCTCGGCCGCGGCATGCACAAGGATTCGCTGTCCTTTTGTCAGGGTGACTTTCCACCGGTCAATCTGGTTGGCATCGGTGAGGCCGTGGGCATGGGCATCGAGCGCCAGGGCGGGAGCGGTCGCGAGCGAATGATGGGCGGCCCCGGCGTCGGCGACGATCACGGCCGACTTCGGCACAATCTGAAGAAGCCTCGAAGTGGATCGGCCGAAATAGCCGTCGACGCGGGCCTCGACGGGGCCTTCCGTAACACCCTCCGGCACGGTGACGCGGAACTTTTTCGTCCCGGCGACAAGCTCGGCCTTGATCGAGGGATCGGAAAAGGAAAGGTCGGTGAGGTCCTCGAGGTTCAGTCCCGCGACGGTGATCTCTGTCGTTTCCCCGGCCCGGACGATTGGCGGAGTGAGCGTGTGCAACTCGGCCGAAGGGAGCTGGGCACGGACCGCCGCAGGCAGGAGGATGACGGCGAGTAGCAGCGGAACGCGGAGATGATTCATCCTCACAAACAAATAAAATGAGACCGGATGTCGCCCCGGTCAGTGGTTGAAGAGAAACTCTTTCGTGTTCACGAGCGCCCAGAGGATGTCCTCGAAGGCCTCCTGCTCAGCTTTGGCGCGGGCGGCCTCGTCTCCGGCGGGAGAGGCGCTACGCTTTCTCACGAGATGCGCCTGCGCGGCATCGAGCTCGGTCTGGCGCGGCTCGCGGGCGAGGGCGTAGAGGTAGAGTTCGCCGAGCCGATCGGGATCGGGCCGGTCGGTCGCTTTGGCAAGAGCGGCGGCACGCCCGTCGGCGTGACCGAGCTTGTTCTGGATCGTCTCGGAATTGATGAGGTGCAGGCTCTGGGCGAGGTTCGCGTCGGCGACCCGCTCGCATTCGCAGGCGCTGTCCATCTCGGGACGGCCGAAGACGGAAAGGAAGAAGGAGTCCTCGTTGAACTTGTCATCGGGGAGCAGGACGGCCCGCACGCCTGACGGCTGATTCTTGAAGGTCTCGGCCGATTTCGAGACGATGTTGATCGAGTCGAGGAGGACTTCGGCCTGGAGCCGCTTCGGATAGTAGCGGGAGAAATTTTGCGAGTCGGCGACGTTGTGCTCGTTCGGGATGGAACTGAGCTGGTAGGTGCGGCTGTTGGTGAGGGTGCGGACGAGATGCTTGAGGTCGAAGCCATTTTTCGCGAAGTCGGCGGCAAGGGCATCGAGCAGCTCAGGGTGCGAGGCGGGGTTGGTGACTCGCATGTCGTCTTCGGGCTCGACGAGGCCGAGGCTGAAGAAGTGTTTCCAGTAACGGTTCACGAGCATGCGGGAGAACCACGGATTGTCCTCTGCGGTGAGCCAGCCGGCGAGGGCGGCACGGGGGTCCTCGGTCACGGGGAGATCGAGGGGCTCATTGCCGAGGGCGGCGGGCTTGAGGACGGTCTGCGTGTTGGGGTTCTGCATCGTCGCGGCGGTGCGCTTGTGGAAGATGATCTCTTCGTCGGGCCCCTCGCCGGGTTTGCGTCCGACCGCGCTGAGGAAGGCGGCAAAGCTGTAGTAGTCATCCTGCGACCATTTTTCGTAGGGATGATGGTGGCACTGGGCGCACTGCATGCGGATACCGAGGAAGACCTGGGCGATGTCCTGCATCTGCTCTTTCTGATCTTTCACGGCGCGGAACCAGCCCACGGCGGGATTCTGCCCGATCTCACCCGAGGCGGTGACGAGCTCGGTGACGAGGGCATTGAAGGGTTTGTTCTCTTCGATCCCGGCGCGGAGCCAGTCATGGAAGGCGTAGGTGCCACGCTGATAGGTATCCTTGGTGCGTTTATTCCGGAGGATGCTTGCCCATTTCTGCGCGAAGTAGGCGGCGTAATCGGGCGACTCGAGGAGGGCGTCGATCTTTTTGGCGCGCTTGTCAGGCTCGGTTGAGGCGAGGAAGGCGGTTGTCTCCTCGGCGGTGGGGAGGCGTCCGGTGATGTCGATGGTGACGCGGCGAAGGAAGGCGGCGTCTTCGGTCGGAGGCGAGGGCGGCAGGCCGAGGAGGGTGAGCTTTTTGAAAATGTGATCGTCGATGAAGTTCTCTTTCAGAGGGAGCTCGCCCATCTCGGCACCGAGCGGGATGGTGGCGCGGAAGACGGCGACGTGCTCCTGATAGCGGACCATGATCGCAGTGGAGCCGGTCTGGTCGGCGAGGGTGACGTGGCCATCGACGTCGACCTCGGCCATGCCTTTCTGATTGGCTTCGTAGATCGCGAGCCGCGTGATGTCGCGGGTGCTGCCGTCGGAGAATTGCGCCGTCACGGCGAGTTGCTGGGTGGCGTGGGCGGTTGCAACGCGCTCGTGGGGGTAGACGGAAATGCCGGTGACTTCGGGCGCGTCGTCGGGCTGGTAGGGCATGCCTTCGCGGATCCAGCGAACGATGGAGTTGTAATCAGCCGATCCTTTCTGCATGCGAATACCGCCCTCGTGCGGGATCTCGCCGGTCGCCTTCATGAGGAGGAGACTGTTTTCCGGCGCGCTTGGGAAGACGCGGCGGGCGCGGGACTCGCGGACGAGCCACTCGTGGTCGTTCCACGCTTCGTAGCCGAGAAGGGAAAGGCGGAAGTTGTTCTGCCCTCCGGACTTGCCGTGGCAGCCGCCGCCGTTGCATCCGTACTTGGTGAAGACGCTGACGACTTCCTGCGAGAAGTGGATGGGCGCGGGCGTGTCGAAGCCGGTCACTTCGATCTCGGTGACAGCGGGGAGCCCGCTCGTGCCGGAGAGGGAGGCAAGGAGACGGGTCCTGCCGTTTTTCAGCGGGGTCACGTAGCCTTTTTCATCAATCGCAACGATGCCGGGGGTCTCGGGCTCGAGCGCGGCGGCGTGGGTGACGTCGCGGGGAACGCCGGAGGCCTCGTCAGTGATGATGAGCTGGGTGCCCGACCAGGGGCCGATGATGGTGGACCTGGCGGCGTGGAAGGAGAGCTTGGCGGTGGGTAGGGGCGGGGCCGGTTGGGCTTGTGAAGGCTGGGCTGGTGAAGCGGGCGGGACGCCCGCGGTCCCGGTGGCTGCCGCTGCTGGAGCAGTTGCCGGGGTTGGCGCGGTGGCTTCCTGGGCGTGGAGGGAGCCGAGGGAGCCGAGGGAAAGGGCGAAGAGGAGTATGAAAGAGCGCTTCATATTAGCTGATGAGTTCCTTCATCGGGGTGTAGTGAGGATCGACGAGATAGGTGGGACGGCCGGTGAGATCGGGGATGGTGGTGCTGTGCGCTTCGATGCCGGCGGCTTTGTAGAGAGTCGAAAAGACTTCCTGAAACTCGACCGGCCTTTCCACGACTTCGCCGGCGAGGCGGTCGGTCGCGCCGATGATCTGGCCGTGGTTCATGCCGCCACCGGCGATGACGGCGCTGTTGACGCGGGGCCAGTGATCGCGACCGCCATTGTCGTTGATCTTGGGCGTGCGGCCGAACTCACCCCAGACGATGACACTGACATCGTCGGAGAGTCCGCGGTCGTGGAGATCCTGCACGAGGGCGCTGAGGCCCTGGTCGAGCATGGGGAATTCGCTGCGGGCGCTTTTGAAATTGTTGCTGTGCCAGTCCCATCGGGAAAAGCCGAGGGTGACACAGCGGGCCCCGGCCTCGACGAGACGGCGGGCCATGAGAAACTGATCCTGTCGTCTCCAGCTGCCGTCGTCGAGGAACTGGTCGGTGCCTTTCCCGTAACGGGCGATGGTCGACGGCTCTTCGCTTGAGATGTCGAGAGCGGCGGCGAGGGCGCTCGAGGTGAGGACACCGAAGGCCTGCTCGTTGAAGGTGTCGAGCCCGGTCATCATGCCCGAGTGATCGACGTCGCGGCGGAAGTTGTCGAAGCTGCCAAGGAGGGCGCGGCGGTCACGCAGCCGGTCGAGACTGACACCCTTTAGAACGATGTCCTCTTTGCCCGCGCCGCGGAAAGGAGTGAAGGGCGAATGCGACGGACCGAGGAATCCGGCCGGACCGGGATTGCCCCACGGATCGTGGCCGACCTTGGGCGAGAGCCCGACGAAGGGGGGGCAGGATTCATTGACCCCGCCCTGCAGCTTCGACATCGCCGATCCGATGCTGGGCCAGCCGCCGGGAGGGACGTTGGTGCGGCCGGGGCGACCGGTCAGGCACATCATGGCGTCGTGGGGCCCCTCGGCGCCGACGATGCTGCGAACAAAAGTGAGCTTGTCGGCGATCTTCGCGAGGAGGGGAAGCTCTTCGCAGATCTCGATGCCGGGGACGTTCGTGCGAATGGGCCGAAACTCGCCGCGATACTCGGAGGGGGCATCAGGCTTGAGATCCCACATGTCCTGATGGGGCGGGCCGCCGGGCAGGAAGACCATGATAACCGCCTTATGATTGATACCGCGCGAGACCTTTCCCGACGCCGCTTCGGCCGCGAGAATCTGCGGGAGCGAGGCCCCGCCAAGGGCGAGGCCACCGATTTGGAGGAAGGAGCGGCGGGAGAGCCCGTCACAGAATTTTCCGGATTGATCGCCGAGAATGGTAAGCATGGTCGGTAGGGGTTGCGGTGGGGTCGGGCAGGCGGAAGAGCCGACCCGAGCCTGTATACAATACGGAATGGGCCCGAATGAGACCAGCGCGGCGGCATACGTGTTCACGCTTGGCGTGAATGAGGGGGAGGGCGGTGGCTCGTCACTTAATCCAGCGATTCGCAGAAAGCGCGAAAAGCGGATTCCTCCTCCTCGCTCGCGACGCCTGCAACGATGTGTCCGGCGAGGCTGCGAATGACGACCGCCTGGTCGGGCGGGAGAGTGATGGTGCGGATCACGTCCCGTATGATTGCCGTAAAAGTGTTCCCGTTGTAAAAACAAAACGGGGCATCCGATGACACTGGCGACAAAGATCGACAGCCGACGACAATGTCATTTGCTCACGATAACGAGAATTCCAAAGTGTCTGAGTGGCATCGTGACCATCGGAAGTCGGTTTGTGCAGTGCGCCTTTGGCCTGGCATAGCAATAAATTCTGGGCCGTAACAAACTCCCATGAATACCAAGCCAGCCAGTCTTGCGCCGTAACCATGAATCAAGGATCTTCTCGTACAAGACTCGTTCCGGCCTCATTTCGGATCTTTTCTTTCGCTTCTTTGATTTCCTCAACTCCAGCGCTCTTCAGATAACCTTTCCCAGTCCTGGCATAAACAGGCTCAGCGGAAAAGCGGTCCTGTATAGAAAGGGCATCTTCTAAAACACGTCGAAACGCCGGATTCTTCAGCAGTTCCGGATCGACTCCGGGAATATCGGGGAGATCCTCCATTTGAAACATTGTACTCATTGCCGGGGCGAATGGCAAGCACGCCGAATGCGGAGACGCAGGTGCCGCACATTCTACACTCGACGGCTCAAGGGCTGACGGGATACCCTCGACTTCATGCAAAGGTCCGCGCTCTTCGCCCTGGTCATCCTGACGGGATCAGTCCTTCCGGCTTTCTCCCAATCGACTCTCGAGTATCCCAAGACCGCCGACGAGGCGATCGCACGAATCCAGGAGGAAGAGCGCGAGCGGGTCGCGGTCCTGCGGGAGCGCATCCTCGAGACGACCGCGAAGCTCGATGAGGCGGCGATGGAGGATTACCTCTCGAAGATTCCCAAAACCGGCGTGCCCTATGACATGGTCGCGATCCGGAGCGGTGAATTTCTGATGGGCAGCCCGCCGGATGAAGCGAAACGTGACAAGAACGAAGGACCGCAGGTGCGGGTGAGAGTGAGTCCGTTCTGGATGGGGCGCTACGAGACGACGTGGGATCAGTATGAGCCGTTCATGTATTCGGGCGTTCCCCGTTACCGGGATGGCATGTTGCGATACCCGGAGCATTTGAAAAATCCATCCCCCGCCGACTTCGTTTCTTCACCGACCACTCCCTACACCGAGATGAGCTTCGGCATGGGCACGAACGGTTATCCCGCCATCTGCATGACCCACCACGCGGCGAACAAGTTCTGCGAATGGCTCAGCTTTCAGACAGGCCATTTTTACCGACTCCCCACCGAAGCAGAATGGGAGTATGCCTGCCGCGCCGGGACGACCGGTCCCTACTCGTGCCCGACGGCGGAACTTGATCAATTTGCCATCCTCGATCCGAATTATACCCGGGTCGGCTATGAGAAAGTCGGAACCAAAAAGCCCAACCCGTGGGGTCTTTTCGACATGCACGGGAACGTCATGGAATGGTGCCTCGACCAGTATCACGGGGATGCCTACCGGCGCTGGAAGGGAGACCCGGTCGTCGATCCGATAACAAGGCCCGAAACGCGATATCCCCGCGTCGCCCGGGGTGGTTCGTGGTATGATCTGCCGGAGGAACTAAGATCCGCCCGCCGCATTCCTTCGAGCCGGGATTGGCAAGCGCATGACCCCGAACTGCCCAAGAGCCTCTGGTATCTCACCGGCGCCGATTGGCTCGGCTTCCGCATCGTCCGTCCGCTCGCCGTTCCGAGTCTCGAGGAAATGCTCTTTGCGTGGAACAACAGCTTTGTCGATGAGGTAAGGGAACGGCCGGATGTGCCGCGTTAGCGCTTTCTTGCGCGAATTCCCGGCAGACAGTAAACTACGGCACCATGACGTCTCTCGAAATGCTCGTCGAGCCCTTGCGCCACTCACCCCAACTGCAGGAAGCAGTGGCCTTGCTTTCGCGGCAACTTGAGGAGGAGCATGCCAGACGAAAGCGCTTTTACGAGGAGATGACTCCCGAACAAAAGGTGGAGTTCATCGACGGTGAAGTGCTAATGCATTCCCCTGCAAGAAATCGACATCTCGAGGCTACGTCGCTGTTAAGCCGACTGATGAGCACTTTCGTCGGGATCCATGCTCTCGGGACCGTGAAAATTGAAAAATGCCTCTGTGTTTTCCCCCGCAACGACTACGAGCCCGACATCGTCTTTTTCGGGAAGGAAAAGTCCACTTCGCTCCAGCCCGAGACGATGAAGTTCCCCATCCCCGACTTCATCGTCGAGGTCCTTTCGGAATCCACCGAGGCGCGGGACCGGGGGGTGAAGTTCGAGGACTACGCCGTCCACGGGGTCGGCGAATACTGGATCATCGATACCGAAAGCGAGACAGTCGAGCAATATCTCCCCGGACCGAACGGGTATGAGTTGAAAGTCAAAGCCGCGACGGGAACGATTACGAGCGAGGTCATCGCGGGGCTCAGTCTGCCGGTGCGGGCGATTTTCGACGAGGTCGAGAACCTCGCCGCGCTCCGCCTCCTGATGTGATCGCGCCCCTCCCCTTTCCGCCTTTTTGCTGGCCAAAGGAGGGACTCGCGCCGTATCGTCAGGGCGAACCGCTCCACCCGAAAACCAACCTGATCCAGAACTGATACTCTGACCACACCATGACACCCGATTCCACCTTCTCGCGCCGCCACTTTGCCATGACCGGAGCCCTCGCCGTCGGGGCCGCGCTCGTGCCCTCGCGCTCCGTCCAGGCTGCGGCCTCCTACTCGCTCGATGCCCTCCCCTACGCCTTCGACGCCCTCGCCCCGCACATCGATGCGATGACGATGGAGATCCATCACGGCAAACACCACGCCGCCTACATCAAGAACCTCAACACGGCCCTCGAGGGCAAAGCCGACCTCGCCGCGCACTCGCTCGACGATCTCATGACGGTGCTCGCCTCGGTCGAGGACAAGGCGCTGCAGACGACGATCCGCAACAACGGCGGCGGTCACTGGAACCATGCCTTTTTCTGGGAGAGCCTCGCCCCCGCCGACAAGTCGGGCAAGCCGTCCGACGAACTCGCCAAGGCGATCGACGCGGCCTTCGGTTCGATGGACGATTTTAAAAAGACCTTCGGCGAAGCCGCCGGCAAGCGATTCGGATCGGGCTGGGCCTGGCTCAACGTCAAGGACGGCAAGCTCGCGGTGACGAGCACGCCGAATCAGGACAACCCGCTCATGAAAGGGCTCGTCGTGGACGCCGAACTCGGCACTCCCCTCCTCGGACTCGATGTCTGGGAGCACGCCTACTACCTCAATTACCAGAACCGCCGTCCCGACTACGTCTCCGCCTGGTGGAACGTGGTGAACTGGGACAAGGTCTCGGCCCGCTTTGCCGACGCGAAGTAAGAAATAGCTGTTTAGCGGGTAGCTCTTTGGCGATTTAGCCGGGGAGCTACCTTTTTTGTGGGCGCTTTCCAATTTCCGGGTTCGGGCGTATCTTTCCCCGTGCCCAGTGACGCCAAGCCGGATCTTCAGAAAAAAATGCGGGAAGTCCCCCACAAACCGGGGGTCTACCTGCATAAGGACCGGCTCGGGTCCATCATCTACGTGGGCAAGGCACGCGACCTGCGCAAGCGGCTCGCCTCCTACTTCACCCCCTCGCGCCAGCGCATGGCCGAGCACAAGACGCGGGCGCTGATCGAGAGCATCTGGGATTTCGACTACCACGAAGTCCGCAACGAACCCGAGGCCCTGCTCCTCGAAGGCAAGCTGATCAAGGAATACCGGCCGAAGTACAACATCGCCTTCCGCGACGACAAACGCTTTCTCCTCGTAAAGATGCATCCCGAGGAGCCCTGGCCGCGTTTCCATCTGACCCGCCTGAAAAAAGAGGACGGGGCCCGCTACTTCGGTCCCTTTGCCCACTCCGGCGCGCTGCGGCGCACGATCTCGTGGATGAATCGCGAGTTCGGCCTGCGCAATTGCCGGCCCATGACGCCGGGGGAAAAGGACTACCAGCACTGCCACGACGACGTCATCAAGAACTGCACCGCGCCCTGCATCGGCCGCATTTCCCGAGAGGACTACATGGCCCGGATCGGGCAGGCCTGCGATTTCCTGCAGGGCCACTCGAAGGATCTGATCCGCTCGATCGAGGAGGAGATGCAGGAAGCCGCCGCCTCCCTCGACTTCGAACGCGCCGCCGAGTTGCGCGACATGATCGGGAATCTGCGGCAAACGCTCAAACCGACCCGCCAGTTCACCCGTCGCGGGGTCCCGGGCAAGGCGATCAATCCCGAGGCCGATGTCATCGAGCTGCAGGAGTATCTCCGCCTCGACCGGCCGCCGCTCGTGATGGAGTGTTTCGACATTTCCAATATCTCCTCGAACCACATCGTCGCCTCGATGGTGCGTTTCCGGAACGGCGTCGCCGACAACAGCCACTACCGCCGCTACCGCATCCGCACGGTCGAGGGGCAGGATGACTTTGCGAGCATGGCCGAAGTGATCCGGCGGCGTTACTCGCGCATCCTCCTCGAAGCCCGAGAACTCGTCGGGGACGAGGACGCTGATGCGAGTCAGGAAAATCCCCTCGACGCGATGCGCCGCCTCGAGGAGGAAGTCGAGACGGCCGCTCCCGATGAGGCGGTAAAACGCAAGCCCTTCGTCCGCCTCCCCGATCTCGTCATCGTCGACGGCGGCAAAGGCCAGCTCGGCATGGCGGTGCGCGAGCTGAACCGGCTCGGGCTGCACGAACTGCCCGTCATCGGCCTGGCGAAGCAGCGGGAAGAAGTCTTCCGCCCCGGTGAATCGGAGCCCCTCGTGATCCCCCACGACAAGGGCGCGCTGCGCCTGCTCCAGCGTATCCGCGACGAGGCGCACCGCTTCGCGAACGGTTACCACCAGCTCCTCATGAAACGGCGCGTCGAGGAGAGCATCCTCGATGACTGCCCCGGGATCAGCCGGGCGAGGAAAGAGCGGCTCCTTGAAAAGTTCGGCTCCGTCTCCCGCCTGCGGAAGGCCAGTCCCGGGGAAATGACCGCGGTTTCCGGGATAAATCAGAAACTAGCCCTGGAAATCGCGCATTTTTTGAAAACCCACTGACGTTCCCCGGGACCCTGATCGCGTAAGTCGGCGAGGTTCCGTAACCATTGCAGAAAGAACCCTTCGCGCCGACCTTTTCTCATGACCGAACCA
Organism: Akkermansiaceae bacterium UBA6138; assembly: GCA_002422425.1. Taxonomy (GTDB): domain Bacteria; phylum Verrucomicrobiota; class Verrucomicrobiia; order Verrucomicrobiales; family DEV007; genus Arctic95D-9. The sequence goes on along the minus strand of DIVG01000083.1, from coordinate 9,152 downwards.
CTCGACCGGCGCCGCTTTGTCCTGCGATCTCTCCACGCCTCGCTGGCCCTGCCGGGATTACATTCCCTCCTACCCGGAATGGTGTGGGCAAATGGAGCGGTCGCTGCCACGAAAGGAGCGGGAACGGGAGCCCGCCGTTTTGTAGCGGTCGGGAATCTCCTCGGCTTCCAGCAAAAGGCCTTCTTCCCCGAGACGAGCGGAAAGGGCTATGAGCTGACAACGCTGCTCAAACCCCTTGAAGCGAACCGCGACCACATGACGGTCTACCGCGGCCTCGACCATGGAATCAAGGGCGGTCACTTCGCGGTGCACTCTTTCCTCTCGGGCGTGCTGCACTCTGAAGCGCAGAACCGCCCCCTCGGGAACGTCACGATCGACCAGTTCATCGCCGACGAAGTGGGCACGCAGACCCGCTTCCCCTCCCTCACGATCGGATGCGAGGACGGGATTCACGGTGGTTGCCAGATTGCCTGGACGAAGTCCGGGGTGCGTGTGCCGCCCATCACGGGACCGGCCGAACTTTTTGACAAGCTCTTTGTTGAGGAATCGCCCGAGCGCCGCGCCAGCCGCGCCGGGGAAAACCAACTTCACGGCTCCATCCTCGACAGCGTTCTTGAGGACGCCAATGACCTTTCGAATCGGGTGAATCGCGAGGACAGGGAGAAGCTCGACGAGTATTTCACCTCGGTCCGTGACGTCGAGAAGCGGCTCCAGATGCGCCAGCGCTGGGAAAACGAACCCAAGCCGAAAGCTCCCTTTGAAAAACCGGCCAACCGCAACACGGTCGAGGACCTGCCGATGCTCTACGAGCTGATCGCCCTCGCCCTGCAGACCGACTCGACCCGTGTCGCCACCCTTGAGATCGGCGGCACCTACCTGCCGCAGCATCTCGGGATCGACAAGTCCTACCACGGCCTTTCCCACCACGGAAAGGACGAGGAAGCGATTAAAAATCTCATCACCCTCGAGACCCACCAGCTCGAACATTTCGGGAAATTTCTCACCCGCCTCGCCTCGATCAAAGACGGCGAGCGCACCCTCCTCGACTCGACCGCGGTCCTTTTCGGTAGCGGCATCGGTGACAGTAACTCCCACACCAACAGCGACCTGCCCATCATCCTGGCGGGAGGCGGGTATCGTCACGGCGAATTCAAACAGGTCGAAACGAAAGGGTCGAAAAAGGTCCCGCTTTGCAATCTCTACCTCGACATCGCCCAGAAGATGGGACTCGAGACCGACGCCTTCGGCACGAGCACGAGCACCTTTGCGTGAGGACGATCCAGTAGATCGCACGGTGGCCACCCGGGCGCAGGTTCCGGAGATCACTCCCTCGGCCTCGCAGGCCTCGATCACTGCCACCGCCAACTCTTCAACTTTCATTCGTGACGGGTTTGGTGGAGGTAAAGCGCCCGAAATCGTGGACCCGTTCCAGTCGATCAAGGCGACGCCGGACCTCCTTCCAGCCCTCGGTGCGATCCGTGATCCCTTTCTGCCACATCGCGCCCGCGAGCCTATTCTCGAAAACGAAGTATCCCTTAACGGCTATTGCCCTTACCTTCCCTTCGATTTATCGATCCCGGGTCGCGAGTGACCAGTCCATGAACACCTTTCTGCGAGCATCCCTGTTGGGAGTCTTTTCCCTCGTCCTCAGCCCCTCCGTCGCGGAGGAAGCCGACCGTCGTGTCGTCAATGAATTCATGGGGAAATACTGCCTTGAGTGCCACGACAGTTCCGTCGCAAAAGGCGAGCGCGATTTCGAGGGACTCGATCTGCCGCTGAAGACTCATCACGACCTCATCGCGGCGAAGGAAATCATCGATCAGGTGACCCTGCGGGAAATGCCGCCAAAGGACGCCGACCAGCCCACTGACGAGGAGCGCCTCGCCGTTCTTCGCGCCTTGCGCGGGGGGATCGCGGAGGCCCGTTCGCAATTCGAGAGCACCGGATCACGCACCGTGATGCGCCGCCTCTCGAACCGCGAGTATGAGAACACTGTCGAGACCCTCATTGGTCGGCGGGTCGATACCCTCGGTTTGACCGCCGATTTCCCGAAGGACAAAACGAGCCATCATCTCGACACCATCGGCGACGCTCTCGTCACTTCGGGATTCCTCCTCGACCAATATTTCCAATCCGCCAACCGTCTCGTCGAAAGCCGTCTCGGCAAGCCGGCGATGGAGCCGAAATCGTGGCATTTCACCAAGAACTTCAAGCAATACGAGGAACTAACCGGCTCGCACAAAGACGCCTTTAACTTTGAGTTCCTCTGCCTCTACGAACAACCTAACACAGACACCAGGCAGGGCGGCTACGGACATATTGAAGACTTCCTCGAAGGCGTGCCGGTCTCGGGTCTCTACGAGATCGAGATCCATGCTCAGGCCATGCACCGCGACACCCATTATGACCCGAAGATCTTCGGGATCGATTTTTCCGAGCCTTTCCGCATCGGCGTTGTTCCCGGCGATGTCACGAAGGGCCACATCCACTACCCGCAGGCGATCGAACCGCTCCTCGCCGAGGCCGTCGTCCCTGACAAAGAGCCTACGTGGATGAAGTTTCAGGTCTGGCTTGAGGCGGGGCAAACGCCGCGCTTCATCTTTCCGAACGGGCCCTACGAATCGCGCGCCTCCGTCCTTGAGGTGAACAAACGTTACAAAGACGAGTTCAAGAGCGACATCCCGAGTTCGGGCGTCGCCCGGGGTCACATCCTCAAAGAAGGGAAGCTGCCCCACATCCGCATCGGCGAGATCAAGATCAAAGGGCCTCTCCCCGAAGAAGGGGGTTCACTTGAGGAAATTGCTGTCTTCGGGACCGGCGGCTTCAAGGAGGAAAAAGCCCTCGACCAGCTTCTCACCTTCGGCGAAAAGACCTTCCGCCGCCCCCTCGACAACAAGGACCGCCAACGCATCAAAGACACCTACCGCCGGCGCCTCGACGAAAAAGCGACGCCGCGCCAGGCCGCGCTCGACACGGTCAAACGCATCCTCTGCTCGCCCGCCTTCTTTTACCTCAGCGAGATCACACCGGAAGACGAGAGCCTGCTGCGTCCCTACGACCTCGCTTCGCGCCTTTCCTACGCTCTCTGGGCGGGGCCGCCCGATGCCGCTCTCCTCGCCACCGCGGCCGACGGCAGTCTCGGCAAACCGGAAGTCCTCAAGGCACAGGTCGAGCGCCTGCTGAAAGACAAACGGTCCAACGGTTTCGTCGAGGCCTTCCTCGACGCCTGGTTGAACCTCCGCGAGATCGGCAATCAGCCGCCGCCGCGCCAAACCGCACGGGTCTTTTATGCCGGGGACCTGCCCACCTCGATGAAGGCGGAGGCGCGACTTTTCTTCCGCGAACTCCTCGATAAAAATGGACCACTCACCGACCTGCTCGATTCCGACTACACCTTCGTCGACAAAAAACTCGCCACCCTCTACGACCTGCCCGAAAAGGACAAGCTGCGTCTCGCCGACGGCTTCCAGCGCGTCAGTCTGAAACCCGAAAACCATCGCGGCGGTGTCCTCGGCATGGCCGGGGTCCTCACCGTGAGCGCGAACGGCGTCGAGACCTCACCGGTGACACGCGGTGTCTGGGTCTCGGAAAATCTCCTCGGCATCGTGCCCCCGACCCCACCCGATGTCGTTCCCCTGATCGAGAGCGACGTCAGTGGAGCAACGACGATACGCGAACGGCTCGCCAAACACGCCGCCGACAAGACCTGTGCGGAATGCCACCGCAAGATCGATCCGCTCGGCTTCGGGCTCGAGACCTTTGATCCCATCGGACGCTGGCGCACCAAATACCCGCAGACGAAAAAGGACGGCCCCGCACCGAAGATCGATGCCTCGGGCGAGTTCCCTTCAGGCGAAACCTACGCCGACTTCCGTGAGTTTAAGAAAATCCTAACAGAACAACGCAAGGATCTCTTTGCCCGTCACCTCGTCTCCAAGCTGCTCGCCTACTCGACCGGCCGCCACATGGAGGTCGTCGACGACTACGGAATCGGGGACATCCTCGCCCGCGTGCAGGAAAAAGACTACGGACTCAACACCCTCGTCGTCGAAGCCCTCACCAGCAAAATCTTCCGTTCGCGCTGAGCGCGCCCGTCGCCATCAGCGCCGCCCGAGCTCCTGATCGAGCAGGCGATTGTAGATCTGCTGCCGCTCCGGCATGCCGAGACCGCGGTTGCGGTACTCGTACATTTTCACGTTGATGCTTTCCCGCTGCTGGACCGAGAGCCGCTCGAGCTTCGAGACGACCTCGGGAGGGATCGTCTGATTGTCACCGTAGCCGTCGGCCTTGAAACCCTCGCGGATGTTTTTCGCGGCGTTCCTTGCGTCTGTCATCTGGTCGGGGGTGAGGACACGCGGATCGGGACCGCCATGGGGACCAGTGCCGCCTCCGGGCGTGCCGTTGCCGACACGGTTTGAGACCACCGCCCCGGAGCTGCCCTTCACGGGAGGAGGGGCTTTTTCATAACGGATCGTGAAAGTCTCGCCTCCTCCCGCCATCCGGATTCTTGCCGAGAGAGTCTCAATGTCGGTGACATCGCCCCTCACCTCGACGAGCTGCCAGCCCTCGGGACTGACCCGGTTGAGCGAGACGACGGACGATTCTCTCGTCTCCACATCGAGCACCGTGGCGACGGGCTCGGCATCGATATGGGCGACCCCGGTGATGATAAGTGACTTCGAGACGTCGAGGGTGCGGAGAAAGGGCGAATGCTGCCGCAGGGCGGCAAAGTGTTCCTCGGAGACCCCGCCGGGGAGATCAAAAGCCGGACGATCCGATTCCTGAGCGCCGGCCTTGAATGAAGACAGGAACACACCCGCCGCAACGGCGCTACCGAACATCAGATGCTGACAGATCGCGAACACAGGACACGTATCCTGCGATAGATCGCCTCGCGCATCGAGTCACGGATTCGCGGGGATAACAAAAACAAAAAACCCCACCCCGGCCAGAAGAGGTAAGCCGGGATGGGGTGAAAGTCAGGGTTGCCCCTGAGGGAGGTGACGCGCCGGTCAGGACTACAGATCGAAACGATCGGCATTCATCACCTTGCTCCAGGCGGCGACAAAATCAGCGACGAACTTCTGCTCCGCATCGGCGCTGCCGTAAACTTCGGCAATGGCACGGAGCTGTGAGTTCGACCCGAAGACAAGATCGACCGAGGTGGCGGTCCACTTGACGTCACCGCTCTTGCGGTCACGGCCTTCATAGAAATGCTCGCACATTTCCGAAACGTTCCATTCCGTTCCCATGTCGAGCAGGTTCATGAAGAAGTCGTTCGTGAGCTGACCGCGGCGGGCGGTGAAGACCCCGAGATCGGGATGCCCGACATTGGTCTCAAGGACACGCATCCCGCCGACGAGCACGGTCATCTCGGGCGCGGTGAGGCCGAGCAACTGGGCCCGGTCGACGAGGGTCTCGGGCGCGGGGCGATCGAGTTCCTTGCCGAGGTAGTTGCGGAAGCCATCCTGCGTCGGCTCAAGCACGGCAAAGGACTCCGCATCAGTCATCTCCTGCGTCGCGTCGGTGCGTCCGGGCGAGAAGGGAACAGTGACTTCGTGTCCGGCCTTTTTCGCCGCCTCTTCAATCGCGGCGTTACCGCCGAGAACGATAAGATCGGCAAGGGAGACTTTTTTACCACCGGCCGCGCTGCCGTTAAAGTCAGCCTGAACTTTCTCCAGAGCCGTGAGGACCTTGGCGAGCTGCTCGGGCTGGTTCACTGCCCAGTCCTTTTGCGGAGCGAGGCGAATGCGGGCACCGTTGGCCCCACCGCGCAAGTCGGAACTCCGAAAGGTCGAGGCCGATGCCCAGGCCGTCGTAACGAGCTGGGGAACGGTCACGCCTGAAGCGAGGATCTGCTTCTTGAGATCGGCGATCTCGGCTTCACCGATGAGCTCGTGATCGACGGCGGGCACAGGGTCCTGCCAGATGAGCGCTTCCTTCGGCACTTCGGGGCCGAGGTAGCGGGCGATCGGGCCCATGTCACGGTGAGTCAACTTATACCAGGCTTTTGAGAAAGCGGCGGCAAACTGATCCGGATTTTCGAGGAATCGCTTCGAGATCTCATGATAAATGGGGTCTTCTTTCAGAGCGATGTCGGTCGTGAACATCATCGGCGCGTGGCGCTTCGCGGGATCGTGCGCGTCGGGGACGGTGTCCTTGGCGGCGTCACCTTTGGGTTTCCACTGGTGGGCACCGGCGGGGCTCTTCGTCAGTTCCCACTCAAAAGCAAAGAGGTTCGTGAAGTAGCCGTGCGACCAGACCATGGGGGTGGCAGTCCAGGCACCTTCGAGTCCGCTTGTGATGGTGTCGCCGGCATTTCCTTTGCCATAGCTATTTTTCCAGCCAAGCCCCTGCTCTTCAAGGGGCGCGCCCTCGGGTTCCGGGCCGACATTTCCATCGGGGCTGGCGGCGCCGTGAGCCTTGCCGAAGGTATGACCACCGGCGATGAGGGCGACGGTCTCTTCGTCGTTCATGGCCATGCGGGCGAAGGTTTCGCGGATGTCCTTCGCAGCGGCGAGCGGATCAGGCTTGCCGTTGGGACCCTCGGGGTTCACATAAATCAGACCCATCTGCACGGCGGCGAGGGGATTCTCCAGCTTGCGGTCGTCGCTGTAGCGCTTGTCGCCAAGCCACTCGGTCTCGGCACCCCAGTAAACATCCTGCTGCGGTTCCCAGACATCCTCACGACCTCCACCGAAGCCATACGTTTTGAAGCCCATCGACTCAAGGGCAACGTTACCGGTCAGGACCATGAGATCAGCCCAGGAGATTTTCTGACCGTATTTCTGTTTAATGGGCCAGAGGAGCCGTCGTGCCTTGTCCAGATTGGCGTTGTCGGGCCAGCTGTTGAGCGGAGCAAAGCGCTGCGTTCCGTCCGAAGCGCCGCCACGACCGTCGGTCACCCGGTAGGTGCCGGCACTGTGCCAGGCCATGCGGATGAAAAGCGGGCCGTAGTGACCGTAATCAGCCGGCCACCAGTCCTGAGAACTGGTCATGAGCTCGGTAAGATCTTTTTTGAGAGCAGCGAGGTCGAGCTTTTTAAACTCTTCAGCGTAGCTGAAATTCTCTCCCACCGGGTTACTCTTGGTGGAATTCTGATGCAGCATCTGCAAATTCAGCTGCTCAGGCCACCAATCGCCGTTCGACATCGCACCGGAGGCGGTGTGACGATAGGACGGAGCGGGCTTGGCACCCATCACAGGGCACTTGCTGATGTCGTTCGCTGAGTCGTCGGGTTTGCTCTGCGCCTTTGGTTCCTGTGCCGAGACCAGCGCAAAAGGCGCGAGCATCAGCAAGGAAAGAAAAGCGGTCGGGTGTTTTTTCTTCATGGCTTTCATCTTTTTTAGAGGTTTTGGGCTCCGTTATGGATCCATCACGTCATACCATACAACCTCAGGCAGTATGAATCGAATGCATTGTTAGAATTATTGCAATGCGCCGGGGGAATACCTATGGTTCGGCGTGAGAACTGATATTGAATTCCAGCAACTTGAGCAATTTGTGGCGGTGGCGAGAGCGCGAAACTTCACGCGGGCCGCTGCCGAATTGAACCTTTCCCAATCCGCGCTGAGCCGGGCGATCCAAAAATTTGAAGATCAGCTCGGCCTACCCCTCTTCGAACGCAAACCGCGCGAAGTGGTCTTGACGGAGCCGGGCGAACTTCTTCTCGATCGAGCCAAAGAAATTCTCAAGCTCGTTGAGGATACTTTTTCGCTCATTTCGGAATCAAACCGCAAGGGGCGCATTCGGCTCGGGGCGATCCCGACGATCGCACCGTATTTTCTCCCGCATCTTCTCAGCCGTTTTGCGGCAGATCACCCCGATATCTCCGTCATCGTGCAGGAAGATACGACCGAAAATCTTTTAAAACGATGCAGTCACGGCGACATCGATCTCGCCATCCTCGCCCTCCCTCTCATTGCGAAGGACCTTGAAATTGAATCCCTCTTTGACGAGGAACTCCTTCTCGTGCTCCCTGCCTCTCATCCTCTTGGCGCCTGCCGGGAAATTACTCCCGATTCCATTGAAGCCTACCCTTTTGTCATGCTCAACGACGCCCATTGTCTTTCCGGCAATATTGCCTCGTACTGCCGCCAACAGTCTGTCCAGCCGGTCACGGTGGATCGCATTAGCCAACTGACAACGGTGCAGGAGCTTGTCGCTCTCGGTCATGGTATTTCGGTCATCCCGAAAATGGCCCGGCGCCTGGACCTGAGCGATAGACGGGTTTACCGCTCTTTCACCGGAGAAAAACCGATACGTACCATCTCCATGGTCTGGAATTCCAATCGCTATCAGAGCAAGTGGGTAAAAGAATTAATGGAACATTTGCGAAGTACTAAAACAGTCACGGAACAAGGAAATTGACCCGCCCCGTTCATCTCTTAGCGTGTTCCCGAGGTATTTTATGAAAGTAATCAACGATGTCAGCAATGCCCCCGCCGCAATCGGTCCGTATTCTCAAGCGGTCAAAACAGGAAATCTTCTTTTCTGTTCGGGGCAAATTCCTGTTAATCCCTTATCGGGAAAAATTGAAGGGGCGACCGTAGAAGAGCAAACTCTGCAGATCTTTGCCAATATCCGCGCCCTTCTCGCCTCGCAGGGAGCGGAACTATCCCGCGTCGTAAAATCCACTGTTTTCCTCAAAGAAATGACTGATTTTCCAAAAATCAATCCCCTCTACGAAGCCGCCTTTGCCGGACATAAACCCGCCCGCTCCACTGTCCAGGTCGCCGGTCTGCCTCTGGGAGCCCTTATCGAGATCGAAGTCATTGCGGAGTTGGAGTAAGGAGGCAACCGGGTATAGTGATTGACCNNCATCCCAACCATTTCATGATCACCGGCGAACTGAAATCCAAAGTCGATCGCATCTGGGACGCGATGTGGTCGGGCGGCGTCTCGAATCCGCTCTCGGTCATCGAGCAGCTCACCATTCGCGTCAACCTAAGCCGAAAGCCCTTGTTTACAGTCTGCCGTTTGGCCCGATCAGCAGCGAACTACCAAATGATCGCGAGCAGAGTCAGTGTCGCTCGTTGCGTGGACCCGGCCTTTCTGCGGTTAAGGGAGCAGTTGCAGATTTGGTTTCCTCAGGACCTACCGTGAGGAAAAGATCGGGTTACATGGCAACACCCAATCTGCTGCTAATTTTA
>DIVG01000030.1:47519-195766 GCA_002422425.1 Akkermansiaceae bacterium UBA6138 | reverse complement strand
GAGCAGGGCCAGTCCCGCCGTTCCGACGAGGAGATCGCGACGGTAGGTCACGACCGATCGGCGCTCGTCCCATGATTGCACCTGCCAGGGTCCAAAGCGGGCCGCGAGGGTGCGGACCGCATCGGCCGGTGTTTGGTCAGGATCGCCGGCGGAGGCGAGAACCCGTTCGCGCAGGAGAATTTGATCTGCACGCGGTAAGGGCGACACGGGCATGTTCTCCTCGATCCAGGGAGCGAGCGTCTTCGCCATGGTTTCCCCAACGAGGCGAGGATCAATCAGAAGCAGGACGACCCGCCGGATCGAGACGCGTTGGTAAAAGAAGAGTCCCCCGGGCCTTTCAATCCAGCCCGACTCTCCCTCGCCGCCGCCGAAAAGATCGGAGTCTCCGACTTCGGCGAAGATCTCGCGCCCCGGTGGCCGCTCCCGGGGATCGATCACGGGAACGGGAAGGGCGGCGATCGTCTCCACATCCGAGGCCGGCAGATGGAGGTCGATCCTGCCTTCAGGATTGAGGGTGGAGAGCTGCCTTACCCCGACGACGCCGTCGAGAGCATCCTGCACGCCGAAGAAGTGATTGAGATCGGTCCGGCAGATGCGGGCGAGGTGGCGCTCGTACTGCAATTCAAGGTCGGCGACGCGATTTTGCAATTCGCCGGCAAAGGTGTGGACGGCGGCGTTCTCGCGGGGAATGCGCTCGACACGCTCCTGCTTTGCAATCACCAGCCCGCCCCAGAGAATCGCCGCGGCAGTGGCCGCGGTGAAAAGGGGGATGAGGAGCGGAAGCCGGGATCGGAGGGGCAACATGGTCGGGCATTCTCCCACAGAAGCGGGTTCGGCATCAACGCGAGAATTTCACAAAGAGCAATACCTTGCGCGAGGGGTCAGTCCAGCCCTTTTCGTTCGGTGGTGACATCACTGCGACGAGGACGGGTGCGTTGAGGGGGAGGAAAAGTTGGGTGGTAGGCTGCATCGTGTAGAACGCGGCCATCGTGACATTGGGTTTCCATTCACCTTCGACGAGGACTCGATGAAAAACGTCATCACCTACGTGCGAGCTGATCTGTGGCGCCATGTTGATGTCGAGCGTGCCTCCCCCCGAGCTTAGGACCGCATCGACCTCGACGCTGGTGCCGACATTGCGCGTTTCAAATCCTCTGAGAGTTGCGAAGTCGCCTTCGGTCGGTTTGACCCAGATTGTCGGGTGGATTACTTCGCGGATCGATTCGTTCTTGCTCCTCTGTCCGCTCTTGAAATGGTGGGAGCGCTCCTCCAGCACTTTGGCACCCGACTTTTTCACTTCTTCGTGGAAACCTCCGCCAATCCACGGTGAAGGATCGGTTAGCTTAATAAGAGATTCGTTGAAGACTTCATGGGATACCTCGAGCCAGCTGAAGGTCAGCATCCCCTGCTGCCCGCTTTCTGTCTTCGCTGGAAGTTCTTCGAATCGATGCAAGACCGATCGCGCTAAGACGAGGGTCTGGTGTGTCGCGCCCCGTTCGAGAGATTGTTCGCAACCCACGAGGCCCCAGCTCCCGGGATCGAGCGAGACTGAGGTGGTGACCTTCTGAAGATCGAAGAGCGGGTAACGGAGGTCGCCTTCCATGACTCCCTCCTCCACTCGCGGAGGATTTTCCCCCGCATAGACGACCCGCTCGGGAGCGAAGTTCAAATCAACGCTGCCGTCGGCACCGAGCAGAGCATCGACCTCGGTGGTGGTGCCCACGTTGCGTGTTTCGGTCTTGTCGGGAAAGGGCTGTCCGCTCCCGTCCTCCAGAAACTGGCTGGGATAAATCACCGACCGCACCGACTCCACCTTCGCCCTCTGCCCCGACTCGCCCATGACCAGCGAACTCTCCGCCAGCATCGCATCGCCCGCGGCGATCCAGGTTTCGACTTCCTTTCGCAACGGTGTCGCATCGCGCGAGGCATGATTCGCGGCGAGCCATTGCTGCCAGCGCTCGCGCTTCACGTCGATGTATTGCACGACGACACCCACGTTGGTCATCGTTGCCGGGCCCTCGGAGGGCTTACCCGGATCCGCCTTCTTGCTTTTCTCCTTCACAAAAGGATCCGCCGGAGCGGACTCGAGAGCGGGTTTCGCATCCGGCTTTGCCTGCTCCTGCGCGGATCCGTGAAAGGTGAAAAGAAGAAGAGCCGATAAAGCGAAAGATAGTTTTTTCATGAGGTCCCCAGTCTGTCACAAAAGCGGGAGGCTTGTGTCAAATCCACCCCGCTCTTTTGTAAAAGTTCGGTAAAAGAGGGGGCCGGGGCCGTCGTCTGTATCGTTCGGTGGGAGTCTTGCCTCTGTATTACAAGCCCGCGACGGGGTGGTCCTCCCACACGGGCAGGTCACGAAGCGACTCGTCGACGAGACCCGTCAGAGGCAGATTCCACTTCCGCCAGAAAGGCGCGAGATTTTTGCCGCAGGCCCTCGATAGGCGGATGACCCACTGGTCGTTTTTTTCCTGCTGCGTTTTCGGCCATTCGGATTCGGGTAGGGTATTGTATTCGGCGAAAATCTTGATGAAGGGATCCCAGCCGAAGGTCTCCTGAACCTGGAGGTAGGTCTCGAGAGCGACCCACATGCTCCAGTCTTTCTCGAAATTCCGCCCTCCGTCGAAGTAGGCGTTCATTCGTTGTTTGCGATCGAGGGGGCGGATGGCGTTGTGGCCTTCTGCGCGGGGCTTGCCAACCCATTCTTCGAAAAGATAGACCGACCAGAGGTTGCAGGTCGTCTCCCCGGTGCCGGGCAGGGCCCAGAGATCGTGCTGGTGATTGTGTCCATACTCGTGAAAGAAACCCCAGTTTCCCTCCTCACGAAGGGCGCGGGCATCGACGGCCTGAGTGGCGGAATTGTCCTGCGGAGCCGCCACGGGATAGCTGCTGTGCATGTAGCCGGCCGAGGTCTGGCGCTCGAAGACGATGCGCTCGGCGCGGTAAGGTTCCCGGTCGACTCCGCCGCAGAGTTCGGCGGATTTTTCAATGATCTCGTCCCATGCCTGCATGACTTTGTCAGGATCGTCGAGACCACGGATGAACGAGCTCGGAATCGCGAGGATGAGGCGGTCGCTCGCGAGCTCGGCCCAGGGGGCGGGGGACTTACGGATGCGGGTGCGCCATTCGTTGAGGTCGGTTTCACCGGCGATGTAGAGAGGGGCTGCGACGCCTCCGGTGAGATGGAAATCAAGGGAACCGTGCCCGGCTCCGCGCGGGACGCGGATTGTGATGAGTCCGCCGAGGGAATTGGAAATGGTCGTGACTTCGCCCTTGATCTCAATGCTGCGCTGGAGCCGGGGATAGCGTTCCCATTTGTCGCGATTGGCGAGATTGCCGTTGTAGGCCCCGATGACGACTTCGAATCCCTGACCCGTGATCTCCGCCGGTGCCCGCACAGTGATGACCTCGCCGGGTGCCGCGTAGAGGCCGGTCGGACGCATCTCTTTTGCGGTCCAGCCGGCAGCTCCGCGTCCGCTGAGCCAGCCGCGCCAGGTGCCGTCGAGGGTGATGGATTTTTCAAGGCGGGGCGCGTCGTCGGGGACTGCTCCGGGATAGTCGTTCGCTGCGGCAATAGGGTAGAGTCGACCGGCAGAGAGGGTCTGGTTGAGCTCGTCCTCGATCGCGACGATGGCGTCGATAAGCGGATTGGCACCGGGGATGAGGGGGTTTTCGTTTGTGGGAATGATAGGGCCGACTTGTTCGCTGAGCGACCTCAGGCCACTGACGAATCGGGTCATCGCTTCGCCTCGCAGGGAGACACCTTCGCGCAAGGTTGCGATGAGGGCGCCGCGCTTCACCGTATCGGCGACCGGTCCGCCGGAGAGTTCCTCGAGTGCCTCGAAAACGGAATCGCTGCTCGCATAACGCACGGCGAAGGGTTGTGAGCGATCGGCGGAGCCTCCGGCCCGCAGTTGGATGCCCGCAGGTGCGGCGAGACGATTTGCCGGGAAGTCGGCGAAGTTCGGGTAAGCGTCGGCGAAGGCCCATGGCGTTGCGGCGATGACGAGCCCGGAGCCTTTCTCTGCATGGTCGAGGAGCTTCGTGATCTCTTCATCCCCGAGTTCGCGCTGGGCCACGACGACATAGACTGCGGGCGGTCGTGAAGAGTCGAGATTGCCGGGCGTGACGAGTTCGGTTTTGAAGCCCTTTTCCGTGAGCGCCTCGGCGAGTCCGCCGAGACCCGGGTGCAGGGTTACCTCGGGCGTCGAGGAGCGACCGCACCAGCGAACCACGTTGGCGATTAAGTTAACATTGGCCTCCTGCGCCATCATCTCCGGGCTTTTCAAAAAGCCGTCATGAGCAAAGGCGACGACACGCCCGCCGCGTTTGTCCGGCGTCTCCCCGCCCGCAGCGAGGGGACTGCCCTTGGCGTCTTTGAGCAAAGTGAAGGCCTCATCGCGCGTTAATTCGACTAGACCCGGGGCGAGATTGCCGCTTTGAATCTCGCCGCCGTCGCGCGTGAGAAGGGCGAGAACTTCGTCGTTGGCGACAAGAGTCGTGATTGTTTGCAGGAAGGTCAGGAGGCAGAGAAAAAGCGCGGGGAACAGCCGGATCATGCGCATAGGGATACCTGTCAGGCGCCTTCGTGGCGAGCAGGAAATTCACTCGAGCTTGTCATACAGCTCGTGGACTTTGCCCACGATGATTTCCTCAATCCCGCGGGACCAACCCGTGCCGGCCTCGTAGCCGCCCTCTTCCTGAATGCGCGTGCTCGGGATGTAGCCCGAGTAGTCGTTGCTGTAGCCCGCGACCCAGATGTCGGCGGGACCGGCGAGTTCCTTTTTGAGCCGCAGGGAATAATCGACGACGACTTCGCTGCCGAGAGTCACCATCGTGAGAGTGTCGCCGAGTTTGATGACCTGGACAGGATACTGATGCGGAGTGCGGTTGGTGTCTTCGTAGGTCAGGGTGACTTCCTCGTAGGCGTTGCGCAGGGAACCCTCGATAGGAATGGGATTGGCCGAAAAGGCCACCTCGACGGCATTGGCGAGGGAGCGTCCGTGTTGTTGGGCGAGTTCGAGATCGCTCACGCCGGGGACGACGTCGGAGCGGCGGGGGTAGGGATTTTGATCACCTCCGCAACCGGTCACGAACATGGCAGTGAAGCCGGGACGATGCTGTTGCAGATATTCCTGCGCGAAGCCGGCGTAGTCGCCGCACCAGTTGTAAAATCCGAGACAGGTGTTGTGACAGGCATAGCCGAAGAGGACGCCGCGCGCCTCGCCCTCGGGACTTTCGATGCGCAGGGCGGGGACCTCCTGATCGACGGGGCCGTCGGGGTTTGGCGCTTTGTTCGCGTTGGGGTGTCCCTCGGGCAGGCTGTAGTCGCGGCGGCGGTTCATCGCGAATCCGGCGCGGGATTTGTTCCAGGTGAGGCGGGCGGGCTGCACGTCGGCAAAGGCGGCGTCGATGACTTCGTTGATTTTCTTTTCGAGGCTCTCCGTGTATTCCCAGGCTTCTTTGACCTTGGAATTTTTCATCTCTTCGTCCGTGGGCGGGCCCGGACGGCGGCGCAACTCGGGACCGCTGTGCGTGTGCGAGGCGTTCATGAAGAGTGAGGCGGACGGGACGCCGTGGTCTTTCTCGATGCGCCCGGCAATGCGCCGGCGCAGGTCCTGCGGCACACCGATGAGATCGAGGGTGACAATGACCTGTTGTTTGCCGACCTCATCCTGGAGAACAAGAGCCTTGGCGAAAAGATCATGGATCTTTCCCTCGGCCGGCTTGTCCCGTGCCGCGTAGCCCGCCATCCAGATGTATTTATCCGGGGTCACGACGATGGAGGCGAGGCCCGCCTTCCACTTCACCGGCACGTGGGGAGCGACGGAGACCGGTTTGGCGGATTGGGCCTGGACGAGGACGAGGCCGGCTAAAAGGGAGAGCGGGAGGAGTAGGCGGATCATGGGATTATGGACAGCGGATTTGGGATTGCGGATTTGGGATTCGACAGTGCTGAGTTGCGGACGTGAAAGGGGTTAATCCGAAATCTCAAATCCGCAACGGTCTCAGCTCATTCTTGGTTTCAGGGCGGACCAGACGTCGGGGAGGTCCCAGGTTCGGAGGACGCCGAAGATCATGTGGGAGAGGGGCCATTCGTAATATTCGGTAGTGGCGAGGGAATGCCAGCTCTCGAGCGGTTCGTGCAGGGTGACCTTTTTGACCCGGTCATCGAGCAGGGCGGCAAGCCCGCCGGGAAGATTGCCGAGGCCTTTGCTCGCGAGATGGATATCGGTCCAACCGCGCGAGGCGAGGAAGTCGATCGTGCAGAGAACGTCGTGGGTCTTTCCCCCGAGGTAGGGTCGACTGAGCATGTTGGCATAGGCCGAATAAAAGTAATCCGCGCCGTAATACCCGTGCGGCTGGTTGCCGGCGGTCCCGGGGAGCGAATCACCGACCCCGCGCGGATCGCAGGCGACAATGAGGGTGCCTTCGTCCTGAGCGGCGACGAGTTCGCGCAGGACCGGATCCTCCCGCAACTCGGCATCGGAGGAGCGATCCGCGATCCAGAGGAGGGCGCGTCCGCCGCCCTCCGGCGCGAGGGCGGGGCGGGAATGGAGCGGTTCTTTTGCGAGGACGGTGCAGATCGCGCCGGTGCGGGGTTCGCTCTCGACGAAGTAGTTGATCCAGTGATCCTGCGGGTAGCCGCGTTTGCCTCCGTAGGCGCGGATGATGCGGTAGTCGGGCGCCTTGGCCGGGTCCCGTTCGGGCATGCGAAGAGATTCACGCACAGCTTTATGCAGTTCTGTTAGTTTGAGTGAACTTGTCCTGCGGGCGGCTTTCAATCGTTCCGCCTTTGCTTTTGTGAAGTGAAAAACCGTGCGCGAGCCGAGGTCGGGACCGACCTGCCCTTCCGGCGTGCACCAGAGGGTGGAATCGTCTTCGATCGTGAGGGCCGGTTCGGCGGCGACGTCGGAGGCGCCGGTGATGCTGTTGAAAAAGCGATACATCGCCTCCCGGTTTTCCTGCGTGTAGCCGTGCGTGGTCGGGCCGATGTGGAGCTGGATCTGGTCCTCTGCGCCGAGCAGTCCGTAGAGGTGTCGGAGCCGGGTAAAGGACTCCTCTGCCCCGCGCGCGTCGAAGTAGTCTTTCTCCTGCGCGAGGATGATGATGGGCTTCGGAGCCATCGCGGCGAGGTAGTCGTCGTGATCGAGCCCGTAGGCGAGAGAGCGGGGCGGGCATTGCTCGTTGTCCTGCGGCAGTTCGTTCTCCATCGCGCGACGCCAGGTCGAGACAAAGCAGGCCGGTGCGCCCATGGTCCAGCGACGCTCCAGCCCGATGAGCCAGGTCGTCATTGTGCCGCCGCCCGAGTTCCCCGTGATGCCGACGTGCTGCGGATCGATCTCGGGACGGGAAAGGAGGTAGTCGAGCGCACGGATGCCGTCCCACGCCCGCCACGAGCCGAGGAACTCACCGACGAGTTCCATCTGATTCCCCGCGTGGTTGTGCTCCCGCGTCGCTCCCGGGATGAGGCGTTTGCGGTTTTCATCAAGATACTGGGAGCGCTCTCCCTGGCCGATGGGATCAAAGATGAGACAGGCCGTGCCGAGCCGGGCGAGTCCCTGGGCGAAACTCTGGTAGGCCTCGGCGTTTTTTCCGTTCTCCGAATGGCCGCAACTCCCGACGACGCCGGGGATTTTGCCGGGGCGGTTCTTCGGCAGGTAAAGGTGGGCGGTGACGTAAAACTTCGGCCGGCTCTCGAAGATGACTTTCTCCACGGTGTAGCCGTCGCGGTCGAGGATGCCGGTGACCTTCGCGTTGAGCGGGGTCTTCTTCGTCGGCATGGGGGCGAAGGCTTTGGTGATGCGCTCGCGCACGTCGGTGATGTAGGCCTCGGCCTCCGCTTTGGTGGAAAGGGCGGCCTTGCGCGCCATCGTCCGTTGCTCGACGCTGCGGACTTTGCTCACGTAATACTCGTGTACCATCCGGGGGAAGCGCTGGAAAGGATCGAGCGCGGGAGCGGTCTTCGCGGCTTCCTCGGCGCGGAGGCTTCCCGGCAGCCCAAGACCGGCGAGGGCCATGCCTCCGGCGAGATGAAAGAGTTCACGGCGCGAGGCGATGGCGGAGAAGTCGTGGGTCATGGGGCGAGAGTAGGGAAAAGAGGAGGGGCACGTCAAAGCCGCGAAGGCGTGCCCCGTCGCCCATCCCGCGCTTGCGCTTTTTGGGATTCGGGATAAACCTATCCCCCCGCATCTCTCCGATGACCTTCACCCTCAAGCCAAAAGCCGTCCCCCGCATTGCCGCCGCGTGCCGAATTTGGCTCCGGTAAAAAACCGGTCCCGACGGTTGATTCATCGTAAACGCTTCCCTGAATTTTCTTTCTCCCGCGTTTTCCCGATCCGGCCTTGAGGACCCCTTGAGGCCTTTTTTGTATCGACATGAAAACCACGGAATCCGCTCCATCACCCGCCCTTCTCTTTGAACCGGCCGCCACCTCGGCGCGTCGCGGCATCATCGTGATGGTCCTCTCGGTTATGGCCTTCACCGTGAACACCCTCTTGCTGCGATACATCGGCGAGGGCGAGCGCCGCATCTCCCCCGACATGCCGCTGCTCTTCCGGGCGGCGGTGGGCATCGTCATCGTGCTGCTCTTCTTCCGCGGGAAACGTCCGACCCTGATCAAGCCGGTCTTTCGCGATAGCTCGCTTATTCTGCGCGGGCTCTCGGGACTGCTCGGGACTGCCGCCTACTACTGGACCGTGCCCACGCTCGGTGCGGGAAAGGCCACCCTCATCTGCAATACTTACGTCATTTTTGCCTCCATCATCGCGATGCTTTCGCTCGGGGAAAAGCTCACTGCGAAACGCTTCTTCTGGCTGGCCGCCTCTTTCGTCGGGATCGTCCTCCTCGTCGGGCCGCGCGCCGGAGGGGAAGGCTTCTCGATAGGATTCAATGAAATTCTCGCCCTCTTCGGAGCGATCATGGCAGCCTGGTCCGTCGTGTTGGTGCGGCAGCTGTCGCTCGGGTATTCCATCGGCACGATTTATCTGGCGCAGTGCGTCTGGATTCTTGTGCCCATCGCTTTTCTTGCAGTGCCCCAGTTGCCGGAACTGAACCTGCGTGAGATCGGACTTCTTCTTCTCGCCGCGATCGCCGCCGGCTATGGCCAGCTCGCCATGAACGAGGGGTATCGTTGTCTCACCGTCACGACGGGGGCGACGATTCAGATGCTCTGGCCGGTCTCGACGACACTGGGGGGATGGCTACTCTTCGCCGAACGGTTCGGCCCGCTGCAATGGGGCGGCGCGATTCTCATCCTCGCTTCGATCTGGCAGATTTCGGTCGCGGGGCTGCGGGCTAGCAGGGCCGTTGCGTGATTATGGCGGCGGGTAAATCACGGGGCGCTCTCATTCACAGCAACCTTGACTCCGCTCCCGCCAGCGCCGCCGCGCCGTGGGCACCGGCGTATTCCCCCAGTGTAACCGCCTTGATTGGAGGCGGCGCAAAATAATGCCCCTTGAGAGCGAGTGCGGTGGCCTCGCGAATACGGCTGAGATAGAGCTCTTCGAGCTCGGTGAACGGTCCCGCGAAAAAAACCACCTCCGGATCGAGCAGTTGCACTAAACGCGCAGCGGTGTCGCCATGAATCGCCGCGAGACGGGTGAGTAAATCGAGGGCGTCAGGTCGGCTCTCGTGGCATCCTTTGAGGAACTCAACCCAGCTCTCATCAGTGACCCCCGCTCCGTTCGTCACCGTGCGGACCGTTGCCGCCTCTTCAAGGGACTCCGGCGAGGGCGTTTCGCTGTCGCCGGTCGGGACTTTCCAGCCCCGGATCCCCCCGGCCATCTCGTGCGTCCCCGCGACGAGTTCGCCATTGCATATCACGGCGGCGGATATCCCGGTCCTGACACTGATACAAACAATGTTTTTCGCCCCGGCGTTGGGGCCCAGCCAGTATTCGCCGAGGGCGATCGCACGGGTGTTGTTCTCGATGTGGAGTAGATCCGGAGTGAGCGAGAGTTCGTCGAGGAGATCGACCTGGCGCCAGTCGTCCATGAAAGCGTAATTCAGGCCGATGCGGCCCTCGCGCTGGATGTGACCGGGGACTCCGATCCCGATCCCGCGTATCGGGAGACCGGACTCGTGGTTCCGGAGCGCGGCGATGTTCTGCCGCAGGTGGGAGAGAACCTCGCTCTTCGTCGGGTGGCTGCTCAATCTGATCTTCCGCTGCTCCAGCGTGTTCCGGGCGAAGTCGATGAAGACCGTGTAGATATTCCGGGCATCGAAGTCAAAACCGATAAAGCCGCCGAACCCGCCTTGCAGTGCAAGGAAGCGGCGGGGTCGCCCCGCCTCCTTGCGGTCTTCGATTCCGATCTCGGCCACGATGCCGCGCTCGATCATGCTGTCGATGCGGCGACCCGCCGTTGACTTTGCGATTCCGAGCCTGTCGGCGAGATCTTTTCGGGAGATCTTCTTCGCCTTGCGTATTTCCCTGACGATTAGGTTTTCGAGAGTAGTCGGATCCATATTCTGGAATCCTACCCCGATTTTTAAAATTCCAATCCGAATAAGAAGCCGTGCCGACTTTTTAAAATGGCCTATCGCAATGTGGTAATGTTAGTATAGAAATTTTCATGCAAAATGCACGAAAATCGGACCATTTCAGGTCGGCAGTTCCTTGCCTTTCGTCTCGGGCAGGAAGAGGATTACGACAACGCCCAGCAGGAAAAATCCGCCGAGCCACGCAATCGCGATGTTCAGATCCATCACCGCTTTCATCTTTCCGGAGAGGACGAGGAGGCTTGCGGCGAGAAGTCGCCCTCCGTTGAAGCCCCAGCTCATCCCCGTGGCACGGAGACGGTCGGGGAAGAGTTCCGGGAAATAGACGGCATACCCCGCATGCATCCCCAGGGTGAAAAATCCGAAGATCGGCAGGATGACGAGGAGTGTCGTGTAATTGTCAGGGAAAAAGCAGGCCACGAGGGTGACAACGAGAGCACCGACGTGGAAGAGGATGAAAGTCTTCTTTCTCCCGATCCGGGCACTGATTGGCCCGAAGAGAACGAGACCGAGTCCGCCGCCGAAAGTTTGGATGATGCCGTAGGCGAATTTCGCCTTTTGTGATGCTTCTTCCGGAGTGGCCCCTTCCGAGATCAGCATCTCGCGGGCGAGATCCTGGCCCGCGACCGTGACCGCCCAGAAGGTTCCCAGACCGACCGCCGCCAGAGCCATCGCGCCGAAGGCGTGCCCTCGCCACGGAGCCACCGTGAGGAGTTCCCTGAAACTGCCGACCTTTCCGGTACCAGCTTTCGCTTCTTCGCGGGCGCGCTGCCATTTCTCGGGCTCCTTCACGACGATGCGGACCCAGACGATGAGGAGCGCGGGGAGCACGCCGATGAGATACGCATACTGCCAGTTCGATCCCACCATGATCGCCGCGAGCGACGCGAGCGAAGTTCCGATCACTGACGAGGCGTGGAAGATGCTTGAGGCATGGGCGCGGGCCTTTTTCGGGAAGACCTCGGAGACGAGTGCCGCCGCCACCGCCCATTCACCGCCGACCCCCATCGCCACGAGGAAGCGCAGCACCGTGACGTGCCAGAGATCGGTCGCAAAATAAGTGAGTCCCGAGAAAACCGAATACATTAGGATCGTCACGATCATGATCGAACTCCGTCCATATCGGTCCGCGAGCGATCCGAAAAGCAGTCCGCCGAAGGTCCCGCCGAGCAGGAAGACACCGAGGAACCAGTCGCCGTATTTTTTCACCTCGTCGCTCCCGGGCTCCTGCCCGAGGATGTCGCCGAGCATGTTGTTACGCGTCAGGTTGAAAATCTGTCCCTCGTAGACATCAAAGATCCAGCCTGCCGAGGCGATGATGAGGACAAGCCATTCGTATCGCGTGATGCCGCTATACCAGGGACCGGAAGAATCGAGCGAGTTTCTGGACATAACCGATTTTGGGGTAAAGTGTCTGAGTTAACAAGGTTTGGCGGTTGAGTAAACCCTCTTTGGTGCGGCGCATTCAGGGAGGGAGCTTTTTTGGAATGAAATAAGTGCAAATGGTAATAATTCACAAGAGACTATCCCCGATCCATCCCGCCCAGTTTCCGGGACCGGAAAACACACGAAATGAAATTCGCCGTAATTAATACCAATCTCGCCCCCGGTGGCAAGCCTGCCGTCGTCGCGACCACTCTCGCCTCACTCTTCACCGAGGCGGAGCACGAGGTGAGCCTCATCCATCTCGGCGAACTCGATCTGCCCGCCTGCGACGGTTACGTCTGTTATCAGAATGCGGCGACGATCTCTCTCACCGAAACCCTTGCCTCGGTTGATGCCATCCTCCTCGTCTCGCCGGTCTACAACTACGACCTCAACGCGGCCGCAAAAAATCTCATCGAACTCACCGGGGGCAGCTGGAAGGGAAAAGCAGTCGGGCTCGTCTGTCTCGCGGGGGCGCACCGCAGCTACCTCGCCCCGCTCGCCTTTATCAACAGCCTCGCGATCGACTACCGCTGTCTCGTCTCGCCGCGCTATGTGTATGTGACCCGGTCTGACTTCGCCGAGGGCAATGAACTGCCGCTCGACGGCGATATTTACAAACGACTCCGCTTCCTCGCAACCGAGATGCCTGTCCTCGCCGAGGCGGCCGCAAAGATCGCGACCTTTGACCGATCATGACTTTTTCCGCATCATGACTGCAACTCCTCCGCCCTCTCCCCCCGTCATCCGCAGCTCTGACCGCAACGTCGAAGTGGCGTGGTTCTCCGCCCTCTGCGGCGACGATTACGAATACCTCGGCGTCCCCGACGGCGCGCTCCGCAGCAGCTACGAACACTGTGGTGATATTGTCAGGATGTCCGACCGGCTCGGGTATCAGAACATCCTGCTGCCCTCGGGCTGGATCGTCGGGCAGGATGCCCTCGCTTTTGCCTCGGCGATGGCTCCTCAGACCACGCAGATGAACCAGCTCGTCGCCCTGCGCATGGGTGAAGTCTGGCCGCCCATGCTCGGGCGGGCTCTTGCCACCCTCGATCACATCGCGAAGGGCCGGCTCTGCATCAACATCATCTCGTCGGACATGCCCGGGACGAGGGAGAGCAACGAAGTCCGCTACGCCCGCAGCAGCGAGATCATTCAAATCCTCCAGGGGATGTGGGCGGCCGAGGGGCCCTATGAATTCAAGGGCGAGTTTTACGAGATCAGTCTTCCCAATACCGACGCGGCGAAACCCTATCAGCAGAATGGCGGACCGCTCATGTATTTCGGCGGTATCTCCCCGGCGGCGCAGGAGCTCTGTGCGAAACACTGCGACGTCTTCCTGATGTGGCCCGAGACCGAGGATCGCATCGCCGCGACGATGCACGGGATGGCGGAAAAGGCAGCCGCCTACGGGCGCACGATCGACTTCGGATTTCGCAGTCACGTCATCGTGCGTGAGACCGAAGCCGAGGCGAGAGCAGCGGCGGACCGACTCATTTCCAAACTCGATGCCGACAAGGGACAGGAGATCAAAAACCGCAGCATGGACAGTCACAGTCTCGGCGTGATGCGGCAGGATGAACTTCGCGCGCAGAGCGAGGATTTGTATATTGAGCCACATCTCTGGAGCGGCGTCGGTCTTGCACGGTCGGGTTGCGGCAGCGCCATCGTGGGAGATCCCGATCAGGTGTATAAAAAGCTACAGCGCTACATCGACATGGGAATACGGGCTTTCATCTTGTCAGGCTACCCGCATCTCGATGAATGCGAGTTGTTCGCAAGGCATGTTTTACCCAGACTCGATACGGTGAAGTTGAATGAGGCACAGGGAAGACTGCCGAAGGAAACGCCCGAGACTCCGTTAACCTTCGGGATTCGAAGGTGAGCGGGAGGGAGAAGGACCGCAAATTCCCCCTCGTCTTCCGCTGGCAGCTTTGTGATTCGGGGTTATAGTCGCGGCCTTCATGCTGGCAGTAGATCGAGTATCCGTCCAATACGGGGCCCGGAGTTTGTTCCGGGACCTTTCCTTTACGATTCGTCCGAAAGAGCGCTGGTCTCTCGCGGGTCCGAACGGTGCGGGGAAGTCCACCCTGATGAAAATCATCGCGGGGATAGAGCGTGCCGATAGCGGCGGGATCATCAAGGCAAAGCAGACCACGGTTGGCTACCTCCCCCAGGAGGGCGTCCATCACAAGGGCACGACGGTCTTCGAAGAGGTCGAAAAGGCCTTTGACGATGTCGTCCAGCTCCAGGCCGAGCTCAGAGAGGTCGAAGAAGAGCTTGAGCAGGCCGATCCGATGAGCGACGCCTACGGGGATCTCCTTGAGGTCTATGGTGATTTGCAACTGCGCCTTGAGCACCATGATGTCAGCAAAATGAAACCCCGTATCGCCACGGTGCTGGGGGGACTTGGCTTTGCCAAAAAAGATTTTGATCGCCAGACCGGTGAATTCAGCGGCGGATGGCAGATGCGGATTGCGATGGCTAAACTGCTCCTGCAGGAGCCTTCGGTCCTTCTTCTTGACGAACCGACCAACCACCTCGACATCGAGTCGGTCCAGTGGGTCGAGCAGTGGCTGCGCCAGTACGGCGGAGCGATCGTGCTGATCTCGCACGATCGCAGCATGCTCGACAACCTCACGAACCGCACCCTCGCTTTCGAGAACGGCGGGGTGCAGCAGTATTCGGGGAACTACACCTTCTACCTGACCGAGCGGATCGCACGACGGGAGCAGGCCGAGCGGGCCTTTAAAAACCAGGCCCGGGAAATCGAGAAGGCAGAGAAACTAATCAACCGATTCCGGGCCAAGGCTTCTAAGGCGAAGATGGTGCAGTCGCGCATCAAGCAGCTTGAGAAAGTCGAGCGAATCGAGCTCGAGCAGGATGCCGCAACGATGGATTTCCGTTTTCCACAGCCTGAACGAAGTGGTCAGACCGTACTGAAGATGGAGAAGGTGTCACGTCACTACGGCGCCAATCAGGTCATCAACAATCTCGATTTTGCAATCGAGCGCGGGGACAAGATCGCCATCGTCGGCGTGAACGGGGCTGGCAAGTCGACTTTTTCCCGGCTCATCGCCCGCATCGAAGAGCCCACCTCGGGCACTATCACCGAAGGGCACAAAGTGGGGATTGCCTACTTTTCGCAGACCCACGCGGACGAACTCGATCCGAAAAAAACCGTCCTTGAGACCCTTGAAACGAGCGGCACCCGCGTTCCCACGGTTAATCTTCGCAGCATCCTCGGGGCATTCCTCTTCCGGGGAGACGATGTCTTCAAGTCGGTAAGCGTTCTTTCGGGCGGCGAGCGGGGTCGTCTCGCCCTCGCGAAGATGCTCCTGCAGCCGGCCAATTTTCTCATCCTCGACGAACCGACGAACCACCTCGACCTGCATTCCCAGGAAGTTCTTCAGCGCGCTCTCGGCGACTACACCGGTGCCTTTGCGATCGTCTCTCACAACCGTTCTTTCCTCGATCCCATTGTGACAAAAGTGCTTGAGTTCATCCCCGGCGAAGTGCCCAAGGTTTACTACGGCAATGTCACCGATTACCTCGAGAAAAAGCGCGCCGACATGGACGCCGCCGCAGTGAAAGCGGCCCCGCCGAAGGTGGCCCTCTCCGGTAAAACCGCAAAACCTTCCGCGAACCCCGTCGAGGTTGACTCCAACGCGAATCGCAAAGAGCAGCGCCGCCTTGAGGCAAAGGCCCGGGAGGAGAGGGCCTCGAGGCTGAAGCCGCTCAAGACCGAATTCGCCGCTCTCGAGGCCGACATAGCCAGGCTGGAGGCCGAGAAAGAGCAGCTCACCGCCAACCTCGCCGATCCCGAATTTTTCTCCAAAGGCGACCAGTCCGCCGCCGCGATGAAGCGCTTCGCGGAGATCGAGACCATCCTCGAGGTGCGTTACTCGAAGTGGGGCGAACTCAGCGAAAAGATCGAGGGACTGGAGGGCTAATCGCCCGGTTCTTCGTTCTTCGTTGTAAGGGTCCTGATTGCTACCCCTCTCCTTGACTTCCGCCCCTCCCCGCCGTTCCCTTGCGGCATGGCTGATGCCCCGAACCGACTCTTTCTCCTCGATGGCATGGCGCTTATTTACCGGGCCCATTTCGCGCTGATCCGTAGCCCCATCTACACCTCGGCCCGGGTCAATACCTCGGCCCTTTTCGGCTTCACGAACACACTCCTCGATCTCCTCGAGAAACAGGCCCCGACTCACCTCGCGGTTGTCTTTGACACGAGCCATCCCACTCCCCGGCACGAGCTCTATCCTGCCTACAAGGGAAACCGCGAGGAGATGCCCGAGGATCTCAGCCTGCAACTCCCGCACGTGAAGCGCCTCGTCCGTGCCTTCAACATTCCCGTGATCGAATGCCCTGGATGGGAGGCGGACGACGTCATCGGCACCCTCGCGAAACGAGCCGAGGCACTCGGGAATTTCGAGACCTACATGGTCACGCCGGACAAGGACTTCGCCCAGCTCGTGACCGACACGACTTTGATCTACAAGCCCGGTCGCCAGGGCAGCGGAGCCGAGATCCTCGACAAGGCGAAGATCTGCGAAAACTGGGAAGTAAGCGATCCGCTCCAGACCATCGACGTGCTCGGTCTCTGGGGCGATGCCTCGGACAACATCCCCGGCGTCCCCGGGATCGGGGAAAAGACGGCGAAGAAACTGATCGCCGAGTTCGGCAGCATCGAGGGGCTCCTCGCCCACACCGACCGGCTTAAGGGCAAGCAGAAGGACAATGTCGAGGCGAATCGCGAACAGGCGCTCCTCTCGAAAAAGCTCGTCACGATCATGACCGACGCTCCGGTCGAGGTCGGCTTTGACGAGATCGCGATGAGCGAGCGCAATGACGAGACGCTGAAGTCGCTCTTCGTCGAGTTCGAGTTCAGCTCCCTCGGGAAACGCCTCTTCGGAGACGCCTTCCAGAGCGGACGCGGCCACACCACAACCGAGACCGAGGCCGGACTCGCGCCGGAGCTGAAGACGATTGGTGATTTCACCAAGCATTACCGTTACCTCCGGGCTGAGGATCGAGCCGCCCGCGCCGCGCTCATCACCGAGCTCGCGGCCCTTTCCTCCTACTGCTTTGACCTTGAGACAACCTCGCTCGATGAAAAAACGACTTCGGTCATCGGGATCGCCTTTTCATGGCAGGATCATCACGCCACCTATGTCGAAGTGCCGCCGGGAGCGGAAGGAAAAGCCATCCTCGAGGAATTCCGCGAGACCTTCGCCCACACCACGACGGAAAAGATCGGTCACAACCTGAAGTTCGACATCGGCGTGCTGCAGTGGCAGGGCTACACCGTGGCGACTCCGCTTTTCGACACGATGCTGGCGCACAGTCTCATCGAGCCCGATCAGCGCCACAAGATGGACTACCTCGCCGAGTCGCTCCTCGGTTACACCCCCATCGCCTACGACGCTGTCTTCGGCAAAAAAGTCGAAAAGACCGGCCAGCTCAATCTTTTCGACGACCTCGAAATGTCGGGCAACACCGAGTCGGCCGGTCCCGCCTTCGAAGCGATCGCGCAGTATGCCTGCGAGGACGCCGACGTGACCTGGCAGCTCGCTGCGATCCTTCGGGAAAAAGTGCGCGAGTCGCATGAGGAACGTGTCCTCGGGGAGATCGAGTGCCCCCTCGTCCCCGTGCTCGTGGCGATGGAGCGCGAGGGCATCCGCGTCGATCCCGCGACCCTGCGCGAGACCGGGATTCTCCTTGGCGAACGCATTGCCGGCTTTGAAAAAGCGGTCTACGCGGCCGCCGGGAGCGAGTTTAATCTCAATTCTCCGCGTCAGGTCGGCGAGATCCTTTTTGATCGGCTCCATCTCATCGAGAAGCCGAAGAAAACCAAGACCGGCCAGTACAAAACCGACGAGCAGACGCTCACCTCCCTCGCGGCCGAGCACGCCATTGTGCGCGATCTGCTCTCCTATCGCGAAGCGGCGAAGTTGAAAAGCACCTACGTCGATGCCCTGCCCACTTCGATCTTTCCCGCGACGGGTCGCATTCACACGACCTTTCACCAGCTCATGACCGCGACGGGGCGGCTTGCCTCGAACAATCCGAACTTGCAGAACATCCCGATCCGCTCCGACCAGGGTCGCGAGATTCGGCGTGCCTTCGTCCCGCGCAATGACGAGTTCACCCTGCTCTCGGCTGACTATTCGCAGATCGAATTGCGCGTCATGGCCTCGCTCTGCCATGACCCGGCCATGATCGAGGCCTTCCGCGCCGATGAGGACATTCACACCGCCACGGCCGCCCGCGTCTTCGGCGTTCCCCTCGACGGCGTGACCCCGGAGATGCGCCGTACCGCGAAGATGGTGAACTTCGGGATCATCTACGGCATTTCCTCCTTCGGTCTCTCGCAGCGTCTCAACGGCGAAGTGTCGCGCACCGAGGCGCAGCAGATTATCGAGGAATACTTCCGCCAGTATCCCGGCGTGAAGGCCTTTCAGGATTCCACGATCGAACAGGCGCAGCGCGACGGTTACGTCGAGACCCTCACAGGGCGGCGGCGCTACCTGCGGGACATCAATTCGAAAAACGGCATGATCCGCTCCGCCGCAGAGCGCACCGCGATCAACACGCCCATCCAGGGAACCGCCGCCGACATGATCAAAATCGCGATGGTGCGTGTCGCCGCGCTCCTTGACGCGGGCGGCTACCGCACCCGCATGCTTCTGCAAGTGCACGATGAACTCGTCTTCGACCTCCACCTTGAGGAGAAAGACGAACTCATCCCGAAAATCGAAGAGGCCATGAAGTCCGCTCTGCCGCTTTCTGTCCCTGTCAGGGTGGAATCGGGTACGGGGAAAAACTGGCTTGAGGCGCACTGAGGATCGTCCCCCTATTCTTTCCCGAGCGACTTCAACCAGCTCCAGAGATCGTCGAGTTGCTGCGAACTAAACTCCGCAGGCGGCTCAAGGGCTCCGGGATGACTCCACCGCGGGGCGCGGGCGATGCGGTCAAAGGCCTCGCGTTGGAGCCGGACCGGGCTCGTCGCGAGATTGATTCCCGGCCACTCCGTTGACTCGATCTCACCGGCCCCATGGCAGCGCACACAGCCACCGGTGTCGCCGAGAAAGTGCGCTTTGCCCGTTTCAATGTTTCCGGTGCCAGGGGCGTCTGCTTCGCCCGGTGAAGCATCGACCTTTAGAAAAAGCTCGCGCAGCGGATCGATCATCTCTTTCCGAAAAAGCGGCATGTCGGTCGCGAGGTAGGGGCGCACCCCGCCCCCGCCCTGCTCGTGATGAAGAACCCGGATGAGCCAGTCGGGCGTTAGCGTGGCACCGACAAGGTCGAGGGCGGGCGGGAGATGCCCACGACGACCGAGGCGCTGAGCCTCCGTCGTGGCGAAACCGAAATAGACCTCACGCGAGGTCTCCGCCCCGCCGATCCCGTCGCGCTCGTGACAGGCGTAGCAGTTCATCAGTTTCATGCGCCAGTCGATCTCTGAGGCGCCCTCCGGTCTCGTCGTTCCGGCGAGTCGGGCAAGGGCGGCGGCGATGGCCCGCTTCTGCACCTCATCGAGTCCGTAAAAGGGCACCGCGCCCCCGACGGGACGATCGGAAAAACAGCCGGCCCGCGGTTCGGTCTGCAGTTCGAAGAGCGGTCGCGAGCGTGGTAGCTGCGGCGTGCTCTCCGCCCCCGGAACCTGGTGGCAGGCGATGCAGTTCTTTGTCGCAAAGAGTGCCCGCCCCTGCGCAACGAGAGCGGGATCGATCACAAAGGTCTCGCCGCCGTCGAGGGCCTTGGTGAGATTTTCGGGCAGGACGAGATCGGGTCCGGCTTTGAGGTAGGCGGCGAGGTCGATTGCATCCTTTTCGCTGAGTCTGAAATCGGGCATGCGTCCCGAGGGACGGTGCGAGTTCGGGTGCAGGAGAAAATGGGCCAGAGTCCGGAGGTCGTAGAGGTCCGCCAGATTCATCGGCACGCTCGCGAGGCCGGTCATTTCGACCTCGGCGTTATCGGGCAATCCTGCGGGACGATAGCCGAGCTCGGGGGCATGACAGGCGACACAGCCGATGTGGTGATAGAGGCTGCGTCCGGTTTCGATCTCGCCGACGGGATAGTCGGGCACTTCGTAGGTAAGGGTGGCGAGGTAGTGCTTCAAAGCGTTGACCTCGTCGAGATTGCGATCGGGGCCCGCGAAGAGACTCGGCATAGTGCTGTCGCGTTTGAGAAAGCGCGGGTTGCGAATAAAGATCTCAAGACTGACAGGATCGAGCCTCGTCGCGGCTCCGGTGAGGTCCGTCGCGGCGACACCGGTGAGCGTGTCGGCGAGGGCTGGCGGAGGCGCATGGCAGGCGACGCAGTTCAGTTCGTTCAGCAGGATGAGTCCGCCGGCGGCGAGATATTCGTTATCGTCGTTGCTGCTGTGGAAACGCTCGAAGCCGACGACGAAGGGATAATTGACCGGCTTTGCATGGGCCGGGTGCGCCTCCACCGTGCCGACCGTGAAAATCGCAGGAATGAGGAGAAGAGCCGTATGCCTCAACCCTTTAAGGTGCTTCACCATACCCTGTCAGGTCGCGGGTTCGGCCGATTCCTAATCGACAATAAGCCCGTCGACGAGGGTGACCATTCGGTCACCGATGCGGGCGAGGGAGTGATCGTGCGTGACGACGAGGAGGGTGCGCTCGCGCTCATTGACGAGGTCCATGAGCAGGTTCATGACTGCCGCGCCGGTGGCAGTGTCCAGGTTCCCGGTCGGTTCGTCGGCGAAGATGATGGCGGGGTCGTTGATCAGTGAGCGGGCAATCGCGACCCGCTGCTGCTCGCCGCCCGACATCTCGCTGGGAAGGTGCCCCGTTCGCTCACCGAGACCGACCCGCTCAAGCAACTCCCTCGCCCGCGCTTTTGCGAAATTACCGCGAATCATCGCCGGCACCATCACGTTCTCGAGTGCAGTGAGTTCGGGTAGAAGGAAAAAGCTCTGAAAAACGTAGCCCATGCTCGTGTTTCGTACCTTTGCCTGCTCGCGCCGGCCCAGCTTGTAGAGGGACTGGCCGTTGATGACAACATCGCCTTCGTTCGGCTTCTCGAGGCCGGCGAGAGTATAGAGCAGGGAGGTTTTTCCTGCTCCGGACGGGCCGACAAGAAAGAGGGTCTCGCCGTGATTCACCGTCAGGGAGACTCCTCTAAGCACTTCGATAGAGTTCTCGCCGATGTGGAAGGTGCGCACGATGTCGCGCGCCTCGACCGCCACCTCACACCCGTTTATTTTGGAACGATCTTCAGACACGGTTAAACATGCCCCTTCTTCGCGGGAGGGACGAATGATTTTTTTCAAGATGAGTCGAATGCCTCCCCCGGGGACGGAGGGGAGGCAGGAAAACGGCACGGCCCCCTTAACGGGTGCCCTTGACGCCGCTTTTACGGGCTTTCTTTGCCATCTCAAGGGCCTTTTCGCCGCCATAGCGGGCAATCGAGAATTTCGCGGTCTTGCGCTTCTCATCTCCATCCACCCAGGCCGCCTGCCAGTATTCGTAGACTTTGCCTTTGAGGGACTTGGAGACGACATGAGTCACCCCGACCACGCCGGACTGTTTGATGCGTCGTTTCTTGCGCGAGGCCATCTCCTGCTTGTATTTCGGCATCTTTGAAAGAAGCTCGTCCCGAAACGCCTTTGCCGCCTTCAGGGCCTTCGGCTTGCCGCCGAGGGACTTGTCAGGGAAATATTTCTGGTGATTCTTTCCCCGGTGGGTGACGCGGACATAGAATCCGTGATTCTTCTTTTCCGGCTGGTCGATCCGGGTGATGCCGTAGTTAGGGCGTGGTTCTGTCATATTCAGGAGGAGGGTTAAGGAAACACCCAACTACATAGCTGCATGTAGGATGCTTGTTAAGAAAAAGGTCTACCTCTTTTTAAAATGAGGGACAAGGTAAAAGGAAAAAAAATGAATCGAATTCAGCTTTTCGCTATTTGTTTTATGGCTTCGTAGAGAACGATTCCGGCAGACGTGGCAAGGTTAAGACTGCGTCCGGCAACCTGGGGGATACGCAGGCAATTTTCGGGATTCCGCTGAAGAAGCGACTCCGGCAGTCCCCGTGTCTCCGGCCCGAAAATGAGGTAATCATCTTTCCTAAACGAGGCGTCCCAGTAGACGCGATCGGTCTTGGTGGTTAGAAAATAGAGCGACGCGCTTTCCGGAAGTGCCGCTGCAAAGGCTTCGTAGGAGGGCCAGAGGACGGGTGCGAGCTCGGCCCAGTAGTCCAAGCCGGCCCGTTTCACGGCACGATCATCAATCGAGAAACCAAGGGGCTCAATGAGGTGTAGAGTCGTCCCGGTAGCGTGACAAAGACGCCCTATGTTCCCTGTATTCGGGGGAATCTCAGGGCAAAAAAGAACGACGTTGAGCATGGCGCACCGTCCCGGGAATCGCCTCTCATGGGGCGGAAGGTCTCCGCGAGATTGTTACGCGGGGACGGCGGCAGGATCGACATTGACGCGGCGTCCCTTCTGGTCGAAACGCACTTTGCCTTCAACAAGGGAGTAGATCGTGTAATCACGCCCGATCCCGACATTTTTGCCGGGGTGCCACTTGGTGCCGCATTGGCGAAGGATGATGTTGCCGGGAACGACCTTCTCGCTGCCGAATTTCTTCACGCCACGGCGCTTGCTCTGGCTATCGCGACCGTTCTTTACGCTACCTTGTCCTTTTTTGTGGGCCATGACTCGTTAGGGAAAACTTTTAAATATGAGGCTCGCTCAGACCGAAACGATCTCGAGGCGGGTAAGATGGCGGCGATGGCCCTTGGTTTTGTGGAACCCTTTCCGGCGCTTGAACTTGAAGGCGATAACTTTCTTGTCGCGGAACTGCTCGACGACCTTGGCGGTCACGGTCGCTCCGTCGATGAAAGGGGCACCGACGCTGATGCTGTCACCGCTGCCCGAAGCAAGCACTTCGTCAAAAGTCACGGTATCACCGACTGCAACGTCGAGTTTCTCAACATCGACCTTGTCGCCAACTGCGACACGATATTGCTTTCCACCGGTTTTGATAATTGCGTATGCCATCGTTCTGCTCCCTGCTTTGAGGGCCGGGAAAGTGCCACCGCTCCCTGGAAACGGCAAGCGATTTTTTAAAATGAGAGGTCTCCAGTCCCCGGAATGGCCGAATATCGGCCCATCGGGGCACAAAAGGTGCTTGCCGGGTAAGAATAACAGCCCCGGCCCCGTCTCATCCACATTATATATGCACACCGACCCTTTTCCCGTCCACACTCCCGAATCCGCGCCCGAAGCTTCCCGCGACCTCCTCGTCCACACCCGCGAGAGCTTCGGCATGATCCCGAATCTCGAAGGCGTCATGGCGTCTGCGCCTCCGCTTTTAAAGAGCTACGTCTCGATGTGGGACGAGTTCGAAAACACCTCCCTGACCCCGGTGGAACGTCAGGTCGTCTATCAGACAGTCAATTTTGAGAACACCTGCAACTACTGCGTGCCCTGGCACACGATGCTCTCGATCAAGGCAGGAATGGACGCGGATGATGTCGAGGCGCTGCGGCACGGTGAGCCGCTCGGCGATCCGAAGCTGGAGGCGCTGCGTCTCTTTACAAAAGAAGTCGTGCTGCAGCGGGGGAAAATCAGCCGGGGTGCTCTCGCGTCGCTTTTCTCGGCCGGATACACCCGACAGACCGCCCTCGAAGTCGTCATGGGCATCGCGATCAAGACGATGAGCAACTACACCAACTCGATCGCCGGCACTCCGCTCGATACGGCGGTGCGCAAGATCGTCTGGAAAAAACCGCTCGCAGAGGGGAGCGAGTGAGACGGAGAAACGTCGCCTTTTTTGGTGCCGTTCGCTTTTAGAGAGTGTTAGCTCAATATACGCTCCATCATGCCCCGACTCCTCTCTGCGCTTTTTGTTTTCCTCGCGGTCTCCGGACCCGCCGCAGCGGCCGACCCGGTCGAGCCGCTCACCCTCATGCCCCGCGTCGGCGATTACACGCTGATGTATTGGGCGGATGGTTTCCCCTCCCACACGCCGACGGCTCCCTGGAGACGGGTCATCCGGACAGGATCCTACGCTTTCGTGCTGGATACGGAGACGCTGACGATCCCGCATTTCGGCCCCATCCCGTCCGGCCCCGACTACGGCACCTCCGCCCGATCGGAGGACCGCACGTGGGAATCGCTCCCGCCCGCTACCTTATCCCTAACCGTCATGGCGAATGGGAAACGCTACACTAATATCGGCGGAGCCAAGTGGAGCCAGTTCGGCGGACCGCGCCTCGTCGATTCGGGTCGGTTCGTGCAGCGGGCCGATGTCACTGATCTCGTCTTCGCCGCAGACGACGGGAGGAAGCTGAATGTCGAGGCCCGTTTTGAAACGGTGGCATGGCCCGATCGCCTCGCGCTCATCCTCGCGGCGAGGCCGGGGGCTCTGCCATTCCCTGCGGGGGAGCCGTGCTTTGGTCGAGTCGGGGGTGGCTTCGGGCTCGACGGTTCCAATCACCTCGAGATCCCTCACCAAACTGAACTGGAGCCGGAAAAGTTCACCCTCGAACTGTGGGCTTTTGTCCCGGTCGATCATCGGGCTTCGGAGAAGACATTCCCCTGGCTCGTCTGCAAAAACGCTCACGAGGAGGCGGACGGCAATTACGGGCTCGTCATTCTGAACGGGCGAGTCCAGGCGAGGATAAACATCGGGGGCGGGCGCGAGCATGCCTTCACCGCTGATGCCTCACCGCAGTATTCGCTCAAAATAGAGGAATGGAATCATCTCGCGATGAGCTACGACGGAGAGACGTTGAAACTTTACCTCAATGGCGTAAAGGCCGGCGAAACAAAAGTCGGTCGTCCTCGCACGTTCGGAACGGGGGCGCTAT
Source organism: Akkermansiaceae bacterium UBA6138 (assembly GCA_002422425.1). Taxonomy (GTDB): domain Bacteria; phylum Verrucomicrobiota; class Verrucomicrobiia; order Verrucomicrobiales; family DEV007; genus Arctic95D-9. Next base: position 171,001 of record DIVG01000030.1, on the reverse strand, counting down.
CTCTGGGGCGTCGTCAGGATAACTCGGGCGACGGTTACCGGTTCCGCGGCGCGATCGACGAGATCAGGCTCTACGATCGCGCCCTCGGTGATGAGGAAATCCGGGCTCGGTTTTCCGCGCCGGAGACGCCGCTGGCGGGAGCCGCCCCGGTCTGGGGCGAGAGCTTTGCGGAATCGGGGGTTGCCTCGCGGAAACGGCCGTCGGAGGTTTGGGGAGACGGCTCGATGGAAATCCGCTTTTCCTATGCGAACGGTGAGCGGCACGAGGTTCGCCCCGTCACCTGGGCCGCCGAAACGTGGCAGGAAGTCGCCGTGGCAATGGAGAAGGGAGAAACAAGCCCCCGCGTTCCGGTCACCGTGAGCGCAAGCGAGGTGGCATCGGGGAAGGCGCGACCGGTGAACTACGAGACGGATCGCGGTTGGCATCGTGTCAATCTCGACGGCGTCGAACTGATCCCGCCTCCCGGAGAAGGTGAGCGAAAAAACGATGCGATCGAGCGGGTGAAGCTCGTTCTTACCAATCCCACCGGTGAGGAATGGGTCGCACGTCTGCTTTTTGAAAAGACTGCGGGCGGCATCCTCCAGCGCATCGGTGCGCCGATCACGGGTGTCTCGGCGATCCTGCGCGACGCCTCGGGAGAACCAACGGGTATCCCGGTGCAGCTCAGCAAGAACTGGCACAACCGTCCCGAAGGCGGCGTCTATTCGGGCCAATGGTTTCACGGGTTTTCCCAGGTGCGCCTGCCCGCGGGCGCGACGGTCGAGCTAGAACTGACGCTCGCCTACGGCCACTGGGGCGGAGTGGCGGCGGCATCGCACGCCCAGCTCTGCCTCATCGGCTGGGGCAGCAATCAACTCTGGGACCAAAGCGCGCTCGGTGCGTGGGGAGAAAGCATCTGTTATGAACCCGATCAGGTGCAGGGAGAATGCAGCATCCTCGATGTGCGGCCGCTCATGGTCTCATCGATGAACAATGACGTGAAGTGGGGGTGGACACATAATGTCGGAGGCGGGGACTTTTTCCGCCTTTTTGATCCGTCGGGTCAGCGCGTGCCGCACAGCGCGATGCGCACCGCCTACGAAAGACATGGCCCCTGCCTCACGGAGGTAACCTACGCGGGGCGGATCGGTTCGGCGCTCGAACACCGCGAGACCGTGAGCCTGACGCGGAGCGATGATCTCGTCCGCGGCACCTACCGGATCCGGCTGGATGCGCGGGAGGCAGTGGACTTTTCCCGCCTCGTCCTCTTCCAGATCGGAGCCGATACCTACAGCTACACGAGCGAACAAAAGATGGCGATGGGAAACGCGGCGGGGCTGATCCGCGAGTGGACGACGACTCCCGGGGGCGAGACTTACCGGACCGAACCGATCGCCGCGACCGGACCCGTGCCCTGGGTTTCCCTGCACGAAGCCACCCCGCGCCGCCCCGCCGGTCAAACGGGTGCATGGGCCAATCGCGGTCTTGTCATCCGATCCTGGAAAGCGCGACTGGGCGGTCGTGAAGCTGATCCCTGGATTGCGGAACGCGGGGTCGAGGCAGGGGGGCAAGCGACCTCGACGATCGATATCCTGCCTCCGCCCGGCCTCAGCCGACTTGAGAAAGGGGACTATGTCGAGGCCACGATTGAGCACCTCATCGTGCCCCGGGCGGCGGGGGACTACTACGGACCGAGTGCTGCGCTTCGATCCGCTCTTGAAGCCGACGGCGACACCTGGCGGATGATCCACCGCGAAGCGGTCGGGAACAACAGGCAGGTGTCGCCGGGCCTTGGCGCGCTGCAGTGGACCCACCCGGCGATCACGATCACGACAGAGAATGACGAAGCGGCCGGGGTGATCCGCGGCGGACTCGGCTATGTCGCGATGACTTTTACGGGCCTCCGGTTTCCTAGCGGCTACACTCTCAAACTTGACGGCGGGCCGCTCGATCAGAGTGTTCATGGGGCCGACTTCTGGCAGAGCGACTATGACGCGGTAACAAAACGCTGGAGCCTGACCTATAATCTGCCGCCTTTCGGCGGTGACTCCCGCCGGTTTGACTTCAGGCGGGATCGGTCTGAGGAAGGTAGATAAGCCCGTCGAGGGCGATCGTCGCTCCCTTCGGACCGGCGACCCACTCGCCGCCGCCGGGAAGGGTGAGATAATTGAGCCAGATTCGCCCCCCTTCGATTTTTGCCGCGAAGCCCGGCAGGAGGCGTCCGACCGATTCCGGGTCCCGGCCTTTCTGAGCGAGTCGGGTGGCAGCGTCAGGGCATTCAGGATCAGGCCGACTCATTGAGACGACCCGCCCTCCGTGGGACCAGGCTCTCGCAAGAGGCAGCTCCAGCGTTTTTTCCGATTCCGCAATCGCTTGCGGATTCACCGGACCAAAGAGAACGCCGTATTTCACTGCGCGAATGCCGAGTGGTTGGCTGATCTCTTTGAAAAAGTCCCCTGACCCCGCGATGAGAGTAACCCCTTCCCTGACGATTGCCTTTTTGAGCGTGTTAAAGCTTCCGCGCATGGAGAAAGTCCGGCTCACCGCCGTTCCCTGTCCGAGGGCGGGCACCCAACAACCGAGAAGAAGCCCTTCGGCACTGGAAAGATGATCTTCGGTAAAAATTACTTCATCGGGCTCCACGAAATTCGCCGAGACGACACGCCGGGCATCATGGAAAAGCGCGGTCGCCGAGAGAAAATCAGCAGATTCTCCCGGCCCGCTGACAATCCCGACGGCTTCGCGGGCAGGGTCGCGATTTGTTAGATCGAGTCTCCGGCAGGTCAGCCAGGTTGGTTCGACGAAGGCGCGGATGCGCTCGAAAATCGTCATAAAAGAGCCAGGGTGAGGGATCGCCGCCCCGAGATCAACAAAAGCCCCTTCGTCCCCCTGCCAGAAATCGATCAGGTGCGGCATGAAGGCGCGCGAGGTGATGACGGTGCGAATCCCGAGCGGGGCGATTGCCTTTGCGAGCGATTCGGTTTCGCGTTGACAGGTCGGGGGCGGGAGGATCACGGGCGTTTTTCCCGCGAGGAAGAGCCCGAGATGGATCACCGATGGCATCGGCCCGGGTGGGAGGAGAATGCCGATGCGCTCGCCGGTTGTGGGGGAATGCTCCAGCCAGCGGCGCGCTACCGCCGTGACTAAACCGAGCGTGAAGGCCCGCGACCATTTCCTTCCTCCACCCTTGCCGTATTCGGCGAAAAGCACCCGGTGCCGACGGCGTTTGAGCGCCCGAATCAGGGCCTGCTCAAGCGGCTCGTCGAAGTCACGCCGCATCGCAAAGGCCTCTCCCGATATTTCCCAGATCGCAGTGCGCACCGTCCCGACGTCGGCTTCATCCGGCGGGATGGGAGGTCCAAAAGCGATCTGGAGCGGACAGGACAGACGACGCGGCCACTTTTTGAAATACCGACCGCGTTCGAAGGAGAAGATCGAATGCCAGAGCCCGTCCATGTAGACCGGCAAGACGGGAGTCCCGGCCTTGCGTGCGATAAGCTCGAAGCCTTTCTTGAACTCCGCCGTGACCCCGAGCCGGGTGAGGCTGCCTTCAGGAAAAAGGCAAACAACATCGCCGGCCTGCAGCGCCTTGACCGTGCGGGTGATCGCCTCCTTCGCCTTTTCCGGCCGGATCGGAATCGCTCCGAAAAGCCGCAGGAACCAGGCAATGGTTTTAAACGTCGTATATTTCTCAAGCACCACAAAACGGACCGGTCGGGGAGAGGCGAGGTAGAGGATGAATGAATCGATGTAACTTACGTGATTACTCAGGAGGAGGACCCCGCCATCGGGCGGAACCCGCTCCAGCCCCGTCCTGCGCATCCGGTAGAGGAACCAGACAAGGGGGGCAAACAGTCCCCGGAAAAACAATCTCGCGAGGGTGCTCATAGAGACTTCAGGGCGGACGTGCGGAGCATCCGGTGAAGCTGGAAGGTGACGATGAGGATGAGAGGGACGAAAACAAGCGTCTGCATCGAGACCGAGAGACCCGCCATCTTCATCAGTGAACTCGCGACGATCGCGACGATCCCCGAGAGCGAGCCCATCAGATTCTGCGCCGAGAGGACGCGGCCGCGGTGGTCTTCCTCGATCTGGTCCTGCAAGTGGGCATTGAGCGGCACGACAAAAAATCCGCTCGCAAACCCGACGAGCGCAACCGCCCCGAACCACGGGGTGGACTCGGGCGTCAGGGTTCCCACCGCGGCAAATCCCGCCGCCATGACAAATCCGCCGAAGATCGAGAGTCCGAGACGATTGCCGTTTTTTGTCACGAGAGAGACGAGGAGGCTCCCGGCGATGAGGCCGCCGCCGATGACGAGGAACATCCGGCTCGAGGCGCTGCTTACTCCGCCTTCGGCGACATCGGGATAAAGCTCTTTCGCAAATCCGAAAAAAGCCAGTCCGAGGAAGTTTGCGACGAGCCAGTAAAAGGCAATGAGCAGTCCGGTGCGGCGCAGCACGGCGTGACCGAAGAGATACTTCAGGTCGAGAAAATGGCTCCCCAAAATGGCCTTTCGAAATGCGGTTCCGGGATGTTCGGGCGTGCGGCGGATGAAAAGCGCGAGGACGAGCGGTGCCAGCGAACACAGCCCGATGACAATGACCGGCACCAGCGCCGCGTCCCAGGCATTGTCGGCCGAGACACCGTTCGCTTCATTGAGTCGATGCAGTTCTCCGTCGAACCATCGCCCGCCCACCGCCATGCCGCCGAGGATGCCGACCATCGTGAGCATTTGCATGAGCCCGTTGGCCATTCCCAGCTTCTGCGAGCCGACGATTTCCTTGAGAATTCCCAACTTCGCCGGGGAAAAAAGGGTCGACTGCACGGCAAGGAGAAAGAAACCGAAGATGGCGAACGGCACCGATTTCATGAGCAGGCTCATGGCGATGAGAGCGAAGATGAGCAACTGCAGAAGGAGGGCGAAATAGATCACCCGGTTCTTCGAATAACGGTCCGAGAACCAGCCCGCCACCGGAGCGAGGAGGATAAAGGGCAGCGGAATCATCGCCGCGAGGACGAACTCGATATTGTCCCCTATCGTCGTCCCCGCCGCCGCCGCGACCGCGAGCCCGATGAGGACGAGCTTCACAAAGTTGTCGTTGAAGGCATTCTGCGCCTGAACCACGAGCAGGGCCGTGAGGGACAGCCAGGACTGCGGCGCGTTTTCTTTAGAGGGCGGGCTCTCGGACATTCCTGCTTTTGTAATCGAAATTGCGGGAGAGGGCGAACGGATTGTGAGGCGAGTCAGGCATTTTCAGTGGCCTGCACCCGATAGAGACCGCAGGCCTGGGCGCAGGCGGCGAGTCGTCCCGACCACTTCCCAGCATAAGGGCGGGCCGGGGTCATCGTCCTCCAGCCATTCTCCGCGCCGACCGCCGCGAGCTTCGCGCCGGGATGGATCATGACCGCATTCTCCGCCAGTTCGAGCAGGGGGAGGTCGGCGGAGCTGTCCGAGTAAGCCCACGAGTCCGCCATCATCGGCACGTCCTCCGGGATGAGGCCGCGCTCCACCATCGCGACGACTTTCGCGCCGTGCTTGTTGTTGGGCCCGGTGATGACGGGGAGAAAAGGCATTTTCTCCGGCACCTCAACCTTCGTGCCCAGGTAATGATCAAACCCGAGCTGTGCCGCGATTCCCTTTAAATAAAACTCGGGGCTGGCGCTGTTGAGGATGAGGAGACGACCTTCGGAGCGGTTCCGATCCACCTCGGCCACCACGGCGGGGTAGAGCACCGCCTCGAAATCACTCGCGAGAAAGTCCGCCACATGGCTCTCGAGCGTCTCGCGCTTCATCCCGACGAGGTAGCTGAAAAAGAGGCGCTTCATTGTGCGCAGGCTCAGCAGGCGTATCGCGGCGAGAGGCAGGCAGGGCACAAACCAGAGCAGGTAGATTCGCCGCCAGCCCTCCCGGCGCAGCACGTAGTTGCAGAACAAGGCCTGCGTATCGAACGGCAAAATCGTCTGATCAAGGTCAAAGAAGGCGTAGCGGTGATCCATTGGCGGGAATAGTAACCTGTCCCCGGGGGGCGCGCCACCGCCCATCAACGGTCGGGGGCGCGGACGAATAACTCATTGCACAGACCAACTTTGCTGGCACAGTCCCTTCCTATCGCGAAATAGTTCGGATATCCTAATTTGTCCTACCCCTCTCATCCTTTTGCAATGAAACTGGCCAACGAGATTTTTCAGGAAGTGAAGCCGGAGACTGCCGCCTCCGTGTTCCAGTATCTCCGTGACGAGCAGCGCGAAGTCTACAAGGCCTCCATTTCCACGCTCGCCGCGAACCGCAAACTGCGGCCCGTCTTCGTCCAGCGCAAGCCCGCTTCAGAGCAGATCGACTGGCTCGTGAAAAATGTGAAACTGCGCGGCTCCGTCGAAATCGCGACTCAGGTCCTCCAGCTGTGGCTTCTCAAAGCGCATCCCGCCCTTCTTACCTCGTTCCTTGACGGGCTCGGGATCGAACACGACGGCGAGGGGGCCGCCGATGATATTCCGGATGAGCTCGACGCCAAAAAGCTCAAAAGCACGGTGAACGGCCTGCTCAAAGCTCACGAGCCCGAGCTGGTGCGGATCTATCTTCACATCTTTCAAATCCAGCGCAGCAATGGGTGGGAGGAACTCACCCGCCTGATCGAGGCAACGCCCGAACTGCAGTTTGGTTCCGCCCCGACCGCGCCCGCCGCAGCGACGGAGGAAGAGGCGGCGGAGGAAGAGGCCGCCGGAGAGGAAAAATGAAAAGCGCCTACGAACTTGCGATGGAGCGGCTCGCTGGGACCGGGCCCGTTATCAGTCTTACCGACGAACAGCGGGCCGAGATCGGAGCGATCGACGACCGCTTCCGCGCGAAGATCGCCGAGCGGGAGCTTTTTTTAAATGACCTCATCGCCAAAGCGGTCGGTAGCGGCAACTACCACGAAGTTCCCGATTTAAAAACCCAGCTCGCCCGCGAGATCGCGAGCCTCAGGGCCGATGGCGAAACAGCAAAGGACAAGGTTCGGAGTTGACGACCGTGACGAAGTCACCCCGGCACCACATAGTCCCGCAGTCCCTGCATCCCGCCCTCGCGGCCGAAACCGCTCTCTTTGAACCCGCCGAAGGGGCTGGCCGGATCGAATTTGTTGAAGGTGTTCGCCCAGATCACCCCCGCCTTGAGCTCTGAGGCGATTTTGAAAACCTTGCTGCCCTTGTCCGTCCAGATTCCGGCGCTGAGACCGTAGCAGGTATCGTTAGCCTTCTGGACCGCCTCGGCGGGTGTGCGGAAGGTCATGATGCTGAGGACGGGGCCGAAGATCTCCTCGCGGGCGATGCGATGACTCGAACTGACACCGGTGAAAAAGGTGGGCCGACACCAGAAGCCCTCCGTCGGGAGCGCGCCGCCTGATTCATGGAGGACAGCGCCTTCTTCAATGCCCGAACCGATCAGCCCGGTGATGCGGTCGAGCTGCTCGCGCGAATTAATCGCCCCGATATCGGTGTTTTTGTCGAGCGGGTCTCCCACCCGAATAGTTTCGAGTCGGCGCTTGAGGCGTTCCACGAAGTCATCATGGATGGATTCCTGAATGAAAAGCCGACTGCCGGCGCAGCAGACGTGGCCCTGATTGAAATAGATCCCGTTGATGGCGCCTTCGACCGCCGCCTCGATCGGTGCGTCGTTGAAGACAATATTGGCAGCTTTGCCCCCGAGTTCCAGGGTGAGTTTTTTTCCCGATCCCGCGAGGGAGCGGGCGATTTCCCGGCCGACCGCAGTCGAGCCGGTGAAGGCGACCTTGGCTATGCCGCGATGGGCGACGAGGGCGGCTCCGGTTTCTCCGGGACCGGTCACGATGTTGACGACGCCGTCAGGGAGACCGGCTTCCTGAAAGATCGCGGCGAGGTGCATCGCCGTGACCGAGGTCGTTTCGGCCGGTTTCAGCACGACGGTGTTGCCGCACGCGAGAGCGGGCGCGATTTTCCACGCGGCCATGAGAAGAGGAAAATTCCACGGGATAACCTGACCCGCAACGCCAAGCGGAGTCGGAGTCCGGCCCGGAAAGGCATAAACGAGCTTGTCGGCCCAGCCGGCGTAGTAAAAAAAATGCGCCGCAACGAGGGGGAGATCAAAATCCCGGCTCTCGCGGATCGGCTTGCCGCCGTCCATCGATTCGAGGATGGCGAGCTCGCGCGATTTTTCCTGAATGAGGCGGGCGATGCGAAAGAGATACTTGCTGCGTTCGGCCGGATCCATTGGACCCCAGACTTTGTCATACGCGCGGCGCGCACTCTTCACCGCCGCGTTGATGTCGGCTTCGGTCCCGTGGGCAATGCGGGTGAGCCGCTTGCCCGTGGCCGGATTGATCGAAGCGAAATACTTTCCCGAGGAGGGAGCGACAAACTTGCCGTCGATAAAGTGCTCATACTGCTTAAACAACTTCACCGTCGTCGTCTCGAGCGCGGGGGCATAGTCCCAGGTCGGGGAGGGGGGAGACGGTTTTTCTGCGTTCATGTAAGTCTTTAGAATTCAGCACGGAGGTTCGCAGATGTCAGAGCATGGCACAGATAGAAAAAGTCAGGAAACCGTGTGATCTGTGGGAGCGAAGCGCCTCTGTGGGCAGCTGTGTTGATGTTGCAACGATTTACGCCTTCGAAAAATAATCCGCGCTCTGATAATTTCCCTCCGCCAGTTTCGCGAGCTGCAGCTCGACATCGCCGAGCAGGGAGCTCGCCCCGAAGCGGAAGAGACCGGGCGAGAGCCAGGCTTCGCCGGCGGTCTCTTTCACCATCACGAGATACTGGAGAGCCTCTTTCGCGGTGCGGATGCCCCCGGCCGGTTTGACGCCGACGCGTTTCCCTGTCGCAAGGAAGTGGTCGCGCACCGTTTCCACCATGACGAGCGTTACCGGGAGCGTCGCCGCGGGCGCCACCTTGCCGGTGGAGGTCTTGATGAAGTCCGCCCCCGCCTCGATCGCGAGCTGGCTCACGAACCTGACATTGTCATACGTCTGCAACTCGCCCGTTTCAAAAATCACCTTCAGAGGCACCTCGCCGCACGCCTCTTTCACCGCCGCGATCTCGTCGCTGACGCGGGCGTGATCGCCCTCGAGAAAGGCACCGCGACTGATGACCATGTCGATCTCTGTCGCACCTGCCGCGACGGCGTCGCACACATCGGCGAGGCGGATCGCGAGAGGGTATTGTCCGCTGGGAAACCCTGTCGCGACCGAGGCCACGGCGATGCTGCTGCCTTCGAGTTCGGCGACAGCGTGGGCGACGAGATTGGGATAGACGCACACCGCCGCACAGGGCGGGCATTCGTATCGCGCCGCCATCGGCTGGCGGGCCTTGCGGCAAAGCTGGCTGACCTTGCCCTTCGTGTCGGCCCCCTCGAGGGTCGTCAGGTCCATCATCGAGACCGCGAGCCGCAGCGCCTCCCGCTTTGACTCACCCTTGATCGAGCGTTTCGTAAAGGAAGCCGCCCGTTCCTCCGTCCCCACCTGATCGACTCGCGGAACCGCTCCTTTCAAAGAAAAAGTCATGCTTAGAAAACCTGAATTCCTCAAACCCTGAACCCCTTCCTTTCTCAGCTCATCTTCACCATGTCCTTGACCAGCTGGAAATAGAGGTAAAAGAGCCCTCGCCACGAGTAGCGAACCGTCTCCGCCGATTCGGCGAGTTCGATCAGTCCCGCATCGATATTGTGCCGGATCTGACGTCCTGTCTCCGCTTCGATCTGACCGGTCAGGGTCTCGGGATCTTCTTCGAGCATGTCCGTTTCCTCATAACCGAAAGCACCGAGCCAGATGCGGTGCTCAAGGAGCAGGTCGTAGAACGAATCCGCGAAGGGAGTCTGATGAAAACGCACCTCGGGTGCCATTTTCATCGGACTGCTGAAGGGGACGTTGCTTGTGCGAAAGGTAGTGCCCCGGTCGTGGCGCGAGGTCACCGAGAGATAGACCCAGGCGATGCCGTCCTGCTCGGTCAGGCAGATCGCGGCCGATTCGCGCATCCCGGGATGGTAAAAAAGGCGGTAAAACTGACTCGTGCCGTCCCAGTCCCATCCGGTGTCGGCGGCATATTCAAATCCCTCGGCCTCGACTTCTTCGGTCAATTCGGTGAGATCGGGAAATCGCGCTGTTCCCGGAGGCGACTGCCGTTCGAGCGATTTCACGAGCGGGAGCCGCAGCCGCCGGATGCGGGTGAGTAGCTCCACCCACGGCAGGAGGAACCAGAGCAGCAGCCCGCCTGCGCCCGCAGCGATGCTTCCGGTGAGGTAAAAGAAAAAGAGAAACGTCGCCGCGAGGATGCCGAGCGCGCCGAGCTTCCGGATGAGCCGGACCCGGAAGCTGCGGAGGGCGACGGACAGAACGACCACGCCCAGAACAATGAAGATTTCCGTCATGCTGCGAAGATGAGACTAGCGCCGACTTCCCTCCGGAGAAAGCGAAAAACGCGGCGGTAAAAACGACCGCGTTCCGGTGTTTGGTTTGAAGATTTTCAACACTCTGACTTCTTATGAAGGCCGGTAGATGCCATTAAAAAGAAAATCGGCGGGCCTCCCTGAATCTGCTGGAGAATTCGCCCCGCCCCTCACCCGTCCTTCCGCTTAAAAATCGCGACGTGGCGGTCGACGGACTTGCCCGGGGTGAGCAACTCGCGGGTCTCGGGATTGAACTCGCTACGGATGAGTTCTCCGCCGAGTCGCTGCAGTGCCTCGAGGGCGAGGGCGTGCTCTTTGTCGAAGTAGCTCGTGATGACGAGGCGTCCGTCTTTGCCGAGCTTTTCGAGGGCCTGGTCAAAGATCTTTTCCCAGGTGCTGTCGCCGTTCCAGTAGTTCTGATGGCGCATGAAAATGAGGTCGAAGTCATCGCCCATCTCGGCGTGGCCTTTCAGCTTGGTGGCGTCGCCGGTGAGAAATTCGAACTCACGTTTGCCCCGCTGACCGTCGGGTCCGCGGCGGCGGCCGAATTTTTTCTCCGCGTCCGCGATCTCACGGGCCCGCACATCGATGCCGGTGAGCTTCACGGTGCTGTCGGGAGCACCCTTGAGTTCGGCCATGAAGTCGGTGAGGACTTCGGCCTCGCGGCATTCCCCACAGGCGATGTCGAGAATGCGCGCTTCGTCACGCCCCGCAAGGCGTCGGCGCATGGTCCCGAGATCATCACCCGCGACTTTGCGCAGCATGCGGTGGAGACGCTCAAGATCCTCCGCATTCGCCCGCTGGATGTCTTCCGCCATCGTGCGTCGTTGTCAGGATCATTCGGCCTTGTGATGGGCCTGGTAATGCTCGCGCAGGAGGTCGCGTCCGAAGTCGCCGTTGAAGTCACGCCACACCGCGTGGACGTGGTTCGCGTCGTTCTGTGTGTTCGCATACTCGAGCAGGAAGGTGGGACCCTGGACCCGGTAGTAATGCGCGTCGCCCTTCTCGGTGCCGCCCATCCAGGCAAAGACGATCTTGTCCATCCCGGCTTTTCCGATGGCCGCGATCTCGTCGGCGGCGACTTCAGGGCGAAGGCGATGCACGTAGACGTCGATGAGCTCGCGGAGATTTTTGACCTGCGCTTCGTTGAGGTCGCCAAAGGGAATGCCGCCGCCCTCGAGCGCGGTGATCTTTGTTTCGTTCGAGGTGAGAATATCGTCTGGTGCGGCAGTGCCGATGATCGCCTTTGTCTTCTGCTCGTCCGAGAGCGACTTCACGAGGGCGCGGGCGACGTCCTCTTCTCCGGTGAGGACTCGCAGACCGGCGCGCGGGCCGACGCGAACCTCGGCCGGATTGGTCGCAAAAAAGCTCGGGGTGCCAGAGATCACTTTTCCGTCCGAGACGGTGAAATTCATCGAGAGGTGGTGGCCTTCAAAACGCCAGCCCCAGTTCTTTTCCGCCGGATCTCCGAAGATGGTGATGTAATACATCTCGGTGTCGCGCCGGGGCGACTGGTTCTCCAGCTCCCAGAGGACCTGCTCAAGGCTCATGATTTGAAGGGCGGTCGCGTAGCCGCGGTGGCTCAGGCTCGTGCTCAGGAGCGCGTAGGCGAGGTGACGCTGATCGGGGCGCATCTCCTTGATCGTGATGCCCCGGCGCATGCCTTCGCCTTCGAAGGGTTTCGGGACAAAAACCCAGTTTTCACGCTCCGCATCGGTGAGGGCGTAGACTGTCTTTGTCTTTTGCGCGTCGTCGAGATTGGCGACGAAGGCTTTTGCCATGGCGGCCATCTCGTCGGCCGACTCGTGGGCGCGGAGAGAGGGCAGGGAGAGGGTGCCCAGACCGGCCGCCAGAGAAAAAAGGGTGAAAATTCGCTTCATATCCCTGTAGTTAGGCAAGGAAACAGCAAAAGAGCAAGGGCGTAATCAGCGCGATCTTTTCTCCTGTCCCGGGCTATTTCCTGTAACCGTGCCGTGGAAGGTGTCGTCTTTCGGGGGAGTGAACAGCTTGCCGGTCATGTTCTTTTTCGATACAACCCGGACGACACGAAAGGTGGAGACCGAGATACCAGAAACCGAATGGGTCGCCCGTGCGCAACGGGGCGATGAGGATGCCTTTGTGCATCTCGCCAGGGTTTATCGCCCCCGCATCTGGAGCACAGCCGCGCGTTTCGCCCGCTCGCGGCCCGAGCTGGAGGATCTCACTCAGGATCTCTTTGTGAAAATGTGGCGGGGACTTTCCTCATACCGCTCCGACGCGCCCTTTGAGAACTGGGTCATGACCGTGACGGTGCGCGGCTGCTACGACTTCCTCCGCAGCAACCGGCGGCGGCGCGACAGCGAAACTCTCGTCGATCCGCAGGACAGCCGCGACGACCCCGATCCCGCTAACGAACGCGCGCGGTCCCGCCGCGAGGCGTGGGAGACAGTGAGCCTGCTCCTCGACCGGCTCGAGGCGCGGGATCGCATTATCATCACGCTGCTCGATCTCGAGGAGCGCGGCGTCCGCGAGACGGCTACCCTGACCGGCTGGAGCGAAGCCAATGTCAAAGTGAGGGCCCACCGCGCCCGGAAGAAAATGCGGGAACTTTTTTTCGAACTCGGACTCGAACCATGAAACATAAAGATCCACTCGTTCCCCTCTTTGCTGAGGCCCGACACCATGCGCCCTTTGGCGAGGCAGGCGACTTCGGGTTCGCGACGCGACTGCGGGCAGCGCTTGCGGATGTCCCGGCCGAGCCCGCCTTTGCCGATCTCATGGCACGCTTCTCATGGCGCTTCTCCGCCGCTTTTCTTCCTGTCATCGCGGGCCTCTTCCTTTTCCTGACGATACAAGATTACCATGAGCTTCCCGAAGGGGTCGGCGGGCTCGTTTCCCACTGGATGGATCTTTTCCCCCTCGGCATCTGAACGCCATGGTCACGAAAACGAAATTCAAAGCCGGCTGCGGCGTCGCTGCGGTTTTCGGCGCGGGATTCCTCTGTGGGGCCGTCGCGCTCTTCATCTTCATCGTTCGCATCATCCCCTTGAGCGAGGGCTGGCGCGACGAGGAGTCGAAAGAGTTCGTGACACGGCATCTCGCCCGTCAGCTCGATCTCAGGGATGACCAGATCGAGCAGGTCAAACCCGTCGTGGCCGAGGTGCTCGAGGCTCGCTATCACCATCGCCGCCGCTACGTTGAAGCCGACATTGAGCTCACCGGAACCGGGTTTGAAAAAATCCTCCCAATCCTGACAGATCAACAAAAAGAACAGGCGAAAAAGGTCTTTGAGAGGTGGAAAAAGGGCAAAGAGCGGTTCACGCAAACGCCGGATGAAGCCGGTTCAGGCCGGTGACTCAACCCGCCTGCCCAGCAGATCAAGAAGGTCGGCGGGGTGCGTGAGAATGGCGGCGGCCCCGGCTTCGAGCAGCTCGGAGACGGGGCGGAATCCCCAGCTCACCCCGACCGGAACCATGCCCGCATTGATTGCGGTCATGATGTCGACGTCGGAGTCACCGACGAAATAACAATCCGCCGGCTGGATTCCAAGAATCTCCGCTGCCTCGAAGGCGCCGGTCGGGTCGGGCTTTCGCTCGATCCCGTCGCGGGCACCGAGGACGACATCCCATTTCCAGTTCGGGAGAAAAGTCTCGACACATTTCACGGTGAAATCGTGGGCCTTGTTCGAGAGCACGCCGATGGGAACCCCGGCGGCGGTGAGTTCGTCGAGGAGTTCGGCGATGCCGGGGAAGGGGACGGTCGTATTTTGCCAGTTGCGCGCGTAGGCGGCGCGATACTCGAGCAGCATCTCCTCGGTCTCGGGGCCCTCGGCGGGACGGTAGCCGAGGGGAAAAATGTCACGGACGAGATTGAGCATTCCGTTCCCGATGAAGGTGCGGTAGTCATCGACCGGGTGAACGGGAAAGCCGCGGGCCGCGAGGACCGCATTTCCCGAGTCGGCGAGATCCTGAAGAGTATCGAGGAGGGTGCCGTCGAGATCGAAGATAACGGCTTTTTTAACGGAGGGAGGATTCATCAAAAGGGGGAGGACCGCTGAGGTGGGATTGGGGGACCGCTGATAAACGCTGATTGGCGCTGATTTTTTAAGGAGGATTTATGTTGGATCGGGTTTCTGTTCGCCGCTTCAGATCCGGCATTTGCCATCAGCGAAAATCAGCGTTTATCAGTGGTCCGCCTCTCTCAGCGGTCCCCCGTTTTTTTTATTCAGCGGGTTGCAGGTTCCATGCCGAGATGAGGGCGCGGAGGCCGGCCATTTCGATTGAGGGATCGACGCCGCATCCCCAGATCAGAGTGCCGTCGCTGATCTTCTGAATCTGCACGTAGGCGGCGGAGTCGGCGTCAGAACCTCCGCGGAGAGCGTGGCTGCGGTAGTCGGTGACTTTGAAGTCCTTGTGTCCGGCCCCCTCGAGGAAATGGACGAAGGCATTGATCGGACCATTGCCCTTGCCGCTGCCGCGCACGGTTTCGCCGTTCACCTCGAGGGTGACATGGCAGATCATCTCCCCCTTCACGGCGGTGTGGTCGAGCTCGAAATCAACGAGGTTCATGGGCGATTCGAGGTTGACGAATTTGCCGAAAAACAGGTCACGAATCTCGTCGGCGGAAAGTTCGCGCCCGAGGGCGTCGGCATGGTCGTAGATATACTTGCCCACCTGCGGGTGCATCGTCTTGGGCAGGTCGTAGCCGTGCTCCTGATCGAGGACGTAAGCGATGCCACCTTTGCCCGACTGGGAATTGATCCGGATGATGGCCTCGTAGGACCGTCCCACATCCTGCGGATCGATCGTGAGATAGGGGACACCCCAGGGAATCGAGGGATCTTCTTTGGTCTCGCGGTCGCGACGGTCGAGGCCCTTTTTAATCGCATCCTGATGTGAGCCGGAGAAGGCGGTGAAGACAAGTTCGCCGACATAGGGATGCCGCTCGCCCACGGTCATGCGGGTGACGCGTTCGTAGACCTGGCGGAGGGTGGTGAGGTCGGAAAAGTCCAGTCCCGTGGCGATCCCGTGGCTGTTCATGTTCAGCGCGACATTGACGATGTCGAGATTGCCGGTGCGCTCGCCGTTGCCGAAGAGAGTACCCTCGACGCGGTCGGCTCCGGCCATCAGCCCGAGCTCGGTCGCGGCGGTGCCGGTGCCCCGGTCATTGTGGGTGTGCAGCGAGACGAGCAAAGACTCGCGGTTTTTCAAATGGCGGCACATCCACTCGATCATGTCGGCATGGACGTTCGGCGTGGTCCACTGGACGGTGTCCGGCAGATTGATGATCATTTTGTTCTCCGGCGACGGCTGCCAGATATCGATGACGGCGTTGCAGCACTCCAGCGCGAAATCGAGCTCGGTGTCCGAGAAGGATTCGGGCGAATACTGCAGCACGATTTCGGTTTGAGGAATCGTGGGGACGAGATCCTTCACCAGCGTCGCGCCCTCGACCGCGATCTCACGGATCTGCTCGCGAGAGGCATCGCCGAAGGTGACGCGCCGCTGCAGCGGTGAGGTGGAGTTGTAAATGTGGACGATGGCGCGCTTCGCCCCGGCGATGGCCTCGAAGGTGCGGCGGATGAGGTGGTCGCGCGTCTGCACCAGCACCTGGATCGTGACGTCTTCGGGGATGCGGTCCTCGTCGATAAGGCGGCGCAGGAAGTTGAACTCCGTGTCGGCGGCCGAGGGGAAACCCACCTCGATCTGCTTGAATCCGACCGAGCAGAGCACGGCAAAAAATTCGAGTTTTTCCTCGACACTCATGGGCACCGGAAGCGCCTGATTTCCATCGCGAAGATCGACGCTGCACCAAATCGGGGCGTGCGTGATGGTTCGGTCCGGCCACTGACGATCCGGCAATTCGACCGCCGGAAAGGGCCGATACTTCTGGATGGATTCAGGTTTCATGTAATTTCGTTTTCGACTAATCGGAAAAGAGGAAGGGGCGCGATGAACCCCAGTGAAAAAGGGGCTGCCGTCAGGAGAGGCAAGACCGGGCCGCTCAGCCCGGAAGGAGCCACCCCGAGAAGGGGAGGAGGAGAAGTAGTCGGGTTCTGAGTATCGGGAGATTCATCCTTCCGCCTGTAAAGTAGGAGCTTTCGGCGGGCTGTCCAGCGCCATTGTCGGGGGTAGCGAAGGCGCGAGCGAACCCGTCCCTTGAAAGTTGTTCAAAAATCCGAAGGGCTCACCGACGTCTGAAATTACCGGTCCGACGGGTTCTTCTGCCGGAAGTTGCGCGGCTTCGGTCTTCTTTTAAGCTGAAGGCGGTCGTAAACTGATCCTTTATCCCGCATGAAGCCCGTAATTGCCTTTCTCTTCGCCCTCGCGTTCCCCGTCCTCGCCGCCGACGCGCCGAAGCCGAACATCCTTCTCATCCTCGCGGACGACCTCGGCTTCTCCGATCTCGGCTGCTACGGTTCGGAGATTGCGACGCCGAACCTCGACTCGCTCGCCGCGAACGGACTGCGTTACACCCAGTTCTACAACACCTCCCGCTGCTGGCCGACGCGCGCCGCCTTGCTCACCGGCTACTACGCGCAGCAGATCCGCCGTGACACGGTTCCGGGAGTGCGCAGCGGCGGCGGCGAGAAAAACACGCGACCGGCCTGGGCGGCTCTTCTGCCCGAAAGGCTCAAGCCGGCGGGCTATCGCTCCTACCACACGGGGAAATGGCACATCGACGGCATGCCGGTGGCGCAGGGTTTTGATCACTCGTATTACCTCAGGGATCAGGGGCGCTTTTTTAATCCTAACAAACACTTTAAAGACGACGTCGAGCTACCTCCGGTGGAAAAAGGAACCGGCTACTATGGCACCGTCGCCCTCGCCGATCATGCTATCGAGGTGCTGCGGGATCATGCGGCCGATCATGACGGTGCTCCGTTTTTTCACTACCTCGCCTTTGCCGCGCCCCACTTTCCCCTCCACGCCCTGCCGGAGGACATCGCCCTTTACGAGGACACCTATACCGCGGGTTGGGAGGCGGTGCGGGCGCAGCGTTGGAAAAAAATGCGCGAACTCGGGCTCCTCGACGGGGCACTTTCCCGCCCCGAAACCGACCTCGGACCTCCCTACCATTTTCCGGACGATCTCGAGATCCTCGGCGACGGCGAAGTCAATAAACCGCTCCCGTGGAAATCCCTGACAGATGAACAACAACAGTTCCAGGCCCGCAAGATGGCGATCCATGCCGCGATGATACACCGCATGGATCTGGAGATCGGGCGGGTCATTGACCAGATCAAAGCGATGGGCGAATGGGAGAACACGCTTGTCCTTTTCCTCTCCGACAACGGCGCCAGTGCCGAGATTATGGTGCGCGACGACGGGCACGATCCCTCGCAGGCGGCCGGTTCGGCGGGCACCTACCTCTGCCTCGGACCCGGCTGGTCGACGGTTAGCAACACGCCCTTCCGCCGCCACAAAACCTGGACGCACGAGGGCGGTATCGCTACTCCGCTGCTGCTCTCGTGGCCTGCCGGGATCACCGCCTGCGGAGAAATCCGCACGACTCCCGGCCACGTTATCGACGTCGTCCCGACTCTGCTCGAACTCGCCGGAGCAAAGGTCGCCTCCGCGGCTCCGCTCGCCCCGGGGAAAAGTCTCGTCTCCACTTTTGCAGGCGATCAGGTCGACCGTGACGAAGCGATCTGGTGGTTCCACGACGGACACAAGGCGATCCGCGCTGGTAACTGGAAAGCGGTCGCTCCGGTCGGCGAGCCGTGGGAACTCTACGACCTCGCGAACGACCGCGCCGAGTCGCTCGATCTTGCCATTCCGCGCGCCGATCAGCTGGCGGAGCTCGTTTTGCAATGGGAGAAGAAGCTCGCCGAATTCACCGAACTCGCCGGTGCCGACCTGCCCGCCGATGCGATGACCAAGGCCCCGGCCGGAAAAGGCAAAGGGCAGAAAGCCGGGAACCCGCCGCGCCAGCAGGTCCTCATCAACGGCGAGACCTTCGACCTCGCAGGACGCCGCTCCTTTCGCATGGTGCCCGAAAAAGCGGCGGCCGATCCGGCAGCAAAACCGTGGATTTTTTATGGACCGACCCTCAACGCCTACCCCGATCAGGCGGAGAACTGGATGCATCAGCAGTTCATCGACGCGGGTATCGCGATCGCCGGAGTCGATGTCGGCGAAGCCTACGGCAGCCCGGCGGCATTTCCCTGGTTCGAATCGCTCTATCAAAAAATGGTCGCCGACGGCTATTCAACGCGGCCCGTCCTCCTCGGTCGCAGCCGCGGCGGCCTGTGGGTGAGCAGCTGGGCCATCGCCCATCCCGAGCGTGTCGCCGGGATCGCGGGCATCTATCCCGTCTATGACTTCACCACCTATCCCGGCCTCGAAAAAGCAGCGCCCGCCTACGACCTCAGTCCATCTGAGCTTGAGGCCCGACTCGATGAGTTCAACCCGATCAATCGGGCGGAGACTCTCGCGCGGGCGAAGATCCCCGTTTTTATCATTCACGGAACCGATGACAATGTCGTCCTGCTCGCGGAAAATTCGGCCACTCTGGAACAGATCTACAAGACCGCCGGGGCGGGAGATCTCATCGAAGTCATGAAGGCCGAAGGCCAGGGCCACAGCTTCTGGCCGGGGTTCTTTAATTGCGCCGAGCTGGTCGAGTTCGTCATCGCCAGGGCTAGCGGGAAGACGGATTGATTTCCCCCCCTCCCCTGATTCCGCCATGCCCTTCCCCACGGGAATGGGATAAAAGACTCCCATGCCGTCTCTCCGTCTCCCCCCAGGCTTCGCACTGCTCTCTCTCGTCCTCGTCTCCGCCGCCCTCGCGGAGGAGGGTGCGCTCTCGGGAACTTTCACACCTTCGGCGGAGTTCGCGGGCGACCTCGGCGGGTTCCGCTCTCCGCTGCTTTTCAACGACGGCAGCGAAGTGCGCTCGGCGGCGGATTGGAACTTGCGGCGCGAGGAGATCCGCTCGACCTGGCACGGGCTCATGGGAGAATGGCCGCCCCTCATCACCGAACCGGTCGTGGAAATGCTCGAGTCGGTGAAGGAGGAAAACTTTACCCGTCACCAGATTCGCTTTCTATGGACTCCGACGCAGAAGACGACCGGCTACCTTTTCATTCCTGACAAAGCCACCGAAGGGCCGCTCCCCGCCGTGCTCACCGTCTACTACGAACCCGAGACCGCCGCCGGGATGGGGAACGAACATCGCGACTTCGCCTACCAGCTCGCGAAGCGCGGCTTCGTGACACTCTCGATCGGCACGAAAGAAGCCTCCGAGGCAAAAGAATATTCCCTCTACTGGCCCTCGCTCGAGAAGGCAACGGTGCAGCCGCTCTCCATGCTCGCCTACGCTGCGGCGAATGCTTGGCACGTCCTCGCGGCGCGACCCGAGGTCGATCCCAACCGCATCGGCATCACCGGGCATTCCTTCGGAGGAAAATGGGCCCTGTTTGCCTCGTGCCTCTTCGACAAGTTCGCCTGCGCCGCGTGGAGCGATCCCGGGATCGTCTTCGACACGCGTCCCAGCGTGAACTACTGGGAGCCCTGGTATCTCGGCTACCATCCCAAACCCTGGCGCGAGCGTGCCGTGCCCTCGCCGGAGAATCCCGCCCGAGGACTCTACCCGCGCCTCCTCGCCGAAGGCCGCGACCTGCACGAGCTCCATGCGCTGATGGCTCCCCGTCCCTTCTTCGTTTCGGGCGGGAGCGAGGATCCGCCCGCCCGATGGCGCGCCCTGAATCACTCCGTCGCGGTGAACCGCCTCCTCGGCCACGAGAACCGCGTCGCGATGCACAACCGGCCCGATCACGCGCCGAATCCGGAATCGAATGAGCTCATCTATACCTTCTTCGAGCGGGAGCTGAATCCGGTCCGCCAAACCGTGGAGACCCTTCCCGCCCCCGTCGCGGCGAAAACCGCCAACTTGAACGACAAGTTCTGGCTCTACCTCCCGAAACGCTACGCCGAGAGCAAGGAGGAGCTGCCGCTCATTATTTTTCTCCACGGCAGCAGTCGCCGCGGTCGCGACATCGGGCTGGTGAAAGCAAACGGACTTCCCCCCGTGCTTGACGGCAAAGACGACTTTGAGTTTATCGTCGCCTCTCCCCAGGCCCTCTCGAACTACCCCTGGCAGGTTAGCTGGCGACCGGACGACATTGCTTTGCTCCTCGATCATCTCCTCGCGACCTACCGCATCGATCCCGATCGCGTCTACCTCACCGGACTGAGTATGGGCGGTTACGGCTCCTGGTCCTGCATCGCCGCTCATCCCGAACGCTTCGCCGCCGCCGCCCCCATTTGCGGGGGCGGAGATTCGGAGCAGGCGAAGACGATCGGTGCTCTCCCGATTTGGGCCTTTCACGGAGATGCTGACGAAGTCGTCCCCGTGGAACGGTCCCTCGAAATGGTGGCGGTAGTCAACGCCGCCGGCGGCAACGCGAAATTGACCCTCTACCGCGGGGTCGGCCATGACTCCCACACCCGCACCTACGCCGATCCCGAACTCTACCGCTGGTTTCTCACTCATTCCCTGCCCCACGCGCGGCCGGCGGAAAGATGATTGACATCGGGGGATGCCGTCGGATACGTGGGGCCGGGCTTTGGCTCCGAATAAAAAATATGGCATCACAACCGATAGTGGACCTCGCAGGCATCGACCTTAGTAACGTGGCGGTGACGAAAGAGGAAATTCTGGCGCTGAACGCGCAGCGCGACGAATTTGAACAACTCGACCGTATCATCTCGATCGATCTGGAAGAGGGCCTCGCCGTGGGGATCAAAACGCAGCGGTCCGACGAGTTCTGGACGAGAGGACACATCCCCGGTCGCCCCATCATGCCGGGCGTGCTCATGATCGAGATGGCCGCCCAGATCAGCTCGGTCATCTACCATCTGAAATTCCAGACCGGCGGGACGAAGTTCTTCGGATTCGGCGGCGTCAATGCGGTGAAGTTCCGCGGCAGCGTCGAGCCGGGCAACGATCTCATCATGGTCGTCAAAGCCAAAGCTCTTCGTTCGAGGATGGCCATCTTCGACGCGCAGGGATTCGTTGACGGGAAACTGGTCTTCGAGGGCGAGGTCTCGGGAATCGTGATCTAGAAGGCGGTCCGGCCTCTGACGGGGAGATCGGATACGAACGCTGCCGCTCCTTCTCCGGCGCCTTGAGAAAGGGATTCCTCGTTCCCTTTCGCCCCGTGCAACTCGCCGAAACTGGCGCATATCAGACGCAGGAGGGCCTTGTCGCGGACTTAACCCTCTTTCACGATGAACCCATGAATCTCACGAACCGCCGCTCTTTCCTGAAACGCTCGAGTGCCACCCTGGCCGGGTTCTCCGCTGCTCCCGCTTTTCTCTCTTCGGCCTCCCCCAATCGCAAGGTGGCGATCGCCTGTGTTGGCGTGGGCGGCAAGGGCTGGAGCGATATGCTGGAACTCGCTCCAGGCAACGAGATCGTCGCGGTCTGCGACATCGACGAGGAACGTCTCGCCCGCGCCACCAATGAATTCAAGAGCGCAAAAGGTTACACCGACTGGCGCAAGCTGCTCGAGCAAAAGGGCATCGATGCGGTCATGGTGACGACCCCCGATCACACCCACGCGGCGGTCACGGCGACCGCGATGCAGCTTGGGCTGCACTGCTACACACAGAAACCGCTCACCCACACCATTCACGAATCACGTCGCCTCGCCGAGATCGCTGCGGAGACCGGAGTGATCACGCAGATGGGGATCCAGCACCGGGCGACAAAGCGCATCAAGACGGCGATCCACGCCCTGCGGGAAGATAAGATCATCGGCAAAGTCCGCGAGGTCCATGCCTGGACCGACCGCCCCGGCACCTATTGGAAACAGGGAATCGATCGTCCGACCCCCGGAGGCAATTCGCCCGCGACGGTGCACTGGGATCAGTGGCTTGGAACGGCGCCGGAGCGTCCCTGGGTCGACAGGACTTATCACCCCTTTCACTGGCGCGGCTGGTGGGACTTCGGCACGGGCGTCGCGGGCGACATGGGATGCCATCTCATTGATCCGGTTGTGAACGCGTTGCGCCTCGGGCCTCCGACGAAGGTTTCGGCTCAGGGGCCGCCGGTCCATGCCGAATCGGGTCCGTCGTGGTGTGAGATCGATTACACTTTTGCCGGCACCGAACTGACGACCGAGTCGCTCACGGTGCGCTGGTACGAAGCTGGACGCCAGCCCGATCCGGCCCTTTTCCAGGCCCCGGCGGATTGGAAGGGCTCGCTCAACGGGCTGCTCTTTATCGGAGAAGAAGGGAATCTCTTCGTTGGATTTCCGGAAATGCCCGAACTCTTTCCGAAGGAGAAATTCACCGACTACCAGTGGGCCGACCTGCCCGATCACAACCATTATCAGGAGTGGGTCAGCGCGATTCGGGAATCCCGTCCCGCCTCAACTCCCTTCAGTTACGCGGGCCCGCTCACCGAGACGGTCCTGCTAGGCAATGTCGCCTATCGGAGCGGCAGCGCGATCGAGTGGGATTCGAAAAACCTGAGAGTCACGAATGTAAAAGAGGCCAACGAATTTCTCCGCCGCCCCTATCGTAAGGGGTGGGAAGTGGCGGGTCTGGGGTGAGGAGGCGATCATGTCGCCACTTCTTTCCGGCACCGTTCAGGAAGCGGTGTCCGGCCAGACGTTTGCGGCTCGCCCGGTATCGAGATGATAGTCCGAATACTTCAGGTCAAAGAATGACCTCCCGAAACGTCCCGATTCGGCAAGGGGATGCCCCGGGTCGCGGCTCACTTCGCCTCGGCTGTTCCCGAAGCCGCGAACGAGCCCGACAAATTCAGAGCGGGTATAGCGGGAATACTCCTGAATCTGATGAATGATCCCGAGGGAAGCACCGGGGTAGGTCTCTTCGGAGGCAAGGACAAGCCCGACCCGCTTGCGGGACATCCGTGCAACCACTTCCGCCGATTCAGGGTAGGAGCCGGCGTAGTAGCAGAAAGTGCGGTCAAAAAAAGCCTTCGTCTGGGCGGACACCCCGTACCAGTAAACCGGCGTCGAGAAGACGACGCCATCGGCGGGCAGAAAGTCATCAAAGAAAAGCTCGCGGAAACGATCCGTGATGGAGCATTCCCCGTCTAGTCCACGGCAGGCACGGCAATCGCGGAGAAAACTGGTGATATAATCGTCGATGAAGCGGACCGTGACCTCCGCACCTGCATCGGTCGCTCCCGTTGCCAAGGCATGAGCCATCGCGGCGGAGTTCCCGGTGCGCCTGGGGCTGCCCACTAGGACGAGAAGGCGGGAGGGTTCGCTCATGCAATCTGACTGGCAGCCCCGCTACGCCGGAGCCAGCTCGCCGGGGAAGTCATCCTCGCTTTCTTTCTCTTTCTCAACGGGACGCTTTTTCGACTCGAGCCCGGTCGGGGGAAGGTCGGGCGGAGTCGGTTTGGAGGGCGGATTGCGCAATTCGCCGTGCTCCATGATTTCGTGAATGTGCTTCGCGTCGAGGGTTTCAAATTCGAGGAGACCTTTGGCGATGACGTCGAGCTTGGCGCGATGTTGCACGATTAACTCGGTCGCCTTGGTGTAGGCGTTGTCAATGAGCCGCTTCACCTCCGCGTCGATCTTCTGGGCGGTCGCTTCGGAGTAGTTCCGGGCGGAGCCCATGTCGCGGGCGAGAAAAACATGCTCCTGATGATCGCCGTATTCGACCATGCCGAGCTCTTCGCTCATGCCCCATTCGCAGACCATCTTCCGGGCGATCGCGGTCGCCTGCTTGATGTCGCCACTCGCGCCGCTCGCGACATCACCGAAAACAACCTCCTCGGCGACTCGTCCGCCCATGATGACGACGAGCTGATCGACCAGTTCGCTCTTGCGTTGCGTGTATTTGTCCTGCAGCGGCAGCCACATGGTTGAGCCGAGAGAAGGACCTCTAGGGATAATCGTCACCTTGTGAATGGGATCGGTGTGTTCGAGGAGGACGAGGAGGATGGCGTGACCGGCCTCGTGGTAGGCGGTCTTTTCTTTATCCTGCTCGGAGATGGCGAGACTCCTCCGCTCCTTTCCCCATCGCACTTTATCACGGGCTTCCTCAAGCTCGGCGAGGGTAATGGCCTTGAGTCCCTTGCGTGCGGCGAGGAGCGCGGCCTCGTTAATAACGTTGGCGAGTTCGGCCCCGGAGTAGCCGGGCGTGCCGCGGGCCACAACGCCGAGATCGACCCCCTCCGCCAGTTTCACTTTTTTCGAGTGAACTTTGAGAATTTCCTCGCGACCGTTCACGTCAGGCAACCCGACCGTGATCTCGCGGTCAAAGCGACCGGGACGGAGCAGCGCGGGATCGAGCACGTCGGGACGGTTCGTCGCGGCGATAATAATGACGCCTTCCTGCGTGTCGAAGCCGTCCATCTCGACGAGGAGGGCGTTGAGAGTCTGCTCCCGCTCATCGTGACCGCCGCCCATGCCGTGACCGCGGTGACGACCGACCGCGTCGATCTCGTCAATGAAAATGAGGCAGGGTGCATTTTTTTTACCCTGCTCGAACATGTCGCGAACCCGTGAGGCCCCGACACCGACAAACATTTCGACGAAGTCCGAACCGCTGATGGAAAAGAACGGTACATCGGCCTCACCCGCGATAGCCCGGGCGAGGAGCGTTTTGCCGGTCCCGGGTGATCCGACCATGAGGACACCTTTGGGAATCCGGCCGCCGAGGCGCTGGAATTTTTTGGGATCCCGCAAATACTCGACGATCTCCCAGACTTCCTCCTTGGCCTCTTCGACCCCCGCAACGTCTTTGAAGGTGACCTTGCCCTTGTCCATCGTCATGAGCTTGGCTTTGCTCTTGCCGAAACTCATCGCTCCCTTGCCGGCCGCCTTGATCTGATGACGGAAGAGAAAGTAGAGAAGGATGAGGAGAAAAAAGATCGGGAGATAAAAGGACATCATGATCATCCCGAAGCCGTCCGAGTCGGTTGTGAGATCGGAAATCTGCAGATTCTTCGAGGCGAGGGTCTCCTTGAGATCGTCGCCGGCATATTCGAGAATCACCGGAACGCTGAACTCCCGGTATTTGCCACCCGCGCTGTTTTCGGGTTTCTCCACCTCATACCAGCCGGTCACGAACTGCTTCGAGCTGCCGTCCTTTTGCACGAGGCGGAGGATCTTCGGGGGAGTTGCCGTCTTATCGACGTGGATGCGGTCATTTGCGACAAGTTCCTTGAACTCGACGTAGTTCAACTTGTTCGACGAGTCGGAAAGACTTTTCGACCAAATAGCGAGGCCGAAAAGGCCCATGGCAACGGAGAGGAGGATGAGACCCTTCCAGTTAAAGCTGTTCTCACCCCCGCCGGAGCGCTTCTCGTTATTCTTCGGGTCTTCGTCTTGCATGAAATTCGTCGAGTTGAAGGGCCGGACCTGTGTCGCCTCCCGGAAGCTATCACAGCGAAACCTTCCGCGCAATCCTCCTGAACCCGAGGGCGGTCCCCTCTTTCTGACTCCGGTGAACGAAAAGGGTTCAATGAGCTACCGCAATCGTGAAAAAGAACATCCCGTGAGATTACGCGCCGTTCGCATCGGCTGATGCGTAAGAATGCGAACTAATGCCAGCAGTGAATTGATTAGAAACTCTAATTGCAATTTAATTTGAGGATTTTTTTTACTAAAATAAGCTTAATTCATAATGAACCTGCCCTCCACTCAAGGAATGCCCTACGATGACGTTGCTGACGGGAAGATGCTGGATGGCATCGCAGCCGGTGACCGCGAGAGCTTCGGGCGGCTTTATGAACGGTATGCGGGCCTGCTTTTTACGACCATTCAAAAAATTCTCAATGATCACAGCGATACCGAAGAGGTCCTGCAGGAGGTGATGAATTCTTTATGGCATAAGGCCCACCTCTATCATGAGGGACGCGGGCGCCCCGTCACCTGGCTGGCATCGACCGCGAGGAACCGTGCAATCGATCGTCTTCGGGCGAAAAAACGTCAGGCAAAGCTGAAAGAAGCCTATTCTTCCGAGGCTGAGATGATAGTCCGGGGCACCATGCCGGTGTCGGGTCCCGAGGCAGCCGGTCGGCGCGATGCCTGCCAACGGGTGCGTTCCGCCGTGCTTGAACTCAGTGAGATCCAGCGCGAGGCGATCGAGAAAGTCTATTTTGAGGGCCTCACCCAGCAGGAGATCGCGGACCAGCTTGGCGAACCGCTCGGCACGGTGAAAGCCCGCATCCGCCGGGGCCTTGCAAAACTCCGCCAGACGGTTGACGGGGCCTGAGGTTCACGAAAGCCTCGTGAGAAGTTCGACGTTCGCGGTGGCGTCAAAGGCACCGAGGGCGGACTCCTGCGCCGCGATGAGCTCGCTGACCCCTTTTTTACCGAACGCCAACATCTCAAGCATCTGTGCTTCGGTAAAGGTGGCCTCTTCCCCGCTCCCCTGCACCTCGATCAGGTTAAGATCCGATGTCATGGCATAGTTGAAATCGACCGTCGCATTTTTGTCTTCGTGGTAGTTGAGATCAAGGCAGCATTCCCCCTCCCAGACCCCGGCACTGACAGCGGCGGCGAGCTGGCGCATCGGTGAGGCCGTCATCCTGCGAGCGGCGATGAAGCGGCGGAAGGCCATCTCCACTGCCACGACAGCTCCCGTGATGGAGGCGGTCCGGGTCCCTCCGTCGGCGCGCAGGACATCGCAATCGACCCACAAGGTTCTTTGTCCGAGGGCTTTGAGGTCGATCACGGCGCGCAGGCTGCGCCCGATGAGGCGTTGAATCTCCGAACTCCGCCCGTCCAGCTTGCCTCTGCTGATGTCACGGGGCTTTCGCTGCAGGGTGGAATAAGGCAGCATATTATACTCGGCGGTGAGCCAGCCGCCCGCTACCCCCTGAAATTTCATCCAGCCCGGCACCCCCGGCTCAAGCATGGCGCTGCAGATCACCTGCGTTTCGCCAAAGCTGACAAGAACACTGCCGTGGGCATGGGGGGCGATGTCGAGCTGGAAGCTCACCTCGCGCAACTGGTCGGGACTGCGTCCGTCAATTCGATTCATCCTTAGGCAATGGTCTAAGAGACGACCTTTTGCAAGCGTTCACATTCTCGGTTGCTTCACGGAGCGATTTCGCGACCATAGTGGCCGCCCCGGCCGTCGGATCATGCGACAAACCAGAGAAAAGCTCGAACAATTTGCGGTGGACGTCATTCTTGATCGACGCCAGGGCTTTCGCGCGGGCCTCCTGCGCGGGATTCTCGGGGGTCTCTCACATGTCTACGGCGGTGCCGTCAATGCCCGGCTCTCCCTTTACCGCAATCGTATCCTCCGCGAGCGCAGCCTCGGCTGTCTTGTTGTCTCGATCGGAAACCTCACCGTCGGCGGCACCGGAAAAACACCTGTGGTGGAGAAATTCGCCCGTTCCCTTCAGGACGGCGGCCGCCGTGTTGCGATTCTCAGCCGCGGGTACAAATCAGTTAAGCAGCCCTTTCTGAAACGCCTCCTCGGCAAGATCCAGGGAAAAAACGAGATCGACCCCCCCCGCGTCGTGAGCGACGGGAAATCCCTCCTCCTCGATTCCAAGACCGCCGGAGACGAACCCTATATGCTCGCGGCGAATCTCCCTGATATCCCCGTGGTGGTGGACAAGGACCGGGTCAAGAGCGGTAAGCACGCTATCGGCGAACTCAACTGCGACACCCTCATCCTCGACGACGGGCTGCAGTACCTGCGGCTGCGGCACCGCCTCGACATTGTCCTCGTGGACCGCTGGCAGCCCTTCGGGACCGAGCGACTCCTCCCCCGCGGGACGCTGCGGGAACCTCCCCGCAACCTCAAGCGGGCTTCCTACATCTTTATCACCAAGTGCAACGGCGAGCCGAACGGCGATCTCATTGAGCGCATCCGCAAATACAACCGCACCGCCGAGATCATCGAATGCGAGCACCGTCCCCGCTACCTCCAGCACATCGAAACCCGCGCGAGCATCCCGCTCGAGTCACTCCGGGGAGCCAAGGTCGGAACGGTCAGTGCGATCGCCGTGCCCGAGAGTTTCGAAGATGGGGTCCGCAAGTTGGGAGCGACGATCGAGGCGACCTGCCGCTTCATGGATCACCACCGCTTTACCGAGCAGGAGATTATCACCTTCATCAACTGCTGTATTGAATCCGACGTCGATATGATCGTGACGACAGAGAAGGACGCGGTTCGTTTTCCCCGTCTGGGGCGCATGGACGTGCCGATCTATTTTCTGCGCGTCGAGATCGGGATCCTGAGCAACGAGGAAAGCTTCGATCAGTGCATCGCGCGGATCTGTCAGCCCCGCGAAGATAGTTCGGCTCGCCGCTTTTTTTAAAGATAATCCCCGTGAATCGATGAGTCCTCTCCTTGCGGCCTTTTTTGACTTTTTCTCCGGCTCCGGAGAGGCTCTCTATGACGTCTCGATCTGGACTGCGGTCGTTTTCCTCCTCGTTATCGGCTTCCTCGGGACTTTCCTTCCGATACTGCCCGGGACGGCCCTGATCTTTGCCGGGGCCTGCCTCTTTTATTTTGCGATGGGGTGGGAAAGTTCCGGCCTCGCCTGGCAGGGCCTGGTGTTCATCGGGCTGTTCTTCCTTCTTTCGGTTCTGCTCGACTGGGTCAGCGGTGCTCTCGGGGCGAAGTGGTTCGGCTCCAGCAAGTGGGGCATCATCGGGGCGATCACGGGAGGAGTCCTCGGCCTTTTTTTCGGTATTCCCGGTCTTATTATCGGCCCCATTGCGGGGGTCTTCCTTTTCGAAATGTTTTTTGCGAAAAAGGAGTTCAAAGAAGCCTCGCACTCTACTGTCGGTTCGGTCGTAGGCGGCCTCGCCGGCATTCTCGGTCGTGTCATCCTCGCTCTTGGAATGATAGGCTGGTTCGTCGTTGACGTGTTTTTTGTGAACTAGCCGGTTGCCGCCGGTGAAGGCCGAAGGCCTGAAATTATAGCGCGGGCGCTGCGTTGCCCAAACAACCTCAATCCCTCCGCGCTGTTGTCGAAACGACGGTCGGGGATCTTCCGATGCGGCCTTGAAGCCATCAGGTTTCCCGCCGCCGGGGACACGGTCGGCACCGGAGGGGTAAGCCTTGCCGACCCCCTGTTTTTGCGGTCCGGTCCCGGGCTACGCCAGTGTCGCAATCGTCTTGAGAAAGTCGGCATGGCCTTCAGCCGAATAGGCTACGGCGATAAAACCAGCCTCCCGTCCGGCCGCGCAATTCGATACGACATCATCGATGTAGACGGTTCTTTCCGCCACAAGAGGGAGCGTGGTTTTGACGACNNGAAGACCGGATAGGTCGCTTCGAAAAAGGGAACATGAATTCCGTTTGTGTTTGAGAGGAGGTAGAGGGGGATCCGCTCTCTTTTCAAGTCCTCGATGAAGGCCACCATGGGTTCATTGAGTTCGAAGATATCTTCGAAGGCGGTGCGGAAAGAAGCGGGGCTTCCCGTGTAGCCTGTCTCCTCCGAGGCCGCTTCGATGAAGGCCTCGGCAGAGAGGCGGCCCAGTTCCAGACTGACGGTCAGGGGTGCCACCCGGGCCAGCAACTCCTCTGCCGTGACCGATGTGTGCGGGGCGAGCTTTCTGGCTGCTTTGAGGAAGTCGAATCTGAGGATCACATTTCCGATATCGAAGAGGTAGGCGGAAGGCATGCAGTGGCAGGTGTTGTCAGAGAACGCTTCCCATGGTTTCGGGCGGTATGCAAACAGTCCCTATCCAGCGCCTTGTCCGGTGCGATCGTTTTGCAACCCCCATACAGGAAAGCTCTTTTGTCGCCCGGGAATACGGTGAATGAAGCGGACTGCCGATTCGTCTTGACGGTGAGACGGTATCGGTGGCTCAATCGTGCGATCGGTCCGACCTCAATGAACTTAGTTCGAAATCAATAACGGCGATCTTTACCAACCTCTACCGAATCAACCCGATCACCCGTCTCATGCCTGTCTTTCCCCGACTCCTTGTCATTCCCTTCCGGATACTGCGGACCGCCCCTGCGGTATTCCTCGTCTCTCTCGCCCTTCTTCCCCTGACCCCCCAGGCGGCAGATCCCATTCCCGGCGTTGATGTGGTTGTTGAAAAAGTCCCTCCGGGAAACGCCGTCTTTTCAACAACCACCGACCGCAACGGGTTTATCAATTCCAGGACGCCCCTCCCTGCTGCAAACTACCGGGTTCGGGACAAGGCCGGCCATTCCGCAACCATTAAACACAAGGGCGGCACGGTTCGCTGGCGGCTCACCGCCGCGACCCGGAACAGGAAAACGATCTGGACCCTCAGTGACGGGTCCGACCCGCTTTAATTCAGTTTTACCCGGAATAATTGATTTTTATGGCCAGGACCCGAATTCGTTTCCGCCTTTCGCGCCTTCTTGCGACGAAAGCGTTCCTTTCACTCTCTCTCATTGTCCCGATTGCCCTTGCTGCTGTAAATGCCGCCGCCGGGGACCCGATTCCCCTCATCGACGTCGTCGTCGAAAAAGTCCCGCCGGGAAACGGCAAAATCACCTATCCGGCGAAAACCGATTCCAAAGGGTTGATACGGTTCCGATCCCTTCCTGAGGGACGCTATGTCGTTACCGACGCATCGCGGAACAAGAGGGTTTTTGTGCATCAGGGAGGACCGGTCAGTTGGCTTTTCACGGGGGAAAGAAAGCGTTGAGAGGTGGTGAGGGTATCGTGCGGCATGTTTGCGCGGGAAGTGGCGGCACCGCGCCGGGGCCGTCGAGTCACCTTAACCCGCGCCGATGCCCCCCCCGGACTGACCGCGTTTTCCGCCGACGCTCCCGACGGAGTCGATTGACCGCGTCGCGGAGACATGCGAAAGGGAATCTCGGGCGTTTTCGAATAAGCGGAACGGGGAATGGAACTTTAAAAGGCCGTCTGACTCTAGCGGCATTCGCTCCCAGGTCTTCCTGAGAAGAGAATCGGAAGGAATGAGAAAGAAAAT
Source organism: Akkermansiaceae bacterium UBA6138 (assembly GCA_002422425.1). Lineage (GTDB taxonomy): Bacteria > Verrucomicrobiota > Verrucomicrobiia > Verrucomicrobiales > DEV007 > Arctic95D-9. The sequence goes on along the minus strand of DIVG01000030.1, from coordinate 139,768 downwards.
CCCGGTCGTGAAGGATCAATCTCCCGGTATTCGCCCGGCACCCGCAGGGGGAACGGGTGCCACGCCCAAAAGTGTCCCCCGTCCCCGCTTTGGGGTGATTACCCGGTTCCGTGCCGTCGCGATTATCCTGATCGTCGCGGGTCATTCTTATGAGGCTGCTGGGATTCTTCCGGTCACGGGTATCGACAGCACCATCTCCAACCTCATCAAGGGATCCACCGCTCTCTTTGTGTTCCTCAGCGGCTTTATTTTCAATCATGTCTTTTCCGTCGGCTATAACTACCGAAATTTCGTCATCGACCGGGCGAGGAAGATCCTCATACCCTATTGCGCGCTGACGATTCTCGCCGGATTTATCTTTTCAAACTGGGCCGGCGGCGGGTTTTCATCCGGCCAGCTATTCTCCTATTTCTTTCGCGGCGATACCTTCCAGGCATACTGGTATGTCCCTTTCATTCTATTGATGTTTGCGCTCGCGCCGCTGCACCGGTGGTTCATGAAAATGGACCCGTTAAAACAGGTTGTCTTTATCATTGGCGGGGCGATTCTCGGTGCCCTTGCGCAGCGCCCGATCGAGAACGACAACGCGGTGCACAGCGTTGTTTTCTACTCGCCCGTCTACCTCTCGGGGCTTTATTTATCGCTTCACAGCGTAAAGATGCTGCCTCTCCTGAAGAAATACTGGCCAAAACTCCTGCTGGTCGCGGTCCTTCTGGCGGTGCTTCAGACCCTCGACGGTCAGATCGATAACAGGCAAAAGCGGTTCTTCGCGATCCACGGCTTCGAGCTGATGGGCATTCAAAAAGTGGCTCTCTCCGCCGCGTTCTTCGGTCTTTTCGCTACCGTGTCCGCTGCGCCCGGCCTTGTCGTTCGCGTCCTCGCGGATACCAGCTTCGCAATTTTTTTCCTCCATCCCTTCGCTCTCGAATTTTTCAAAGACCGCACTATTTTCCATGTGACAGGTTTCCCGTGGCTCAACCTCGCGATCGCCACCACCGCGATCGCCACCGTGTCCGCTCTTATCGCGCTGTTTCTGCGAAAACAGCTCAAAGGAAAAAGCAAATACCTCATCGGTTACTGAGTCGGTTCTACTGTCGGGTGGGATTCAGAACAATCCGCGGACTTCGCGTGGGGCGCTTGCGGAAAGAATGCGAAACGAGGCTACTCCGATTACTAGCGAAGGTTGGGATTGCTTCTTTTTGTTGCCGGCGGAAAGGTTTCCCGTAAAAAATGACGAGCCCTTTCGAATTTTTTAGAACAATACTTTCCCCCCGATTTCGCCTCGGGCGCTCTCTCTTGAGGATCTCTCTCGTCGAGGACATCCTTCCGAAAAGTCGTTTTGGCGAGCCCCATGACGGCGGTTATATCCTCGTGGACGAGACGAGACGCCTCGCGGGCTTGCTCAGTTTCGGCGTTGGCGAAACGATACTGTTCGAGGAGGAGCTTCATCGCGCTTGGAGTCTGCCTTTGGTCTGGTTGGCGGACCCGACGGTCGAAAGGCCCCCCGTGCTTGCGGACGGCTTTCACTTTTTTCCTCTAGGACTCAAGGGCGCTTCAGCCCGCAAGGGCTTGTCGCTTCAAGGGTGGGTTGAAAAACTGCCCTCCCGTGCACCTCGAAGTTGGATTTTGAAAATCGATGTCGAAGGCGACGAGTGGGCCGCCCTGGATGAGGCTCCGGATCGCGCCCTGGAGCCTTTCCGTCAAATCGTCATTGAATTTCATCACTGGCATCGACACTGGGATCAAGTTCGCCGAGTCTACGAGAAGCTCGCACGGCAATTTGTGATGGTTCACGGCCATGCCAACAATTATGGAGGAGTGATCCGCGTCGGCTCTTTGCATCTGGCCGAAGTCCTCGAGCTGACCTGGGTGGCCCGGGATCAACTTGATTCTTTAAAGATCGATACACCAGTGATGAATCAGCCTCTGGATGCTCCAAACGACCCGGCCCGGCCCGAGCTGACGCCAAACTTCTGGCCCTTTGCAGGACAATGAAAAGAGGCATGAGTGCTGCTGCCTGTTTTACCCCTTTGATCGCCACATGAGCCGTATTCCCTCCCATTTTCACTTTATCTTCGGGCTGCGCCCGCAGACCGAAGCCTTCCATCTCGTTTACTATCTCTGCCTCGAGTCCTGCCTCCGCATCAACAAGCCCGGGCGTGTCACACTCTACTATCATTTCGAACCCTACGGAAAGTATTGGGATCTCATTGCCTCCCGCATCGAACTCGTTCAAGTTCCTCTTTGCGAGGAGGTTGCCGCCACTCACTACGATTGCGACCTGATCGGCAATAAGCTGCGCTATGCTCATCACGCCGATTTCATCCGATTGGATAAACTCATCGAATACGGTGGAGTTTACGCCGATATCGACACCCTCTTCGTGCGCCCTCTGCCCGATCACCTCTTCGAGCATGCCTTTGTATTGGGACGAGAGGACCGGATCCGAAATCCCGCCTCCGGCGAATGGAGTGATTCCCTGTGCAATGCGCTGATGTTGTCCGAGCCGGGTTCGGTATTCGCGCGGCGCTGGCGGGAACGGATGCCGATGGAACTCGACGGAAGCTGGAGCAACCACTCCTGCCAGCTCGCTGCTCGTCTCGCCGACGGGATTCCTGAGGCTGTAACGATCGAGCCCCCCGAGGTCTTTTACCCTTTTATGTGGACTCCGGAGGGCATCCGCGCACTCCTTGAGGAAAACCACCCCTGGCCCGAGAAGGCGTTGAGCGTTCATCTCTGGGCCCATCTCTGGTGGGACCGCAAGCGCCGCGACTTCAGCGCATTCTACGCCGACCTCCTTACCGAGGACTACATCCGGAACGTGGATACGACCTACAATCTGGCCGCCCGCCCTTTTCTCCCTCCGCCCGCGAGCGGAATCCGCGCCTCGGCGATACGGGCATGGCGGCGGCTGACTACCCTGCGGCATCCGCGACTTCGCCACCGCCGTTAGAACCGGCGAATCCCCGCCCCTTATCACCCATGCGGAAGGTGGGGTTCCGGCGCGACGACTGGTCGGCCTCGCCGGAAAATTCTACCTCCCCGAGGGTCTTCTTAAAAAGTCCGAAAGATGAAACGAAAGCTGAAGATCGCTTACCTCTGCCAGTATCCGGGCTACGAGCAGGACTTCGTTATCAACTTGATAGCCGGACTGCATCCGGGAGGGGTTGAAGTCGCGAGTCCGCGACGGTGCGACCTGCTGATGATCGGACCTTTCCCGCAGCGGCACTTCGGAATCAAGATGCGAATAAAACACTTACTGAAGTTAAGCCTGGCCGGTCGAACAAGCCCTCCCAGAACGTTGTATCAGACCGGAGAAAATACTCGTTGGAACGCGATCCCGGCGGACTTTTCGATTTCTTCGGACCTTGGGGTTTCTGATCGGAACCACTTCAGGTTCCCTCTCTGGATGTCTATGTTTGACTGGAGTCCTGAAGGATTTCAGGCGCCGGAGGTCGGCCGATTCGGGCCTTTGGTGCAAATCGATCAGATGATGCGTCCGATAGGAGTGCAGCAGGGAAGGGGGCATCGCGCGGTTCTGCTCACCTCATACTTGAAGGAGCCGAGGATTTCGCTCCTGAATGCGGTGAAAGAGGTGATGGAGGTGGATTGCTACGGAGCTGCGTTTCGGCGGACGACGCTAACGGGCCGCAGATTCACGAAGATGGAGGTTTCTCAGGACAACGTTTTCGCGCTGTGTCCGGAGAATTCGATGTATCCGGGATATTACACCGAGAAGATTCCCGACGCCTTTGCCTGCGGCTGCATACCGATTACCTGGTGTGACCCCAATGTCCGTCACGACTTCAATCCGCGCGCGTTGATCAACATGGCCGACTTTGCTGACACTGGATACGTCGGGGGACTTCGAGCGGCGACTCAGCCACGGGCGTTGGAGGAGTTGAGAGAGCAACCCCTGTTGTTGAAACGACCATCCCTCGACGGAATCAAGGAGTTCCTCCTCCGGGTGCTGGACGGACTCACCAGCTGACAACCGATGGCCGGGGAACTCCTCATAGGGCTTTTCATTGAGGCCGGGGCAGAGGTTCCCTCACTTCCTGATGCTGGCGGGATTCACGAAAGCTTCAAAATAATGTCGCAGGGCATGTGGGATAACGGCGGTGAGGACGATATCGTTACCTTCGTAGTCCTGTTTTACGATCTTGCCGTCCCGGTGGAGCAGAGCCATGAGGTCCTGCCTGGCCTGGGGGATACGAAGGGGAAGGCGGGCGACGCGGTCGACCATCATGCCGGCGAGACGATGGATAAGGGTTTCGATGCCTTCACCGGTGGCGATGGAGATAAAGACGGCGCTCGGATCGAAGTGACTTTTTAACTCATGGAGTCGGTCGGGGTCGTCGGCGATGAGGTCGACTTTGTTGAGAACGATGACGGTGGGTTTGTCGGCCGCGCCGAGTTCCTGAAGGACGGAGCGGGTCGTCTCGTAGTGAGCGTAGATTTCGGCCGCACCGGCATCGAGGACGTGAATAAGAAAGTCGGCGATGACGGCTTCCTCGAGGGTGGCCTTGAAAGCCTCGACGAGGCGATGGGGGAGGTTGCGCACGAATCCAACGGTATCGGTAAGAAGGAGCGGCTGTCCGTCGGGTAGCTCGATGCGTCGCGTCGTGGGATCGAGAGTGGCGAAGAGTTTGTCCTCGGCGAGGACGCTGGATCCGGAGAGGAGATTGAGAAGCGAGCTCTTCCCCGCATTGGTGTAACCAACGATGGAGGCCTGGCAGATGCCGTCGTCGGCACGCTGCTTGCGCTGGGTCTGGCGATTGCGACGGATGTCCTCAAGGTCGCTCTTGATGCGATCGATGCGCTTGCGGGCGAGGCGCCGGTCCACCTCGATTTGCTGTTCACCTTCGCCGCGGGAGGCTCCCCCGCCTCCGCCGCTGCCCCCGCCACCCTGGCGGTCGAGGTGGGACCACATCCGTGCGAGGCGCGGGAGCGAATACTGCATCTGCGCCAGCTCGACCTGGAGACGGGCCTCGCTCGTCCGGGCCCGCATTTTAAAAATGTCGAGGATGACCTCTTCGCGATCGATCACGGTAATGTCCCCCTCGGTCTCCCAGGCGCGCTGCTGGGCAGGGGCGAGTTCGTTGTCGAAAACGATGCAGTCGGCCCCGAGCTTACGGGCGGACTCCATCATCTCGGCCGCTTTGCCTGAGCCGGTGAGGTAGCGCTTGCTGCGAGTGCGGATGAAAATACACTCCGTTGCGAGGACTTCGATCCCGAGGGTGGAGACGAGTTCGGCGAGTTCGTCGAGGAGACTGCGGGCGACATCCTCGTCGGCCCGGTCGAAGTAGGCCCCGATGAGAAAGGCGGTCTCGACTTTGGTTGGTTTTTCCCGGGTGTCGAACATCAGGCGGCGGGGAGAAGGAGCGATTTGAGGGTGGCGAAGTCTTTCCTGATCGCCTCAAGCACGGTCGGAATGATCGCGGGATCGTTGTGGCCGAGATACTCGACATGAAGGCTGACCGGTCCGGTGAAATCGCTCTCGCGAAGGAGTTTGAAAAAGCCTTTATCGACAGCCCCTTCGCCGACGGGACCCCAGCCGAGAGTGTTGTTCTGCCAGGAGGGCTCCTTCACGTAGACGGTGTCGAGGTAAGGGCGGATCGCGGCAAAATTGAGCGGCCAGGCTTTGGCTCCCTCGACGGTGGCATGGCCGATGTCGAAGGCGACGCCGATCTGCTCGGGGGAATAATCGTCAAGGACTTCGGCGAGATCCCAGATCGGCCCCCCGAAATAGTCTTTGCCGGAGTGATTCTGGTAGACGGGTTTGATCCCGAGTTCGCCGGAGAGAGCGACAAGGTCTTTCAGTTTCGGGCGGAACTCGTCGAGTTGCGCACGGACGGGCTTTTTGAGGTCATACTTGTAGTAGCCCATGCGGTAGCGTTTCACTCCCTGGGCGGCGGCGGTGCGGAGGATCTTTTCGGTGGCCTGTTCGTCGCTAACCTCGGTGAGGGAGGTTGTCATCACGGTAAACTTGAGCGAGTTCGCCCTGAGCGCCTCGACCAGTTTCGGGAGATTGTCTTCGACCGTCTCGGGCACGACATGACCGGCGGGGCGGACGGCGCCTTCGATCCCGTCGAAGCCCATCGCGGCGATGGTCTTCGCCATCTCGTCATAGGAAAGATGCTGGAGCGGTTTCGTGAAGGTGCAGAATTCATAGCGCGATGAGCCGGTGGCGCTCGCCCCGGACCCGGCGGCGCGGCTCAGGAGCGGGGAGAGAAAAGGGGCGAGGACGAGGCCGGTTGAGCCTTTGAGGAAATGTCGGCGCCCGGGGGCGGTGGAGTCTTTCATGATGCTATCGTATCGGTGCTTGCGGATCCCGGCAAGAGTTGAGATAATCTGAAACGGGAGAGCCCTTGTCATCATGAAATACGCCCGGATTTTTTCTTCGGCCCTTTTTTTGTCACCAATGGCGGTGACGGGCGTCTCCGCCCAGATCCTCGGCAACGGCGCGCAGGGCTGGTCCGTCCGCGGTTCCGATCCGATCGAGATCGTCTTCGGGGGCAATCTTGTGACGAAATACCACGCGGGCTACGACGCGGGGAAACCCTATTTTTACCCCATCATGGGACCGAGCGGGGAGAACATGACGCGTCACTGGCCCATGGACGAGACTTTTGAAGACGAGGAAATGGATCACCCCGGGCATCGCGGGATGTGGTTCGGGATCGCCGACGTAAACGGCTACCATTTCTGGCATCCGGTCGGCGAGGGTGCCGCGAAGGGCAGGATGGACGGCGTCATTCGTCACCGGGGGATGAACGGCGTCATCATCAAAGGGGGCGCGATCACCATCAGAACGAAGTCGGACTGGCTCGACGCGGCGTTTCCGGAGAAGCGGATCTGCTCGGACGAGCGTGAGTTTACCCTCTTCTATCGGGAGGACGGCTCTCTTGTCATCGATTTGAATCTGAAGCTGATCGCCAACTCCGGTGAGCTGACGATAGGGGATGAAGAGGAGGCGGCCTGGGCGATTCGAATGATCCCGACACTCCGTCTCAGGGGGAAAGTGGCGCAGGGCAAGATCGTCAATAGCGAGGGGGCGCGCGACGGCGAGGTCTGGGGAAAGAGGGCGGCCTGGGTCGATTATTACGGCCCTGACCGGGCGGGGAATCCTGTCGGGATCGCGATCCTCGATCATCCGGAAAATCTCCGCCATCCGACCTGGTGGCACGCAAGAGACTACGGACTCCTCGCCGCAAATCCCTTCGGCGAGGGGAAGTTCGAGAAAAAGGCGGACAGGGACGCCGGCCGTTACGTGATCCCGACGGGAGAAGCGCTTACCTTCCGCTATCGCACAATTTTGCACGAGGGAGACCCCGGGACGGCGGGGATTGCGCAGGCGTTCGAGGCCTTTGCGTCGGAGTGAGCGGGGGATCCGCTCCTTGTTTGGCGGGGTGGCGGAGGTCCTCCTTCTTCCCGGAAGCGTCGTGTCCCGGGGAGATCGCCGACAAGTTCTTTCACCCGGAAGAAACCGGAGCTTGCCCCGCTTCCGGTTTTCGGGAAACTCTTTCTTCAAAAAACGGGGTCGGTCAGGCTCCGTCCCAGCGGCTGTAGATATTGACCTTCATCCCATGGGCCGTGTTGTCGAAGATGGCTTCGGCGGCGCTGAGAGGCAGTCGCACGCAGCCGGCCGAGGCAGGATAACCGGGGAGGTGACCGGCATGGATGCCATAAACGCTGCCGTTGAGACGCATCCAGTAGGGCATCTCGACCCCGTAAATCGTCGAGACTTTACCGTTCCGAACCCGCTGGCTCACGCTGAAGTTCCCGCGGGGAGTCCACTTGCCGGAACGGGCAGTGGAGACGGGGGTTTCGACGGCGATTTTGCCGTTGACGAGGAGGTATCCTTTTTGATCGGCGATGTCGATAACAAGCCGGGTATTCGTTTTATTACTCTGAGAGAGGATCAGGGGATTGATTCGAGCACCGCTCTCGTGTCGCTCGATTTTTGGTCTGGCCTGAAAACCGCGCTGAAAGGCATTCCCCTGGCGCACCGCCGAAGCGGCGGTATGACGATTGCCCGAGGGGGTGCACGAACTGGTCAGCACCGCGGCGATAATCAGGAAAATCGAAAGGACAGCAGGGAGGATGCTTCTCTTCATGATCGGTTGGCGGGCTGGTTCTGACTAAGGAGGGCGAGTGCGGAGAGGCACGATCGTCTTCGTTACGAAAAAATCAAATAATTATGACTATTTACAAATCAAGCTATCTCAGGGGGCGGAAGGAAGCGGTCGCTCCGTGTTTGTGTCCTTTCCGTAATCGACCTTTTCCAGTCCGAATCCGAAGAGTCTGAGAAATTCTTTTTTATAACCGGAAAAATCAGAAAGTTCCGACAGATTTTCTGTCGTGACCTTCTCCCATGCTTCGGCGACGGCTGTCTGGACCGGTTCGCTCATTTCCCAGTCATCGAGACGGATGCGGCCTCGCTCATCGACGACCGGGGCTGCGTCCGAGGCGAGGTGGCTGCTGAAGAGGCGTTCGATTTGCTCGATCGTGCCTTCGTGAAGGCCTTGCTCTTTCATCACTTTGTACAACAGGGAGATGTAAAGCGGGACGACGGGAATAGCGGAACTGGCCTGGGTTACGAGGGCTTTGTTGACCGAAACGTAGGCGGAGGCATCGCCGAACTGCGCGTTCATCCGTGCGGCCGATTGCTCAAGGTGTTCTTTGGCCCGTCCGATCGTGCCGTTGGTATAAATCGGGTAGGTGAGGTCCGGGCCGATGTAGGAGTAGGCCACGGTATGAAATCCGTCGGCAAGGGCCCCGGCCCCGGCGAGGGCCTCGATCCACAATTCCCAGTCTTCCCCGCCCATGACCTTGACGGTGTGGGCGATCTCCTCGTCCGAGGCGGGATCGATACTGACGGTGTTGACCTCGCCGGTATCGGTGTTGATGTTTTTCTGGGTGTAGGGAGCGCCGATCGGTTTGAGAACGCTCCTGTAGGTCTCGCCGTCGCCAGGATCGGTGCGGCGGGGCGAGGCGAGGCTGTAGACGATGCAATCGACCTGACCGAGGTCGGCTTTGATCGTGGCGATGACTTCGTCCTTCATCTCGCTGGAAAAGGCGTCACCGTTGAAACTCCTTGCATAGAGCCCGGCTTTGGCGGCGGCTTCCTCAAAGGCGACGGTGTTGTACCAGCCGGCGCTGCCGGTCTTGTTCTCCAGCCCGGGTTTTTCGAAAAAGACTCCTATGGTCGCGGCACCGCCACCGAAAGCGGGAACGATGCGTGAGGCGAGTCCGTAGCCGGTCGAGGCACCGATGACGAGGACCTTTTTGGGAGGACGGGAAAGGGCGGGTTTTGACCTGACGTAGTCGATTTGCGCCTCGACGTTGGCGGCGCAGCCCTCGGGATGGGCGGTGGTGCAGATAAAACCTCGTATCTTCGGAGTGACTATCATCTTGGAGGGGAGTCTTTTAGTATTGTTAAAGAGCGATAGCAGGGCTGGCTAGAGAAAACAACCGCTTTAGACGGTTTTCCCCTTTTCGGGAACAAAAAAACCCGCTGCCGAAGGAGTCGGCAACGGGTTTTCAAAGCGTTTCGGAACTGGTCTTACTTGAGCTCAGCGGCGTGGAAGATGGCCCAGTCGTCGAGATTGTTCAGATTTACGGCATCTTTGACGGTGCCGTCGTCTGCGCGACCCGCAGCGGCGAGGATCTCCGCGCGGGTGGCGTCGTCGTGGATGTAACCGGTGATGGCGGCGTTGAGCTTGTCAACGGCGTCCTGATCGAGGGAACCGCCTTTTTGCTGGAGGACCCAGTTCTCAAGTTCGATATAGGAGGGCTTGGAGTTGGCAATGAAGCTTTCGAAATCCCCTTTGGCGATGCCGAGGCCGTCGAGGACCATCTGATCGTAGCCGGCGCCGATGGCGGGGTAGTCAGAGTGAAGCTTTCCGGCGGCACCGAGAGAGGCCTTGAGCCAGAGACGGGGAAGGTGGAGGACACCAAGAGGGCCGGCGGTGCCGGAGCTGATGAGGGGGACGATGTTGCTGCTCATAATAGTTCGTTCGATTGAGTTTTTCTTCACCCGCGGGACTGCCCCGCCGGATAGGAGCTCGCAGACTAGAGGGCTGCTGGTCACTGTGCAATCAAATTCCGAGCCTGATCCCGTGACGGAAAGGCGAAATTTGTCCGTAAGACAGAGCGGAGAAAATTGACGAGTTCGCCGGGCCGGGGCTCATTCCCAGGTCACCGCAGTTCTCACCGAGTTCGCGAGAAAACACTCGACATGCGCCTTGTGATGGAGCGTTTCGAGGTCTTCGGGCGAGGGTTGCTTCCCGCCGCTGAACGTCACTTTCGGATGCAGAACGACCCGTGAGAGCCACGGCTTGCCGTTTTCTCCTTTTTCGAGATAACCGGCGGGGGCGTCGTCGTAGGTCTCGACGACATACCCGCTCATTGAGGCGATCGCGAGAAAGGTAAGGAGGTGACAGCTCGAGAGAGCGGCGGTGAACGCTTCTTCCGGATCAACGCAATCCGCTGCGCCGAGATAGGCCGGTGCGGCTGCCGCCTTGACCGTTTGGCCGCTGCGGGGGAAGTGCCAGAGGTGGGTGCGCGGGTATTCCTTGTAGCCGAATCCGCTCTCGCCACGTTGCCAGGACAGGGTTGCCAGGTGTTCGCTCATGGGAACGGTATCGGGGCTAAAAGCGTCGGATGCAATGGGATTTTGTCCCGGTGGCAATGGGGAGGTCGCTTTTTTCGGTGGCGGTGGCGGGCCGTCATGTTACGCTTCTTTATGCACAAAACCCTACCCTCCGTGCTGCTCGTGGCTCTCGCCTTCCTGCCGCTCACGACCGCCCGGGCTCAACTCACCGGGGAAACCTTTGTCGAAGAAGTCACAACGCCGCGGAAACTCGATTATTTACTGTCGCTGCCGCGTGGCTACGAGGCGGAGTCGGAGAAAAAATGGCCGCTTATCGTCTTTCTTCATGGAGCCGGGGAGCGCGGTGATGAGGTGGAAAAAGTCGGCGTTCACGGGCCTCTGAAACGGATCCGCGAAGGAGCTGATCTGCCCTTCATTATTGCCTCGCCGCAGTGTCCGGCGGGGGAATGGTGGACCGAGCAACCCGTTCTCGAGTTCATTGATCATCTTGAAGCGACTTGTCGTGTCGATGCCTCGCGCCTTTATCTCACCGGCCTGAGCATGGGCGGTTACGGCACCTGGCATTTTGCGACGCTCGCCCCGCATCGTTTCGCAGCGGTCGCTCCCGTCTGCGGTGGCGGAGTGCCCTACCGCATGCGTGAAATTCCGCACCTCCCGGTGTGGGCTTTTCACGGGGCGAAGGACACGGTCGTTGTTCCCGATGAATCCGAGCGACTCGTCGAGGCCCTGAAAAAAAACGGGAATAAGACGGTTCGGTTCACCGTCTACCCGGAGGCCGCCCACGATTCCTGGACTGCGACCTATCAGAATCCGGAGCTCTACGAGTGGTTTCTCTCCCATCGCCTCGCCTCGAAAAACTGAACCGGCGCAACCGTGTTGGAAGTCATCCATATCAGCGATACGCATTTCGGCCCGGACCGTTCCCTCATGATCCGCGGAGCCAATCCCTGCGTTCGCTCGATCGCATTGGTGGAGGCGATCAACGCCCTCCCTTTCACCCCTGACTGGGTCGTCCACACCGGTGACGTCGTGAATGAACCCAACCCCCATGCTTACGCTCTCGCTGCCGAAGTGTTCTCGTCCTGCAAAGCGCCGCTTTATTTTGTCGCGGGCAATCACGATGATGTCGCGATGATGCGCGAGCATCTCCATTTCGGGCCTTATCAACTCCTCATCCCTGAGTCCGACGGGCAACTCTGTTATCGTCTCACCGGAGGAAAAAACGAGGCGGTTGAATTCTTCGTCGTCGACGGAAGGGTTCGGCCGGAGGAGGGGCCCCACGGTTTTCTCAGCGAGAATCAGATCGCCGCCGTTATCAATCACATCTCCGGGGAAAAACCGGTCGCTGTCTTTATTCATTATCCCCTCAGCCCGATCGGTTCGGCCTGGATCGACGGGCATCTCCTCCTGGAAAACGGCCCGCGATTCCGGGATGCTCTTTCCGGGAAAACCGGGAATCAGCTGCGGGGGGTTTTTTCGGGCCACCTCCATCGCGGGATTCAGGTCTTCAGTGGAGGGGTTTTCCAGTCGGGCGTCTCGAGTCCGGCAGGCGAGTTCACGGCGGGGCCCGACGATGATTTTTGTGATTTTCTCCCCGGCGGTCTCCTCCCGTTTAACCACCTCACGTTCACTGCCGATGCGACGATGGTAAAATCCTACGCCCTGCCGTTCGAGGGGGACGCCTGACTCATGAACGAGCCTACTCCACTTCGAAGAGCGGTCTTTTTTGATCGGGATGGAGTCGTGAACCGCTCTCCCGGTTCGGGTTACGTTCTCAGCGTCGATCAGTTCATTCTTAACGAGGGCATCGCTGAAGCAGTCCGGTATCTCAACGAAGAGCGCATTCTCGCCATTGTCATCACCAGCCAAAAAGGCGTTGGTAAAGGGCTCATGAGTGATGCCGATCTCGCTGCGATCCACTGCCGCATGCGCGATGAACTCGCAAGAAGCGGGGCCGCCTTTGACGCCGTTTTTTCTTTCACCGGAACGCCCGAATGCCCTCATCGCGAAAAACCCGACCCCGAAATGATTCTCAGCGCGGCGAAAAGGTTTTCGATTGATAGGCGTATTTCATGGATGATAGGGGACGCTGATCGCGATATCGAAATGGGCAGGGCGGCGGGCCTTGCGGGGACTATTCGGATTCGCGGCGAAAAAAGCATCGGGGTAGACGCTGATTACACCCTGGATCAGGCAATGGAAATTCTTGATCTGCTCAAACGCCTCCTTTAGTTCTGGGAATTTAAATTCCGACTCGCTTTTACATGCCCCTCGGATAGAGTAACTTTGCGTGTCCGTGAAACGAGAGCGGCTACGACATCCCATCCCTTTTTTATATGGCAAGAGCTTCAAATCTCACGATGTGTTCCTTCTGCGGTAAAAGCCACGCGGAAGTTAAAAAACTCATCGCCGGCCCCGGGGTCTACATCTGTGACGGTTGTATTAACGTCTGCCGCGGCATTCTCGAAAAAGAACTCCACGAAGAAGAGGAGGAGGAAGTTTCAACTGAGCTGTCCGTTCCCAAGCCTAAAGAGCTCCTCGAGAGCCTGAATCAGTACGTAATCGGGCAGGAGCATGCGAAAAAGGTTCTTTCTGTCGCGGTGCACAACCATTACAAAAGACTTCAGCAGTTTTCGGCTCCGGCCAAGGTGCGCGCCCACAACAAATTCTCCCAGTTCGAAGACGTCGAGATCGAGAAGAGCAACATCCTTCTCATCGGACCGACCGGATCAGGTAAAACCCTCCTCGCCAAGACGCTCGCGAAATTGCTCAACGTGCCTTTCTGCATTGCCGATGCCACGACGCTGACGGAGGCGGGCTATGTGGGCGAGGACGTCGAGAACATTGTCCTGCGACTCCTCCAGTCAGCCGACTACGACGTGAAACGCGCCGAGATGGGGATTATCTACATCGACGAGATCGACAAGATCGGCCGCAAGACCGAGAACGTCAGCATCACCCGCGACGTCTCCGGCGAGGGCGTGCAGCAGGCGCTCCTGAAAATGCTTGAGGGCACCGTCTGCAACGTGCCGCCGCAGGGCGGTCGCAAGCACCCGCAGCAGGAATACATCCAGGTCAACACCGAGCGCATCCTTTTCATCTGTGGCGGGGCTTTTGTCGGTCTCGAAGAGATCGTGGGGCGTCGTCTCGGCAAGAAGGTACTCGGTTTCGGGGACGAGATCACCAAGATCGCGAGCGAAACCGAAATCGAGCGGCAATTGCGCAATGTTTCTCCCGAAGATCTCCACGGTTTCGGCCTCATTCCCGAGTTCGTCGGGCGCCTCCCGGTTGTCTCGACCCTGCGCCCCCTCAAGCGCGAGGAACTCATCGAAGTTCTCACCGAGCCCAAGAACGCGATGGTGAAACAGTACAGCAAACTTCTCGCGATGGACGGCGTGAATCTTGAAATCACCGAGGACGGGCTTGAGGCTCTCGCCGAGGAGGCGATGGGCCGCGGCACCGGGGCACGGGCACTGCGTTCCATCTTTGAGAAGCTCATGCTGGAGGTCATGTTCGATGCTCCCAGCCACGACGGTTACACCCGTGTCATCGTCGACCGGGATGTCGTCGAGGGTAAGCGCGATCCCGAAGTGCTCGAGGACAAAGCGCCCGCCGACGGTGACGAAAAAGAGGCCGCGTGAAATAGGGGCAAGCGCTTTACTGTCACCGCCTCCCGGTCAGGGAAATCCCCTGCTGCGCGGATTTTATCCCCGCCTCGAGAATCCACTGGGCATCGCGGCCGTTTTCGGCGTGGCAGAGCGGATGAATCTCAAGTCCGGGATCCTCGATCGCGGCGAGGAAATGAGTCGCGGAGTTGGCGAGGTGCTCCGGCTGCGGCGGCACCGTCAGCTCGATGCCGTCGGGATGCTCCGCTGTGGCGAGAAAAAGGCGGCCGTGGTGGTCGGGTTCGATGAGGAGAGTCCCTGTGCTGCCGTAGAGGGTCGTGCTGTAGCTCGTCAACTTCCCGATCTGGGTCCAGCTCGCCTCGCTCGTGGCGAGGGCGTGCGGGTAGCTCAGAATGAGAATGGCATTGTCCTCCAGTTCGAGGTCCGGTTTGAGCCCGGTCTTGAGGCGCACTCCCGTGACGGACTCGGGGCGCCCTAACAACACATCCGCGAGGACGGCACCATAGCAGCAATAGTCCATCAGGGCACCTGCCCCGTTGAGTTCTTCGTCGTAGAGCCATTCGCAGAACTGCTTCGAACAGCCCAGCTCGACCGGCCCCTGATGCGCGGCACGGTATTTCACCTGCCAGAGTTGGCCGATCTCTCCCGCCCGGGCCATGAAAATGCCGTGTCGCAGTTGCGGCCACCAGGCGAAGGGCCAGTTGATCATCAGGCGCACTCCGTTTTCCGCCGCCGCCGAGAGCATCGCCTCGGCTCCGTCGAGGGTCGCGGCCATGGGTTTTTCGACGAGGCAGTGCAGCCCGCGCCTGCACGCCATCACAGTGAGGTCCTCGCTGAGGCGATTGCTCGCGAAAATGTAAACGGCGGTGAGATCTTCGTTTTCGAGCAGTTCCTCGTAGGACTCATAGGTCTTTCCGGGAAAGTGATCACGGTACTTCGCAAGCAGTTCCTGATCCGCGTCCGCCGCAGCGACGAGTTCCGCCTTTCCTGTCGCGACAAGTTGTTCGAGATTGCTCCAGACGTGGTCGTGATGAAGTCCGAGGGTGGCAATGCGGTGCATGGAAAAAGTTTAAAGTTTCAGGTTCAACGTTTCAAGGGGCAGGGGAAGCGCCCCGTCGGCTGAAAAGAGGTATCAGGAAAGACTGAATTTTTCGTCGATGGGTTTTTGGTAGTCGCGGAGGGTGCCGGATTCGATTTCGGCGATGGTGACGGTGCGGGCGGCGAGGGATGACTCGACGACGGCGTAGGCGCAGGCGAGGTCGCGGAGGCCTTCGCTGCCCGAACATTCGGGCTGGGTGCCGGACTCAATGGCGCGCAGCCAGTCGAGTTGGGCGAGGGCGAAGTCGTTGCGGAGTCCGAGAGGGAAATGTTTTTCCTTCAGGGCGGCGGGAGCGTTTGTTTCGTAAAGGGCCGCGAGCGATTGGGGAGGCGATCCGTCGAGGTGAATCGTCTCCCCGCTGACTTTTCCGCAGGTGCCGTGGAAGACGGGGCCTTCGCCGACCATGGTGCTGCCGCCGTGTCCGGCCCAGCTTCCGAAGAGGCTCCCGGTGACGCCGTTGCTCAGGGAAAAATGGGCGTGAAAGGTGTCGTCGGCGTCGCAGGAGATCGGCGATACTTTTTGACCGTCGTGGCTGAGGTAGCGGATCGGTTCGACGACGCGGGTGCAGGCGCTGACGGACTCGACTTCGCTGCCGCTGATATAGCGGATCATGTCAAAAAAGTGGGGACCGAGATCGAGAGCGATGCCGCCGCCCTCCGCGAGGACGTGACGCCACGGCGTCTCCGCGACGATGAGATCGGGCGCCCACCAGGTCCCGATGTTCCCCATCACCGCCATTTGCAGGGTGCCGGCCGGGCCGTCGTTGCCGAAAGCCCAGTGCTGGTGCCGCACGTTCGGAACGAAGCGGAGATTTTCGAAGACCCCGAAGGTCACTCCGGCGGCGGCGGCCTGACGGCACATACGCCTTGCCCCCTCCATCGTGACCGCGAGAGGTTTTTGTGAAAGGAGATGTTTGCCGCGGGCAAAAGTCACTTCGGCGATCTGGTGGTGAAGCCCGTGAGTCGTGAAGTCGTTCACCGCATCGACCTTCCCCGAGGCGATCATCTCGCGATAGTCGGTATAGATCGCCACGTCGGTCTCCGGCTGGAAGTCGGAAAGGTACTGGTCTCCCACGGCGAGAGGATCTCCGGCGAGGTCGGAGACGGGGGGGCGCTGGGCCGGACCGTGTCCCCGCTTCACGTAGGAGAGGGCATCATTCTCCTTCCTCGCGCAGAGGGCGGTGATCTCGAATCCGTCCACTCCCGCTTCGCGCAGGAGCCGGTAGCCCTCAAGATGAGCCGCGAGGATGCGCCCGCAGCCGACGATGCCGATTCGAATCATGGAAGGATAGTAAAAGCGTTGGAGATGAATCCAAGTGAAAAGCGAAATGACGACCCTTTGCGCGATAGCGGGAAGGCGGTGACGGACGCCCGTTAGCGGGATTGTGCCAATGATCCCTCTGGAAACTTCCCCCGTGCAAACCTCCGGTCCGGTATATAATCTGCGACCATGGAAAATCTTGACGAGAAAGAGCAGTTCGCGCGGACGCGGAAGAGCCTTATCGAGCGGCTCGCCGACTGGGAGGATCAACGCTCCTGGGAGGAATTTTACCAGACCTACTGGCGCCTCATCTACAGCGTCTCGACAAAGGCCGGCCTGAGCCGTGACGAGGCCTTCGATGTGGTGCAGGAAACCGTGCTCGCCGTCGCGAAGCAGTGGAAAAAGGGACAGGTCTACGATCCGGAGAGAGGCTCGTTCAAGACCTGGTTGATGAACATCACCCGCTGGCGGATCGCGGATCAGTTCCGGAACAAACAGCGCAACCCCGCCGCGATGAATCAGGCAGGGGGCAGTCTCGACGGAGACGGAGACCAGCGCCGCACCGGCACGATCGAGCGCATCGAGGGTGAGAACGGTGCCGACGTGCTGGAGCAGGTCTGGGAAAACGAGTGGAAGGCCAACCTCACCGGAGTCGCGATCGAGCGGGTCAAAAAATTGGTCTCACCTAAGCAGTATCAGATCTTTCACGCCTACGTCGTAAAGGAATGGGACGTGGCGAGGGTGAAGTCCGAGCTCGGGGTCAGTCAATCCCAGGTCTACCTTGCGAAGCACCGCGTCGGCAGTCTCCTGAAAAAAGAGATCGAGGCCCTGAAAAAAGAATACTCCTGAGAAGGCGCGGGTTACTATTTGGCAGCAGGTCTTAGGGACCCCCGGCCAGGGTGGCAGCCCCCCGGGGGGAGAAAGCTGCGAGCCCTTACCTGCCCAGCCGTGCGGTGATCCGGTGCATCACCCCGAAGTATTCTTCCAGTTCCGCCACCGGCATCGTGAGGGGAGGGGCGACACGAATGACTCTCCCGGCGAGAGGGCCTAACAAGTGCAGACCGCGATCTTCCTCATCACCAAGATAGCAGAGGCGAACGATCTCGTGAGCGACCTGCTCGGCGGTGAGATCGCCGACGGGCTGGCATTCGATCCCCCAGACGGTGCCTTCGCCGCGGACGTATTTGATCGCGGGCAGTCCGTTGAGCTTTACGAGGCATTCCTCGATCGCGGCACTGAGGCGACGGCCCTGCTCGAGCACGTCGGTCTGCTCGAATTCGTCGAGAGTCGCGAGGACGGCGGCACAGCCGAGCGGGTGACCGCTCCAGGTATCCGATCCGTCGCCGAAGCCCATGCGGGCGAAGACGTCGGCGCGTCCCGCGACGGCATCGACCGGCATGCCGTTGCCGAGCCCCTTGCCGAGGGCGACGAGGTCGGGTTCGATACCGTATTCGCTGTAGGCATACATCGAGCCGGTGCGCCCGAAGTTGGCCTGAACTTCATCGAGGAAAAAGAGGAGATCGTTTTCCTGACAGAACTGCGCCAGCATCTGCATGTATTCCTTCTGCGGATGATACGATCCGCCGCCGCCAAGGTAGGGTTCGGTGATGAGGACACAGAGGCGGTCGCCGAACTCGGCCTTGAGCGCTTCAAGTTCGGCGCGGTAGGGCGCGAGGTCGAGCGGCTCTTTGCGTGCCTCAAGACTGCGGCATTCCTCCCTGGGAAAGCTGATGAAACGGACGCGGGGATCGCGCTCCTTGTCCGTCTCGCTGCCGGTGACGGCGCCCGAGAGTCCTTTCTTGCCGTGGAACCCGCCGCGCGTCGCAAGGATGATGCCGTCGCCCTGGGGACGTTTCGCAAGTCCGGCCCAGAGACCTTTTTGCACGGCCTCGCTGCCGCTGGCGGCCCAGAGGACCTGCTCGAGACGGGCCCCGCCGGGAGCCGCCTGGAGATTGGCGAGGAGGCGGCGGCTCGCTTCGATTTCGATCTCGGTGACCGCGTTGTAAGAGGTCAGGGTCACGCCCATGTGAAAGCCGCTCTCGCCGCAGGCGTCTTCTAGGGCCATGTATTCCATGACGCGTTTCCACCAGCGTTTGGGATTGTGTCCGAGATTCGCGACGAGCACACCCGAGGTGAAGTCGGCGAGTTTGCGTCCTTCGGGAGTGTAATGATAGGATCCCGCGCTGCGGTGCAGCACCGCCATGCTCGGCGTGCGCGTGCGCAGGCAGGTGGGCTCGGTCTCGACGAGATCGCGACGGAGGTGATTCGAGGTTTCCTCGCCGGCGTGTTCGACGAGGTGCTGGGGACGGGCGGGGGTTTCGAGCAGGGTAGTGGTCATAGAGTGGGGACGTATTTTCCAAGTTCTTAATCCTTAATCTTAATCCCCGATGGACCGGGGTGTTTCGGGAGCGGAATGGGATTACGATTAAGATTAAGGATTAAAATTAAGAGATGAAACGATCAGACAGTGCCTTGATAAAGCATTTCAGGTTCGGATTTGCCGGGGAGGTAGAGGGCGAGGCCGCCGGACCTGCCGTTGACTTCGACGACCGCGTTCGGTTCGCCGGCGGCGGCTTTGGCGAGGATGGCTTCCATCGCTTCGACGGCCGCGACGACCTGGCGGTCGGCGGAGAGGTCGTTGTAATCTCGTGCGGCCATTTCCGCGAGACGGGCGGAGCGGCCATTCCCGTCACCGCCGAGTTCGACATAGGCAACTTCCCGCGCGAAACGCTCGATGACCTCGATCCCGTAGCCGCGGCGGCTTCGTTCGCCCCAGGGCTCGAGGAAGCTGGCATTGTAATGATTGTTAATCGTGTTTTTCAGTTCGTGGGGAGTGCGGCCCTCGACGGTAAGCTCGACGCCCCGCTTGCGGCTGTGCCCGTTCCAGACGCCGTTGTCGAAGCGGAACTGCACCTCCTGCTCGACGTAGCCGGGGAAGTTGTCGGGCGTGACCCAACTTGTGTGGATATCGAAGGCGGCCTCGCGTCCGCTCTCGTATTCGTAGACGAGACGGAGCTGGGTCGAGTCCCAGGTGGGGCCGTTCTTGGGGCCGACGAGCCCCCGCTGACCGGTGCACTGAACACTCTTCAGTCGCCCGCCGAAGGTGAAATCGATCAGCTTCAGGTAATGGACGGCGACGTAGGTGCCGGGATTGCGACCGGTGATCCACGCGGCGAACTGGCTTCCCGAGATCGACTTGGGCTCGAGGAGCGAACAGTAGCCGTTGTTCACGTGCGAGAGGACTCCGTCGGCAACAAGAGTGCGCAGCCGCTTGTGATCGGGGTCGAGGAGCTTGTGGTAAACGACCTTGGCGAGAACGTCTTTCTCCTTCGCAAGGGCGACGAGCTGATCGAGCTCGGCCAGACTCAGGACCGAAGGTTTTTCGATGATGACGTGATGGCCCGCTTCGATGCCCTGCTTAGCGGCGGCGAAGTGTTTGTCGTCGGGGGAAGCGACACAGAGAAAGTCGATTCCGCTCGCGAGGAGATCGCCGACGGCGTTTTCGCCGATGTGATTGCCGAAGCCCGTGAGCCCCCGGCGATGGACATAGGCGGCGGTGCGATCTCCCGTGCGGGTCGCGGCTCCGGCGAGTTCAACGCGGAAGGCACCGGTCGCGGCATCGTAAAGGCCGTGTCCTGCCGCCTCGAAAAAGGGTGCGTAGGTCTCGTCAAAGATCATACCCATGCCGACCATGCCGCCGCGAAGGACGGGGAGAGTGGCGGGATTCGAAGGGAGTGAGGTCATGGGAATGATTGAAGCAAAGGAGAAATTTCTCTTGAATGAATTCACTTTTAGAAGTGTATTCACTTTACCGGCGGCTGTTTTTCTGTCAAATCCATTTTTTCCCGCATGTCTCTCCCTCCTTTCAACCCGCGCCGTTACCCGGAACTCTGTGTCCTGCTCGGCGAAGATCTCGTCGATCCGGCTCGCCGCTCCCTCGCCGATGAGGCACATGACCGCATTCTCCTGCGCATCGTGCGGGGCGAGCTTGCCGCCGGCAGCGAGTTGAAGACTACCCGGCTCGCCGAAGATCTCGGGATGAGCCGCACTCCGGTGATCCAGGCGCTCGCGCGACTCACCGCCGACGGGATCGTGAGTCAGACACTGAATCAGCGTGCTTCCGTGCGACCGGGAGCAGAGAACTGGCTTGTCGATCTGCACCGCACCCGCCAGCTCATCGAACCGGAAGCGGCACGCGCCTGCGTCGGTAGCGTCCCGTCAGAGGTCCTCGCCGACCTCGAGACCCTGGCCGAAGACGCCAGGCCGGGTAAGCGCCCCGACTGGCAGACGGCCGCCCGATGGCTCGACCTCGCGCTGCACCTCGTCATCGCGGACTACTGCGGCAATCTCTCGATGCGGGAAATCATCCGGCGCTGCTGGAGCTATAAACGGCTCTCCTATGAAGCCGGAAACGACACCGAGAGCCACCTCCGCGAAGGGTGGAAACAGCACCTCGCCATCCTCGAAGCAATCAGCTCGGGGAATGCAGACGACGCCGCCACACTGATGAGCGAGCACCTGCGCACCGCCGCACGACGGACTGCGGGCGGGCGGATTGTGTGACCGCTCCGTAGCGGGACACAAAAAAGCAGGGCCGTCACCGACCCTGCTTCAAATTGTTTCGGAACAGATCGCGAAGGATCAGGCCTGCTGGTTTTCCGTCTCTTTGATGACGTCGGCGATCTCGGCGATCTCCTCCGTTGCGGGAGCTTCCACGGTCTCGACAAGCGCTTCTGCTTCGACCGTTTCAACCGATTCGACGTTCTCAACCACTTCAGCAGTCTCGACAGCCTCCCCCTTCTCCGTCACGGCGGGGCCGGCGGGAGCGGCAAAATTGCCGTCCTTCACCCCGGTGACACGGATCTGGTGACCCATGAAGCATTTGCCGTCGAGCAATTCGACCGCCTTCTGGGCTTCCGCCGTATCGGCGAGGTCGACGCGCACTGTCCTGGTAACGGAACCTTCGGCCGACGTCTCTTCGCGATGCTGAATTGTGCCGATCCCGGCGAACAAATCGGTGAGGTCGATCTCGGACGCGTCGGCGTTGAGATGAGTCACGGTGAGCGAGGGAGAGGTGACGACTTCGATCCGAAGAGGCTTCACCTGACGCGTCGGCTTTTCGATGAGATCGCGATCACCGCCGCGACCGCGTTCGCCCCGTCCGCGACCTTCGGAACGTCCTTCGCGTGAACGACCTTCGGAACGTCCTTCGCGGGGAGCGCGCGGGGCCCGTTCGCCTTCGGTGCGGCCTTCGCTTTTGGCGCCGGTCACGAGCATCTGACGGCCCTGGAAATCTTTGTCATTGAGGGCGGCGGCGGCTGCCTTGGCCTCTTCGACACTGCCCATCTCGACAAAGGCAAAGCCCTTCGAGCGGGACGATCCCGGCTGGGTCACGATCGCGGCTTCCGCCACAGTGCCGTAGGCGGAAAACAGCGTGGTGAGGTCTTCGCCGGTGGCGTCGTAGCTGAGATTGCCGACGTAGAGGCGCGGGGTCGTGGGTTCGACGAGGAGAGGGGCGCGACGCTCGCGTTTCTCGGGCTTGTCGCCGCTCTTTGAGCTGCTCCTCTCGGAAGATGACTTCGGTCCCGGCTTTTTCGGAGCCGGTTTTTTGGCGGCAAGATCAACAAGACCAAAGGTGATGATCCTGATGAACTTCTGGAATCCGGTCGGCCTCGGCGCGCTGCTGCGTCGAATGATCTCGGGCTCGTTGTCGAAGGATCGACTCCCGCGAGGCGGGCGTGAGCTCGATGATTCGCCGCGTGAGCCTCCGTCACGACGGGGCCGGCCTCCACTGCGTGAGCTGCTGCGACGATTGCGATCTCCGCTTCCTTCGCTGCGGGAGCCTCCACGTGAGCGGGAGTTGCTGTTACGATTCCGGTCTCCGCCGGACGATGAATTTTGCATGGGTCTGAACAAGGTTTCGAGTCAGTCCGGGACCCCGCGAGAGGCGGAGCTGATCATGGCGGTCGGAAGAGACATCTTCCCCGCAGGGGTCAAATCAGATTCCCCGGACGACCTCTATCCTAGACCACAGGGGCTGATGAGCAAGCTATATCCTCTCCGCGAAATCGGGAGGAAACGCCTCTCTCAGAAGGGGATATCGTCGTCCGACTCCTGACCGTAGCCTCCGGGGGCCTCCCGGAGTGGCGGACCGTCGTCAGTGTAGCTTGCGGGAGCGGCCTGGCGTGAACCACCGCGATTGCCGCCGCCACCCGCACCCGGCTTCTCAAGTTTCCAGGCGTTGAGGTTGACGTAATACTTGCCGTTATACTCGTTGCCGCGGATATCAAAAGAGACCTTCACGGGATCCCCGACACCATAGTCGTCGATCATGGCCGTCTTTTCCTTGACGCATTCGAACTTGATCGACTGGGGAAACTTCCCGTCCTCGACTTCAACAACGAATTCCCTCTTCGTGAATCCGCTCGCGAAACTTTGCACCTCATTGATCACCTTGACGGTGCCTTCCAGCTCGAAATTCTGTCCCATGTCGTTTTACTCCTGCGCCTAGATATCACCCGAAAAGAGTCGGAGGAAAAGCGAAAAACGCGTCTTTCCTCCGCCTTTTGATTCAAATGAAGCACGATCAGCCCTCGATGAGGCGGTCGGAAGGGGCGGTCTCACCGCGGCGCTCCGCATTGATCTCGGTGATCTGCGAGTTCAGGGTGCAGAAGTCGTAGGCCCAGCCGATCCCGGCGAGCCCGGCGGTGCACAGGTAGAGGAGGCCCGTGAGCCACTTGCCCATATACATGCGGTGAATCCCGAGATAGCCGAGAAAGGTCTGGAGAATCCACGCGACCGAGTAATCGACCTCGCCGGCCTTGTAGCGCAGCTCGGCCTTACGTTCCATTCCAGGGATGAGGAAAAGGTCGATGAGCCAGCCGATGCCGAGAAGACCGAGGGTGAGAAACCAGATCAGACCACTGACGGGCTTACCGAAGTAAAAGCGGTGCGAGCCAGTGAAGCCGAAGATCCAGAGAACGTAGCCGATGGTTTTGCTGTGAGTCGATTCCATGAGGACAATGTTCGCTGTAGGGCCGGTTTTTACCAATTATAAAGGGGTACCGATTTTGGAGGTGAGAGGGGCGTGACGGGCGTCCCGCCCGCCCCATTTGCCAGGGCCGGCTTTCAGATCCCTTCGGCCACCGGCCCGATCCCGATTAGTCGCAGCACCGCTTGCCCTGCCTCCGCACTGGCGCTCAGATCCACCTCGAACCGCGCGCTCCAGTCATTGAGCTCCGCTTCATCCACAAGGATCTGCTCGATCTTCCAAATCGACGCCCCCGGCGCGGCGTCGAGGCGGCAGTGCTTTGCATTCCTCGCTTCGGGATCAAAGCGCAGCCGGCCATGATCCAGCGTGAACTCATTCATCGCTGCCCCTAACGCCCCCACCGTGATCTCCCCGCGTCCCGGGATCAGTTCCAACGCAGCCTCCGCTTCCCCGCGCGCGAGCAATTTCAGAAAGTCAAAAATCACGGTGCGCACGAGGCGGGTAAAGGCNNTCGCCGCGCCGCATGCGTTCCCACTCGTCGAGGAGACTCGAATCGATCCCGCGCAGCATCGTCTCGAAAAAGGTCGCAGCCTCTTCCACCTCGGGCGTTTTCAGCGCCGGAGCCACGGTCTGCTCAAGCACCTTGTAGACCTCGGAGAGATGACGCAGGAGGACCGCTTCGCTGCGCTCAAGACCGTAGGACTTGATGTAATCTTCGAAGGACTGCCAGTTCTCGAACATTTCCCGCGCAACCGACTTCGGCCTCACCGAGGCCTCCTTCGCCCACGGGTTGCGCAGGACAAAGTCGTTGTAGGTCGCGTAGATGAACTCCTTTCCCGGCTTGGGATGCTCGACCTCGTCGAGTCGCTCGATCCGCTCGTCATATTCGACCCCGTCGGATTTCATCTCCGCCATGAGGGCGGCCTTCGCCTTGTCGACCTGGCGCCGGATCACCGCCACGGGGTCTTCAAGAATGGATTCCACCAGCGAGAGCACCTGCAGCGCGTAATCGGGATCCTCGCGATCCAGTTTCGGAATCGCTTCGAGGAGATAAAGACCGAGTGCCTGGTTCAGCGAAAAGTCTTCCTGTAGTTCGATGTTGAGCTCGACCTTGGCAGTCGAGCGGCGCTCGTTCCACGGAATGATGGAAAGGACCCTGCCCTCGACGAGCCCGCGGAAAAGGGAGAAGGCCCGCTTTCGCAGCTTTCGCTTCGCCGCGTCCGTCTCGTGGCAGTCATCGATGAGCTTCCGCAGGGCCGCACAGCCGTCCTCGTCGCGCCGACTCAGCAGGTTGAGGAGCATGCCGTGATTCACCGAAAAGCTCGAGCTCAGCTTTTCCGGCGGCGATTCGATGAGCGTACGGAAGGTCGTCTCATCCCACATCACGAAGCCCTTTTCGGGCGGCTTCTGTTTCACGAAGCGATTCTTTTTCCCCTTCTCCTCCGCCTTTTGCTCGCCTTTGATATTGGCGATGACATGCCCGGGTGCCTGGGCCGTGACGTAGCCCTGGGTGTCGTAACCGCGCCGGCCCGCCCGTCCCGCGATCTGGTGAAAGTCGCGCACCGCGAGTGTCTTCGTCTTTTGCCCGCTGTATTTGAAAAGCTGCGTGAAGAGCACCGTCTTGATCGGCACATTCACCCCAACCCCGAGCGTATCGGTCCCGCAGATGACCTTGAGCATGCCCTTTTGCGCGAGCTTCTCGACAAGGACGCGATACTTCGGGAGGAGCCCGGCGTGATGAATTCCGAGCCCGTGACGGATCAGCTTTTTCACCTCCTTGCCGTAGGGACTGCGAAAGTCGGCATCGACGAGCTCGGCCGCGATCGCCTCTTTTTCCTCCTTCGAGCAGTAGTTGCGGCTCATCAGATTCTGCGCCGTCTGCGCGCAGGAGAGCTGGGTGAAATGGACGAGATAGACCGGAGCCCGCCCCGCCGCGACCAGTTCCTCGATTTTTTCCTCAAGCGCGGTCGTGCTGTATTCGAACTCCAGCGGCACGGGGCGGTCGTCGGACTTCACAAGCACGGTTGGGGCTCCTGTCAGGGTCGTGAGAGTTTTTTCAAAAAAGCCCGTATCCCCAAGCGTCGCCGACATGAGAAGGAACTTCGCCTGCGGCATCGTCAGCAGCGGCACCTGCCAGGCGGCACCGCGCTCGTGGTCCGAGTAATAATGAAACTCGTCCATGATGACATCGTCGACCCGCGCCTTCGCCCCCTCGCGCAGGGCGAGATTGGAAAGGATCTCGGCGGTGCAGCAGATCACGGGCGCCTGTGGATTCACCGTCGCATCGCCGGTGATCATGCCGACCTGCTCAGGACCGAAGGTCTGGCAGAGGGAAAGAAATTTCTCATTCGCGAGGGCCTTCACCGGGACCGTGTAGTAGCAGCGCCGCCCCTGACAAACCGCCCGGTATTGCACCGCCATCGCGACGAGCGATTTCCCCGATCCGGTCGGGGTATTGAGAATGACGTTGTTCCCCGCGTAGAGTTCGAGGATGGCCGTTTCCTGATGGCCGTAGGGTTCGATCCCGGACTCGATCAGATGATGGAGAAAGGCATCGAGGATCTCGTCGTTCGAGGAAGGATGATCGAGCCGGTCGGGAGTAGGTAATGGCATGAGGAGAATTGAGTCATCGGTCTGACCAAAGCAGGTTTACGACAACACCGGCCTCAAGAACAGCCCGAATCGGGCGGGAACTCCAGTTTTATCGGCATGGAGCGGCCCCGGGAGCCTCTTCAGCCCATGAAACAGGGCCGACCCTGACGAAGTCACCTTTATGACACGGTGACTGCTTGTGGCCAAATTCTATTTGTGGAATGGTTAAGAAGAACACCGGAGGCACCGGAAGAAAAATTCAAAAACCTGACCCATGCATTCACACATTAACGAAGAGATCGCCCTGCTTTTCCTTGAGCGTGAGGATCCGGAGCTTCTGAAAAGTGCCGCGAGCATCGATGAAAAGGCGGCCGAAATCCTCGCGGGTTACCGTGGCCCGCTCGACCTCAGGGGCCTGAAGAGGCTATCTTATGAGGCGGCGGAACGTCTGAGCAATCACGTGGGTGATTTGTGGCTCAGCGGCCTTTACGTGCTCGATGATGAAGACACAGCCAGTGCCCTGGCCTCAAACGAGGGCGATCTTCATCTTGAGGGACTAAGATATTTGTCCGAAGATGCTGCTGACGGCCTTTCACATTCTGAATGGACCTTGCATTTAGATCCGTGCTTGATCGACTCGCTTGATTCCTGGGGTCAATGTTGTCTCGCTTGGCAAATCTCAAGATTGACCCAAAAACAAATCGAGGCTGGACTGCCTCTCCAACTGACTGAGTTTGCCCGTGACCTCATTAAAAGTTATTCCGGGTTTCGTTTTGAATTACCCGATTTGTCCGGAAGTTTGGCGAGGGAGCTTGCCGCGCTCGACTTCAATTTAACGATCGACGGGTTGAAACGACTCTCCGACGAGGTGGCGACCGAGCTTTCACGCCACAGAGGAAAACTGGGTCTCAATGACCTCGCTGAGATATCGGATTCAGCCGCCCGTCATCTCGCAAGACATGAAGGCCCGATCTCGTTGGATGGCATCAAACGGCTCTCGGAAACGGCCTCGAAAATTCTTTTTCGGCGGAATTTTCCTGATTCCTTCCACAGCCTGGAAAACTTGAAAACCTTGTCGCCGGAGATCGCGGCTCGCATTGTCAAAAGCGCAGATATTTGGCTTTCACTTCCCAACCTCAGAAATCTATCAGCGGATGTGGCAAAAAAGCTGTCAAGATTCGAAGGAACTCTGCAGCTAAACGGTTTGAAGAAGCTTTCGGCTTCGGCGGCAAAAGCCTTTGCTTCGCACAAAGGCGAGCTCGAGCTTGATGGGCTTTCTAAAATCACAGTCGCTCTTGCGCGCACCCTCGCGCTCCGCAAGGGTGACCTTTCTCTCGGTGGTTTGAAGGAGATTTCGGTAGAGGTTGCCGAGGCCCTCGCGCCGCGCCGCGGGGCGCTCAAACTCGGTGGTTTAGAGCGGCTCACCGTAGAGGTCGCCGAGGCCCTCGCGCGGCACAAGGAGCCTCTGTCGATCGATGGACTCACCTCGCTGTCGGAACCCGCCGCGCGCGCACTGGCAAAGTTCAAAGGCAGTTTGTCATGCGAGGGGCTTCTGAAGAAGTCTCCGCAAATCGCCGCTCTGCTCGTCAAGGACGACCGCGAGATTGAGGTCGACACCAAATACTCGATCGGGTCCTATGGCGTCTTTCCGATCGTGATTAAATACTTCAACGAGGAATACTACTACGACGGAGGTGACTTTTCGGCGGGTCCGTTTCCGTCCTTTGATAAAGCGGTGGATGCCCTCGAAAGTGACCACGGGACAACGGATGGTGGTCTCTTTGACGATGAATTTGAGGCTGAAGAAAAAATGAATGGGACGGACAGTGGATGGTGAAACGCCTTAGAATTCGGACAATCCTTCGGTATCCGTTCAGACTCCGGAAAATACAACAATTGAGATATTTGAGATATGGAACACAATACCCCCAGTGAACCCGACCCCGACAAGGCCAGGGAGTCGACCGACGCGGAATCAGCCCGACGTCTTTTGATGCTGCAGTCCTTGCCTCCGAGGGAACCCGGCGAGACGGCGGAAGCATGGGCGGATCGGGTAATGGAGGCGCTGAAACGTGGGGGAAAGAAATGAAGCCGCCTTGCGGAATCCGGGTGGGATCAGGGAAAGGGTGATTGGCGACGTCGTCCTTCTCGCGGGAGGCGAAAGATATCGCCACAGATGAGATTTGGGTTATAGCGCGGGAACTGTTTGTAGTCGGTCTTCAATACCTCCAGCGTCCGCCGTATCATCTTCATCATCCGGGCGTGGTTCGTAAACGACGATCTCCGCTATCTCCAGGCTGGCCATGGTTTTCATCTGTCCGCCTGCAACGGGAGGCCGGACGTCGGCTACGTCGTCCGGGTCGAATGGTATGCGGACGAGACGGTCCCTGTTCGTCGAGGGGATCCATTTCAAGGCCCGGTAGTCGCCCGACGCCTCGCTTCTTGTTCCCTAGTTCGGCCCCGCTCCGATTATCTCCCTCGTTACGTTTTCCTTTTCCTCCATTTCCGGTCGACCGTCTCTACTCCTCCAAAAAGGCGATTCCCTCCTGCTCCGGATACCAGACACGCTCAAGCCAGAGGCCGCTCGCGGGGGCGGTGGGGCCGGCCGACTGACGATCGCCGCTCGCGAGGATCGCGGCAAAATTTTCCGCCGGAAGCCTCCCTTCTCCGACGAGTTTCAGAGTCCCCGCGATGCCGCGCACCATCTGTTTCAAAAAACCCGAGCCGACGAGGCGCAACCGCCAGACCGCCTGCCGCCCTTCCGGGAAACGTCCCGGCCAGACGAGGGGCTCACTGCTTACTGCCGCTTCGCGGATCTCACGCACCGGCGAGACCGCTCCCGACCGGGCGCTTGCGAAAGCGGAAAAGTCGTGTTCGCCCACGAGGGAACGCACCGCCGCCGCCATTGCTTCGCCGTCGAACGGCCGGCGACACCACATCGTGTATCGCTGCAGGTGCGGCAGGTTCACGGGGCCGACCTGGAAATAATAGCTGTACTGCTTCGCCGCTGTGTGCCTCGCGTGAAAGGCGTCAGGGACGGCTCCGAGTTGCAGGATTCGAATGCAGTCGGGAAGGCGAAAGTTCAGCCCCTGTCTGAGGTTCTCGACAGGGAAACCCGGCCTCTCAAGGCGGAAGTGAGCCACCTGTCCGCTCGCGTGGACACCGGCATCGGTGCGGCCGCTCCCCGTTACGGTGACTTCTTCTCCGCAGAGATCGCGGATCGCCGCGACGAGGGTCTCCTCGATGGCCGGCAGCGCATTGGCGTTCCTGCCAACGCCCCGCTGCGTCTGCCAACCGCAGAAATCCGTGCCGTCGTAAGCGAGTCTTATCGCGTATTTCGTTTTCATCGGTGGCCCGGGGAACTTCCACCCTTTTTGCCTCATTGACGCGTAAAAAATAACCGCACCCGTTGCAAGTCCTTCACGCCGCCGCGACACTTGCCGATTGAAAATGCGCTGCTCTCCCGAAGCCCTTCCCGAATTCCTCCTCCGCCGCGCTGCGGCCCGTCTCCCCGACGCCATCGAGTTGCTGCGACGCCTTGTCGCAGTCAACAGTTTTACGACGAACGCCTCCGGGGTCGATGCCGTGGCCGGGATCACGGCGGAAGCCTTCGCTTCTCTCGGTTTTCATCCCGAGTCAATTGCCTCCGCCGCGAGGGGATCCGGAAATCATCTGTTTCTCACCAGAACAGGCAGCGGCGGGGGGTGCCCCGTCGTTCTTGTGACCCATTCCGACACCGTCTTTCCGGCGGAGGAGGAAATCCGGAATAACTTTCACTGGGATGAGCGGCCGGAGGAGGGCCGAATTTACGGGCCCGGCACGATCGACAATAAAGGCGGGACCGCTCTGATCTGGTTGACGCTTTCGCTATTGCAGGAAAATGCTCCCGACTTTTTTGCAAAGACTTCGTGGCTGGTCGCCGCGAATGCCGCCGAAGAAGTGACCGGTGATGACTTCGCCGGGGCCGTCACCGCTCTTTGCGCCGGAAAGGCTCGTGCGGTCCTGGTCTTTGAGGGAGGGCCCGTCGATGAGCAGGGATGGCACCTCGTGACCTCGCGCAAAGGCCGCAGCACGTGGAAGCTCACCGCCGCAGGCCGGGCCTCTCATGCCGGCAGCAACCACGCTGGGGGAGTCAATGCGATTGAGGCCCTTGTTCGCGTTCTTCCTGACATTGCCGCACAGACGGACCGAAGCGAAGGGGTCACCGTCAACATCGGTTCCTTTCACGGTGGCACGGTCGTGAACCGGGTCCCGCACGAGGCGTTTGCGGAATGGGAATGCCGGGCGGTCGATCCCGGTGCGCTCCAGAAAGCGGACGCCTTTTTTGCGACTCTCTCCGCGACGACGGAGGCGGGTGCCGTCCTCACCTCCACCCGAACCGGTCACACCGCTGCCTGGCCCGGCGGTGAGGCAGCCGCCTCTCTCTACCGGCGTTGGGAGGAAGCGGCTGCCATGATCGGCCTCACCACTGTCCCGGTAGCGCGGGGAGGGCTGAGTGATGCCAATCACCTCTCCCATCTGGGCCCCACGCTCGATGGTCTCGGACCCTCCGGTGCCAACGACCATTGTTCCGAGCGCTCCCCCGACGGTGGCAGGCTGCCCGAGTATATCGAGACAGAATCCCTCGTTCCGAAAGCAGTGATGAATGCTCTCGCCCTTCTCTCTCTGGATGAATGAAGCGTCTCCTCTATGAGGCGAGAATATCCGTGATGACACGCGCCTTTTCCACCCCGGTAAGGCGCTGGTCAAAGCCCTGAAAGCGGTAGCTCAGCTTTTTGTGATCAATTCCTAACAAATGCATCATGGTGGCGTGGAGATCGCGGACTTCGACGGGATTCTCCGCGACTTCGTTGCCGAGTTCGTTCGTGGATCCGTAGGTCATTCCCCCCTTCACCCCGCCTCCGGCCATCCACACGGTGTAGGCGTCTTTCTGGTGATCCCGTCCGCATTTGGCGGGGGACTCGTCTCCCTGGAGCATGGGGGTGCGGCCGAACTCGGCGCCCCAGATGACGAGGGTCTGATCGAGGAGCCCGCGCTGTTTCAAGTCGCCGATGAGGGCGGCGATGGGCTGATCGACTTCGCGGCAGTTGGCGGCGAGGCGTCCCTTTTGGCCGGCGTGGGTATCCCAGTCTCCGTGGAAGAGTTCGACGAACCGCACGCCGCGCTCGACGAGGCGACGGGCCTTGAGGCACTGGCTCGCGAACTCGCCGGGACCGTACTGCTTGAGAGTGAGGGCGTCCTCCTGCGAGAGATCAACGAGATCGGGGACAGAGGTCTGCATGCGGAAGGCCATCTCATACTGCCCGATGCGGGTGAGAATCTCGGGATCTCCGACCTGCTCGAGGTGCTGCCGGTTAAGCGCCTCGATGCTGTCGAGGGTGCGGCGGCGTTCCTCTTTCATGACCCCTTTCGGGCTGTTGAGAAAGAGTACGGGATCTCCCTCGCCCCGCAGTTGCACGCCCTGATGCACGCTCGGGAGGTAGCCCGACTTCCACAGGTTCGCTCCGGCTCCGGGCGTGTTGCCGGTGAGGAAAACGACGTAGGCGGGCAGGTTCTCCGATTCACTTCCGAGACCGTAGGTGGTCCAGGATCCGATGGAGGGGTTGCCCTGGCGATTGAGCCCCGTGTGGAAAACGAGTTGGGCGGGCCCGTGATTGAACTCGGTCGTGTGGACTGATTTCACGAGACAGAGTTCGTCGGCGACGCCGCCGAGATGGGGGAGCAGCTCGGAAAGCTCAAGTCCGCTGCGACCGTGTTTGAAAAACTGATAGGGTGACCCGAGCAGTTTGGGATGTCCGCGGAGGAAGGAGAAACGTTTCCCCTTGAACAACTCCTCGGGCGCGAGCTGACGGTCGTATTGTCGCAGGACCGGTTTGTCATCGAAGAGATCGAGCTGCGAGGGCGCGCCCGTCATGTGGAAAAAGATGACGTTCTGGGCCTTCGGCGCGAGGTAGCGGAAGCCCTGAGGGACGCCACCGACCGCATCGCGTTCTAGGAGCGATCCCAGCGCGAGCGAGCCAAGTCCCGCTCCGGTGCGGGAGAGGAAGCGGCGGCGATTGAAACTGTCGATAAAATTCATTCTAAAAAGCTAACAGCTAACAACTAACAGCTAATAGCTAAACAGCTCTCATGACCGGTTGATCGTTTCGTGCAGGTTCAGCAGGATCGTCGCGACTTCGCGCCAGGCTTTTTCTTCGGAACCGGATTCGCCCCGCACGGTTTCAAAAGCGGAGTGCAGCAGGAGCCGCTCTGGCTCCCGAGGTGCTCTTGTCAGGGTGGTACGAAAGGCCCAGTCGATCCGGGTGTCGATCGTCGTACCGCCTTCCTTCATGATGCGTTTGCCGAAGGCCTCGGCGATCTCGACATAGACGGGATCGTTCAACAGGGTGAGGGCCTGCAGCGGTGTGTTGGAGACGTCGCGCTTCACGACGCAGGCGGAGCGGTCGGGGGCGTCGAAGTTGGCGAAGGACGGGTAGTGGGCGTTGCGGCGCCATAGGGTGTAGACGCCGCGGCGGTAGGCTTCGTCTCCGCGCGAGGGCACGTAGTAGGTCTCGGATGCTCCGGCGCTTTTCCTCCAGAAGGTGTCGGGCTGATAGGGCCGCACGCTGACGCCGTATTGCCGCGAGGAAAGCAAGCCGCTGATGGCGAGGGCCTGGTCGCGTATCATCTCGGCGCCGAGGCGATGACCGGGATGCCGCCAGAGCCACTGATTGCGCGGGTCGCGGGCGGCGAAGGTCTCATTCACGGCGATGGACTGGCGGTAGGTGGCGGAGAGGAGGAGACGTCGCAGGGCTTTCTTCATCGACCAGCCGTCCTCCTCGATAAAGGCGACGGCGAGGGTGTCGAGCAATGCGGGGTGGGTCGGCTTTTCGCCCTCGTTGCCGAAATCCTCGGGAGTGGTGACGAGCCCCTGACCGAAGACTTCGATCCAGAGCCGGTTAATCTGGGCGCGGGCGACGAGGGGATTTGCCGGATCGACGAGCCACTTGGCGAGGCCGAGACGATTGCGCGGGTAATCATCACGGAAAGCATGCAGAGCGGCGGGCGTCGCGGGAGTGACGGCTTCCCCGGGGGCGAGGAAGTCGCCGCGCTTGGCGATAAAGGTGACGCGCGGCTCGGGGAGTTCCTGCAGGATGCGGACTTCCTTTTTGCGCTGCTCGGTGAGGCGCGTCTCCATGATCTCCGCCTCTTCGAGCCGTTTCCCCATGCCGCGCTCCCGCACTGCCAGCTTGGCGGACACGGTGCGGCACTGGTCGAGGCTCATCCCGCGATCCTGTTCGAGGATCTTTTTGACGTCGGCGGGCAGGGACTCGCGGGCTTTCGGATCCTTTTTCAGACGCACTTCGACAGCTTCGAGGAGGTCGCGGCGAATCGCGGCGAGAACTTCGTCGTACTCGGCCTCGGCTTTCAGCTCGGCATCAACGTCGGCGGTGCTGCGGCTCACCTCCATGACGGGACCGATGTGGACCATGTTCGACATGCCCATCTCCATGCCCTGTTGCTTCGACTCCATCGGGGTGTTGTTGAAGAAGGCGAAGAGTTCGTAGTATTCCTTCGCCGAGATGGGATCATACTTGTGATTGTGGCACTGGGCGCAGCCGACGGTGCTGCCGAGCCAGATCGTGCCGGTGGTGTTGACGCGGTCGACGATCTGTTTGTAGTGGTCCTCGTTCGGGTCGGTCCCGGCCTCGAGATTCAGCGGGGAGTTGCGGTGAAAAGCGGTCGCCACTTTTTGGGATTCAGTCGCCTCGGGAAGAAGGTCGCCGGCGAGCTGCTCGATGGAGAAGCGGTCAAAGGGCATGTCGGCATTGAGCGCGGCAATGACCCAGTCGCGCCACGGCCACATGTTGCGCGGGGCGTCGCGCTGGTAGCCTTCGGAGTCAGCGTAGCGGGCGAGGTCGAGCCAGGGCACGGCCCATTTCTCTCCGTAGGCGGGCGAGGCGAGGAACTCGTCGACGAGGCGGCTGTAGTGGGCAAAAGACGGGTCGGCGATAAAGGCGTCGACCTGAGTGCGAGCGGGTGGCAGTCCGGTAATGTCAAGGCTGGCGCGGCGGAGGAGATTCGCGGGATCGGCTTCGGGATTGAGCGCGAGGCCGTGTTTCCCGAGTTCGGCGGCAATGAAAAAATCGACCTCGTTGGGGTGGCGATCGTCGGTCAGACTTCCCGGTTTCGGAGGCGTCGATTTCTTCGGGGCGAGGTAGGACCAATGCAACGGCGGACGCCAGCCGTCGTCGGGCCATGCCGCTCCTTCGGCGATCCAGCGCTGCAGCAGGGCGATCTCGTCGGCGGAGAGGGGATCGCCTTTGGGTGGCATGCGTTTTTCCGGATCGGTTTCCGTCACGACGTCGAGGAGAACAGACTTCGCCGTATCGCCCGGGGTGAAGAGAGCCTCGCCCGCATCGGTGGTGAGGTGGGCGTGGTAAAAAGTCTCGAGCCCGACCCCGCCCTTGAGCGTCGCGGTGTCGTGGCACTCGAGGCAAAGGCGTTCGAAAAGAGGAGCGATCTCTTTTTCAAAATCGACGGCGCGAAGGCTTCCGCCTGCGCACAGAAGGCAGGCCATGATCCGGAGAGAGCTGGCAGGTCGGAGCGGGGGCATTCCGACTGACTATGGGGGAGATGCCCCGCCGTGGCGAGTCCCGAAAACGCGTCATGGCGGAAACCGATCCTGAAAAAGAAATCGGCGCGGCACTATCGTT
The DNA here is from genome assembly GCA_002422425.1 of Akkermansiaceae bacterium UBA6138. Classification (GTDB taxonomy): domain Bacteria; phylum Verrucomicrobiota; class Verrucomicrobiia; order Verrucomicrobiales; family DEV007; genus Arctic95D-9. Next base: position 104,886 of record DIVG01000030.1, on the reverse strand, counting down.
TCGGAATAAGGAAGCGCCGTTGGCGTCCGTAAACGTAGTTCAGCTGCCGACTCAGGAATTGTTGATTCCTATTCGGATGACAGGGAGGGATTCGTTCCGGGACTTACGATACTCTGAATTGCAGTGAGTTTGTCCCAAACCTCTTGCGGGATTTCCTCTTTCTTCATCTGCTGGGCGAGCAAAAAGAAGTCACTTTTCGGAAGGTGAACTTCGGCAAGCTTGAAAGTTTCCGGCAGAAGTGTTTTGCTCGCAGGTTCTGAGCGAAGGAAGTTGCTGATTTCGAGCGGCGAATTGAAGAACGCCGGGGGCATTTGTTCCCTCAGGTAATCCAAGGCCGGTTTTGCGAAGAGAGGTTCTCTTTCCGCTTCGAGAAATCTTTCCAGACTTTTCGGGTGAAGAAGATAACTTTCGGACTCGTATCGCTCCCAGCGCAGCAGGGTAAGCCCGTCAGCGGTAATCTCCCGGTCGGGCAAGGCGCGGTTGTCGCCATCAAGCAGAAGGACTGCATTGAGCGAAGGGCGGATGGCTTTGAGAGCGAAAAAGTGCGATCTCGCTTCTTTGGGATTTCGCCCCTGATTATTTTGCCAAAAGGGGAGGCCGTCGAACCATGCTTTGATGGGGTGATCCAATACGTCCGCCCATGCTTTTAAGAGATCGAAGTCGGTTGTGCCTTCAAGATAAAGAACGCCGCCGGCATTCTCGGCCAGGAGGAGATCCAGCGAACTGACTCGCTTCAAGGCCTCTCTCACTTGATCCCGGTCAGCTTCTGAGGCGAGAGGGTGTGGCTCACGATAGAAGGAAACGATTTGGGTGGGGCTTGTGCTATCGATCAGGACCTCGGAATGAGTGGCAATGACGAGTTGACCCTTCGATTTGTGGCAAAGCTGACGAAGAATATCATAGAGCTGCTTTTGCAGTAAAACGTGGAGGTGCGCATCGGGTTCGTCGAGCAATATCAGACTCGACGGTCTCGCGAGCATAAAAGCAAGAATAAGCAGCACCTGATGAAATCCGCTGCCGGTGGTCGATACATCTAAAGGCACGAGGCCACCGTATCCGCGAGTCGCAGGGATTCCTTTGAGATATTCGCAAGTAATGTAAGGCGTACCATCGTAAGAAGGTTTCAAAAGACGGTATCCGAAGACTTCCTCGACAATTGATTCGAGTTGCTCCCATGCTTTTCCTTCGTCGGCATCTGCAACCTCCAGTAGAAGATTGCGCAGGATGTCTCCTCCCTTTCCCTGTCCGACTAACATGTCCTGATAAGGCCGGTCGTGGCGCGTTTCATTTACCCCGATCCCGGAAAAAGGCGGAACATACACTACCGTGACACGGTTTCGGGCCGTCTCGAGATGAGGTAGGTCATCCGCCACGGGTTTGACATGAATCTGCTCCGGGCCACTATACCGGAATTCGAAACCGAAACGCCATTCCTCGCCGTTTGCTGTCAAGCCATGAAGAGTTATGACCATCGGGCGCGGGGCTCCCTGCTTGCCCTCATCTTTTCTTAGAGAAGTATGAGTGTCGGTCCACAACTGATCCATGGAAGGTAGCGGGAGAGCGGTAAATTCCTGACGTGTGATGGGAGCACCGGGACGATCTTTTGCCTTTGATCGACTTCCCGGCCCCTTCTTTTCCCACCACTTCTGCATTGCAAGATTCCAAACCATTGCAGCCTGTAGCAGGGTGGACTTTCCACTGTTGTTTGGCCCCGCCAACAATGACAGTGCCGTTAGCGGAAACTCCTGACTGTCAAAACGCTTGAAATACTGCGTGGTGATTTTAGTGATCATGACGTGCTGGCCTGGGAGGTTACACCTTCCATTCCTTTGAGAGGTTGGCAAGGACGTTGGAGGTCCCGGGAATTGCTCTTCCAGCAATATCACCAAACCGCACCCTCACCCGATCACGCGATGAGATCGTGAAAAACGTGGCCGTGCACGTCGGTAAGACGGAAGTCGCGTCCGGCGTAGCGGTAGGTCAGCTTTTCGTGATCAAAGCCGAGGAGGTGCAGGATAGTGGCGTGGAGATCGTGCACGTGCATGGGGTTCTCGACCGCCTTGAATCCGAACTCGTCGGTCTTGCCGTATTGCAGCCCTCCTTTAGTCCCGCCGCCCGCCATCCACATGGTGAAGCCGTGGTGGTTGTGGTCGCGGCCCATTTTGGTGTTGGCGTCGTTGGCACCGGGAGTGGGGAGCTCAACGGTGGGGGTGCGGCCGAATTCACCGCCCCAGATCACAAGGGTGTCTTCGAGGAGACCTCGCTGCTTGAGATCGAAAAGGAGGGCGGCGATGGGCTGATCCGCCTCGGCCCCGAGTTTCCCGTGGCCTTTCGCAATCTCGGAGTGACTGTCCCAGGGCTGACCCGCTCCGTGCCAGACCTGGACAAAACGCACTCCGCGCTCGACGAGGCGGCGGGCGATAAGCATCTGGCGTCCATGGAGGGTGTCGCCGTAGAGTTCGCGGACATGGGCGGGCTCACGCTCGACATTGAAGGCATCGGTCGCCTCGATCTGCATCTTGTAGGCGAGCTCGAGCGAGTGCATGCGTGCCTCGGCCGCAGGATCGATGGTGCCGTCGCCGGCATCCTGCCGATTCATTTCCTGAATGAGATCGAGCTGGCGGCGCTGCAGTTCACGCGGCATACGCGGGTTGCGGATGTCGGGGATGAGCTTGGAAATGAGGGTGTTCTTCGTGTCGATGTGGGCGCCCTGATAGGCCCCGGGGAGGAAGGCGGAGCGCCAGTTCTGTGTCTCGACGATGGGGACTCCGCCGGGGCAGAGCGAGACAAAGCCGGGCAGGTTTTCATTCTCCGTGCCGAGCCCGTAAGTGATCCAGCTGCCGACGCTCGGCCGCACGAGATTGACCCGCTCGGCTCCCGTGTTCATGAGCATGAGCGAGGGCTCGTGGTTCGGCACGTTCGCATACATCGAATTGATGACGCAGAGGTCGTCGGCCATGGCCGAGACTTTGGGGAAGAGATCGCTCGCCCAAAGACCGCATTGGCCGTGCTGCGAGAAGTTGAAGGGCGACTTCATGAGGGCCCCGGTTTTGCGCTCGGTCTTGAGACCATCGCCGGGCATTTCTTTGCCGTCGTATTTGGCGAGCGACGGTTTGTAGTCGAACGAGTCGACCTGCGAGGGACCGCCGTTGGCGAAGATGTGAATGACCCGTTTGGCGCGCGGCGCAAAGTGGGTCTTTCCGGGCGCGAGGGGGTTGAGGGATCGGTCGCCCGCCTGCAGGGCGGAGAGGAGAGGGCTCAGTCCGATCGCTCCCATGCCCATGCCGGCACGCTGGAGGAACTGGCGTCTGGAGGTGTATCCGTTCATTTTGGTCAAAAGGGAAAAGTGGGGGTAGTCGTCGTGTCAGGAGGATCACCTTAGTCGACAAAGAGAAACCGGTTCGTGTTGAGGAGCGCCTGGGCGTAAGCACCCCAGGCCGAGGCCGGGGTCGCGGGGCCCGAATACGATTCGGCGAGCTCCCACTTCGGCCATTTGTTGTCGAGGTCGCTCAGCTCGGGATTCCAGCGGATCGAGTCGAAGCTGGAGTTCTTTTCGTGCGGATCGACGATGAAATAGACAGCCTCGTGCGAGGTGACGTTCAATTCGGGAATGGTCACTTCGAGCTTGTCCTTCGCGGGATCGAGCACTTTGTCAAAAACGATCCCGCCGCTGCTCGTCGCCACCTTGACGCGGACGCCGTTGCCCTTGCCGACATTCGAGCGATGCAAGATTCCAGTCACCGCAACGCGCAGGTCGGCGGGGGCGCGCCATTCGTAGATGAGACTTTCCTTTTCGGTGTAGCCGGGGTGGCCGGCACCGTTCGCGTCGACGTAGAGGTAGCTCAGCGGATTGTTCTTCAAGGGACGTTCTTTGCCGACCTGCCAGGTTTCCTTAACCCAGTGCTCGAAGGGTTGGAAGGTGACTTTGCCGGTGGCCTCGTCGACATTTCCCCAGCCGTAGCTCCACTCCGTGTTCGTCTGGCGCTTACCCATGCGGGAGGTCTCGGACTCAAAGGCGGTGACAAAACTCTCGGCAAGCTGGCGGTCGGATTCGGACGGCGCTTTCGCAAAGACAGCCCGGTGGAGCGCGGCGATGCGGTCTTCGGCTGCGGTCGTTTTCTGAGCGAGGACCTCGCCCTGGTCCTGGACAAAGGGATTGTTCAGGGTAAAGAGCGCCTGCATCGGGATGGTCGTGGAGGGACGCTTCCCGGTGGTTTCCTGCGGATTCGAGAAATCGAAATTCCGGAAAGTGGGATTCAAATTCTGCCGGTCGATGAAGGCATAGACCGAGCGGCGGTTGGCGTAGGGAGGCTCCAGAATGTTGACGGGGCGGCCGAACATCTCGCGGTCGAGATTGCCGGCCACGTCGAGCATACCGTCGCGCATCTGCTCGAGTTCGAGTCGCTTTTTGTTAAACTTCCAGAGCAGCCTGTTCTCGGAATCGACGAGCATGTTCTCCGTTTCCTTCGCATTGGTGGACTGCTGCTGCCAGGTCTCCGAAGTGAGGATGAGGTGGTGCAGCTTCTTCAACGACCAGTCGTTTTCGATGAACCAGTGGGCAAGCCAGTCGAGCAGCTCGGGATGATCGGGGTGCTCGCCCTGAAGGCCGAAGTCATCGACGGTGCGGACGATCCCTTCGCCGAAGTGCCACATCCAGACGCGGTTGACGATGTTGCGCGCCGTGAGCGGATTGCCGGGACGGACGATCTCTTTCGCCATCTCGAGGCGGCCGCTCCCTTTCGTGAACTCTTTCGACGTGCCGCCTTCGGAAGCGATCGCGAGGAACTGCCTCGGGGCGAGGACGCCGCGTCGTCCGGGATTCCCGCGAATGAAAACGTGCTGATTGATGGGCATGTCACGGTCTCTCAGGATGATGGCCTTATCTGCCTCCATCCCCGCATCGGCGATGAATTTCTGGACCTTGCCTTCGAGGTTACTGAGCTTGCGACGATCTTCGCGATCGATCTTTGCTTTCAGTTTATCGGGCTGAGCAGCGAGGTCCGGATGCTCTTTGGCGAGTTTCTCAAGCACGGGCTTGAGGAAGTCGTCGACCTCTTTCTGCACCACGGCGAGCTCGGCGAGGTATTTGTCGTATTCGGGACCGAGCCTGGGCTCGCCGATGACGGGGGTGTCCTGTGTGAGAGAGTTCAGGAAAATGCCGTAGAGGCTGTAATATTCCTTCGTCGAGATGGGGTCGAACTTGTGGTCGTGGCACTTCGCGCAGGAGACTGTTAGCGCCATCGTGCCGCGGAAGGTCGTGTCGACGCGGTCGTCGAGGATTTCATCCTGACTCCCGTTTTTGCTGAGGGAAAGAAAGCCGAGAGCGGCGAGGTGTTTTTTATCCGGCGAGGCGGGATCGACGATCTGCTCCGCCGCGAGCTGGTAGAGGAGAAACTGGTCGTAGGGGAGATCCTCGTTCATCGAGCGGATGAGCCAGTCCCGGTAGGTGTAGCTGTAAATAAAGCGGCGTTCCGTCCCGGCCCCCTCATAACCTTTCGTATCGGCATAGCGGGCCACATCCATCCAGAGGCGGGCCCAGCGTTCACCGTAGGCGGGGGAGGCGAGGAGTTGATCGACGAGGGCAGGCCAGGCTTCCGCATGTTTCTTCGGATCCTCAATGAAGCCCTTGGCCCCTTCATACTGCGGCGGCAGACCGAGCAGGGCGAAGTGGGCACGGCGATAGAGGGTGTAGCGATCGGCGCGATCAGCGGGAATGACGCCGGCCTTTGTCCGGGATTTGCTGACAAAATAATCGATGGGGTGCCCGGCGTCGGCCGGGAGTGTCCCGGGCTCGACCGGCTGGAAGGACCAGTGCTGCGAGGGGTCGTTGCCTTTTTCCGCCTCATCATAGGCCGGCCAGGGCAGGCCCATTCCGATCCAGGTGGTCAGCTTGGCAACGGCATCGGCGGAGAGTTTCTCACCCTTTTCCGGCATCGAGGGGATGTCCTTTTCGCCTGAATGGAGGACCGCCTTAATCAGGACGCTCTCTCCGGGCTTTTCGAGATCGACGACTTTGCGGTAGTCGCTGCCGGAGAGCCAGCCTTCGCGATGGTTCAGCTCGAGCCCGACCTTGGCGGCTGTGCCGGTGTGACAGTCGAGGCAGCTCTCGGCGAGGAGAGGGCGGACCTCTGTTTCGAAAAATTCGATCTGCTCGGCGCTGAAGGCGACTTTCGCCGTTTCAGGAATCGCTGCCGGAGCTGGTGCAGCGGGCTTGGCCGCTTCGTCCGCAGCACGGAGAGTCGCGAGCGGAACCGACGGAATCAGCAAGAGGAGAGCGAGACAGGAAAAGGAGGGAGTACGAAACATCGTCTAGTACCTTCGACTACGCTCCATGGCCCTGCAATGAACGTCTTTACGGACAGAATTACCGACCAATTTGAGCGCGGGCGTCGTTCTCTTCCCGTGAAGATGTTGTCCCATCAAATGAAACAGACAACCCGGTTGACAAGCGCAGGAAAAACCCCCGTAAAACCTGCAAAAGACTTGTAGTCAACCGGGTTGCCGCTTTGGTTTCAACCCTTTTGTCATTCGATCCGAGGACCGTCTGACAAGGATAAATAGAGCACTACCCGTGCCAACTCCTCCGCAAGGAATGCCCATATGAGAGAAAAATTCGATCCCGTTTCCGCGATTCGCCCGGCTCGTCCGGACGACGTCCCTGGCATCCTCGCGATGATTCACGAGCTCGCCGAATTCGAAGCACTTAGTCATCAAGTGGTTGCGACCGAGGCTGACTATCACGCGAGTCTCTTTGGAGAAAATCCGGCGGCCGGGGCGCTCGTGGCCGAGGGCGAAAACGGGCTCGTGGGCTACGCGATTTTCTTTTCCACTTTCTCCACTTTTATCGGCCGGGCGGGGATCTGGCTCGAGGATTTGTATGTGAAACCCGATTTCCGGGGGCTCGGATTGGGAAAAGGACTCCTCAAGGCCGTCGGAGAGATCGCCGCCGCGCGCAACGCGGGCCGCTACGAATGGAGTGTCCTCGATTGGAACAAAAACGCGATTGACCTCTACGAACGGGTCGGAGGCGAGATTTTGCAGGAATGGCGTATCGTCCGCCTCGATCAACAGGGCATTCTATCCCTCCCCGAAAAATGAGCCTCGCCGACAATCTCAGCACCGTCCTCGCCTCCATCTCCGCTGCCGCAACCCGCGCCGGTCGTGATCCCGGGTCGGTCCGACTCGTCGCCGTGACGAAGACCTGGCCCGCGGAGATCGTGCGGGAGATCGTTAACGCCGGCCAGCGCGTCCTTGGGGAGAACAAGGTGCAGGAACTGCTCGGAAAGGTGCCGGAGCTTCCCGCCGACGTGGAATGGCATCTCGTCGGCCATTTGCAGCAGAATAAAACGCGCAAGGTCCTCCCGCATTGCGCCCTCATCCACAGCGTCGACTCCGCCGACCTCGCCCGCCAGATCAGTCGCCTCGCGGGAGAACTCGGCATCATCGCGAAAATCCTCCTCCAGGTCAATGTCGCGAACGACGACGTCAAATTCGGTTTTCCCGTCTCGGAAGCGCGTGCCTCCTTAGGCGAACTCATCGCTCTGCCTCATCTCGAGATTCACGGGCTCATGACGGTGCCGCCCTATGACGACGGTCTCGAAAAAGTCCGTCCCCATTTCATAAAGCTGCGCGAGTTGCGCGACGAGCTCGCGGCTGCTCATCGGTGCGACTTGCCCGAGCTCTCCATGGGCATGAGCCACGACTTCGCCATCGCCATTGAAGAAGGTGCCACCCTCGTGCGCATCGGGTCGTCCATCTTCGGCCCTCGTTGAGCGCCTCATCGCGTATTTCGGGGATCGATTACTCCTTTACTACTCGGCCGCTATCCTCCTAACTCCATCCATGTCCAATTCTCCCGTCCGATCCGCCGTTCCGCTTCTGAGCGCCATGATGTTTCTCCAGTTCTTCACCTGGGGTGCCTGGTTCGCCACGCTCGGGCAGGCCCTTGGAGCGAACGGATTTGTCGACGTCATCGGCAGCGCCTACAATGCCGCCCCGCTCGGAGCGATCATCGCGCCGCTCTTTCTCGGGGTCATCGCCGATCGCTTCTTTCCTTCGCAGATCGTCTTTGCGGTGCTCTTCCTTCTCGGCGGTGTTTTCCTCTTTCTCGCAGCCGAGGCAGGTGCGGCGGGAAATGGCGGGCTCCTCGTGAGCTATTGCGTCGCCCATATGCTCTGTTATATGCCGACGCTCGGACTGGGCAACACGATCACCTTTGCCCATCTTGACCGGCTTCAGTTTCCCAAAGTCCGCGTCTGGGGGACGATAGGTTGGATTGTCGCCGGTCTAGCTGTCGGGTTCCTCGGCTGGACCTCGAGCCTGCAGATTTTCAAGCTGGCCGCCGTGAGCTCCATCCTGCTGGGACTCTTCGCCTTCTTCCTGCCCCACACCCCGCCTCCGGCCAAGGGTGAGCCTCTTAATCTGCGGGCCCTCCTCATGCTTGACGCGTGGAAGCTGCTCGCCAAGCCCGGCTTCCTCGTCTTCATCATTTGTTCGGGTCTTATCTGCATCCCGCTCGCTTATTACTACGCTTACACCTCGAACTTCCTTGCTAATACCGGCTTCGAGCAGGCCGCCTCGACCATGACCCTCGGGCAGATGTCCGAGATCATCTTCATGCTCCTGATTCCCTTCTTCTTCCGCCGCCTCGGGGTGAAATGGATGATCCTCATCGGCATGGGCGCGTGGGTGCTGCGTTACGTCCTCTTTGCCTACGGAGCGTCCGACCAGGTCGCCTGGATGATCTTCCTCGGCATTGCCCTTCACGGGATCTGCTACGACTTCTTCTTCGTGACCGGCTTCATGTATGCCGACAAGGTGGCTCCCCGCGCCGTGAGCGGTCAGGTCCAGGGACTGCTCGTCTTTGTGACGCAGGGCCTCGGAATGTTCTTCGGATTCAAAGTCGCCGGTGCCAAGTTCGCTGAAGTCCCCGGCTACGCCCCCCTCGAGGCGGCGATCCAGGCGGCTCGTCCCACGGTCGAGCTCAGCTTCGGGGAAAAAATGGCGAAGCTGTTCTCCGTCGATCTGCCCGCCTCAATCGATCAGGCGCTCCTCGGCACGGCGATGGAGCAGTGGAAAGCCTTCTGGCTTTTCCCCGCTCTCCTCGCCACGATCATCGCAGTGATCTTCTTCGCCGCGTTCCGGGACAAGACCAGGGTGACGGCTGAAGAATGAGGGGTGCAGGACTCACAAGGAGGCCCTTTTCGTGATGAACGACATTCCCTTGACCACAATCGGCGTAGGACCCGGCAATAACAAACACCGTTCCCGCGTCGATTAACACCCGCAACCGCCGCTGCTGCAGCAACCGCCGCCGGCGAGATCTTCGGGCTCGGGGAGACGGCCGAGTTCGAGGGCTTTGCCGACCATGCGGGAGACCTGCTGGACAATGCCGTTGAGGGTTTCCTCGGCGGCCATGAATTCACCGGTGATCGGGTTTGCCTTGAGGGCGGCGAGTTCGGCGTCGTAGCCCTCGATATCTTCTTCGGTCAGTTCGCCGGCGTCCTGCTTCCGGTGAAGAGACTCACCCAGTTTGGTGAAATCGCGATAGGCGGCCTGGGCTGCCTGGTCTTTGAAAAAAGCGTCGATCCGGGCCACGTTTTCCTGATACTCACCCGACTGGAGGATGAGGGAGCAGAGCTCGCGGGTCTTTTCGAGGATGGCTGAGTTGGGGGAAAGGATTTCCATGGAGATCGATACGCCCGTTTTCCCTTGATCACAAGCCACGATTCAGAGGGTCGGGGGTAGGAGTCCGTGTTTCCGTATCAAGCGTCTGGTGGTGAGTTTACGATCGAATTTTTTATCTCCAGCAGATTGCTTCAGGATAGGAATCTGCGGGCCTCCCTGAATCTGCTGGAGAACCGTCTCTTCCGATCGAAATTCTCAACTCAGATGGAGGTCCTGGGAAGCAGTCCGTGCTGCGGCGGTTTCTGCAGGAGAACGGGCGAGAGTTCGGGGAGGGAGGCGAGCGGGGTGCGACCCTCGTGGCGGCGCAGTTCGGACCGAGCCGCGGATTTGAGATCCATCCAGCGCGGGTGTTCGAGATCAGGAGCGTTGCGGAGGTGGCGCAGCAGGCTGAGCCACTCGATGTAAGCCCGTTCCACGTCGCCGGGTCCGAAGTCGATGACGGTCGCTCCGGCGGTGAGTTGCCCCAGTTTTCCCTCACGGAGAACAGTGATGAGCTCGGCGGCACTTTCGCCATACTGCGGCGGGAGCCCGAGATGGAGATACCCCTCGAAATCGACCGCTCCGTAGGCCTGGCGGCAGGCGGCGGCGAGACGGTCGCTCCGGATCGACGTAATCAGCGAAGCCGCTCCGGGGAGGGCGTCGAGTTCGAAGCGATGTCCGGCCCGCAGATTGGCAAGGTGGAGGACGATCTCGTCGGCGGGGTAAAGCGGGTCCTCGAGCGCGGCGGCGACGGCGAGTCCTTCGCCCCCCTGGAAAAGGCTGAAGATGACGCCGCGGGTGGTGGGCTTGCCGCTGTCGTCGATGAGGGCGAGCTTTCTCCAGATGTAAGCGGGGGTCCCGGGGACGGGCTGGAAGGAATCGCCCGAGTGGGTGTCGGTGTAATGGGTTTCTGTCAGGATCTCGACGGATCGTTCGGGCGGGGATAAGAGGGCGCGTCCTTTTTCGTCCCGATAAATCGCGAGCGGTGTGTCGCGAAAGTGGGCTAGAAGAAAGAGACTGCGGCCCCGCGCGACGAGGTTTGTCACCTGCGCAGGGGCGAGCGACTCGCGGAACAGTTCGGGGAGCAGGGCTGCCGCTTCGGTGAAGTGGTAGGTGTCTTCATGGGTGGATGGTCCGGCGAGGCGGCGGGCAGGTTTGCTGAGGGAAAAAGTATCGTCTCCGACAGCGCTGGCGACGGCGATTTCGAGCCCGTAGCGTCGCTCTCCATCGCCCTTTTTATCGAGACGGGCAAGACGTGATCCGGGCGGCAGGAGAGAGCCGACAAGCGCGCTGTCGCTCTCGGCGGGCTGGTAACGGTCGCGGACGAGGGAGAAAACGTCGCCGAGCGGCGCGGTGTCTTCGCGTCCTGTCTGAAAGGGTTCCCAGTCCCCGTCGGGATTGAGGATTTCTTTGCGGACCGGTTTCAGATTGAAGAGGGAGCCACCTGCGGCGGATGCTTCCCCGTCGCCGCCGGAATGGAATCCGAGGGGCACGGTCTGTTCGGAGAAAAGCCGGTCACGCAGTTCGCGGGCAGCGGCGAAGGGCGAGATACCGCGCTCTCTGGCAAGGTGCATACGCCGTATCATGGTGGGCCAGTCAAGCTCGTTGTGTCGTCGCAAGTCGAGCGGACGGGCGTCGGAGAGCCGCGCGCTGTCGCGGCCGCTGATGATGTAGCCCGTTTCGTCAAGGCCGCGGCGTCCGGCCCGTCCGAACATCTGGAGGAGCTCGGCGGGACTGACATCGCGTTCGTAGGGGCCGTCCTGATAGGTTGTGCCGGCGATGAAGACGGAGCGAACCGAGAAGTTGATCCCTGCGGCGAGGCCCATCGTCGCGACGATGATGCGGAGTTGTCCTGCTTTGGCGAGGGGTTCGACGATGGCGGCCCGTTCGAGAAAGCCGAGGCCGCTGTGGTGAAAGGCGACCCGCTTTTTGAGAAGGCGCAGCAGGTCGGGCGAGCAGCCCTGCTCGAGACGGCGGTCGCCGAGGCGAATGGGATCGTCATCGGGCAGCATCTCGGCGACTTTGCGGGCGATTTTTTCGGCGGCTTTGCGGTGGGGAGCGAAAATAAGAAGGGGGCCGTAGTGTGAGAGCATGACACCGAGGGAGAGCCGGTGCCAGAACTGGCGATACTTCAGCGGGGCGCTGCGCGGAAGTCCCTCCACCGGCATCTCATCCAGAGGCACGGGCCGGTCGGCGGTCCTGATGACGCGGACCTTTCGGCCGAGGCGCTCCATCCAGGCGGCGACTTTTCCAGGATTGGCAACGCTTCCGCTGAGCAGGAGCAGTTTCGTTCCCGCCGGGGCAAGGGCGATGGCGAGTTCGTAGTTCAAGCCGCGCTGGCGGTCGCCTATCATTTGGTATTCGTCGATGACGAGGAGGTCTGGGCCCTCTCCCGCGAGAAAACGCTCGCGCTGGGTCTCGAGGGTGGCGACGAGGACAGGTGCGTCGAGATCTTCGGCGAGATCGCCCGTGGCGATGCCGACCTTCCAGCCGGCCCGCTTCCATTCCCGCCACTTTTCATTGGCAAGAGCACGGGTCGGCACGGTGAAGACGGCCTGGCGTCCCGCTGCGGGAAATTTCCGCCCCGTGATGAGGCTTTCGAAAATGTAGGTTTTACCCGCGCCGGTCGGGGCGTCGACGATCACGTCAAAGCCCCCGGTGAGGGCGCGGACAGCCTCCTGCTGCCAGAGATCCGGAACGAGCAGTCGGATCTGTAGTCCCCTGAATGCATTATCCACTACCTCATACCTCCTTCTCAAGGATACGCGGCGGGAGCGTGACCCGGCTCTCTTCCTTTTGCGGGGATGCCCCGGTGTGTAAGAACCGCGCGGGGGGGCAGCGGAATCAGTTCGGGCGGGTTACGGCGCGGGTCTCGACCGGAACCGTCTTTTCACGGGGGGCGCGGGTCGCCTCGGAAATGTTGACGGGCTTGCCGGTTTTGCCGATGGCGATGAGGTCCTGAAGGATACGGAGGGTCTCGCGCTCGTAGGGACCGAGCTTGTGAGGGTACTCGAGGAGCTTTGTGTCGGGGTCGTCATCCTCGTCGTCTCCCCGGGCCATGCCGCTGAGTTGTTCTTCGGAGAGGTCGTCGCGAAGAGTCAGTTTTTCATCGAGGACGTTGTCCTGGGTGAGTTTGTAGATCGTGAAGAGACCCTTCTCGGCCTCGCGGATGGCGGCAAATTGTTCGATGCGCTTTGCGCGGCGTTCTTCGATTTCTGCCTCGGACTTAGCCGTCTCCTCTTTGCGCCCCTTGAGGTTCAGTGAGATGGAGTTGCGCTCGATACGCTCTTTCTCCTCGGCGATGTCTTTGAGGATGTATTCGAAGTCCGCACCGGAGGCGATCCGGTTTTCCGAGGCCTTTTGGAGGGGCTCGAATTCGATCGGCTTCTCGAAGAAAGGCAGATAACGGCTCGGCTCGATCGGATCGACAACGAGGGCAAAGGGGAGGGAAGCCTCGCCGATCTCGGCGATGTCGAGGAGGGAGGGGAGACGCACTTCGGGGACGACGCCGTGCCGCTGGGTCGAGTGGCCGTCGATACGGTAGAAGGTCTGGATCGTGAGCTTGAGGGCACCCTCCTGCGTCTCGGCGCGATTGAAAGGCAGGGTCAGTTTGTTGGAAATGACAGGGCGCAACTGCTGGACGGTACCCTTGCCGAAGGTCGATCCGTCGCCCACGATGACGGCGCGACCGTAATCCTGAAGAGCGGCGGCAAAAATCTCCGAGGCCGAGGCGCTCGCGCGATTCACGAGGACGACGAGCGGGCCGCTGTAGACGGCCTCCCCGTTGCGGGAAAATTTCTGGTCGCGGTTGTTTCTCCAGTCGATCGACTGGACGACGGGACCCTTGCGGATGAAGAGACCGGTCATGTTGATCGCTTCCTCGAGGGATCCCCCGCCATTGTCGCGGAGATCGATGACGAGGCCGTTGATCCCTTCAATGGAGAGGCGGGTGAGGAGGCGGCGCACGTCGGCGGTGGTGCTGGTTTGTCCCCCGTCCATGTCGGCGTAGAAGGAAGGCAGGGTGATCCAGCCGAGCTTTTCATCCTCACCGGCAGGGTCTCGGGTAATAATGAGATCGGCATTGGCGAGGCTGTCTTTCAAATCGATCTGCTCCCGGGTGATATCGACAAACTCGATCGCGTCGGCTTTGCCGGCGGGGGTAATCTTGAGCCTGACGATGGAACCGATTTCTCCCCGGATGAGATCGACGATGTCGGAGAGTTTCATTTCGACGACATCGACAAATTCCCCCTCGGCACCCTGGGCCACACCGATGACGCGGTCTTTCACTTTAAGTTTGCCGACTTTGAAGGCTGGCCCGCCAACGACAAGGCCTTCGATCGTGGCTCCACCCTGATCTTCGTCTTTCTGCAGCATCGCCCCGATCCCGGTGAGTGATTTGTTCATCCCGATGCGGAAATTATCATACTGCTGCTGGGAGAAATATTCCGAATGGGGGTCGTAGGCGGCGGCGATGGACTTGATGAAAAGACTCGCGATATCATCCATGCTGTTTTCCTTGATTCTCTTGAGGATGCGGTCGTAGCGACCGGAGACCTTTTCGTAGATGGATTTGTTGGACTCGGCGTCTTCGACTTCCTTCTTCGGCTCCTGGCCTGCTTTCTCGCGTTTGGCGGCATCTTCAATTTTCTTTTTGGCCACGGCTTCGGCGATGAGTTGCTCCCGGAGGAGGTCGCCCTCGATGAGATTGCGCCAGAGTTGGTCATGTTCCGCCCCTGCTCCCGCCCAGGGGGAATTTTTGCGGGAGATCTCGACGGTTCGGTCGGAGTCGTAGGTGAAGGTGTTCGGGACCGCCAGTTTCTTCGCCATCTCGACCCGGTCGCGAACTCGTTCTTCATAGACGGAAAAAATTTCGAAGGCGGCCGGAATACTGCCGTTCCGAACCTGGTCGTCGATCTGGAGTTGGAATTTGCTCGTGAATCCATCGACATCCTCCTTCGTGAAGTAAATGCGGCTATAGTCGAGGACCTCAAGGTAGGCGTTGAGGACCCGCTCGGACATCCTGTCATTGAACGGCTCGCGGAGGAAATGTTCTTCCTCCAGCATCGCAACGACACGGCGGGCGAGATCGCCGTAGCGCGCCTCATTCTGAGCGCTCGCCGAAGGAAGGTGCGCCGGGAAAAAAACCAGGGCAAGAAGAGGGAGGAATTTGGCAGGCGACATGGAGGCTTGTGGTGGCTGAGTGAAGGCGTGGTCCGTATGTCCCGGGGATTTTTCGGAACGCTCGAAAGGTTACACGTAAACGAATACGGGGAAAAGCCTTTTGTGGGACGCAGATGAGCGTCTGAACCTTAGGGCTGGCTCAAAAACGTTGTCATTTTTCGGCCACGCACGCCCTGCGGTAGTGCTTGACGAATCGGCATCCGGCGATTGAGTGAGCCGGTCATGTCTATTGCCCGCGATCTCCTCACTGCTACTGACTGCCTCAGTGAAAGCCTGCGCGGGCTGCGTTTTGGCGCGCCGGTGAGCCACGTCTACAACCCTCTCGACTACGCCCGTGATTCCCACGGGCGATATGTGAGGCGCTTTGCCGGCTCTTTGAAGAGGGTTCTGCTGATGGGGATGAACCCGGGGCCGTGGGGCATGGCCCAGACGGGGGTACCTTTCGGGGAGGTGGCTGCGGTGCGCGACTGGATGGGTATCTCCGGGGCGGTCGGGAGACCCGAACCGGAGCATTCGAAGCGCCCTGTTTCCGGCTTCGCCTGCGAGAAGTCCGAGGTGAGCGGTCGTCGCCTCTGGGGTCTTTTTTCCGATGTCTATGCGAAAGCGGATGACTTTTTTGCGGGGCATTATGTGGTGAACTACTGCCCCTTGATTTGGATGGAGGAGAGCGGTCGCAATCGCACTCCCGATAAACTCCCGGCAGCGGAGATGGAGCCGGTCCAAGTCGCCTGCGATGCCTATGTCGGTGAGCATTTGCGTCTCCTTGAACCGGAATATCTGATCGGAGTGGGGGCGTTTGCGGAGGCATGCCTCGTCCGTATCGCGGCGCAGGCCGGGATGAGCCCGGTGATAGGGAGGATCCTTCACCCGAGCCCGGCAAGTCCCGCCGCAAACCGGGACTGGGCGGGGACGGCAAAAGAACAGCTGCGAGCTCTCGGGGCCTGGCGCTGAGACAGGGACCAGAGTGATGGATCAATCCCCCGGTAGCCAAAAACTTCTCCGCCAGGTGAGCTGGCTTTCTTTCTGGATCGGGGTTCTCATGCTCGCGATCAAATCCGGCGCGTGGTTTTTGACGCGATCATCGGCCATTCTCAGCGATGCGGCGGAATCCGTCGTGCACGTGGCCGCAGTCGCTTTTGTCGTCTACAGCCTGCGTCTTTCGCAGAAACCGCCGGACGAGGATCATCCCTACGGTCACGCAAAAATCTCCTTTTTCTCAGCGGGGTTTGAGGGCGGCTTGATCTCTATCGCAGGGCTTTTTATTTTTTACGAGGCCATCCGCCAGTGGGTGGACGGGATCGCGCCGCAACAACTCGGGTCGGGCGCTCTTCTCACCGCGCTGGCGCTGGCGATCAACGGCTGGTTGGGATGGTATCTGCTCCGGGTGGGGAAACGAGACGGCTCGCTCATCCTCGAAGCGAACGGTAATCACGTTCTCACCGATGCGTGGACCAGTATTGGAGTGCTCGTCGGATTGGGCCTGACCGGGGCGACGGGCTGGATGGGGTTCGACCCGATTTGCGCGATGCTCGTGGCCTTGAACATTCTCTGGTCGGGGGTGCGCCTGATGTGGCGGAGTGCGAGCGGTCTTATGGACACGGCCGATCCGGTGGTGCAGGCGGCCATTGTCGCCCGCCTCGATGCAGCGACGGTCAAACACGGGGTGACGTGGCATCAGATGCGTCATCGTCACCTTGGCGAGGGACATTGGGTCGATTTTCACCTCGTCTTCGACGACGCGACGACGGTGCGTGATGCCCACGAGATCGCGACCGATTTTGAACGCGCTGTCCGCGAGGAGATGGGCCCGTCGACGATCGTGACGACGCATCTTGAGCCGATTGAAGATCACGAACGCATCCACGGGCATCCTCCCGGGGAAATGCCGACCGTGGTCATCGGGGAAGGGCATCACCCCGACTGAGCGCAGCGTCTCAGTAGTCGCGATCGAGGAGATAATCGGCGAGCTCGCTCAGCTTTGTGCCCTTTCCGCCGAAAGGTTTCAGGGCGTCGTGGGCTTTTTTGGTGAGACGGGCGGCTTCCTTGCGGCTCTTTTCGAGACCGAAGAGGGCGGGGTAGGTGGACTTGGCGGCGGCTTCGTCTTTACCGGCGCTCTTGCCGAGTTTTTCGCTGGTCTGGGTCACGTCAAGGATGTCGTCGATGATTTGAAAGGCAAGGCCGAGAGATTGCCCGTAGATTGTGAGAGCCTCAAGCTGGGCGGGCCTGGCATTGGCGGCCATGCCGCCGAGGCGAATCGAGGCGGTGAGCAGGGCGGCGGTCTTGCTCTCGTGGATATATTTCAGCTGTGTTGCAGTGAGCTTCACGTTGCTGCCTTCGCCTTCGAGATCGAGGACCTGGCCCCCGATGAGGTGGCGGCTGCCCGAGGCGACGGCGAGTTCGGAAATAAAGGCACCGATGTCGTAGCGGGCAGTGCCTTTTACTTTTGCGAGAATCTCAAAGGCGAGCGTAAGGAGGGCGTCTCCGGCGAGGACAGCAATGCCTTCTCCATATTTCACGTGGCTTGTCGGCATGCCGCGGCGGAGATCGTCGTCGTCCATGCAGGGGAGATCATCGTGGATAAGCGAGTAGGTGTGGATGCACTCGACCGCCGCAGCCGGGGCGAGAGCGGCCTCGAAATTCCCGCCGCAGGCTTCGGCACCGGCGAGACAGAGGATCGGACGGAGACGTTTGCCTCCGGCAAAAAGGCTGTAGCGCATCGCCTCGTGAATCGTCGCCGGACGCGTTTTCGCCGCGGGCAGGTATTGCCCGAGGGCCTTGTCGACGATACGGCAGCGTTCTTCGAGGTAAGTGTTCATGGAAGAAGGGGTTGAGGAGTTGAGGCGTTCAGGTGTTGAGGGCCTGAACTCCTCAAATCCTGAACCCCTTAATGCCTTCTTAAAGCAGCTCGGCGATCTGAACGGCGTTGAGGGCGGCTCCTTTGCGGACCTGGTCCCCGACGACCCAAAAGGTGAGAGCGTTGTCGAGGACAAGGTCTTCGCGAATGCGGCCGACGAGGCAGTCGTCTCCGTCGGTGGAGTCGAGTGGGGTCGGGTATTCCGGGAATTCCGCAAAGGGAGCATCGATGACGTGGACGCCGGGAGCGGCGTTGATCGCAGCGCGGGCGGCCTCGACCGAGGGCTTGTCATTGAAAACCGCCGTCACCGAGACGGCGTGGGACCGGTAAACGGGAACCCGCACGCAGGTGACCGAGGCCTTGAGGTCAGGCGCATGGAGGATCTTGCGACCTTCGAAGAGCATCTTGAGTTCCTCTTTGGTGTAGCCGTTTTCGGTGAAGACATCGACCTGGGGGATCACGTTAAAGGCGATCTGGCGGGAGTAGACGCTGCGGTCGGGGATCGTTTCCCCCCTGGCAATGGCGGTGACCTGGGTCTCGAGTTCGATGATGCCCTGGGCTCCGCTGCCTGAAACCGCCTGGTAGGAGGACGCAATCAGGCTACGCACCCCGCCAAAGACCCGGTGCATCGGATTGAGCGCCATCAGGGTGATGATGGTCGTGCAGTTAGGATTCGCGATGATGCCCGCGTGCTTTTTTGTGTCTTCGGGATTGATCTCGGGCACGACGAGCGGGACGGCATCGTCCATGCGAAAAGCTGACGAATTGTCCACCACAACGGCTCCGGCGGCGACCGCGTGCGGCGCGAAAGCCTTTGAAATAGCGCCTCCGGCGCTGAAAAGAGCGATGTCGACCCCGGTGAAGGAATCAGGAGTCAACTCCTTTACGACAACTTCCTCCCCCCGAAAGGTCAGCGTCCTGCCGGCGGAACGGGCCGAGGCGAGGAGGGTGAGTTCGCTCACAGGAAAATCGCGCTGTTCGAGACATTTCAGGATCTCGATCCCGACGGCGCCGGTCGCGCCCGCGATGGCGAGATGTTTCGGTGTTTGGCTCATAAGTTGATTTTGTAAGGAAGTGCGCGATTCTACGTATTACTAGGCTGAATGCAACCGAATGACTTTAAGGAACCGCATGGTCCGGACGTCTCAGGCTTCACATTCGGATTAAAACAATAACTGATTATTACTACCATGAAAAACATCATCCTGCTTGCTATCGTTGCCATCGGCGCTCTTTCCATGACTGCCTGCAAAACCACGAAGAGCTGCTGTGGCACTTGTGCACCGGCTGCCGCTTGCTCCAAGTAAGTAACGGCGGATGAAAGGGCCGCGAGATTCGCAGCCCTTTGTCCAAAGACTGCAAAGACGGCTGTCCTTCACGGGACAGCCGTTTTTTTGTGCCCGATCACTCCGCCAGTGCGCCCATCGCATCGCCCATGCGGGCATAAAGCTCGATCCCGACCGCCGACTGCGCGGCGAGGTCGGGGGAGGGTGAAAAGACGCCCTCGGGGAACATGATGATGGTCATCGATCCGCCGAAGCGAAAGTAGCCCTTTTCGGCACCCCTTCCGACGGCGCTGCCGGGAGGGCAGGTATCGACGATGCTGCCGACGTTGGTGGCACCGATTTCGAGAAAAAGGTATTCTCCGATGTCCGGTCTCGTCACGCGAGTGATGCGGCGTTTATTTTCGCAAAGATAGCCGAGTCGCCGCGAAAGCGCGATGGGATTGACGGAATAAAGGGCTCCGTTGATGAGACGGGGGGCACCGCACTCGCCGGCGAGGGGGAAGTGGAAACGGTGGTAATCGGTCGGACAAAGCCTTGAGAGGACCGCGCTGCCGCAGGCAAAGCGGGCGGCGAGGGCCTCGTCCCCGAGGAGCCGGGAGAGTTTGAGGCGCTGGCCCTTGGCGTAGAGATGGCTCTCCCTCGAGAGGTCGGGAAGGTAAAAATGCCGACCGTCGGCAGGGAACGAGATCGTCTTTTCCCCGGTCGCGAGGGGGCGGGCGTCGGGCTTGAGACGGCGGTAGAAGAACTCGTTGAAAGTGTGGAAGGTCGCGGGATGGTCGATAAATTCATCGGTGCGAACGCCAAAGCGTTCGATGAAGGGGGCGATCTCTTTAGCCGATCCCGCCGTGTCGGCCCAGCGTCCGTAGAGGCGTGAAAACCAGCGGCGTTTGATCATGCCCTCGAGGCAAAGGCGCCCGAGTGCCGTTTCGTAGGCCCAGCGGAGCGGTTTTTCCCCGTAGATGCCTTCGGGTTTGAGATCTCTTTCGTATCGATCGTAATAAAGGAGCGCTTGCGGAGGATTCACCCCTGAGAGATAGACCTTATCGCAGGCAGGAGACAAACGTTTTCACCACCTATTTACGGAATTATGATCGCGCTGCTGACGAATGATGACGGTATTGATGCCGAGGGCCTGGCGGCGCTGTATGAGGTCGCTGCGGTTTTATTTGACGAGGTCTGGGTCGTGGCCCCCGCCGCGCAGATGTCCCAGATCGGCCATCGCGTGACGACGGACGTCCCGATCGGTTATGAGGAGCGCGGGGTCAGGCGCTTTGCCGTATCCGGTACGCCGGCCGATTGCACTCGCATCGCGCTGGCCCGCCTTATGCCGGTGCGACCCGACTGGGTCCTTTCGGGGATCAATCACGGTGGCAATCTGGGACGGCATGACTTCGCGATTTCCGGCACGGTCGCGGCGGTGCGCGAGGCGGCTTTTGCAGGGATACGCGGCATTTCCCTGTCCCATTTTTTAAAACGGGGACTTCCGCTGGATTGGGAAACCGCCGCGAAACGGGTAGCCCCGGTCATTGCCGGTCTTCTCGGGGAACCTCTCGAACAGGGGCATTTCTGGAACATTAACCTTCCCCACCCGGCCCCGGGTGATCGAGAGCCGGGCGTGGTCCGCTGCGGGCAGGAACGCCACTCCCTGCAGGTGCATTATGTGGAAGAAACCCCCGGGGAGCTCTCCTATGCCGGCGACTATCACGAGCGGCCGCGGGTTCGGGGGAGCGATGTCGATGTCTGCTTCGGCGGAGATATTGCCGTGACTCTGGCTTCGCTCTGAGGGAATTTTCCCGGGCGCGATGGCGGGGAAGGTATCTTGCCTGATTGATCCCGACCGATTTTCTGCGATAGTTCGGAGCATTCGTAAAAATTAAAATGTCCGCACGCCCCCTCTTATCGCTTTTTCTCTTTCGGATTGCCTTTCCGGTTCTCGCTCTCTGCGCGGCGCTTACGGGAAAGCTGGAGGCCGAGATCGACCCCGCTGCTCCCGAGCGAATCGACCTGACTAATTTCCCCGGCGAGCTGGTCGACAAGGTCGTTGTGCCCATCCCGGCGGAGATCTTCGCTGTGCTCGACAAGCTCGACGAGCCCGACTGGAACAGCGGTATCGAACTCCCGGCCGAAAGCGGGGCGGGACGCGACCGTGCCATTCTTGCGCTCACTTTCGGCAGCCTCGTTGGCGAGGGTTTCATCGCGGTGCAGGCGAAGAACCCGGACGAGATCCAGAAGATCGGTCGGCGTGTGCTTTCCCTCTCCGAGTCTCTCGGCCTCTCCGGAGCGGTTCGCCCGCACAGTCTTGCCATCGTCGAAGCTGCGGGAAAAAGCGACTGGGCGAAGGTCCGCGACGAGCTCGATGCGACTCAGCAGACCGTTCGCACGACGATGGAGCGGCTTCGTGATGATGAACTTTCCGGCCTTGTCAGTCTCGGCGGGTGGTTGCGCGGGACAAATGTGGTGACCTCGTTCATCAGCAACTCTTTCAGCGAGGACAAGGCCGAGCTCCTCAATCAGCCGGGATTGCTGGCTCACTTTCGCTCCATGCTTGGTTCGATGAAGGGCCCCTCCGGCAAAACACCTCAAATCCGTGCGATCTCGACGGGACTGGCCCGTCTCGAGGCCATTATTAATCAGTCTGCCGCGATCGGCGAGGAAGACGTGAATCAACTCCGAGAGATCAGCCGGGCGATGCTTGATGAATATTATTTCGTAAAACCCTAACCGGGCATTATTCCGACCGAGGCGACCCAGATGAATCTTACAAAAAATAGAAGACCGGTGAGACTGACGCTTCTCGCACTCGGCGGGTTCATCCTGCTCGGCGGCCCCCTCCACGGCTTTGTCAATGAGGCGATATCGCTCGCTCTGGAGGCGGCGACGCCCTATGTCGAACAAGGCTTTGAGGTGCGGGAGGATAACTGGTCAGGCGAAGTCGAGCCGGGTAAACCGCTCCTGATTCGTCATCAGCTTTTCCGCGGGAATGAATACTGGTTCTGGGCGGGCACCAGTTGGCCGGGGGCGACTATCAAAGTCGACATCTTCGATAATGAGGGGAACTCCGTCGGACTCGAGTCATTTGCGAAGGATTCATTTGCCGGAGTGCGCTGCCTGCCGCAAAAAACGGCGACCTATTTTATCCGGGTTGTCGCGAGTTACGAGAAGGAAAGGGAAGGTCTCACCGCCGCTGAACGCGGTGCCAACGATCCGGTCGATGGGGTGGGTGAGTTTTCCGGCTCACTCGACTGGGGTCTGGTCTACGGGTATCGCTGAGAGGGACAGCACCTGCGCGCATGGCTGAGAAAACCCTGGAATTCGAGAGTCCCCATTTTCTTCACGGACTTTTCGCCGACGATCTTTCCCTGCTCAAG
The DNA here is from genome assembly GCA_002422425.1 of Akkermansiaceae bacterium UBA6138. GTDB lineage: Bacteria > Verrucomicrobiota > Verrucomicrobiia > Verrucomicrobiales > DEV007 > Arctic95D-9. Next base: position 82,528 of record DIVG01000030.1, on the reverse strand, counting down.
GAATTGGGAGAGGCGCTGGGTCTCATCGTGACCACGCGCGACTCGTGGATCAAGCTTGAGGGGGAGGCCGCGCCGGTGGAGGCGGGAGTTTCGGTTTTTGATGATCTTGAACAGGCCCGCCGCCGGGGCGGGGCGATCACGGCGCACTCCTTTCGTTACGCTGTCAACGTTGCCCGTGAGGCGCTCGCTAGCGCCGACGCGCGCGAGGGGGAAGGCGGAGAGCTCAAGGTGGCCGATCTTTTCAAGTGCCGTCTTCTCGGGAACGGTTCCAAGCCGGCGGTGACACCGCGGACAAAAAATCAGTTCAACTACATTGAGGCCCTCGATAAGCACGACGTCGTCTTCGGGATCGGGCCGGCGGGAACCGGCAAGACTTACCTCGCGATGGCCTATGCTCTAGATCTGCTGAAGAGCCGCCAGATCGACCGCATTATGCTGACGCGGCCGGCGGTCGAGGCAGGTGAGGCGCTCGGGTTCCTCCCGGGAGCACTCGAGGAAAAAGTGCTGCCCTACCTGCGCCCGCTCTATGATGCCATGAGCGACATGCTCGACGGAGCCGAGTCCCTCAAGTTCGCCGAGAAAAATCTGATTGAGATTGCGCCGCTCGCCTACATGCGCGGACGCACCCTGAACCGGGCCTGTGTCATCCTCGACGAGGCGCAGAATGCGAGCCGCGAGCAGATGTTCATGTTTCTCACCCGGCTTGGCGAGCACTCGAAGTGTATTATTACCGGCGACCCTTCCCAGATCGATTTGAGGCCGAAGAGCCGCAGCGGTTTGCTCGAGGCAATGAGACTACTCGACGGCGTCGAGGGAATCGCGTTCTCCCGCTTTGAGACCGCTGACGTGGTCAGGCATCCTGTCGTCGGGCGAATTATCGACGCCTATGAGAGGGGACGGGACGGTGAAGAGCCGGGTGGAAAAGGGGATTTGATCTGATCAGACCATGTCCGTCTCGATGCGTGTCGAGTAGAGGCATTTCATGAGTTCGTCGTGGATCGCGGTGAGGCGGCGCTTGTCGGTGATCTTTTTTTCCGTGCGCGAATCGACGAGGAAAAAGCGGTCAATGGCGGCGCCCGCCTGGGTGCTGATGCGGGCGTTGAGGACCTCCGCCTCCAGATTCCCCAGCGTGGTGAAGATGTCGTAGAGCAACCCGATCCGGTCCTGGGCCTGAATCTCGAGAACGGTGGAGGAATCGTTGTCCTCGTTGGAAAGGTAAACCCGCTGCGGGATGTCGAAATTCGGGGGCTCCTCCTGCGTGATCGACGGCTTGATCCGTTCTTCGATGAGCGAGCGAAAGTTGACCTCTTTCTCCTCGATTCCGAACTCCTCCTCCATTAGCTTCCGGATTCGCTCGATCTCCCGGGGGGAAGTGACGGGGTTGAAGGTCGCGGTGCAGACGCGGAAGATATCAAGGACAAGGTCGTCGGCACGGGTGTAGAGGTCGGCTGAGAGGATGTTCAGATTTCGTGCCGCGAGAGCCCCTGCCACTTTGGCGAGAAGATGGTGACGATTCCACCCCGCGACTTCGAGGACACTGTAGCCTTCGTTGGGCCGGGCTTCCCATTCCAGCACGGGGACGAGGCTTTCGTTCGTCCGCTTTCTCACGAGTTCGAAAAAACGGCGGAAGAGTTTGACGTGGCGGGTGATGCTCGTCGATCCCCGGTGGCGGAAGTAACGCTCGGGCATCGCCGCAAAATGGGCCTCGATTTCTTCGTTGTAATCGGCCGGGAGCTTTGCCATCACCTTCTGCTTTGTCTCTGAAACAGGGCGGGTGAATTCCTGCCGATACTTGGCGCGGTCTTCAAAATAGGAGGCGGTGCGGCGGTGTAACTGGGCCATTAGCGAGGCTTTCCAGCCATTCCAGGCTTCGTCGTTCGTGCCGTTGGAATCGACGTAGGTAAAAAGATGGAGCGACTCCATCCAGTGAACGTTCTTCATCGCGGCGGCGAAGGCGGTGATTGTTTCGAGGTCACCGATGTCCATCGTCGTGGATGTCTTCCAGAAGGTCAGGTGATGGTCGACGAGGAACATGATGAGCCGGAGCCGGTCACCCCGGTAGCCGAGCCGCCGGCAGACACGGGAAGCGAGGATGGCGCTGGCGTCTTCGTGATGGCGTACATTCTCGGCGCGTCCCGTGTCGTGCATGAGGAGGGCGATGTAGAGGGCGACGGGATCCTCCATGTCCTGAAAAATGCGGCGGAAGAACTGCTTCCCTGGATCTTCCGAATGGATGAGACTATCGAGGATCTCGATACAGCGAAGGGTGTGCTCGTCGGCCGAATAACGGTGGAAGAACTCGTGCTGGACCAGGTCGGTGAGCTGACCGAACTCGGGGATGTAGCGGCCGAGAAAGCCGACGCGGTGCATGCGGCGGAAAATGTGGGCAACCTGCCCCCGGTTTTGCAGGATCTCTTCAAAAGTGTCGCGGTTCGCTTTACTGCGCCGGAAGTCGTCGTCGATCCGATCTCCGTTCAGTTTGAAAAGCTTTCGTATCTCGGGGCTGGTCCGCAGGTGGCGTCTTTGCGAGTGCAGGAAAAACCGCATCATTCGCGCGGGATCCTCCTCGAAGATGCGGTCGTGCTCCGGGTAGATGAGGCCGCCTTTCGAAATGAATCCGTCAAAAGCCTCCTCGGTCGGTGCCTGGCGTGCAAGGAAATTAAAAACGGGGATCCGTCTGGTGTCATCGCCGACCACTTCGAGTTCGAAGCTCTGCATCAGTGAGGTGCCGTGCTGGAAAAGATTCCGCGTGTGGCGGTAGTAATCCCTCATGAATGCCTCGCTGCGGCGCAACATATTCGGACCGGGCACTTCGAGTTTTGTCGCAACGACACCCTGAAGCCGCAGGGTGAGGATATCGCCGGCTTTGCCCTGCTGGCTGTAATGCAGTTCGTTGCGCACGCGCATCAGGAATTCGAAGGCTTCCTCGATCTCCTGAAAGGCGATCCCGGTGAGTTTGCCTTCACGCACGAGCGCGTTGAGGTCGCGTGATTTTCGCAGAACCCAGAGGACCCAGATAAGATTGTGGTGATCGCGCAATCCCCCGCAGCCCTCTTTCACATTCGGCTCCTGCAGGTGCGGGGTGCGGCCGTATTTCTGATGGCGGGTGCGGATATCGCGCCCGCGCTCGGCGAGGTAGCTTTTCTCATGTCCGCGGATGCAGTGTTCGAAAAACGAGTCTTCGAATTTCGCAAAAAGATCGATGTCGCCGGTGACAAATCTCGCATCGAGAAGCGTGGTTTTTGTCTGGTGATCCTTGTTTGCAAATTTGCACGCTTCTTTGATGGAACGAACCGGGTAACTGACGCTGAGGCCAAGATCAAAGAGCATCAGGGATACTTGATTGATCAGTTCGGCGACGGCCGGGTGGAGTGAGAGCGAAGAGCCCGGGACGAGGAACTGCAGGTCAATGTCGCTTCCCGGATTGAGATGTCCCCGGCCATAGCCGCCACTCGCGACGATCGTGACGGGGTGGGCAAGCCCGGTCTTTTCAGCGGCCCCGGTTTCGGCGAGAAAATGCCGGAAAAGGTCCGCCAGGAGGACGTCCATCAGGCCTGAACGCCTCGCCGCGATCTCAAGACCGCCGCCACCCGCGGTATGGGCCTCCCGGATCTCTTTGCGCTCGGTCTTGAGGAACTCCTTGTAGAGAGTGATCATCGTCCGCTTCTCCCCGGATGCCACTTTGATCGTGTCAAGGGTCTCTCCGGCCTTCTTACGGGCGTTTTCGAGCAGTCGGGAGTGGGGCATGCGGGGGCGAATTAACGGGAAAACGGGATGAAAGCGAAAACAATTTGCACGCAATCCGCATCAAAGGCTTAGATGGAACAATCATGAATTCGTTCTTCAGTGTAACAGGAGGCGGTGTAGGGGGCGGGAAGATCCGGGCTGGCATAGTGGCTGTCTTGGCGATTTCGTGCGGGGTTTCGGCGGGAACGACGGAGTCCGGGGCCCTCGTCACCCGCGTGGCTCTCGGTTCCTGCGCCGATCAAAAAAAGTCGCAACCGATCTGGGATTCGATCATCGCCCAGTCGCCCGATCTTTTTGTTTTTCTCGGGGACAATGTCTATGCCGATACCGAAGATATGGCCGAGATGCGGGCCTGTTACGAAATGCTCGCCGCCAAACCCGGCTACCAGCGTCTTCTGCGGACCTGTCCCGTTCTTGCGGTGTGGGATGATCACGATTACGGCGTGAACGACGGGGGGGCCGAATACAACAAACGTGCCGAGGCGGCGGCTGTTTTTCACGACTTTTTCGGAACACCGGCCGACTCGCCCGCCCGAAAGCGCCCCGGCACTTACGATGTGCGCTATTATAACGGGGGCGAGGGCAGGATGCTGCAGATCATCCTTCTCGACACCCGCTACTTTCGCAGTCCGCTTGTGTTGCTCCCGGAGCGTTCCGCCCACGGCCCCTACGATTCCAACCGGGATCCCTCCGCCACCGTCCTCGGCGAGGGGCAATGGGAATGGCTTGAGAAGGAACTCGGGAAGCCCGCCGACATGCGTTTCATCATGACGAGCATCCAGTTTCTCCCCCAGGATCACCACTGGGAGCGTTGGGAGAACTTCCCGCAGGAACGCGAGCGGCTCCTGAAGCTCCTTGCGTCGTGTCTGACGGGCCCGGTAGTTTTTTTCAGCGGCGACCGGCATATGGGGGAAATCATGAAGCTGGAGACCGATGACTCGCTCAGCCCCGGATTTCCGGTCTACGAGATGACGACGAGCGGGCTCACCAACGCGGGCGGAGGTCGTAACGGGGAAACGAACCGGCACCGGGTTGGTCCGCGAAACTTTCAAAGCCGCAACTTCGGCATGGCGTTGATCGACTGGGCTGAGCGCGAGGTTACCCTCGAATTGCGCGACATCGACGGCGAACTGGTCGATTCCCACGTGGCGAAGCTCCGTTTTGCTCAGTAGCGGGAGACGGCCTGAATCTCCCTTGCCTGCGGCCCCGTCGCGGGCGGAAGCGGCGCGGGGATGCGTTCGTTCAGCGGGGGCGGTGTCGGGAGAAGACCCGCCTGGGAGATGGGCTCGGCGATGATCATGGGCGAACGACGCGTCTTTTCTTTCGTCCCGGTTGGCGGTGGCGGCGGGAGGACCGTGCGGCGATCGATGGGGGCTTCATGGAGCCTGAGGTTGGGGTGGTAGGCGATGGCGTCCTGATAATTCAGCCAGAGGGCATTCTTGGCCGCGACGAGGCCGAGCAGCAGTGAGATCACCGCGAGACCGACGCCGATACGGTTCCGGTTCACGCCGACCATGACGGTCGCGCCGGTGCAGAGCACAAGGAGCCTGAACTGCCATGAAGTGGCAATCCACTCATCCGTGTTCTGGGCGAATCCGCTCACGCGAGCCGGAAAGGCAGTTTTGTAAACCTGTGCCATGCGCGGCTGCGCGGCGAGCCGGGCGTCTTTGTAAGGAAAGTAGGAGAGGGCGGCAACAGCGAGGACAACGAGGGCGGTCGTTTGGAGACGGCCCGCCCTCATCGCGAAGCCAACCAGAAGCATGATCGCGCCGACGAGGAGACCGTAGAAAATGATCGGCTCGATCAGTAGGTAGCGGTACTCCGCATCGCTTACGGCAAGATATAATTTTTCGATTTGGTCGATAAAGTCGCTCATGAGAAACTCATTCCAATGAGGGTTTAGAGAAGAGGCAGTTGTTCCCCGCCGCCCGATGCGGGAGGGGAAAGGCCGAGTTTCCGGTAGGCGAGCGGCATCGCGGAGCGGCCGCGCGGAGTGCGCTTGAGGTAGCCTTTGAGAATAAGGTAGGGTTCGTAGACCTCGTTGATGGTTGCCTCATCCTCGCCCACCGCCACTGCGATGGAGTTCAGGCCGACGGGGCCACCGTTGTATTTGAAGACGACCGCCTCAAGGATGCGTTTGTCCATTTCATCAAGACCATCTTCGTCAATGTCGAGCATCGCCAGGGCGGCGCGGGCGACATCGAGGGTGATGATGTTGTTCGCTCTGACCTGGGCGTAGTCGCGGACCCAGCGCAGGAGGCCGTTGGCGATGCGCGGTGTTCCACGGCTGCGTGACCCAATCTCGAGCGCCCCTTTCTCTTCAATCGGGATGCCGAGGAGGGCGGCCGATCTTTTGATGATGATGACGAGTTCTTCGGGAGAATAGTAGTCGAGCCTGTTCGTGATGCCGAAACGTGAGAGGAGCGGGCGGGTCAGCATACCCGCCTTGGTCGTCGCCCCGATAAGCGTGAATTTCGGCAGGGACAGGGAGATGGATCGGGCGCTCGGACCCGAGTCGATGATGATGTCGAGTTTGAAGTCCTCCATCGCCGGGTAAAGATATTCCTCAATCGCCGGGTGAAGCCGGTGGATCTCGTCGATAAAGAGGAAATCGCCGTGATGCACGTTAGTGAGAATGCCGGCGAGATCACCGGCTTTCTCGATTTGCGGGCCGCTCGTGATGTGAATCTCGCTCCCGAAAGCACGTGCAAGAATGTGCGCGAGAGTCGTTTTTCCCAATCCGGGGGGGCCGCAGAGAAGGACGTGATCGAGGGCGTCGTTCCTCCCCTTGGCTGCCTCGACCATCAGCATGAGTCGCTCCTTGACCTTTGCCTGCCCGCAGAACTCCCCGAAGTCAGGCGGACGCAGGCTCTGCTCAAATTCGCGCGTCGGCAATGCCGCAGGGTCGGTTGGAAAGAGTTCAGACACGGTAAGACGAATCAGGGGAAGGGCGAAAGAGGCGGGATCTCGATCAACAAAATCACACCTGTTAACAATTAACAATTCCAGAAATTAAGGATAACCTAAAAATTATAAAAGTCTATCTGTTTTGCTTGCTTCAAAGGGAAATTAGGATAAACGATTGCCGAGGGGGGAAAGGCGGCGCTCCGACGGCGTGATTTTTGCCTCTCTCGGGACGGTATCGGAGCAAATTCAAACTTGACTTAGAGCCCCGAGGTTCTATCTAGTTTGATTTAATCACGAAAGGTTCCAGGAACCGCCAAACACAGACTCCACCGAGTAAGGAACACTTTATCTGCCTATGAATTTACTTAAACGACTCAGCCCCCGTTTTCTCGCCCCGTCTCTAGGACTGGTGGCGGGAGTGCTTGTCCTTCAGGCGGGGGGGCTCCCTGCCTTCGCTCAGGAAGGGGCGGTGGTGAAGTCCATTGATGTTCAGTATGTCGGAAATCAGACGGTCGCTCCCGAGAGGATCCTCTCCCACATGTCCACCCGGGTTGGCGACAAGCTCTCCATGACCCAGATTGATGAGGATGTGAAAAGTCTCTACGCGAGCGGTGACGTCGAAAATGTTCGCGTTCTCTCGGAGAGTGTCTCCGGTGGGGTTGCTCTTATCGTTGTTGCCCAGACGCGCGCCGTCTACGGAGGGGCTCAGTTCGTCGGTAATACCCTGATCGAAACCTCCAAGCTTGAAAAGACGGTTGATCTCAAGGTGAACAAGCCCATTGACGAGGCGGCTCTTCAGACGGCGAGGGGTGAGATGCAGGATCTGTATCGTAAAAAGGGCTTTTCCGAAGCCACGGTCACCTATCGCATTGGTGCTCCCTCGGCTGAAGGTTATTCTACCGTTATCTTCACCGTTGACGAAGGAACGCAGGGTGTCCTTCGCAAAATCGAGTTCGTCGGTAACGCAGCCTTCTCTGCCTCCCGTCTTAAAGAGCAGATGAAGCAGAAGGAGAAGGGGCTTATCAGCTTCCTCAGCAAGAGCGGTTCAACCGACGCCGAAACTTTAGCGCAGGATGTTCGTGCGGTCGAGGATTTCTACCGGGATAATGGTTACCTTAATGCTAGGGTCGTCAATGTCTCCCGCCTCCGTGCCGATGCGAAGCACGTCGATATCATTCTCACCATTGACGAGGGGCAGACCTATCAGGTTGACAGTCTCGCGATCAACGGGGTCACGGTCCTTAATCTCCCGAACGATGTCCTCCCCTACCTGAAAACGTCGGCCGGGGACACTTTTGCGGGAAATAAGCTCAAAGACGATATCAAGCTTGTTACTGACCAGTATGGAAGTCGCGGTTACGCCGACGTTCGTGTTAATCCGCGCCTTGAAGATTCCGGTAGTGGTTCGGTGCGCGTCGTTCTTGAGGTGACCGAGGGTCGTCCTTACAAGATTGGTCAGGTGAGCATCGAAGGGAACAACAAAACCAAAGATCACGTGATTCGTCGTGAGCTTCCGATGGAGCCCGGCCAGGTTTATGATACGACCAAGGCTGATGTGACCGAGCGTCGTCTCCAGAACATGAATTACTTCTCCAGTGTGGAAGTGATGCCTGTCGATACCAGTTACATCGACGAGAAAGATCTTCTTATCCGTGTCGTGGAGAAGCCCACCGGGACGATCAACTTTGGTGCCGGTTTCAGCTCGATCGACAGCCTCACTGGATTCTTTGAAGTCACTCAGACGAACTTTGATCTCTTCGACTGGCCCAGCTTTACCGGTGCGGGGCAGCGTTTCCGCCTGAGTGTTCGGGCCGGTAGCGAGCGCAAGGATGCCAGTATCTCCATCACTGAGCCCTGGTTCATGGGGCAGAGGCTCGCCTTCACGGCAGAGGCCTTCTACCGTGACCTGCTCTTCCTGAGTCCCGAATACGATCAGACGAGCTACGGCATGGCTCTCTCGCTTCGTAAATCGGTGGGTGAGTTCACCTATCTCGTCGGTGACTATCGTGCCGAACAAATCGAGATCGATGCTTCTCCGACAGCCTCTCCCGCCTTCCTTGCCGAAGAGGGTGAGTTCTTCAAGAGTTCGGTGGGTGCCAGCCTCGTCCGCGATACCCGCGACAATGTCTTCCTCCCCCGCGAAGGGAACAAGGCCTCGCTCGGATTTGAGTTCGCCGGGCTCGGAGGAGATGTTGAAGACACGATCTTTTCCGCCAGTGTCGCCCAGTATTTCCAGCTGCCTGGCGACGTTATCGTGAGCTTGAATGGCGAGGTCAATCAGTCTACCGACGGCGACCAGATCTTCACCCGACATTTCCTCGGTGGAGCCAACAACCTGCGGGGATTTGAGTTCCGCGATGTCGGTCCACGTGATCCGATTAGCGGAGAAGTTCTTGGTGGTAAGCGTTCCTGGAATGCCACCGCCGAGGTTTCGGTGCCGGTGGTCGAGAAGATCCGCGCCGCCGCTTTCTATGACCTCGGTGAGGTCAGTGACGGGCCGTCCGGCTCGATCGAGAGCGGGATTCACTCGGATTGGGGGATCGGTTTGCGCCTTTTTGTTTTGGGAAGCGCCCCGGTGCGGCTTGATTACGCCTTCCCGATTCAGTCTGACGGCACCAATGATGACGGTGGTCGCTTCCAGTTCACGATGGGGGCGCAGTTCTGACCAGGGGGAATGCTGAGATTATCCTAATAAACTAGGTTCTCCCTTCGTCCTCTCTTCGTCGCCTGCACTCACTAAGCGCGGGCCCGCGATTCGGAGCATACCTCACCCCACTCCCTTTTCTTTCTGATTTGATTACCATGAAATCCCGCCTGTGTGCCCTTTTCCTCATTGTCACCCTGCCGACGCTCGCTCAGAGCGTTTCCGGCCAAGAGCTGAAAATCGCTGTCATCGACATGCAGGAAGCCCTCAATCAGTACTTCAAAACCGAGATTCAGGTGAAGGAGATCAATGATCTTGCCGACGAGAAGCGCAAAAATCTGGACGAACGTCAGGCTGCCTACCAGCAAATGACCAATCAGATGTCTGAACTCGACGCCGTCTATAAGGATACCGCTCTTGCCGAGGGGAAACGCAAGGAGGCTCTTGAGAAGCTTCAGGCCCTCTTCCAGGAGCGTCAGGCAAAGGGTAAGGAAATTTCCGATGCCCAGCGTAAGGCCTCTTCCGAGGTAATGACGGCACGTCAGGAGATGGAAGCAACTCTCGTGGAAGAGATCAAGAAGGCCGTTGACGCGGTGGTCGAGGCTAAGGCCCTCGATCTTGTCTTTGACAAGTCTTTTCTCCCCAAGGCGAACAAGGCCATTCTCTACACCTCGGAGAAGGTGACGGACCTCACTGCCGAGGTGGTGGGCAAGCTTAACGCATCGGCACCCGCCTCAAGCAATTAAGCCTTGAGGACTCGGGATGGTTTTCTCCCGAATGAGAGCGGCGAATTTCGCCGCTTTTTTGTTGTTACGAAGTGACCTGAACGGTCCATGGGGAGATTCGATCCGATCATGAAAACAACGGCTGGAGAAATAGCGAAGTTGGTCGAGGGCGCCCTGATTCGGGGAGAGGCCGGGGCTGTCCTGACAAACTTCGCGGCCCTTGACCAGGCTGACGAAACCTGTGTCAGTTTCTACGGGAATCCGAAATACCGTGAGCAACTGCAGTCGACCCGCGCGGGACTGGTTCTGGTGCCGGATGGAGAAGTGAGCGTGGCGGAAGGGGTGGCGCTTGTCGTTGTCGCCAATCCGGTGATTGCCTTCGATCGTATCGTCCGCCAGTATGGGGTGAAGGCGTCGGCTTTCACGGCCGGAGTGAGCAGCGCCGCCTCTCTCCATCCGGGGGCCCAGCTCGACCGTGATGCCGTCTCAATCGCCGGGAATGCATTCGTTTCATCGGGCGCTCAGATCGGAAAGGGGACCCGCATCGGTGCGGGAGCCGTTATTGGGGAGGACGCGGTGGTCGGTGAAGACTGCATCATCGGGGCGAACGTCACGATCTGTCAGGGTTGTATCATCGGGGATCGTGTCATTCTCCATCCCGGTGTGGTTGTCGGTGCCGATGGATTCGGATTTGAGTTCATCGATGGCCGCCATCGCAAGATCGAGCAGCTTGGGATCGTGCGCATCGGGGACGATGTGGAGGTTGGGGCGTCCAGCACGATTGACCGGGCACGGTTCGGTGAGACAGTCATAGGCGAGGGTACGAAGATCGATAATCAGGTCCAGATCGGTCACAACTGTATCATCGGGAAGCATTGCCTCATCGTCGCGCAGTCCGGCATCTCGGGCAGCACGCGGATCGGGGACTATGTCACGTTGGCGGCTCAGTGCGGTATCGCCGGTCACCTCTTTATCGCCGATCGGGTCACCTTCGGGGCGAGAAGCGGTGTCATCGCTTCGATCCGCGAACCCGGCGGCACTTACTTTGGTTATCCGGCGCGCCCGTTTAAGGAGGACCGGCGCGAGGCGATGCGTCTCAAGCAGCTCGGTCGTCTTTTCCGAAGGGTGAAAGCGCTCGAGTCGGGAACGCTTGAGGGTTCCGGGGAAGCGGGGTGATGAGTCCGCTTTTACGCGAGATTGATCAGCTCGCCGGGTGACGGGATCATTATGCGCGCTTTGGGGAGGCGTCTTTCCAGCTCGAACTTGAACCAGCCCCGGGCGGCTTCGTCGCCGTGAACAAGAATGACGTTTTCGGGATCGCACGAGACGGCGTACTCGACGATCTGCTCCCTCGGGGCGTGTCCGCTGAAGTCAAAAAGATCGACATCGCATCTGATTTCTGACTCGTGGGCGGAATCAGACGATACCGCCACGCGCCCCCCTTTTCCGGCTGCGATGATGCGCCCGGCGAGGCTGTCTTTGTCGGCATAGCCTACGAAAATAAGGGAGTGGGCTTCTGAGGAAAGAATACGACGTGCAAAGCGGTGGGAGACGGTATGCTCGGACATCATGCCGCTTGAGAGCGCATAGATCGCCCCCGGGTGGAAGTCGGGTTCCCGATGGCCTCGCGGAAGAATACGCAGGTCCGGCCATTCCTCGAGCAACCTGAAACCTCGATGGTTCCGTCCGGGGTGGTCGGCAAATCGGTCTGCGATCTGGGTCATCTTGGTGCTGAGCCCCCCGATGTGAACGGGAACCGGGGGAATGACACCTTCATCGACCAGTTCACGCAGCATCAGCAGCACCTCCTGGGTTTTGCCGAAGGCAAAGACAGGGATAAGCACCGCCCCGCCGCGTTCGAAGGTACGGTTGATGCTCTCTCCGAGTCGTCGCTGCTCCGCTGCGCGGGTATAGTCCGCCCGGCGTTGATGGTCGCCACGGGTCGTTTCGATGATCATAGTGTCGAACTTCTCCACGGGGAAATCGGCACCACGGGTCATCGTCTGGTCTTCGAAATGGACATCCCCGGTGTAAAATACGGTCCTGCCCTCATGCTCGATGCGAACGCCGACCGCCCCGAGAACGTGACCGGCGTGATAGAATTGGCAGGAGACACGCTCGCGGTCTCCGAGGTTGAACGGTTGACCCGTTTCGCGGGTGAACCAGGAGCGCTCCGCCTCATCGACGGCCCGGTGCGAGTAGAGCGGATAAGCGGGTTCGTTCAACTCCTCGCGCTGCGCCTTCATTACGTTGACCGAGTTGTGAAGAAGGGCGCTGCCATTTTCCCTGGTGATCCCGGTCATCGCAACGGCCGCGTTCGGTTGCTCCCTCATGAGGACGGGGAGCGCCCCGATGTGGTCCAGGTGGGGATGGCTCAGGATGATCGCATCAATCGAGTCCGGTTCGAGGCGTTCGAACTGGGGGAGAGTGTCGTGGCCGGTATGCTTCGGGTGGGTGCCAGCGTCGAGGACGATGCGGGTTGCACCGATTTCGAGCAGGTAACAATTGGTTCCGATATCGGGGTGCCTCGCGAGGTTTTGAAAACGCATAAGTCAGTGAGCGGACAGCAGAATGAATGGATTTAATCGCTGAAGCCAGCCTTCTTTTTGAGCCGCGCCTCGTGGAAAAAAGCCTTGAGGAGCTGGACCGACTCTTCTTCGAGCACGCCGGGTGTGATCTCGCTGTGGTGATTGAGGGTCGGTTGCTGAAGGAGGTTGAGGAGTCCCCCTGCCGCCCCGCCCCTCGGATCGGCACAGCCGAAGATGACCCGACGGATCCGGCAGTGGACGATCGCTCCGGCACACATGGGGCAGGGTTCTTTCGTCACGTAAAGATCGCAGTCGGTCAGGCGCCAGTCCCCCCGGACCTCCTGAGCCTGGGTGAGCGCAAGCATCTCGGCGTGAGCGGTGGCGTCGCGAAGAGTTTCGACCTGATTGTGAGCCCGGGCAATGATATGTCCGTCGCGCACGATGACCGCACCGACCGGAACTTCCTCGGCAAGATAGGCCTTTTGAGCCTGGCGCAGGGCCTGGCTCATCATAAAGGTGTCACTCGTCAGATCGATGGGGGCGTTGTCGTTTTCCTCGGGGAATTGACTGACCATGGTTCAAGTTTTGGGAGACTATGGTTTGCGGAACAACGAAACCGTGAAGATAATGGCTCCTGCATGAGCGACTGCAACAACCGAATCATTGCCCCCTCCATTCTCGCAGCCGACTGGTCCCGGATCGGTGAGGAGGTCGGAAGAGCTGAGCAAGCCGGAGCGGATTGGCTCCACCTCGATGTGATGGACGGCCATTTTGTCGAAAATGTCTCCTTCGGGCCTCAGTTTGTAGCCGCTGTCCGAACCCGTGCCACGATCACACTGGACGTTCATCTCATGATGACGCGGCCTGACAAATATCTTGATCGCTTTATTTCCGCCGGGGCCGATCGAATCACCGTTCATGTTGAAGCGGATCATAACGTGAGCGATACGCTTGCGCGGACGAGGGCCGCAGGGCTTGGCTGCGGCCTCGCCCTGAACCCGGCGACACCTGTTGAGGCGGTGATGCCGTATCTTGACCGGGTTGACCTGCTCCTCGTTATGACGGTGGTGCCCGGGTTCGGTGGGCAGGCCTTCATGGAAAATGAAACCATGCCGAAAGTGGCGGCGGCGCTTGCGTATCGGCAGAGCAGCGGCCTTTCCTACCATATCCAAGTCGATGGCGGTATCGATCAGCGCACGGTCTCCATCGCCGCCGCTCATGGTGCCAATGTCATGGTGGCGGGCACTGCTCTTTTTGGCGCTTCCGACATGGCGCAGGCGGTGTTGAAAATGCGGGGCTGATTCTCCATGAGCAACCACATCCATACCGTCGCGGGAATCACCTCGCGCATCCGGGATAATCTTGAGAGTCAGTTCAGCGGGGTCTGGATCGAGGGGGAGATCAGCAATCATCGCCTTCCGGGATCGGGTCACCACTATTTCACGCTCAAGGATCCTTTTGCCCAGCTCGCCTGTGTTCTCTTCAAGGGGGCCGCCGCAAAAAGCCCGGTGCGACTTTGCGACGGACTCCAGGTTCAGGTCTATGGGAATATCTCGGTTTATGAGGCGAGGGGGCAATATCAACTCGTCGCGCAGTTCGTGCAGCCGAAGGGTTACGGCGAACTTCAGGCAAAATTCGAAGCGCTGAAACGGCAGCTTGAGTCCGAGGGGCTCTTTGATCCGGCAAATAAAAAGCCAATTCCGACTTTTCCCGCGGCTATCGGGATCGTTACCTCGCCCACGGGGGCCGCGATTCGCGACATGATCAACGTCCTCGGGCGCCGCGCCCCGTGGGTTCGGATCATCATCTACCCCGTGCGGGTGCAGGGTGACGGGGCGGCAGAGGAGATTGCCGCCGGAGTGCGCGCGTTTGACGCGGCGGCGGGCGCGCTGCGGCCCGATCTTGTTATCGTCGCCCGGGGCGGCGGCAGTATCGAGGACCTCTGGGCCTTTAACGAGGAGGTCGTCGCCCGAGCCATCGCCGCCTCTTCTCTTCCCGTGATGTCAGGGGTCGGCCATGAGATTGATTTCACGATCGCCGACTTTGTGGCCGATCGCCGGGAGCCGACTCCGAGCGCGGCTGCGGAAAATGCCGTGCCCGACGGCATTGCCTTGCGTCGCCATCTTGATCGGCTGCAGCTTACTTTCTCGGCACGGACGGGGCAGTTTCTGTCAAATTCCCGCCGCCACCTCCAGTCTCTTCAGCGTGAGCTCGCGGCGCGGGAACCCGGGCGAAGGCTGCGCGAATGGGCCCAGTCGCTCGACTACCTCGGCGAACGCCTTGAAGGCGTCATTGCCGCGCGCCTTTCCCGATGTCGCAGCGAACTTATCGCTTCAAAACGGGGGCTCGATTCCCTGCAGCCCGAGCGGGAGCTTTCGAGACGCCGCGATCGCCTCGTTGAAGAGATGCACCGGTTCGAACACGCCGCTCGCCGCGGCCTCGCCGAGCGCCGACGTGAGCTCGACAGTTTCTTCAGCCTGATGGAGTCGCTTAGCCCCGAAGCCACTCTCGGACGCGGATTTTCCCTGACCACCAACGAAGCGGGAGAACTCGTGAAATCACTTGACCAAGTCAGGCCGGGGGACAGGCTCCTCACCCGACTCGCCGAAGGGAATATTTCCAGCCTTGTGGAGTAGATAGCCGGACTGGCTGGAATTTTTGGAATTTCCAGTAAGAGAGAAGTCGAAATGGCCTCCATCCATGGTTGTGCTTAAGGGGCACTTGCGGTAAAACGACTCGACGCTTTTTGGAAAAGAAGAATCCATTCCCCTGCGTCGGGGTTAACCCTGCACTCTGCTCCACGGGGGGAGTGAAAAACGACACATGAACATCGAGACTTTCAGTTTGCGGCGTGAGCCTTTCGGCGGTGCGGTTCGGGCGGGATTTTCCGTCCTTCTTTTCCTGATGTCCAGCGCAATGCTCTACTCACAGGACGCCGCGAACCGACCGGTACCGCTCCAGGCCCCCTCCAACCTTCAGGGCCCCGGAGTTCCCGGCGGTGATCGCGTCAGCCTTCAGTTCCCGCTTAACCCTGTGAACGATCTTCTCAATATCTACGAGCGTCTCATCAACAAAACCATCGTCAAGGACAGTTCTATTTTTGAAGGGCCCCAGGTCAGTCTCGTAACCCCGGGGGAAGTCCCTAAAGAGGAAGCAATCCGTCTTATCGAGGCGGCTCTGCTGGTCAACGGATACGTCCTCGTCTCCGTGCCGGAAGACGGGAGTGTCAAAATTCTGCTTGGCGGTGCCCGTAGCGGCGGGAGCAGTCCTTCTTTCAGTGAAGGCGTCGTTATTTATACCGATGCCACTCTCCTCCCCGACGGTGAGTCTCTCGTCGGTTTTTTTATGGCGCTGGAGTTTGTTGATCCGGAGGACGCGGCGACCATTTTCAGCAATCACATTGTCCTGAATGAATTCGGTCGGATCACGCCCGTGATCCATCCTCGAGGGCTCCTTATCACCGAGACCAGTCCCATTGTGCGGCAGCTGATCCGGGTTCGATCCATCATCGATCACCCGATCGATGATGCGCCCCTCATCACCGAATTTGTCCAACTGGAGTATGCCGAGGCCAATGTGGTCGCACAAATTATTCAGGCCGCGATGGACGCGCGGATGGAGGAACGCCAGCGTCAGAGTGAAACCCGCGGCACCGTTACCGGCGGCGGAGCTCCCGCCGGTCAGCAGGGCGGGGATCAGAATCGCGGAAACGCCAACGCGTCGCAACAGCCGCAACAAGCCGGTCAAGGGCAGAACGCCCGTTCCCGTAACGTCATGAACGGGGTCGGCACCGCCGATCAGCCGGCTGCCCAGCTCATCCCCGATGATCGCATGAACCGCATCATGATCGTCGCCTCTCCCACCGATGCCGCCTATATCCTTGACCTGATTCGTCAGTTCGACCGGGCCCTCGATAACCTGAAGCCTCTTGAGAGAAAGTTAAAGTATGTCAAGGCAAACGACATTCTTCCTGTCCTCGTTGATATTCTTCAGGATACCGGGACCGGACAAACCCAGCTCCCCGGCGGACGCCAGATCGAGACCCGTACGACCCCGGTGACCTCCTCTCAGTTGACCACCCTGACCGGGGGCAATCGAACCGCGCAGAACACCCAGAACCGCACCCAGCAGCAAAGTTCCACCGAGGAAGTGGGTGGACGGGGGGACCAGATTTCTTTTCCTATCGATGAGGTCGCTCCGATCTCCGTGCTGGTTGGGAAAACCCGCATCATCGCCGACCGGCAGTCGAATTCCATTATTGTTGCCGGTACCGGTGAATCACAGGAGATCGTGATGGACATGATCGACCGTCTTGATCGTCGTCCCGTCCAGGTCTATCTCGCCACTGTGATCGGCGAGCTTAACCTCAGTGACGATGTGCAGTTCGGCGTCGATTACATCCAGCGTTTTGCGAAGTTTAACGGCAGTAACCCGAGCCGGGGAGGATTCACGAGCGGGAACATTAACGGGCGCAGTGACATCATCGGATCCGGCGGCAACCCCGGCAATATCGCCAACATAGCCGATATGATCACCACCAGCCCGTTCGGGCCCGCCAGCGGTTTGAATTTTTACGGGCAGATCGGGCAGTCGCTCGATGTCATCATCACCGCTCTGGAGGCGACTCAGCGTTTTAAGGTCCTTTCCCGCCCCGTCGTTTATACTCAGAACGGGAAGCGCGCCGAGATCACTTCAGGCAAGGAGGTTCCCTATCCGGCGACTTCCGTTTCCGATACGAACAATCCGAACTCGGTTCGTTCCTCGGTGGATTTCAAGGATGTCGTCCTGAAACTGGAGGTCCTCCCCACGATCAACGAGGACGACGAGGTCACCCTTGACATCGTGCAGATCAATGACCGGGTCGTGGGGCAGCAGGTCATCGACCAGAATGAGATCCCCATTATCGGAAAGCAGGAGCTCAACACGACCGTCACGGTGGCGAATCGAACGACCATCATTCTCGGGGGCCTCATTTCCGAGTCCAAAAGTGAGGATGATGCCGGCATCCCGTTCCTCAAAAATATTCCCGTGTTAGGGTATGCGGCCAAGACCACCAACGTCGCGAAGACGCGGTCCGAGTTGATGATTTTCATCCAGCCCGTTGTCGTGCATGGCGATGGAGCCGCCGTCGTGAGCAGCTACGACGAGGATGTGCGCAGCGAGATCGGCGAGGACGCCGCCGAAGCGTTCCCCGAGCCCGGACTGCCGACAATCCAGCACCGGGCCGAAGTGGTCCGCGAGGCCGAAGTCGAGACACAACCGCTTCGCCGACTCGGCCAAAAGCTTTTCGGAAAGCAGAAAGTCCCGCGCTAGCCGTTTCCGTAATCTGCGGCGACCGTTATCACGCCTGAGGAAGAGTTTTTCCGCCGGGCGCATTCCTGATAGCCTACCCCCATGAAGACGGTTTCCCTGTTCTCCTTTGTTGCCGGCTTGAGCCTGTCAGGTGCCGGGCTTCATCCTCTTTACTCCGCTCCGGTGAAGACCGGCTTTGCCGAGCGCGACATCTCGCCTGCGCCCGGGATGGAGCGACCGGGAGGTTACGGGAAAGGATATCATCAGACTTTCCACGATCCCTGCAAGGCCCGCGCTGTTGTCTTCGACGACGGAGAGAGAGTCGTCGCGCTCGTCGGGCTCGATGCCCTTTTCATCCGCGAGCCGCAGGTCGCCGAAGTTCGCCGTCGCATTCACGAAAAAACCGCGATCGATCCAGCGGCGGTTCTCATCGGGGCTTCGCATTCCCACTCGTCGGGGCCCACCGGGATGGTACTGCCGGGGGAATATGACCATGCTGATGCTCTTGTCCGCGAGCTGGCCTACGAGCAGAGCTCGGCAGCGGATCCCGTCTACCTTGAGACAATGATGCGCGGCATCGTCGAGGCGGTGACCGAGGCTTTTGAAACGAGAGAAGACCTCCGCCTCGGCTTCGGTCGGGGGGAGGAGGATCGCGTCAGCTTCAACCGGCGCTGGCGCATGAGGGGCGGGCTTAGCTTCACTCATCCCCGCTACGGCAATCCCGATATGGTCGAGACGGCCGGCCCGATCGATCCGGAAGTGGGGGTGATCGGGGCTTGGAACGGAGACGGGAAACTCGTTGGTTGTGTCGTCAATTTCGCCTGTCATGCCACCACGAGCCCGCCCGGAATATCGGCGAACTTCCCCTGGGGGATCGAGAAGGTGATACGGGGCACCTTCGGAGAGGACACTGTCGTGGTCTTTCTCAACGGGGCTTCGGGCGATGTCACTCAGGTCGATAATGCCTCGCCCGTGCTGCTGCCCGGAGGTGCCGACGGTGCCATGCTGGTGGGCGGCTCGGTCGGGGCTGAAGCAGTTAAGGTCATGTTAGGACTGTCGGCCTCCCTGACAAATGAGGCCGTTGTCGATTTTCGCACCCGCGTGCTTGAAATTCCCCGACGCCATCCTTCGGCGGAGCGGGTTTCGAAAAGCCGCTTGCTGGTTTCCGTTCCGCCCGCCGGGGCCGCCGCCATGAACGACTGGATTTGGGCGAAAGAAATCGTGATGCTCCAGGCTCTTGTCGAGAAAGAACCGGTTCGCCAGGTTGAAGTCTCCGCCGTGCAGATCGGGCCGGCAGTATTTGTGACAAATCCGGCGGAGTATTTCTGTGAGCTCGGCCTGCAGCAGAAGGCGGGGAGTCCTTTTCCCTTCACCTGGCCGGTCAGTCTCGCAAACGGTTGCGTCGGTTACGTGCCCACGGCGGAGGCAATGGGCCCCGGCGGCGGAGGCTACGAGACGCGGCTGACGAGTTACAGCAACCTCGTCCCTGAAGCGGGAGAGCTCATCCGCGATGTCGGGATCGCCCTGACCAAAGAGCTCAGCCCCGGTGCAGTGCCAATCGGAAAGCCTGCCCCCGAATTTAAAGGAGGCTGGAACTACGGCGATGTTCCGCCCGAGCTGGAGTGAGCGGAGATCACGAGGCACCCGATCCGGCGGTTGCGGCGGCGAATCCGACGGTGATAAGGAATCCAATGAAAATCACTGCGTAGAGAGCAAGCATTACCACCATCAGGATTCCGACATACTTCCAGAAGGCCCTTTGTTCGTTCAGGGCCGCGATGAGATTTGTTTCACTCGGCGCATTTATCAAATCGCTGATACGGCTGGAATAGCCGCCGAGTTTGAGGGCAGGGTAAATGTAGAAAATGGCCATTAAAAAGTAAAATATTCCCAGGCCGAGTGCACCGCCGATTGCGGCGAGTTGTTGTTCCATCTGTTCAGCAGCACCTCCGGCGATGAGTCCGAAAAGCATCATGGTGCCTCCTGCCAGAATTAGAAAAGCGGCTCCAATCCAAAGGAGGACACTGAAGAGACGTGTCCACCCCCTGGTGCGGGCGAGCTGATCAACGACTGCGGCACCGACGGTCCCGTTGGGGGTGATAGAAAAGTTGGGTTCCATCCCGAAGTTCTAACGATTCACCTGATTGTTGGCAAGCCTCCAAAAATCACTCGACCTCCTCCGTCATGCTGACATTGACCCATTCGCCGAATATGGGGTGGCTCGTGCTGTCGATTTTCCAGCCAACCTGAAAACCGATCCCCGGTTTCAGAAAGGAGAGGGCGGGGACGGCAAAGGTTCCGTCTTCGCCAATCTTGCTGTAGCGCCATTCAGCCGCTGCCGCGTCGGCGCGGGGACGGACCCGGCAGATGATTTCGGCGCCGGGGGGCAGCTCTGCCCCCCAGTTATCGGGGAGTTCGGGGCGGATGATGATTTTGTTCCCTTGCCTGGAGGCGCTACCGGCGGTGATTTCGGGGAAGGCCTTCAGGATCCCGGAAAACTCCTCCTGCAGGGTGGTGAGCTGGTTCCGGAAATCCGAGCGCACCCTTTCGAGATCGAAGCCGGAGGCGAGGCAGGCGTCGCGCCAAAGGGCGAGCCCGGCGAGTTTGCGGGGACCGTCCTCGCGTCCTAGGGCCCGCAGCAGCTTCGCAGGCGCGTCGTCCCCGTAGACTCGCACGAGCGAGTCGACCCAGAGGTAGCCGGCCGGATAGGCGAGAAAGGGATCGCGCTTCGCCGAAAACGTCGTGTTAACGACCATCTCGGAGAAATCCACTTCTTCCCACTTCGCGGCCAGAGCGGCCCAGCGGCGGTAGGCGGTGGCCCCGCCGTCGTCGCGGAAAAAGCGGAACTCAACGTAGCTCGCCAGTCCCTCGTGGAACCACCGCGCCGCGTCGAATGATTCCTCGAGCCGACCGTCGCTGATCTGATCAATAAAGACGTGGGTGACCTCGTGTCCGAGGATGGCGAGGGCCTCGCGCTCCTCCGGGTCGGGCTTATTCTTGTCCTCCGCCGGCAGGGCCATGCGGATCTTTTTCCAGTAGGCCTGACCGGCATTGTGCGAGGCGAGCGGACTCGAGAGATCGACCGTGACGAGATTGTCGCGAAGGTCGCCGGACAGATTGAGGAAGTCGGCCACCGTATTAAAGACGGGATCGGCCTCCGCGATGACCGTCTCCATGCGCCGCGTCGCCTGGTGGCGGAAGATGAAACGGAAGTGTTCCGTCACTTCCGTAACGATCTCGTTCTTGCGGTCCGGCGGGGTCGCGTTGCGCGCCTTCGCGGCTTCGGCGCGGGCGGCTTTAACGCCGTCGTCCCACGAGATCGCGATGAGGATGCCGAACCACATCGCGACGACGAGGACGATGGCGCAGCCCCCCGCGAGTTTTCCCCACCAGGCTTCGCGCATGCCGCGGGAAAAGGCGCTCACGGCACCCTGACGGAGCGAGAAAATGAAGTAACCGGAGAACCATGCGATGACCGTGATGACACCCATGACAGCGAGTTGCCGTTTCGGCCACTCCCAGCGTTCGTTGATGTCGGCGGGCGCGTCGATGAGGGTGAAAGGATCGAGGAGGCCGGCGTAGGGAACTTGCATGGACTTCAATCCGAAGATAATCCAGAACACGGCCCCGATCGCGATGAGAGCCCAGCGACGCAGGAAGGAGAAAGCGATCAGGATGGTGAGAAAGTAAATGCTGAGGGCGAGCTCAAGGACGGTGAAAACCCCGATCGATCGCCACGGCGTCGGCGGTGAGGTGCTGCCGCGCGAGAGCAGATCGTAGACGATGGACTCGAGCGTCCAGAGCAGATTGATTGAGCAGATGAGCGCGACCGCGACGAGCCATTTGGCGAGGTAGACGGAAAAGCGGGAAATCGGGAGTCCGTCGAGGTAGAGCAGGGTGCCCTCGTCCTTCTCCCGAACCATTAGTCCTAACGATACCACTAGGCAGAGGATAAAGGTCATACCGACGACGGAGCCGGCATTGCCGATGATGTTTTCCCAGAAAGGATACACATCGAAATATTCCGTGGCCTGCACCATGAAGAGCCCGAAGATGAAGAGGGCGAGCAGGAGCAGGGCGAAGGGCCTCAGCGAGCCCCACTCTTTCCAGAGGATGGCGCGGAAGGCTCTCATCGTTTTTCCTCCTTCTTTAACTCAGGCCCTTCCGGGGCTTTCGTTCCGGGTGCCTCCGCCCCCGGATGGGCGAGGATGTAATCACGCGCGCCGTCAACAAAGGCCTCGAGGCTTAGTCCGGTCGTGGATTCGAAGACCCGCGGCACTGGCTGAAAAAGTTCCCCCCAGACTGGACGGCTGTCCTGACGGGTAACGCGGCGGGTGATAGTCTTGCGGGCGAGAGCCTGCACCTTTTCCTCCCCGACTGTTTCGATGAGGTAGCGGAAGGCCATCCACGCGACCGCGTCGGCTTCACGCCAGCCGGCTTCCTCAGCGTAGAGATTGCGTCCGAGAAGTTTTTCCACGGTGAGGCCGTGTTCCTTCACCGTGTCGCAGGCGGATTTTTCCCGGGCGAGGCGGGTCGCCTCGTCGGCGCGCTCCATCTCGATGAGTCCCTCGACGCCGCAGACAATCCACCAGCGGCGCTCCTTGTCGACGCGGCGGTGCGAGTGCACACTAAGCGCCACGCTCATGGAAAAGGCGACGAGAGTGTCCTTTGTGAATCCGGGATCGCGGTAGCCGGCATACATCAGGACGACGCGGTCACCTTCGACCTCCTCCCAGTCGATCTCTTCATTCGCGAGCCCCTTGCGCTCGACGACATAGACGGGAGGGAACTCCTCACGGGCGATCCCAAGCCAGTCACGCTTTTCGGCAAGGCGACGCGCGAGATAAGCGGCGAGGACGACGTCGTCGTCGACGGCTCGTGTCATGTCCTCGGGTGAGAGGTGGACGCGGACGCCGTCGTATTCCTCCTCGACCGCACCGGGGAGGGAGAAGGGTTCGGGCTGCGGGGTAAACCAGATCATCACCGCAGTGAAAGCGATCGCGACGGCGGCCCCGAGGAGCATTTTTTCCCGGTAGCTCATCGTCTCGCCGAGGATCGCGGCGACAGAGCCCTCTTTCGCGAGACCGATCGTGAAGGCGGCGGCGAAGAGCAAGGCGGTGATCAGGGCGGTACCCTCCAGAGCGGCGGCGGGCCAGAGATCGCGTTCGAATCCGAACCGGGCGAGCAGGGCGAAAGGGGGAAAGTCGCGCAGGGGCACGGCGGTGGCGTAGTTGATCCACGAGAGTCCGAAGACGAGCACGAGGAGGATTACGACCTTGTATCGGCCGAGGAAGGAGATCAGAAAAAGCAGGGCGGTGAGGAACCACGCCCAGCTGATTGCGCTACTGAGGAGGATGCCGAGGAACTTTGGGGAGATCGCCTCGGACCCGCCCGAGACGGACGCAGCCGCGAGCACCGCCCCGCCCGCGATGATCGTGGCGAGGAGAAGGGCGAGGCAGGCCTTGATTGCGATCATGCGCCAGCGCGGGAGCGGCAGACCTTCGAGAAAGAGGCGGGTGCGACGGCGAAATTCCATCGCGACGAGAAGATGGGAGATGATGAAAACAGGGAGGGGAAGAAAGTAGGAGAGACCCTGACGAATGCCGAAAAAGATGCCGCCGCTGCTGCCGTCGGCACCGGTGGCGAAGACGATGACGACGAAGACAACGCCGCTCAGCGCCGCGAGCAGCGCCAGCCAGATGCCGTGCTGGCGGAGTTCCTTATAGATCAGGGCGCGGTTCATCAGAGGCGGGTCGTCGAGATGCCGACGCAGGCGATGAAGATGTCATCGAGAGGCAGTTTCCCACCGGGGATGCCGGCGCTCTCCCAGTTCACGGGATCGGCTTCGACGATGAGTCGGTAGGCGGTTCCTTCGTCCGTTTCCGCGGTCCCGAGATCGCGCCAGATCTGGAAGCCGTCGGGCAGAGGAGCCCCGGCGGGGAGGGTGATTTCGCGGACGCGGCGCTGCAATTCGTCGAGGCGACCTTCGAAGCGTTTTTTCCCCTGGTGAATAATGCCGACCCGGTCGGCGGCCCGCTCGACTTCATCGAGGAGATGGGTCGAGAAAAAGGTGGTGCGTCCGTATTCCCTTGCCTGGTGGGTGATAATCTCGAGGAACTCGCGCCGTGCCACGGGATCCAGTCCGGCGGTGGGTTCGTCGAGGATGAGGAGAGGCGGGCGCGGGGCGATGGCGAGGGCGAGGGCGAGTTTCACCCGCATCCCTCCAGAGAGACCCGAGACCTTGCGATTGGCGGGGACTTCAAGAACGTTAAGGAGGCGGCGGTATTCGGCGGTATCCCAGGTCGGGTAGAGACCACCGACAAAGCGCCCGAGCATCTCCGCCGTCATCCAGGGGTAAAAGGTCTGGTCCTGCGAGACGTAGCCGATGCGTTGTTTCTGTTTCAGGGTAGTGCGCTTCGACTTTTCGCCGAGCAGCTCGATCGTGCCGCGGTCGGGGGCGATGATGCCCATGAGCATGCGTATCGTCGTCGTTTTTCCTGCTCCGTTGACACCGAGGAATCCGTAGATCTCACCGGCATGGACCGAGAGATCGAGACCATCGACAGCAGCGAAGCGCCCGAAAGAACGATGCAGCCCCGCGACCGAAAGCATTGCTGTGGGGACGGGAGTAGGAGTTGCCCCTACGGTGGGATCGATCGCGGCATCGGGTTCGGGATCCGGAGCGGGGGAGGGCAGTGGTGGCGGGGTCGGGTGGCTCATGGAGTGGGGGCGAGGGCCTTGATCCCGGCGAGGCCGGCGACGGTCATGCCTTCGAGGCTTTCGAGGATCGCGGCAGCGCCGGGGAATTCGAGGTGTGAAGTGATGCGGTTCGGCACCACGATACAGGCAATCCCGGCGGCGAGGGCGGCGCGCAGTCCGTTTAGCGAATCCTCAAGGACGATGGCGGCGGAGGGATTTGTCCCGAGACCGGCGGCGGCGGCGAGGAACAGATCCGGGGCCGGCTTGGGCAAGCGTACGTCGTCGAGGCAGCGGGTCAGGGCAAAACGGTGGAGGATCCCGAGACGGTCGAGATGGCCTTCGACCCAGTCGCGTGGCGAACTCGAGGCGACGGCGCAGGGGATTCCGGCGGCATCGGCGTCGTCGAGGAGGGTGAGCACGCCCGGAAAGGGATCGAGACGGTGGGTGCGGGCGAGGGCGTCGCGTTCGCGGCCGGTGTCCCAGGCCGTCCAGTCGATCGCAGTGCAGGTGAGCGACTCGAGGTGGCTCTTCGGATCAAAGGCTCCGAAATTGCTCCCGACACAGGCGGCGTAGACCTCAAGAGGGAGATCGTGTCCGAAGGCGAGGAAGTTCTCGCGCCAGGCCTCATAGATGGGCACCTCGGTGTCGAGGATGAGTCCGTCAAAGTCAAAAAGGATCGCTTCCGGCATGATCAGGAAGAGGTTGCCTTTTTCAGAGCTTTCTTCAAGCGCGATGCCTTCTTTTTCACGAGCTGGAGGAAGTGCTCCGCGATCGGCTTGAGTTCGCCGGTATGGAGGACGCCGAGGCTGAGGGGAGGAAAATGATCGGGCAGAGGAATTTTTTTGACGTGGTCGGGCCAGGCGACCCCGGGAATATCCACCGCGACGCCGAAACCGAATCCCCGTGAGACGTAGTTCAGGATCAACCCGAGCTCCGATACCTCCATGGACGGCTCCCACCTCAGGTTTGCGGCGAGAAGGCCGCGCTGAAAGAGGCGGGCGACCTGTTCGGATTGCGGCAGGGAGACGAGCGGATGGCTGAGGTATCCGCCTGCCGAGGCATCGACGAGTTCCTGGAAAGAAGTGATCGGGCAGTTCCCGGGAACGGCGAGAGCGAGGGGGAGGTCGAGGAGCTTGATTGCCTTGATGTTCGGCCCGATGCGGCGGTGGATTACGGAAATGGCGACATCGGTCTCCTCTTTCCGGAGCGCGTTCTCAAGCTCGGTGTTGCCGAGTTCGCGGAGGGTGAGGCGAAGATCGGGGACTTCGCTCCGGAGAGACTGGAGCACCTCGGGGAGATGATTGCCGAGGACCGTGGCCGAGGCGGCGAGGCGCAGGTGGCAGCTCTCCTCACGGCGGAGTTGCTCGGTGAACCGGTCGATGCGCGAGAAGAACGGATGGATAAATTCGTAGAGTTCCTCGCCCGCCGGGGTCAGGGCAAAGGGACGGCGATGGAAAAGAGAGATGCCGAGATCCTCTTCAAGCGCCTTAATCTGGCCGCTCACGGCGGGTTGCTGGATACCGTAGGGCATCTTCCGGGCCGCTTCGGTGATGCCTTCGTGCTTGGCGACATAATAAAACAACTCAAGGTGATGGAGTTTCATTCCCGGGTGAGGTGGGACGGGGTGAGGGGACGAACGGAACGGCGGAGAGCGGGAGCGAAATTGAACAATCTAAGCGAAAGGGAAGAGTGAGAAAGGTCAGAGGCATCGAGGAGGTGGAGATCGCCATGGAATTGTGACCGCTAACTTTATCAACGGTGTTAATGATGACCACAACAATCTGATTGGTTTTTAGAGGCTCAGTAAGCGACTCGCCGTCATCTGCGATTGGTTCAGAAGATAGGTTTTCGAATACACCCTAAGCTCCTGCTCACACACAAAAATAAATCATTGCGGTCCGGAGAGCAGTGTTAGTTAACATTTTGTCTCCAATGGCTCCGTATCGTCTGCAGAAGCTCATTCTTAGGACATCGCCATTGCCGCGTCGCGTCCCGTCGGCCCCGGCCTCACAAATCCAGAAAATTCCTGAGGATTGTCTTCCCGGAGACGGTCAGGATGGACTCGGGGTGAAACTGAACGCCGTAAATGGGCAGCTCCTTGTGGCGAAGCCCCATGATCTCGCCCTCGGCGGTCTCGGCGGTGATCTCAAGGCAGTCGGGCAGGGTGTCCCGTTTCACGATGAGCGAGTGGTAGCGAGTCGCCTCGAAGGGGGACGCGATTCCTTTGAAAAGGTATTCCCCGTTGTGAATCACGGGAGAGGTCTTGCCATGCATGAGCCGGTCGGCCCGGACGACGTCGCCGCCGAAGACTTCGCCGATGCACTGGTGCCCGAGACAAACACCGAAGAGCGGTATCGTCGCGCCGAAGGTCCGGATGACATCACCGCTGATCCCTGCTTCGGAGGGTGTGCAGGGGCCCGGAGAGATACAGATCCGCTCGGGTGCCTTTTCCCGGATCTCGTCGAGAGTGATGCCGTCGTTGCGGTGGACCTCCATCGCGGCGCCGAGCTCCCCGAAGTACTGAACGAGGTTGTAGGTAAAGGAGTCGTAGTTGTCGATGACGAGGAGCATGGGAATGGAATTCTACGTCCCCGCAAGGGGCGGGTCAAACGGAAGGGCGGACCTGATGCACGCGCCCGAACGAGTATTTCGAGCAGATTCCCCGCAGCCACGACGGGGATGATGTCGATAGGGACGAGGTCGCCGCACCCTCCGGCAAAAAGATTCGATCCGCCCACGCCGAAGCAAAGACCACCTCATTTGCAAGCCGAAACTTCCCATTTCCCCTACTGACGCGGGTCGGGGACTCACGAGGATTGATTCCCGGTCAGAAATAGCGCACAGTTGAGAGGGTATGTTCATCGAACTATCGAACTGGCCCGCCCGACTCGTCTCACCCTCACCCTTAATCGTTGAAGCGCCTTCTCCATTTCTTCCGCCGCCTCGTTGCTCTCGTGATTTTTATCATGATCTGGCCCGGATGCGGTACGGCCGGTCCCATGCAAAAGGACAAGCTCAGCGCGATTGATACGGAGATTGAGGCCTCGATTGCGAAAGGCGAAATCCCCGGAGCGGTGCTGTGGCTCGAGAGCAAAGGCGAGGTCTATCACAAGGCCTACGGTCGTCGTGTCGTCGCCCCTGGTTTCGAAGCGATGACGACGGACACGATCTTCGACGTGGCCAGCCTCACGAAAGTGATGTCGACAACGACGGCGATTTTGAAACTGGTCGAAGACGGCTGCCTCTCGCTCGACGATGCGGTCTCGAAGCATATCCCCGATTTTCTCTCGGGCGGGATCCGACCCGAACCGACCGACCCGCTCGTGACGGTGGAGGACAGAAGGGAGATCACGGTCCGCCACCTCATTACCCATCAGAGCGGTCTACCTCCGGGTATTTTTCTGACCGAGGCGGACTTCTGGGGGCATGCAGAGGGCGCCCGCCGCGCCGCCACGGTGGGCCTGATCGAGCGCCCCGGGACGCGCTTTCGCTACAGTGATGTGAACTTTATCCTCCTCGGGGAAATCGTGAACCGCGTCTCGGGGCAGCGCCTCGACCGGTATGCGCGGGACCACATTTTCTCGCCCCTCGGGATGACGGAGACCGGTTACCTGCCTGCGGCGGCAACGCACGGCCAAATCGCGCCCACCACGGTGGTCGAGGGCTACGGGCTCCTGCGCGGACAGGTCCACGATCCCACTTGTCGCCGCATGGAGGGCGTCGCGGGTCATGCGGGGGTATTCTCCACGGCAAAGGATGTCGCTACCTTTGTGCGAGCTTTTGCCTTCGCCAAAGAGGGCGACACATCGCTCCTGGGACGTGAAATGGTAAAAATGGCGACGACGAACCAGCTCCCCGGGTCGCTCGGGGCGCAGCGCGGGCTGGGGTGGGATATTGACTCAAATTTTTCCTATCAGCGCGGAGAGAAATTCCCGCGTGAGGGCTTTGGCCATACCGGCTGGACGGGGACTTCGATCTGGGTCGATCCGGCGTCGGAGACTCTTGTCATCCTCCTCGCCAATCGCAACCACCCGAGTGAGGCGGGACTGATTAAAGCGCTGCGAACGAAAGTCGGGACGCTCGCGGCCGAAGCGGTCGGCTACACGGAGCCGGTCCCGCTCACTGCCGTCGCGCCCGAGTCGGAGACGGGCCGGGGAGTAATGACGGCAGCCGGAGATCCGGTCGGTGTTTTTAACGGTATCGACGTGCTGGAGCGGGACAGCTTCAGCGCGCTTGAGGGAATGAAAATCGGCCTGATCACGAATCAGACCGGGATCAACCGCCAGCGTCGCTCCACCATCGACCTGCTTGCGGGTGCCTCGAAGGTCGAACTGGTCGCGCTCTTTTCCCCTGAGCACGGCATCCGCGGCGTGGTCGAGGCGGACTCGATCGACGACGAGCGCGACGCGGCCACCGGCCTGCCGGTCTACAGTCTTTACAAGAGCGAGGCCCGCAAGCCCACGAGCGATCAGATGAAGGGACTCGACGCGCTCGTCTTCGACATCCAGGACATCGGCTGTCGCTTTTACACCTATGTCTCGACGATGGGTCTCGCGCTTGAGGCAGCGAAAGAGGCGGGAATCAAGTTCATCGTCCTTGACAGGGTCAATCCCATCGGGGGCATCGTCGTCGACGGCCCCATCCGCAAGGGCGAGGGCAATGACTTCGTTGCCTTTCACGAGATCCCCGTGCAGCACGGCATGACCGCAGGCGAACTCGCGCGACTTTTCAATGCCGAGCGCAACGTTGGGGCCGACCTCACTGTCATCAAGGTCGAGGGCTGGTCGCCGAAAATGCGCTTCGACGAGACCGGGTTGCCCTGGGTAAACCCTTCGCCGAACATGCGCAGTCTCACCCAGGCCCTTCTCTACCCCGGGGTCGGTCTGGTCGAGTTCACCAACCTCTCGGTCGGACGCGGCACCACGACACCCTTCGAGCATATTGGTGCGCCCTGGCTGCACGACGGACGCCTTGCCCGGAAGCTAAATGATGAAGGAATTCCCGGAATCAGTTTTCTCCCGACCCGTTTCACCCCGGACGCGAGCGTCTACGAGGGTGAAGATTGTGCCGGGGTGCGCTTTTTCATCACCGACCGCGACCGCCTGCGACCGCTTGACGTAGGTATCGCCCTGATGCGCCAGGTCTACGATCAGGCCGGGGATACCTTTAACCTTGGGGAAAAGGGCAACGTCCTCCTCCGCGATTCCGAGACGCTCGGTTTGATCCTGAGCGGGGCTACAGGCGGCGAGATCCGCGAAGCGTGGCAACCCGGGCTCAATGATTTCTTGAAACGGCGCGAGCCCTTTCTACTTTACCCGAGAGACTAGACATGGGCAGACGATCACAGGACGGCAGCGACAAGGGCAGCAGCGACACCGGCTCCCGCTATTCGGCGGAGAACTACGTGCGCCCGCAACTCGAGACACCGAACGGCTCGAAGCGCTGCCTCATGCACTCGTGCTGCGCCCCGTGCGCTGCGGAGGTCATGGACGCCCTCGCCGCCTCTAAGATCGAGACGACAATTTTCTTTTATAATCCTAACATTCATCCGCGAGATGAATATGAGATCCGCAAAGAGGAAAACATCCGTTACGCCGAAAAGCTCGGGATGGCCTTCGTCGACTGGGACTACAACGTCCGCGACTGGTTCGACCGCACCAAGGGGATGGAGTGGGAGCCCGAGCGCGGTGCCCGCTGCACCGCGTGCTTTGACATGCGTTTCGAAGTGACGGCCGACTATGCCGCCGAACACGGCTTTGATCTCATCTCCAGCACCCTCGGAATTTCGCGCTGGAAGAACATGGATCAGATCAACGGCTGCGGGGAACGGGCGGCGGCCCGCTACCCGGGGATGTCTTACTGGACCTTCAACTGGCGAAAAGAGGGCGGTGCCCAGCGCATGATCGAGATCTCGAAACGCGAAGAGTTTTACCAGCAGGAATACTGCGGCTGCGTCTACAGTCTCCGCGACACCAACGCCTGGCGGGAGTCAAAGGAGAGGCCGAAGATCAAGCGACTTGTGAAGTTTTACGGCCGCGATGGCGTGCTCGAGGATTGAGGTGGGGACGGCTTCGCTCGGCCCCCGGNNGACCAATGGCGGAGGGAGTGGGATTCGAACCCACGGTAGTTTGCACTACACTCGATTTCGAATCGAGCGCCTTAAACCGGGCTCAGCCATCCCTCCATGATCGGGCGGTCCGGTGGAGACCGCGCTGGAGAACGCCTGATCTATCGAGTCCGGGAAACAGATCGGGCGAAGCGCAGTTTCCCTGCTCAGAGTCTTTTTTCAAGACAAAATTGCCTCTCCGCAGGTTTCAATACCATCGCAACGCTTCGATTAGCTGGAGCAATGGATCAGACAAGGAAGTGCAAAAAGAACACGGTCGCACGAGGAGGCGAGCGCTTACGTGAGCGAGGTCTGCCGATCCCATCTTGAGAGTCGCGCTTACCGCAGGAGGTTTAATCCTGATGCGGGGGGAGCTCAAGCGGACGCCGCCCTGCCCGGCGTCTGATCCAGTCGACCGCGCGCTTCAGCGGCTTCAGCCGGATCAGACGGATTTCAAAGCGGCGCTTGCCGGGAAAATTCATGAGAAGGATCCCGATGACGAGCGTCAGGATCCCCTGCCCCGGAGTAAAGAACATGATGAGACCTCCCGCGACAAGAACGATTCCGAGCAGGTTTTTCAGGATCAGAAAAACGAGTCTCAAGGCCGGGTGCTGTTCGCGGATAGCCTCGGTCCCCTCGCTCGTCTCGAGGAAATAGTCGTGGGGCATGCGCCTGATCACCATGGGGACGGTGATAAAGCTGACGATGAGCGTCAGAAGCGAGAGCGAGCCGATCCAGACGAAAAGTTCCTCGTGATGACGCACCCACTGCCATTGCTCGAGGAGCCAGTCCATGCCTCGATTTGTTCACCCGAAAGGCCGGGGGATCAATCCATTTCCCGGGAGCGGGGCTCGCGATGGACGGTGCTGGCCGAGGTCGGCGAGGTGACGAACGGCCCGCCCTCCAGCGGCGCGCGATCGGTGAAGGCGACGTCGGGCATCTCACTGGGACGACCGGCGAGGGGGAAATCCTTGCGGAGGGGGAAGTAAGGATAACCTTCCCACATGAGAATGCGACGATGATCGGCGAGTCCGTTGAACTCGATTCCCATCATGTCGTAGATCTCGCGCTCGTGCCAGGCGGCGGTGGGCCAGATGTCGGAGACCGAGTCCGCCTTTGTGTCCTCGGGAAGTTTGTATTTGAGGCGCAGATGGTGACGGGCGCCGTTCCCGAGGGCGTAGAGTTCGTAGACCATCTCCCAGCGGGGTTCGACGCCGAAATGGTCAAGGCTGCTCACGTCGATGAGGTAGTCGAACCCCAGCTCGTCGCGGCAGTAGTTGATGATCTCTTTGGCCCTGGCCTGTTCGACGATCACGGTCTGCTCGCCGCGGAATTCGACGGTGTCGAGGATGGCGGCGCCGAAACGTTCTCCGAGGATGTTGAGAATGGAGGTCATGGCAGAGTAGGGAGATAAAGGACGGCAGATCAGACGGCCTTCTCGGTCTGGAAATGGGCCACAGCGGATTCCTCTTTCGAGATTTTATCCTGCAGGCGCATGAGGCCCTCAAGAACGGCCTCGGGACGCGGCGGGCAACCGGAAATATAAACGTCGACCGGGATAAGGTGATCGATTCCCTGAAGGACCGCATAGCTGCGATACATGCCGCCCGACGAGGCACAGGCCCCCATCGCGATGCACCACTTCGGCTCGGGCATCTGATCCCAGACCCGCTTCACGGCCAGAGCCATCTTGTAGGTGACGGTGCCGGCGACGATCATGACGTCGCTCTGGCGGGGGGAAAAGCGCATCACCTCGGCGCCGAAGCGGGCGATGTCAAAGCGGGACGAGGCCGAGCCCATCAGCTCGATGGCGCAGCAGGCCAGCCCCATCGGCATGGGCCAGAGCGAGTTCTTCCGCATCCAGTTGATCGCCGCATCGGCTTTCGTGAAGATGATATTGCCCTCGATCTTGGAATCGTAGGCGGCATGTTGCTCGATCGTCTCCGGCATGGTCTTTTCTCTGGTTGGCGTCAGTCTCCCGAGAGGTTACGTCTCGAAAAGTCGGGAGCAAGGGGGGATTGTGAAAAATTTCACAAGCTATCTCCCCGGATTTTCACTCCGATTTCCAATTCAAACGGTAAAGGTCGGTGCGGCGCTGCTGGAGATTCCGCACGCTGCCGTAGCTGTGCAGATCGGTAAGATCGTGGAGATCGACATCCGCGATGAGGGTGGTCTCGGTGTTCGTCGTCGCCTCGGCCACGATGGCTTTGTTGGGGAAAGCGAAGTCACTCGGGGAAAAAACGGCGGACTGGGCGTACTGGATGTCCATATTGACGACCTTGGGCAGGTTCCCTACGCTCCCGGCGACGACGACGTAGCACTCGTTCTCGATGGCGCGGGCCTGGGCGCAGTAACGGACGCGGTGATATCCGGGCGAAGTGTCGGTGCAAAAGGGAACAAAAAGGATCTGCACCCCCTGATCGGCGAGGATGCGGCCCAGTTCGGGAAACTCCACGTCGTAGCAGATCAGCATGGCGACCTTTCCCGCATCGGTGTCGAAGACCCGGACGATGTCTCCGCCGATCATGCCCCAGTCTTTCTCCTCGCTCGGGGTGATGTGGATCTTGAACTGCTTCTCGTAGCTGCCGTCGCGGCGGCAAAGGTAAACGACATTGTAGAGCCGGTTGTCCTGATAAAAGGGCATGCTCCCGGTGATGATGTTGATGTTATACTCGACCGCCTTTTGCACAAAAAACTCGCGGATCTCATCGGTGAGCCCGGCCAGCTTGCGGATCGCGCCGGCGGCCCCGTCGGCGTTGAACGGCGCCATGAGGGGGGCGTTGATGTACTCCGGAAAGCAGATGAAATCGGCCTTGTAACCGCTCACTGCATCGATGAAAAACTCGATCTGATCGAAGAACGACTGCACGCTGGGAATGCTCCGCATTTGCAACTGCACCACCCCGAGTCGCACGAAGGAGCGCTGCCCGAAACGCTGCTCTTTCGGCTGGTAGTAGATGTTGTTCCACTGCAGCAGGGTCGCGTAGGCCTTCGACTCGGTGTCGCTGCGGAGGTAATTGGTAAGGACCTTTTTGACGTGAAAATCGTTGCTGAGCTGGAAGGTCATGACGGGGTCATAGATCTCCTTCCGCTTCACCCCGTCGATGTACTGGCGCGGGGTCAGGTCCTTGTGTTTGCTGTAGTTCGGCATGCGACCTCCGGCGATGATGGCGCGGAGATTGAGCTGCTCGCAGACTTCCTTTCTCGCGTCGTAGAGACGTCGGCCGAGGCGCAGGCCCTGGTACTCGGGATCGACGCAGACTTCGATGCCGTAGAGGACGTCCCCGTCGGGATCGTGGGTGGAAAAGGTAAATCCGCCGGTGATCTGATCGTAGGTGTGGCTATCGCCGAACTTCTGGTAATCGACGATCAGCGCGAAAGCGAACGCGACGATCTTTCCATGATTTTCCACCCCGATCTGGCCTTCGGGGAAACGATTGAGGAGGCGCAGGTAGGCCTCTTCGCTCCAGCTCGAATTGATGCGGGCGTAGAGCCCTTCGGAAATGCGGCGGACGTCGGCGGCATCTTCGGGTCGAAGAGGCCGCACCGCCAGTTGATGGATGGATGAATCGGGGGAGTCGCTCGCTGGTTCGGTCATGACGGGCGCACTTTAGCCCAGATTTTCGCGAATGCGGCGACAGACTTCCTTCATCGAACTGAATCGGAGACNNCGGTTGCTCATCACTCACTCGCCGGCGCGGCGCAGGCACTCGGCCCGCAAGCGCGGCCCGATAAAGGAGCCGTTCGCAACCATCGCATCCAGAATGGGCATCACCTCTTCAAGATATCCCTCCCGCTTCGACCGTAGAAGCTAAGCACAAGTGCCCCGGACTTCCAGACCGTAGACATCCGCGGCAATTCGGCGGGCACGTCGTTCGTCGATCAACACCCCTTTCAACCCTCGGTCCCGAGCAGCCTGGATTACTGAGGCTTCTCCCGCATCCAGTTCAGTGAGAAGCAGTGGATCGGGAAGGGAGTGGGATATCACTTTTACATCATTGAGCGTTCGCAGTATCTCCGACGTGTCCCCGGCATCCTTGGCGGTCAACTCTGCAACAACTTCATTGGTCACATAAACCTCCGGAAAAATTGTTGAACGAAGAAATCCCACCGAGGCACGGCTCAGAGCAATGAGCGGGCCCGTGTTGCAGACGACCGCTCTTGAAAAGAAGTCATCCATCCACGAATTCGAATTTTATTTCCTCTTCCTCCAAATCGACCGCAGGCACCCCGCAGCGGGCGGCTTCAGAGAGAAAAGAGACTCTCCCCATTCCGGCCATTCCAGCAGCCTGTCCCGAAGTAAGTTCCCCAAGCTCAAAGAATTTCAGCGCAAGCAGGAAGCGACTTCGCGCCTCCATTTC